>JAAXHL010000127.1 GCA_012270865.1 Candidatus Poribacteria bacterium | reverse complement strand
CATTAATTCTAACGTTTACTATAAATATGCGTAAATGAACACACACCAAAACTACGACACCATCGTTATCGGAGGCGGGCCTGCGGGTAGCACCGTCGCAACGCTTGTCGCTGAACAAGGATACAGCGTGCTGCTCCTTGAACGGGAAGCCGAACCGACATTCAAAATCGGTGAATCCCTGATCCCCGCGACATACTGGACCTTCAAACGGCTCGGTATGCTCGAAAAACTACGCACAAGCCATTTTCCACAGAAATACAGCGTACAGTTCTATTCACGTTCCGGCAAAGGCTCCACGCCGTTCTACTTCTTTCAAACCAATCCGCATGAGAGTGCCGTCACATGGCAGGTCCTACGGAGCGAGTTCGATCAGATGCTTCTGGAGAACGCCGAAGAGAAAGGCGTAACAGTGCGCCGTGGGGTCGGTGTGCGAGAAGTCCTCTTTGATGGGGACACAGCAACCGGTGTCCTAACACAGAATACAGACGGCACCCGTGAAACGCTCAACGCAACGGTTATCGTCGATTCCACCGGGCAACGGTCGCTCATCGGAAGACAACTGAACCTGAACACGATTGAACCGAATCTCAAGATGGCATCGCTCTTTACGCACTACGAGGGCGGACATAGAGACGAAGGCATCGACGAGGGTGCCACACTTATCCTACACACCGAAGAAAAAGACTCTTGGTTCTGGTCAATCCCACTCCCCTACAACCGGACAAGTATCGGTGTTGTAGGCGAATTAGGTTACCTCCTCCAAAACCGGAGAGATGCCGACGGTAAACTCGACACACAGAAAATCTTCACCGAAGAACTTGAGAAGTGCGCTCCATTGAAACAAAGACTCGAAGGCGCGAAGCAGCTGCTCCCGATCCAAACCACGAAAGACTTTTCCTATCGTGCCAGCCGTATCGCAGGCGACAACTGGGTCTTGGTAGGCGACGCGTTCGGATTCTTGGACCCCGTCTACTCAACAGGACTGTTCCTCGCTCTCAAATCGGGTGAGATGGCGGCGGATGTCATCATCGAAGCCTTCCGAAAAGACGACTTCTCCGAAGCGCAACTCGGCAGTTTCGGACCGGCATTCGTAAACGGAATGGAGGCGTTCAGGAAACTCGTTTACGCATTTTACACAAAAGAATTTAGTTTCGCACGGTTCCTATCAGAATATCCAGAGCATCAAGGCGGTATCGTTGACATCCTGAGTGGCGATGTCTTCAGAAAAGACGTAACGCATATCTTCCCCGATATGGCGGAGATGTGTCCGTTCCCACCTGAGATGCCGCTCGGCTGATACCGAAACCCGTGCCACATCATAGAAAACAGGAGAATTTTATGCGATCCATCTTGTGCTATTTAACGATTATCTGTGTTATCTTTACCTTCGGGTGCGATAACGCTGCAAAACGCGACACCACCCAAGGCGATCAAAAAGACACTACTACCGAGTTAGTAAACGATACGTCTACAAAACGCCAGTATATCAGTGTCGGTACGGCACCTGCTGGTGGTGCTTTTTTCGTCGTCGGTTCCGCGATTGCTGAAGTCGTCGCTGGTAACGCACCTTCAGCGGGTTGGGAAGTCACTGCCGAAGCCACCAAAGGCACACAGGAGAACATCCGCCGTATCGTGAACAGTGAACTGGAGTTTGCACTCGCTAACGCCGCCATCTCCTATTTTGCGGTGCGCGGTGAAGGTGATTGGGGAACGGAACACGCCATCCGTAGTGTCATGACACTCGCTCCGAACGTCGGTCTGTTTATTACACCGGAGTCTTCAGGTATCCGTAAAATCCAAGATTTTTCGGGGAAGCGCGTCGTTGTCGGTCCTGCAGGTGCAGGGTTCGAGTACTTCCTGAGACCGATATTAGCCGCACACGGTGTCACTTACGAAGACTTTACACCGCTCAATAGCACCTACATCGGTTCCGTAGACCTGTTAGCAGACGGTTCCGCTGCCGCAGCATTCATCGGTGGTGCGATCCCGACACCGGCTGTCACGCAAGCCAGCACGTCTCAGAATATCTTCTTCATCCCGTTCGACGCAGCAGCGAAACAGTCCCTCTTTGAAGAATATCCCTTCTTTAATGCCATGACCATCCCCGCTGACACCTATAACAGGCAGACGGAAGCGTTCGCGAGTATGAACGTCGGCGCGATGCATCTGATTACTGCCGAGAACGCCGATGAAAACATGGTCTATGAATTCACGAAGACCTTGTATACGAACCGCGCGGAAGTCGTTGAACGACACAAGGCTGGAAATGCGATTAATCCGAAAAATGTCGTTAGGGATACCGGTACATCTTTCCATCCGGGTGCGATCCGTTTCTATCGTGAAATCGGCATCTGGAGTGAGTAAAACCCCATCGTTTTTATGATTTTTACAAAATCATGCTCCTTTTTCGGCTCTAAAGTGCGCTATTAATAATTGAGCCGCAAATAGACACATTTCACACGCATAAATCAGACAGTGAGAATCCCATACAAAATTTTCACTGTCTTTTTTGCGTTAGAGGTCTCTATATAAACAGCGTATATAACCGGTGCTCCAAAAACACTTAGACATTTACCGGTTTGCATTCCTAAAATACAAAAACTCGGAGGTCAAGATGAATTCAAAAGGGCGTATTGATCGCAACGCATCCGCACAAGACACCACGGATTCCCAATATCTGTCCGTTAACCTTTCCCCAGGACAATACCTTCACGGCTTTGAGGTGAAAGCCGTCACACCCATTGACGAATTGCGGGCAGTCGCAATAGAACTCTCGCATCCACACAGCGGCGCACGACTGCTTCATCTCTATACGGACGACACCAGAAACTGGTTTTCAATCAGTCCGATAACCCCTACATTTGACGATACAGGGTTACAACATATCCTTGAGCATTCAGTGATGGCAGGATCTCGTAATTATCCGATAAAAGAGGTCTTCTTCGAGATGATGAAGATGAGCCTCGCAACTTTCGACAGCACGAATGCTATGAACTACATTGATCACGCCTTTTACTACGCTTCAAGTAGTGTCAAAAAGGATCTGTTCAATCTCGCAGAAGTCTATTTTGATTGCGTTTTTCATCCCCTACTGACAGAGGACATTTTCAAACGTGAAGGACACCACCTTGAACCTGTGGATCCAGATCAACCCACCGGCGATCTAAAGATAAATGGCATTGTCTACAATGAAGTGAAAAACAGTCTGTCTGCCCCAGAAGCGTGCTTGGGTTTTTCTGTGACCGGTGGACTTCTACCCGATACCTGCTATGCCCGTAATAGTGGTGGGAATTCATTGGTTATGCCTGACTTAACCTACGAACAATTGAAAACCTATCACAAAACCTACTTTCATCCGCGCAACTGTTACTTTTTCTTCTACGGCAATGTCCCAACCAGCGATTACCTCGCATTTCTCGCTGATAAACTGGCGGCAATACCAACGCCTGAGACAAACGGGTTCTTACATCCCCTTCGACCAGAAATCTCACACCAACCGAAGTGGAAATCTCCACGAACTGTAGCGGATACCTACCCAATTGGGGCAGATGAACCGCTCACTGAAAAGACATACTTGATGCTCAGCTGGATCATCGGAGGGACAACAGATCCCGAAGATGTTATCCTGTGCAGTATCTTAAACCTGATTCTGTTTGGTAATGAAGGCGCACCGCTCCGCAAGGCAATTGTTGATTCAAAACTCGGAACTGATGTAATCATTAATTTCCTAAGGGATTTTACAGGACCGAACAGAACTTTCTGCGTTGGTCTGGTTGGAAGTGAGGCAGATCACGTTGATGCGTTCACAGAATTGGTCATCAATACACTCACGCAAATTGCGGACGCGGAAATTGACAGAGAGAAGATAGAAACCGCATTCCAACAGATCACTTATGACTATCAAGAAGTCACACCGAACTTCCCTTTTCAAATGATGAGGCGCGTCGTAAATACGTGGATATATGAAAAGGATCCGACCCTCTTTTTAAAGATGGGAACGCACCTATCTGCAATCCGAAAACGTTGGGAACAAAATCCACGGATTTTCAACGAATTGATTCGCGAGCGGCTCCTTGACAACCCACATCGGTTGACAACTATTCTTACGCCTGACCGAGATATGCAGGCAAGGCTTGATGCTAACGTAGACGAAAGGCTGAAAGCGAGCCGTGCAAAACTCACCGATGAACAGATGAGACAAATTGCTGCCGATGCCGCTGAACTGGAACGCCTTAACGAGCAGCCGAACTCACCAGAGGATTTAGCGAAGTTACCGCAACTGCACGTCTCTGATCTTCCCGAAGAACCACTGCACATTCCTACAACTGTTGAGACTATTAGTGGACGGCCTATACTTCGGAACGACATTTTTTCAAACGGTGTGAACTATCTCGCGCTAAATTTCGACTTGCAGGGGTTACCGCAACACCTTTGGCAGTATCTGCCGAGATACACCGATGCCATCAACAAACTCGGTGCAGGCAAGATGAATTACGAACAGATGGCACAGCGCAGCGCAGCTGCGACAGGGGGCGTTGGGTGCTCGCTGAACTTTAGCGAGCACGCACTTGACCCAAATCGTCCTGTCTGGAACGTGCAGTTTCACCTCAAAGCACTTGACGCTAAAATAGAGAGTGCTTTAGACGTTTTGCAAGATTTGGTTTTTGCTGTGAACCCCCGCGATAAAGAACGTCTCTATGACGTACTCGGTCAAGCGGTCGTAGGGTATCAGAACATGGTACACGGTTATAGCGGTCCAAGTATCGCAAACCATCATGCTGCTCGCGGACTTTCACCACGAGGTTATCTCAAAGAAATCGTCTTCGGGCTGCCACAATTCCGCGCGAGTGAAATGTTGCTCAAGCGTTTTGATGAATCCTATGAGGAACTCAGCGATTGTATTGAACAGATCCGGAATTTCCTATGCGTCCAAAGCCGTGTGACCGCCAGTTTTACCGGTTCTGACGCATCTTTTGAGGTGTTTCGAGGACAGTTCGCCGAATGGATCGGTAACATGCGTGATGAACCGATAACATCAGCACCGATAGGTTTTAAACCTTTTGATACGCCACCACGTGAAGGGTTGGCGGCTCCTGTTCAAGTCGCGCACTGCACACAGATGATGCCAGCACCACACTACTCACATCCAGATTCAGGGCTTTTGACCATCGGTTCGCATATCTTGTTCAATGATTACATGTTCCCCGAAATCCGGCTTAAAGGCAATGCCTACAATTTTCATTTTTCATATAACCCTTTTGAATCCTTGATTTACCAAGGTTCGCAGTTTGACCCGCACGTTGCTCGTACACTTGACGTTTTCGCACGGACCGTTGACTACGTGAAACAGACAGAGTGGACGCAAACAGATATTGACCGAGCGATTATTGCCAAATCGACGGATTATCAAAAAACAGTCCGACCCAGTCAAGCCTCAACCGATGCGCTTGCCCATCATCTTGCGGGACAGACACGTGAAATGTTTGAGGAAAAATATGCGCAACTGCGACGCGCAACTCCGAAGGAGGTAAAACGCGCGCTCCTCGAAGTTCTTGAGGGAAGTCGGGATCAAGCCTCAGTTTGTGTCATCGCAAGTCGTGAAAAATTAGAGGCAGAAAATCAGAAGATGGTTCGACCACTCTGCATCGAAACACTCTAAATAAGGCTTATGTCAACCCCGCTTGCGGTGCTTACGCTGTAAGGTTTCATGGAAAATGTACTTGACTTTAAAGCATCTTTTTTGGTAAAATTGTGGAAATACTTCTTAAAAGGAGAACCGCAAATGGAACTAACTTTTGAAAAAGATGATCTCTTGCATGCGCTGCAAGTCCTACAAGGCGTGGCGAGCGGACGGAATACCTTACCAATTCTTTCAAATGTTCTCATACAAGCTACCGATGGTAAAATTGAGTGCGTCGCTACGGATTTGGAAGTCGGAATTAAGATCACCGTTGAGGGGGTCATTCAAGAGGAAGGCGCGATTACTGTCTCCGCAAAAAAATTAGCGGACATCGTCAAAGAACTCCCCGAAGACCTGACGATCCACCTCCTAACGACAGCGAACGATCGCGTCGAAATTACGTGCGGCGATGGGATTTACAAGCTTATTGGATCCTCAGATGAAGAATTCCCGCAGCTGCCCTCTATTGACGGACATTCATTGACGATTGACGGGGAGACCTTGCGGGCTGTCCTCCGCAGAACTGAATTCGCCGCAGCCACTGAAGATGTCCGCTACTTCCTAAACGGACTCTATTTTAGTTTCCTCGAAGATAGAACGGAAATCGTCGCTACGGATGCCATTTGGCTCGCAATGGCACATTGCGAACCGCTCAGTGCACCAGAGAACGTCCAAGGAATCATCGTCCCGCTTAAAGCCGTCAAAGAGATTGAACGCACTTTCGCCGAATCCAGTGAAGTACGGGTCTCAATTCTCGAAAACCAGATACTCCTTGCCGATGAACAAGCGACCTTAACCACAAGACTGATAGATGGCGATTATCCGAAATACGAGAAACTCATCCCGGAATCTACTGGCAGGGCAGTCGTTGATAAAGACCAGCTTCTGCACGCCACTCGACGCGTCGCTCTCCTATCGAATCCGAAAAATTATTGTATCTGTCTTGAGATTGACACCGAACAGATCCAAGTTTCAGCGATGAGCCCGGAATTAGGCGAAGCACACGAAACGCTGTCCGTGGAATCCGGCACCGGACGTGTACGGATCGGAATTGACGCGCGTTTGTTGACAGAGACCCTCATGCATATCGAAACAGACTTGGTCGCTGTCGAATTTACGGGTGAAGTAACCCCGGTATCCTTCAAACCCATCGGGGCAGAGGGACACCTGTGCGTGGTAACGCCGATGCGCTTGGCATCTTAACATCTTAAAGGCATCCGCTTTTCTGCTTGTTGCACCTGTATCCAACGAAATCGTATTGTAAACGAGTCACATACTTGTACCGATGTCGTCCGTAAAACGGACCTATTGCATAAGCGGTTTGCAACCCCGATTTGAAAAAGGACTTGACGTTAACCTCTTTTTTTTGTTATAATGATAGATATACTTAGTAGAATTGTAGAAATACTTAATAGGGAAAATAGGAAATGGAACTAACTTTTGAAAAAGATGATCTCTTGCATGCACTGCAAATATTACAAGGTGTAGCAAGCGGACGGACGACTTTACCGATCCTTTCAAACGTACTCATCGAAGCCGCAGATGGGAAAATCGAATGTGTCGCTACCGATCTCGAAGTCGGGATTCGGATTATTGTGGAGGGTGATATTCAGGAAGATGGCACAATCACTGTCTCCGCCAAAAAGTTGACGGACATCGTCAAAGAACTCCCCGAAGATCAGACGATACATTTCGCAACAACCGCGAACGATCGCGTTGAAATCAAGTGCGGTGCCGGTGTTTACAAAATTATTGGGCTCTCGGATGAAGAGTTCCCGCAACTGCCATCTATTGATGGGCATTCGTTGACCATTGATGGACAGACCTTGCGTGATGTCCTCCGCAGAACTGAATTCGCCGCGGCGACAGACGATGTCCGCTACTTCCTAAACGGACTCTATTTTAGTTTCCTTGAAGAGGCAACGGAAATCGTCGCTACGGATATGGTGAAACTCGCACTTGCACGCTGCGAACCGCTCAATGCACCAGAAAATGTAGATGGAATTATCGTCCCACTCAAAGCCGTCAAAGAGATTGAACGCACTTTTGATGGCTCCGATAAAGTAGAAGTCTCGATTCGTGAGAACCAGATTCTCTTTTCTGATGATACATCTACGCTGACCACGCGGCTTGTAGATGGCGATTACCCGAAATACCGAGAAGTCATTCCAGAATCCGCAGAAGGCAGAGCAGTCGTCTCTAAAGAACTCTTCCTGAATGCCGCGAAACGTGTGGCACTCCTGTCGAATCCGAAAAATCACTGTGTTTGTGTCGAAATTGACGCTGAACGCATCCATGTTTCAGTGGAGACACCTGAACTCGGTGAAGCACACGAGACGCTATCTGTAGAATCCAGCACCGGTAGCCTACGGTTTGGGATTGATGCACGCTGGCTAATAGAGACCCTAACGCACGTCGAATCTGAATCTGTCGCCGTCGAATTTGTCAGTGAAGTGAAGCCTATAGCCTTTAAACCGGTTGATGCAGACGAACATGTATGTCTCGTCGTACCGATGCGTTTGGAATCCTAAAGGCAGACTTTGTCGGTGTGAAACCGGTAAACATCTTCTGGTTGTACGGCGTTGTTTTCAGCGACACCGGCGATAAGTTGAGACGCTCCGTACACGCTCCTCTATCCAGTGGCAGCACTTGTTTAAGTGCTCATAGAGATGCCTCCGATTTTTAGCAAAAAAACTTGACAACCGCTCACGCTTTGTGGTATTATTATATAGCCTGATGCCGAGATAGCTCAGTCGGTAGAGCAGTAGACTGAAAATCTACGTGTCGGCAGTTCGATTCTGCCTCTCGGCATTCCCTTCCAATTTTTCAATGCTTTGCTAAGCCGGTGTAGCTCAGGGGAAGAGCAACTGATTCGTAATCAGTAGGTCGGAGGTTCAAATCCTCTCATCGGCTTTCGTTTTTCCCCCGCATTACACCCATCACGACAAGACCTTATTCTAAGTCGTCCGCTATTTCTAAATCTTCTTCCTCGGCTTTCACATCCTCTTCAAGCGATTTGATGTTCGCTAAAACCGTCGGATGCGATTCAATCTCGTAAACCTTTCGATACATTTCGAGTGCTTTTTCCTTGTCCCCAAGGAAACCGGCATAGATTTCAGCCATCCGTTCCCACGCGCGGACATCTTGCGGATCGAGTTCCGAAATGCGTTCGTATACCCGAAGCGCATCTCCATACCCACGCGTTTCGATGTCTTCGCGTTCAAGCGCACGCGCACGCGCATAGAGCAGATTAACAAGATCCGCGATAACTTCATCCATCCCAGGACGCTGCGCTAATGCCTGTTCCAATAGCAGAATCGACTCCGATTCGAGACGCGCAACCTCTGCCAGGTCTTCATCCGTGAATTCGCGGTCTAAGAATCGATAACCCTGCAGCATTTTAGCGTACGCTCTGGATAACTGGAGACGAGCAAGGATGCCGATAGGCGATTTTTCGGAGGCAACATCTCGAAACTCAGGATCATTCTCAATCGCCTTATTATAGTGGACAGCTGCCTCTTCAAGCTGCTTGTTGCCGTGATAGAGGACACCGAGGCGATAGTGTGCTTCAGCGTTGTTTGGGTCGTTTTCAATCACGGCAAGGAATTCTTCGGTCGCTTGTGCTAATAACTCGTCATCTAAGGTATCATTGCTAAGGAGTCTACCGCGTAAAAGGCGAACATTGACGTGATCGGGTTGAATACGTGCGGCATGCTCCAGACGCGCCCGCGCATCTTTTGCCCAACTGTTCTGTGAATAGATTTCCGAGATACGGAGATTCGCGTGTAAACCGATCGCATCGGCTGTCCGCGACACGCCGTTTACAGAGATAGTATGCCCGTCTTCAACTGTCTCTAACGCCTGCAACGCGCGCCAGTAATAGAGCGCAGCCTCAACAAGGTCATGTTGTGCAAAGCGTGTGTCCGCCTGCTCAATGAAGTGCCCGACTTCTGAGAGCGGTGGCGATTCGGATTCAGCATTGCCTCGACGGATATAAAACGCTGCAAGCACAATAAAACCGATGACCGCCAGAATCTCTGCATAAATGAGCCAAGTCCGTAGCGAAAATAGAGACTTTACGTTGAATGACATGTTGTTCTCCTTTGTGAGGATCCGAAATGTAGTGCATCAAAACCTACTGCCTACCACTCTCAATTTCATCAAGAATACCGAGCATCTTCTCCGCATCAACAAAGCCAGTGAACCGCTTAAGGGTATTGCGTTCCGGGTCCATGAAAATGACGACAGGTAATCCCGGTATCTGATATTTCTCGGTCAACGCCTTCGTCGTTTCAGAGGTACGGGTGAAGTCTAACTTGACGTTAACGTAATCGTCCAGTCTCGCTGCGACGGCAGGATCCGCGTACGTCTGGTGATCAAGTTCATTGCACGCAACGCACCAAGACGCATAAAAATCGAGCATAACGAGTTTATCTTCCCGCTGAGCGATTTCAAAACCCTCTGCTTCATCGTAAACCCAATCCAACTGCGGTCCAGCAGGTTGTTGGATACCGCCAACGAACATATAGGCACCGATGACTGCTAACAAGAGACCACACGCTTTTTGGAACTGCATCCGCGCAGAGATACCGCTGAACCGTTGTGTTAGTTTACCGAGAGAGAGTCCAACAAGCACTAAACCGCCAGCGATAGCGAAGAACGGCAACGAGTTTTGTAGGAAGTTCTGCAACAGTGGAAATACGTCTTTGAGAAAGTAGAGTGCCATCGTAATAATCGCGATGCCGAAAATATTTTCTAAAATATACATCCATCCACCGGAACGGGGTAAGGCGGAGAGCAACCCAGAGAAGGTCCCAATAGCGATGAAAAGTAATCCCATTCCGAGCGCATAAGTGAACATGAGCCAGAATCCGAGGAACAGGCTCCCCGTCGTCGCGATGTAAGTTAACACCACTGCTAATGCCGGTCCCGTACAAGGCGCAGCGATCACACCTGCGACCGTCCCCATCCCAAACGCACCGGCAAACCCGGTGCCACCGACGGTGTTCAGACGATTCTGCACCGAAGACGGCAACCGAATCTCGAAGACACCGAACATCGACAGTCCAAGCGCAACGAGGATTAAAGCGATGAAACCGACGACCCACGGGTTCGCCATGATCTGACCGAAAACCGCACCCGTAGAGGCGACAGCCACACCTAAAATCGAATACGTGACAACGATTCCGATGACGTATACAACGGAGAGTAGGAAAGATTTGAAAAGTCCAGCAGACTCGTTGGCACCAAAAATCGAAACTGTGATAGGTATAAGCGGATAGACGCACGGCGTTAAACTCGTCAAAATTCCACCAGCAAACACAAGGAGGAACGCAAGCCAAACCCGTCCACCGGAAAGCGCACGCGCAAGGGTGCCTTCCTCTTCCGTAGAACTCGGCGATGCACCAAAGTCAATATTGGCGAAAACCGATTCGTTAATCCGTTGAACCGCCTGTTCTATACCGACGACTTCAAGAGGTATTGAGAAGTCGAGCGTTTCGGGTAACAGACACTGCTCATCATTACATGCCTGATATTCGAGTTGGAAATCCAACATATCGGATTTAATCGGGGCAGCCTGGCTTAAGTCGGCTTGGATACCGATGGTGATCGTGTCGTGATAAACAGGGGCTTCCCCAACCGACCCGAGCTCCAGTATATCGCCTTCCGGATATACGACCGCTCCGAAAGTGAGATGCGGCACATCAGGCGAGGTGATTTGAGTCGCGATGAGTCCCTCTTTCGCCGGATTCGCGTTGACATGCCACCCCTCAATAATCTCTACGACGACAGCGATCTGAAATTGACTCCCCGGTTGTACTTTGTCAACAGAGAGGTAACCTTTCGCGGAGAGTTTTTCAGATGTAGGTTGCACGCCGAGTCCGAAATCTGCCAACTGTGCCTGTACGTGTATCGGGAAACACAACGTAATGACTGCTAACAGACTACAAAACAGGTATTTATGAAGTTCAACGGTTTTTGACATATAATTTCTCCTCAACTACCGCGGCTCAAGTACAACGCACGGTAAGATCACCTCTTCGAGTGAAACACCGCCGTGTTGGAAACTGCCTTGGAATATCTCTTTATAGACATTGAATGGCCTGTCGTAAACGAAGTAGTAATCCTCTTTAGCAAGGACGTAGTTCTTACGCGTCGCTTCGCCGGGTAAGCGATACACCTCTGGGTTATCTATAATCCATCCTGCATCGGGGGCACATGAAATGTTTCTTCCCTCTTTAAACCGGAGTCCGGTTGTAAGTTCCGCTTGGCTCGACACCTTCGCCGCATTCTGACAGAGTAGCGAACCGTGATCAGACGTTAAAATAATGGTTATACCGCGCTCCGCGGCGATTCTGAATATTTCGTAGAGGCGCGAATGCCGGAACCACGCATGCACGAGTGATCGGAACGCTGCTTCGTCCGGGATAAGCTGCCGAAGCAAATCTACCTCATATCGCGAATGCGTCAGCATATCAAGGAAATCGACAACGAGTGCTGTTAAACTTACCCTGTCGGTAATGTTCAACCAGTGTAAATATTGCATCTCGCCTCGCACATCAAAAATTTTGAAGTAATGCAAGGGCGGTTTAAGCGGTATGCCGTGCCTCTCAAATTGCAAACGCAGGAGCTGCTTCTCGTGGCGGTTAATACTGGTGTGTGTATTATCTGGTTCGGCGTATAGGTCCGGATACCGCTCAGCGAGTTCGAGCGGAAACAATCCACTAAAAATAGCATTGCGTGCATAACGCGTGGCTGTCGGTACAATGGAGTAGTAATAATCACGCTTTATGTCAAATAGTGGATAGAGCAGCGGCTCAATTTTCAGCCAATGGTCGAGCCGCATGCAATCCATAACCACAAACAGAACCTGTTTCCCCGTCTGAATTTCCGGGATGACATATCTGTAGACAACATCCACGGAGAGTGTCGGCGACGCTTTACCGACAAGCCAGTGTCTGTAGTGATTCTGAATATAGTCCGCGAATGCGGTGTTTGCCTCTCGTTTCTCCGTTTCGTGGACAGCTTTAAGATCGTCAACATTGTAGAGTGAATCTAATTGTATATCCCACTCAACAAGGCGGACATAAGTATCAATCCAATTCTGCCAATCGCTATCGGAATCGCTCCGTTGCGTTTCCGCCTCCGAAATGTTCATCTGATTGAAGTTTTGGACATAAGCTTGCGGTGTATACACCTCCCGAACGGTCTGTTTTTTGAGCAAAAAAGCGAGTGATGATACTAACTGCCTTGAAGCAAGTTCAATCTGCGCATGTTCTGACATAATGAAGATATAGCCGACATCATAAAGACTTGCCTGTTGAATGACCTCATGTTCGTCCGCATCCGTTAAGAGGATGATGGGAATGTGGGCATCTACTTTCCGAACCCGCGCAAGTAGATTATTCTCTGGCATCGCCACCTCATGATTCAGGACGACAGCATGAAAGGTCTCATCTTGGAGTAAAGCAATGCCTTCAGCACTCGTATCTGCTAATGATACATCATACCCTTCATACTCCAAGAAACGGAGATATGGTTTCGGTGTTATATACTTCTCTTTTTGAAGCGACGCATCTTCAGATTGTGCAATAGACTGCGCTACATCAGTTATCTGATTATCAATCCACAGAATCCTCCATTTTCTTTTTTCCATGTTAAACCCCCTTTTGTAATAGGACTTCCGCATTTTTCACAAATCCCTAATATAATAAGCACTCAGCGGGGTTAAAAACCTCGCCTGCAATGGGTTCGCGGGAGTCCTATGGGATATAGGTTTATAGACCTACATCTTGATAAAGCGGACAATTCAGCAATTGCCCAACGTTTTCGGGGTGAACCGTTATAAACCTCTGAAAAAAAATAGATACATTATAGAACAGCGGAATAAGAAACCGCCGTTAAAAAACATTAAATACTTGAAATGAGTCTCCCGGGATTCAACAAACCGGTCGGATCAAATCTAACTTTAACCTGCTTCATTAATCCTGCCGCGTCTCCGAAAGAACCCCAGACATCAATATGCTGTTTGAGTTCAGGTGTTGCCTTCTCTACAATAAGGTTGCCACGCGCCTCTGTTGCAGATTGACGTAGTTTCGTTAGATGCTTCGCAAACGTTTGGAAATCCGTGTCGGGTGTTATCGGGATGGCAAGATACAACACGCCGCTTCCGAGGAGTGCTATCACCTCTACACCATGATCCGAACCTTCCGCCACAGCCTGCGCAGCAAATTCGGCAATATCCGTGCGCTTCAGGTTCAACTTAGCAATTACCTTTTCGCCGCTCACAGCGAATTCCCGAACAGCTGCACGAAGGTGTTGTTGCGCTTCGCCTTCTATAATTGTGACACCTTTCGCACCATTTTGTTCCATCTTTTCTTGGCATCGTTCCAATTGCCACGTCACGGTTTCGGGATCGCCACCGAACCCGACAACCAATGTCGGTCTTTTCGTATCTATTGCACCGTCGGCTCCAAAATTCGTCAGTAAATTTACAAACATCGGTAGCGTCTGCGAACTTACGATGTTTAAACCGGTTTCAACAGCGTCTTGGACGTTCTCGAAACCTGCTGTCAGTATGGCTTCCCGCTGCGGAATCGGGGACAACTTGAGTGTCACTTCCGTAACGATGCCGAGCGTCCCAAAAGCACCGATGTAGAGTTTATTGAGATCATAACCCGCAACATTCTTTACGACCTTACCGCCACTCTTGACAACGGTCCCGTCGGCGTGAACAACCCGCAAACCCAAGACCTGATTTCGTGCGGTTCCATGCCGTAGACGGAAAGAGCCGCTTGCGTTTGCCGAAACAATGCCACCGATAGTACACCGTTCCGAATATGCTGGGTCCAGCGGAAGAAACTGCCGGTGCTGTGCCAACTCGGCTTGTAAGGTGGCTAAACGGATACCGGCTTCGACAGTCACAGTCAGGTCTGCGGGTTCATACTCTACCACACTATTTAGACGCGGTGTCGCCAGCACGATGTCCACTTTCTGCGGTAGATTCCCGATGCCGAGTTTCGTGCCTGCACCAGCCGGAATAACCGATAACGCCTTTTTCGACGCGAATCGGAGGACATCTTGGACCTCTTGAACCGATGCTGGCAAAACGACTGCCTTCGGAACGTATCCGTCAAACGAGTAGTCGGCGACCTGCGCTTCGTGTAGGATACCGACTTCTCCTACAATATGCTTAAGTTCATCGCGCAGTGCACGTGAATTTTCCATGTATCTCTCTTTCTTTAGGACTATGTTTCAGATTTATTGGTGAGAATCCGTAATCTGGTCAAGGCTGACGTTAATCTGTCTTGTCCAATACTCCCCGGATTTGCTATCAAGGTATTCCATTTTGTCTCCAGTGCTTGAGATGCTACCTGTAGAATTAAACTTATGTCCTAAAGTGGAGGCAAAAGTGTCAATAAATCGCTCATAACTATGGGTAGGGATAACAGGTATCGTGTCTGTCTTACCGATAACAATACGAATGGAAAACTCGTTTCCTCCCAGATGCTCAATAGATTCAACTTCAGTCACGTTCTGTAGCAAGTCCTGAATAGCATTGATAACATCATCTTTAGTATAGATTTTCATTTAGAAATTCCTCACTGTCTCGGGTTTTAAACCCAATTTTACATAGGATTCAGCAGTCGGGAAAATCTTACCGGGGTTGCAAAGTCCTGTCGGATTAAAAATATCCTTAACCGTTGCCATCACTTGTAAATCGGCAGGACTGAAAATCAGCGGCATATAATCCATCTTCTCAACGCCGATACCGTGTTCTCCGGTAATAGTGCCACCGACCTCCGCGCATACCGTGAGAATCTCCATGTTAACATGCTCTACGCGTTCACACTGGTCGGCATCGCGCTCGTTAAAGAGGACAATCGGATGGATATTGCCATCTCCGGCGTGAAAGACATTCGCGATCGGTATCTGATATTTCTCGGAGATTTCGGAGATCCGCCGTAGCACCTTCGGGAGTGTTGTCCGTGGTACAACACCGTCTTGAGTGATATAGTTCGGTGCGAGCCGTCCGAAGGAACCGAATGCACTCTTCCGTGCCTTCCATAACTGCTGTCGTTCGGCTTCATCTTTGGCATAGTCCACCTGCCGCGCGTTGTGCTGTTTGAAAATCTCCAGAATCTGATCCGTCTGGTTCTGCATTCCCGCCTCAATCCCGTCGAGTTCCACAATCAAGATGGCTTCAGCATCGAGCGGAAAACCGAACTCGAATGCCTCTTCTAAGGCACGAATAACGAGCGTATCCATCATTTCGAGTGCTGCGGGGATAATACCTTCACCGATAATCGTCGAAACGGCGTTTGAGGCATCGTCCATCGTTTCAAAAATGGCAAGTGCTGTCTGATAGGCTTGCGGATTGCGCGTAAGGCGGACAACCGCTTTCGTCACGATCCCGAACGTGCCTTCCGAACCGATCATCACGCCGCGTAGGTCGTAACCGGGGGTTTCTTCAACAGTCCCACCCAATTCAATGATCTCACCGTCAGGTAGAACGACCTCCAACCCGAGCACATGGTCAGACGTAACGCCATACTTCAAGGTATGTGGTCCACCAGAATTTTCGGCGATATTCCCGCCTATTGTGCATGCTTTCTGGCTTGACGGATCCGGGGCGTAGTGGTAGCCTCGGTTTTGTACAGCCTGTGTCAGTAATAGGTTGACGACACCCGGTTCAATCACTGCGCGTTCGTTTTCGAGGTCTATCTCTAAGATGCGATCCATCCGATTCAGGGCGATGATAATCCCTCCCTGAACGGAGAGCATACCACCGCTTAAACCTGTTCCGCCGCCGCGGGCAATGAACGGCGTATCGTACTTGTTCGCTAATTTGACGATATCCGACACCTGCTGCGCCGTATCCGCGAAGACAACGACATCCGGCATCGCCTTAAAAGACGGGGCAGCGTCGCATTCATATACGGACAGTGCAGTCGCATCTGTTAACACATTTTTAGGTCCGAGGAGCGCAGAGAGATCCGCAATCAGTTGTTCTTTTTGGCGCATAGTCTATTTCCTTTGGATGCATAATTCGTAATTTACCATCTTATGTTACATTACCACAATTTTGATTCAATGTCCAATTAGAAATGTAATACATAGAAATGTAATACAGGTGTATAAATATTTCGTCAAAATCCTGAAGGTTGGGTTGAACAGGACCTTACTGAAGACCTTGTAGCGGCTCTTATGAGACAACTTTCTGTAATTTTCTTTGTGGAATAGTAGATAAGATGTTATAATTGAATTATCCACTCCACTGCATTGAGATAACGCAGTGAAACCGTTAAATTCTTAACGTTCTGACCCGTACACTCGGGTTTGTAAAGTGAAGGAGATAAGTATGCGAAAGTTGATATTGATTTTAGCAGTTGCTTGTGTGCTGGCTTGGATACTACCGCAAGCCAGCACCGCCGAGGTAGATCCGGAGACAGCGGTCGGCGTTTGGCTGCTCGACGAAGGTGGTGGTAACACAACGAAAGACTCTTCCGGACATGATCACGAGGGCGCAATCAACGGTGCTAAGTGGACAGACGGTAAATTCGGCAAAGCACTTGAGTTTGATGGCGGACAGTGGGTCTCAATTGACTCAACCCCGGAATTACAGGCTGGCGAAGAATTTACCATGATGGCATGGTTTTATGCTACGAATATTGGCGATTGGCGGCAAATCATTGCGAAAAGTGATGAGTATCTGCTACGCATCGATCCACCACAGGAAGGCAATAACATGTCAGCATTTGTCAAACCGGGAGGCAGCTGGGAACCGAGAGCCTCCGCAGGTGTTCCTGATGAAGATACATGGATCCACTTCGCAGCGACGTACGACAGCAACGAGAATAACGAACAACTCGTTGTGTACGTGAACGGTGAACGTGCCGGCGCGAGTACACGCCCAGGAGATATTGCCGTAACCGGAAACGCTGTTGAAATCGGTAGATGGGGCGGCGGTTCATACTTCGTCGGTATCATCGATGAAGCCGCTATTTTCAATGTCGTCCTCAGCGAAGATGACTTGCAAACCATCATGGAGCATGGGTTATCAGACACACTCGGCGGGTTAGCAACTGTCGCACCAGAAAACAAATTGACAACGACATGGGCAACCCTTAAAGCAGATCGCTAATTTGTTGTTCAATAGCCTAAATTTTCAGTGGACTGTCTATTTATAGTGTCACAAAACTTAGACTCGGACAGTCCGCTATACCTTCTAAGAAACCCACTCTTTTAACTGTGGGCGTATGTCATGGAGGATTTACTATGAAAACGGTTATGATTCTGATTTGCGCAACCCTAATGTTTGGATTTATAACAGTCGTGTCCGCTGGCGTATGGACAGACCCTTTCGATGGTACCGAACTCGTTGAAGGCTGGGAATTCCGAGACTATCGAGACGAAGTTACGGAACTTGAAGTCAAAGACGGATTCCTGCAGATGACCAATCCAAATGGTGGATCGGGTCATACGATGCCAGACAAACCGATGGTTGAACGAGAAGTCCCAAAAAGTGCCGCGAAAAACATAACGGTGAGCGGGGTCTTTTCCACCGAACCTGATAAACCCGGAAGTTACTGGGTCGGTATCTTTCTCTATAGTGATGAGGATCTGAATTATGCCTGCTTGTTGTTTGGCGGCTCAGCCGGGGATCCGCAAAAAACGCTCATTGGGAGTATGGTCCAAGCCAATTGGCAAGACAAGGGACACTTTGACACCGGTTTTGATGTCCCGGTCCACCTGAAAATCGTCAAAGAGGATGATGTCTTCTCTGGTTACTATCGTGAAGACGAAAAAGATGAGTGGAAACTCTCTGGCGACAAAACATGGAACCACAAATTCGACGTAGAACGGGTCGGCATCGGCTTTATGAACAACTGGGGCGGACAAACCGTTACTTTCTTTGTTGATTCACTCTCCATTGAAGGTGAAGGGGTAAAACCGCTTGCTGTCGCACCAGAGGGTAAATTAGCGACAATCTGGGGGAACCTCAAAACGAATTGATAACCTAAATCGGGTGAATATCTTCTCTACCTGCCTATCTTCTAAGCAAGAGAAGATCGTATTTCACCCGACACATCAGCATATTTAAAACGGGGTGGCGCAATGCCACCCTAAATCCTGTATTTACAAAAGACATCCCCTGCAGAGAACAAAAAAACAAGGAGAAACGCTACCACCATGTCTATTCCCAAAATGTCCGTGAACAACCCCGTTTTAGCGAACATGCTAATGATTATTATCATCGCTTTCGGGATATACGCATGGATAAACCTACCACGGGAACTCACACCTGAAATCGCACTACAGACAGCTACAGTAACAACACTCTATCCGGGTGCCTCGCCTGAAGAGGTTGAAAAACTTGTTTCCGCGCCTATTGAAGATGCTATTGAAGTGAATGTCAGTAAGATCAATTTAATGCTTTCCAACTCCGCGGAAGGTAGGTCTATCGTCACCATCGATTTTGAAGAGATGAGGGATCGAGAATTCGACAAAGAACTCGAAAACTTACGGACTGCCGTAGAACAAGTCAACGACCTTCCGGAAGAAATTTTAGAGGATCCACAAGTCGTAGAACTTGATGTCTCGTCCGGTTTTCCGATGCTGACGATTGTTGTCGGCGGAGACATTTCGGAATCCCAGATGCGGGATATCGCCGAAAACTTAAAAGATGAAATCTTAGACATCAAAAATATTGCGTCCGTCCAAATAGCAGGACTCCGGGATAGGGAAATTTGGATTGAGGTGGACCCTGATCGGTTAAAGGCTTATCAACTTCCCATTGCGGCAGTCATCACAGCACTCAACACGAGCAACTTGAATCTCCCTGCTGGCACCATGGAACTCGGCGATACAGAGTTCATGGTCCGAACGATGGGTGAATTCGCTACGCCAGACACCATCGGTGAAACCATCGTTGCTGTCCAACCCACAGGTACCCCACTCCGCCTCCGCGATGTCGCAACCGTCTCAGATACCTATGAAGAAGCGCGTACCCTTGCCCGTATCAACGGCAAACCGTCTATTAGCCTGAGTGTCCAAAAGAAAACGGAGGGCAACACAATCGCTTTAGTGGCAGAACTCCGGGAATTGGTCGTAAAACGGCAAGCCGATCTGCCTGATGGTGCTGAATTGACTCCCGTTAACGACTATTCCGTCATTTTAAAGGAACGGCTCGGCATCTTAGAGACGAACGCCGTTTTCGGGTTGATCCTTGTTGTCTTTATGCTCCTATTGTTTATCGGGTGGCGGAACGCACTATTCGCAGCACTCGGCATACCCGTTGCTTTCATGGCAACATTCTGGTTTATGTCCATAGCAGGTTACTCGCTCAGCGGTGTCTCCCTTTTTGGACTTATCTTGGTTGTCGGGATTGTTGTTGACGATGCCATCGTCGTCATAGAGAACATCTATCGGCACATTGAGGCGGGTGAACCTCCGAAAGTTGCCGCCATTCGCGGTGCTCAAGAAGTCGGATGGCCTGTCGTTGCCGCAAGTTTGACGACAATCTGTGCGTTCGGTCCCTTGATGTTCATGTCCGGAACTGCCGGTCAGTTCATGCGGATTGTCCCGATCATGGCAATCCTTGTACTCATCGCTTCGCTCTTTGAAGTCTTCGTCATTTTACCAGCACACGTCGCTGAGTGGGGAAAACCCAGACCCCAGCGGACAGGACGCAGTAGACTCGACAATCTACGAACCCGATCCCGACATACGTTTAGCCTACTGGTTTTCATCACTGGATTTTTCGCATGGTTCATCACGTTTTTCGACTTCATCCGAAGCCGATATGTTAAAGTTTTGAAAATAACGATCCGACACCGGTATGCTTTTGTTGGAAGTGTCCTCTTTATCGGTTTAATCGCGTGTGTCAGTGCGTTTGTGATCCTTGAGAAAGAACTCTTCCCAGGCGAAGATTTTCCGCAATTCTACGTTAAAGCCGAGATGCCGCCTTCTTACGGAATGCAGGAGACAACTGCAATCATGGCACAAATTGAAGCAGCTGCGAAGACCCTGCCAGCAAGTGAAGTCGCTGCGATTGTCAGCAATATCGGCATCCATACACCCACTTCAGGGCTAACGGAAGGCGTTACTTACGGATCAAACTTTGGCGAAGTCATCATTGAACTTACCCCTAAACAGGAACGCACGCGCGGTGTAGAGGAAATCATGGCAGCAATGCGGAAAGAAACCTTGACCGTCAGCGGCATTGAGGAACTCAATTATATTACACAACAAGGCGGACCCCCGCAAGGGCAAGATGTCGAAGTCAAGGTAAAAGGTGACCGGTTTGATAAACTGACTGAACTTGCCGGTGTCCTTAAAACGGAATTAGCGCAGTTGGATGGCGTTTATGATATTCGAGATGACTTCCGAATAGGGAAATCGGAGCTACGCATTCACTTGAAACCGGAGAAGGCATATCAATACGGGTTAACGACGTTCCAGATCGCACAAACCGTTCGGACCGCGATTGAGGGTGCCAAAGCCACAACCTATCGTGAAGCGGACGACGCGATTGATGTCATCGTCAAATACAAGGAAGATAGCCTCAAAAACATCGCAGAACTCAACAATCTGTTGATTGCTACCCCTACGGGTACTATTGTCCCGCTCAAAGATGTCGCAGACATCACAGAGGAGAAAGGATATTCTGACATCCGTCGATTTGATGGTGAACGCGCAATTACGGTTTATGCGTCTGTAGATAGACAGAAAACAACACCTTTTGCAGTGAATCAGGCGTTAATAGGTGCATTTGCCAATGTCGAAGCCCTATATCCGGGATACAAACTCGATTTTCGGGGTGTCTTTGATGAAATTCGAGAATCCTTCACCGACTTGTGGAAGTTGTTCATCGTCGGATTGTTGCTAATCTATGTCGTATTAGGTGCGCAATTCAAATCGTTCATACAACCGGTTATTATTATGTTTGCCGTACCGTTCGGTATGATTGGCGCGATGTTTGGGTTACTGCTTTCTAATGCGACACTGAGTATGGTCGCCATGTTTGGGATTGTCGCACTCTCTGGGATTGTCGTCAACGATTCCATTGTGCTCATAGACTTCATCAACAAATACCGAGAAAGTGGTTACAATAAGTGGTACGCCATCCTGAAAGGTGGCAGTATCCGACTCCGTCCGATCATCCTAACCTCGCTCACGACAATCTTCGGACTCATTCCGATGGCGATAGGGCTTGGCGGTAAATCGCCTATATGGATGCCGATGGCATACACGATTATCTTCGGACTCATGTTCGCAACCACAATGACCTTATTCGTAATGCCTGCTCTCTATGCGATCACAACAGACTTACGAGGTCTCGTCGTGAAAAATCCAGAGGCACGGTTCCAAACCGTTTCTGACGAAGACCTGTTAGATGCTGCAGTTCCAGCAGACGATTAAATAAAAGTATAAGGCGAGGTTCCCGACCTCGCCTTATATACTTTTCGCGTCTGGTGAACGAAACATTTGCGCAACACTCAGTCCAAAATTCCACACACGAAATCCGATTACCATGTCTATCCCTAAACTATCCGTAAACAATCCTGTCTTAGCGAACATGTTGATGATGATCATCATCGTTTTCGGGTTGTACGCATGGATGAACCTACCGCGGGAACTCACCCCAGAAGTCTCAGTACAGAGCGCAGTTGTGACAACGCTATATCCCGGAGCATCCCCAGAAGAAGTTGAAAAACTTGTCACTGCCCCTATTGAAGATGCTATTGAGGAGAACGTCAACAAAGTGGACCTATTGTTTTCTACATCTTCAGAGGCGCGTTCTGTTATCTTTGTCGATTTTGAGGAGATAAGTGACCGGGATTTTGACAAGGAACTTGAAAACCTACGCACCGCTGTTGAGCAGGTAAATGAGTTACCAGAGGAGATTTTAGATGATCCGAGGGTCGATGAATTTGATACTTCATTTGGTTTTCCCATTTTAACGATTGTGGTAGGTGGAAATATTGCGGAAACGCAGATGCGGGATATTGCTGAAAATCTTAAAGATGAGATCTCGGACATCAAAAACATTGCCGCTGTCCAAATGGCGGGTCTCCGTGAGAGGGAAATATGGGTTGAGGTGAACCCGGATCGATTGAAGGCATATCGACTCCCAATTTCAGCCGTCATGACCGCGCTCGGAACAAACAACTTGAATTTCCCCGCCGGCACAATGAAACTCGGAGGCACAGAATTCATAATCCGAACGATGGGAGAATTTACCGATTTGCACACTATTGGCGAAACTCTCATCACTGTTCAGCCGATAGGGACGCTTCTCCGCCTGAAAGATGTCGCAACGATCTCTGACACCTACGAAGGGGTGCGAACGCTATCGCGAATTGATGGACAACCTTCGATTAGCCTGAGTGTGCAAAAGAAGACTGAGGGAAACACAATTGCACTGGTTGCTAAACTTCGAGAATTAGTCAACAATCGGAGAACGGATCTCCCTGAAAGTGCTGAATTGACGGTTGTTAATGACTATTCCGTTGTTCTCAAAGAACGATTGGGAATTCTTGAAACAAATGCGTTTTTCGGTTTGGTGCTTGTTGTGCTAATGCTCTTGCTCTTTATTGGATGGCGGAATGCCCTATTTGCGGCACTCGGCATACCGGTCGCCTTCATGGCAACATTTTGGTTTATGTCCATTGCCGGTTATACGCTCAGCGGGGTCTCCCTGTTTGGGCTTATTTTAGTTGTTGGCATCGTTGTTGATGACGCTATTGTTGTCATGGAAAATATCTATCGGCATATCGAGTCTGGCGTATCTCCAAAAGTTGCCGCTGTCCGTGGCGCAGAAGAGGTTGGTTGGCCCGTTGTAGCGGCAAGTTTGACGACAATTTGTGCTTTTGGACCCTTAATGTTTATGTCTGGTGTTACTGGACAGTTTATGCGGATCGTGCCGATTATGGCGATTCTGGTGTTGATAGCATCTCTTTTTGAAGTCTTCGTTATTTTACCAGCACACGTCGCTGAATGGGGAAAAACCAAAATTCGCACAGGACGCAGCAGACTTGAAAATCTCCGAACCGAGTCTCCGAGCGGTTTCACCCTCGGTGTCCGAATTGTCGGCTTTTTCGTATGGTTCGCCATGTTTTTTGAATTAATTCGGAACCGATATGTCAGAACCCTGAAAATAACCATTCGACACCGATATGCGTTTGTAGGGAGTGTCCTCTTTTTCGGATTGGTTGCATGCATCGGGGCATTTTTGTTCTTGACAGAGAACTCTTCCCGGGTGAAGAGTTCCCACAATTTTATGTCAAAGCCGAGATGCCACCTTCCTACGGAATACAGGAAACAACAGAAGTAATTGTCCAAATTGAAGAGATGGCTAAAAGACTGCCATCAACTGAAGTTGATGCGATCCTCAGCAATATCGGTTTACACACATTTATGTCAGGTTTGGTCCGAAGAAGTGTTACCTACGGCTCAAATTTAGGAGAGGTCATCGTCGAACTCACACCAAAGCAGGAACGCACCCGAGGTGTGGAGGAGGTCATCGCAGAACTACGGACGAAAACCGCCACAATTAGTGGAATTGAGCGGCTGAGTTTTGACACACAGGACGGGGGAGCGCCACAAGTAGCAGATGTGCGAGTTAAAATAAAAGGACCCAGATTTGAGAATCTGACTGAACTCGCTAACGTTCTTAAGACAGCCCTATCTCAGATAGATGGCGTTTACGATATCCGAGATGACTTCAGCATCGGAAAATCTGAACTGCGCGTCTACTTGAATCAGGAGAAAGCATATCAATATGGATTAACGACCTTTCAGGTTGCACAAACCGTTCGGACCGCGATTGCGGGTGATAAAGCCACAACCTATCGTGAAGCAGACGAAGCGATTGATGTCATCGTCAAATATGAGGAAGATGCACTTACAAATCTCGCGGCGCTTAATAACCTCTTGATTCCAACACCTACTGGGACTATTGTTCCACTCAAGGATGTTGCGAATATCGTGGTGGAAAAGGGGTACGCGGATATACATCGATTTGACGGTGAACGAGCAATCACAGTTTACGCATCCGTAGATAAAGAAAAGACAACTGCCTTTAAAGTGAATCGATCACTCATCAGCGCATTTGCTGATATAGAATCCCTGTATCCGGGGTATCAACTCGATTTTCGAGGCGTTTTTGATGAAATTACAGAATCCTTTTCTGAGTTGTGGAAGTTGTTCATTGTCGGGCTGTTGCTAATCTATGTGGTATTGGGTGCACAATTTAGGTCATTTATACAACCGGTCATCATTTTGTTTGCCGTTCCGTTCGGTATAATAGGTGCAATGGTGGGATTGCTGATTTCTAACGCGACGCTGAGCATAGTCGCAATGTTTGGCATCGTCGCGCTCTCTGGTATTGTTGTCAACGATTCCATTGTGCTTATTGACTTCATCAACAAATATCGAGAACGCGGTTACAACAAGTGGTACGCCATCCTGAAAGGCGGAAGTATCCGCTTGCGCCCGATCATTCTAACCTCGTTAACAACAATCTTCGGACTCATTCCGATGGCGGTAGGTCTCGGTGGTAAATCGCCAATATGGATGCCGATGGCATATACGATCATTTTCGGACTCGCCTTTGCAACCACAATGACCCTATTCGTAATGCCTGCACTCTATGCGATCACGACAGACTTACGAAGTCTCATCGTGAAAAATCCAGAAGAACGCTTCCGAACCGTCTCAGACAAAGATCTGTTAGGCGACACAGTGCCAACAGATGATTAGAACCAGAGAAAGTGAAACCCAACATCTGAAACGCCAATTGTGGCACAAAATGTTGGGTTTCGCTTGTTTTTTAATTTTTTTAGTTTGCCTATGTTGGCAAATTTTCTAACTCGGTGAGAAATCCGTAATATCTGTTAATTCTGATTCTGCTATCAAGAGCGGCATGCCTCGCAGGACACCACGATTCGGCGTACATACAAGATAGGTCATCGACTCAAGTATCGCGACCACAAGTTCTTTGTTCCGCGGATCCGGTTTCCCCACCTCCACATAATAGTCTTTGCCGCGTTTCTGATAGGCAATACTGAAAATACGTCTATCTGAGACATCCCAGTCCAACGTATCTTCCGCAAATTTCTTGACAGATTCCCAGACTTCCTCTGCTTGGGCATCGTCTTTCGCTTTAGGGATAAAAAATTTTGTTTCTGTCGTCATTTTGATTCCTCTTTCAGGCAGCTACTCTTTCGGAAAAGTAGCGATCTAACAATTCTTCCAAATCAAACAGAGAACCATTTAAATGGACAGGATCAATTCTTAATTCTGTTGCCTCAAGGGCGAGATCATCTAACAACTCTGATGTAATAACGGTATTGTCCAGATCAAACAGATAATGATTTAATTGCACAAAATCTGCGTCTATTTTCTCTGCAAATTTGGTTCCTTTCCTGTTCACTGCGTTAATGCGATCCTCAATTCGCGATGCAAGCAGCCGCTTTCGCGTAGATTCCACTACTTCCTCAAAGATACCCTCCTCTTTGAGAAAATCATCAAAATTACCACCGCTATACTTATTCATAATCAACCTCCGTTTTGCAGTAGTACACAAAGAGGCGAGGCACGGAAACCTCGCCTAACAATCAACATGAAGTCTATCAGCACACGCTACGCCGGAAGTGCATCAACAGCCGCAAAGAAATCGGCGTTTGATGCGCTAAAACCGTACTGCTGCTCTACTTCTCGAATAGCGATTTCTGTTGTGAACAAGTTATCATAAGTATCCGGGAATTCTACACCCGTTGTCGCATCGCGGAGTAGCACGATGTTATAACCATACCGCGCCATGGATCGAATACCGTAATCCCTACCCAATACACACCAATTCGTTGCGAAACCGGCAAAAATTAGATGTACGATACGCCGTTCTTCGAGCAGTTCATGCAACTGCTGACCCGTCGCGATAACAAAGTCATCATCTTGTACATCAATCGCAGGGGAGACAGCGAGTTGTGAGGCGAGCTTGTCCCAATGGATACCAATGCCCGGCGGTTGACTGCGAGGACCGCGATAAACGGCGTAGTCACCCTCACGACTTCGGAAATCGGAGGGCGGCCACGCCGAGGGCACGGACGGTTCAGGCGGTTTGTGCTGTTCAAGTTGCGGATACTGCGCCGCTACCGACGGAGAAGGCGCGTGCACAATCGTTAAACCTGCTTGCCGCGCAGCATCTATCACAGGCACAACACACTCCGTCGTTATCCGGGCTGCGCGTTCGATCCAACTTTCGATGAAGTGGACGTTCCACAAATCGACGAGGATCAACGCCGTCTCCTCAACCGGCAACGGCATCTCAAACTCACGTCGGATAAATGCAGTTTCACGACACGGCACATCTGCCGGCGTGCTATCCTGAAAGTAGCGGACACGTAAATCTAATGTTTTCACTCTGGCTCCTGAAACAGTGTCTCATCGAGTTCAGCGTTCAATGTGAAGCTTGTTACCCAGCTCTCAGTATAGAGCTGACCTTCCACATTCTGCACAATATGATACGGTACTTTAACGCCGTCAACATCGCGGTAATCTGCCATAAGCGTCTCTCGGTTAACAGTAACACCTTGGGAAGAATCGCGATAAGATAGTTTCACGACATAGTTCGTATCCTCACTCACGAAGAGTTTCAGCATGTCACCAGATGGCTGCGGGACCAACAAAATTGAGGCGGGTTTACCGGCGACATCTTCGGTGCCAGCATACTGGACAGGGATATCGTTTTCTGCCAAGTGTGGTAGTAACCATGTAGTTTCTCGGAAAACCGCATCCCTAATGGCATCAACCATCTGCGGTGGTATCGGTTGAACGCCGATCGGTGTTATCGCAAACCCAGAGGAACCATTAAAGACCGTAGCCATTTCACCCTGTACCATTTTCAAATCCTGTCTGAATTTATCAGGGAAAACGTAATAGGATGTACCCTCTATCTGCATCGGTCCTTGCGGTGTATTCGCGGATGCTTGTGCCTCGATGACCATATTCTCCACGGCTTGCAGATTCTCAAGTCCACCGTGTGCTTCAACTGCTGCATCGAGAATTTCTTTGGCTTTTGTCATGTCCGCTTCACTCGCTTCAGGCATCGGTTCTGCGGGCGGCGGTGCCGGTTGCTTTATCTCAATCTCGTTGACCTCGCCGAACTCGTCAAGGGGTCGGTCGAAGTTCTCTTTGTTACCGACTGTGACAATCGTCAAGGCATCTGGATGGAGATACTTCTGCGCCACTGCCTGCACATCTTCCGCCGTTACCTTAGCGATGTTGTCCGTAAACGTCTCAAGAAAATCGGGGTTAAAGTCCCGATAGGCGAGCATCATCTGCTGGAATGCGATTTGCGCGCTGCTCTCAAAACCGAAAACAAACGAATTAATGAGCGAGTCTTTCGTGCGCTGGAGTTCCGCTGCCGGCACGGGTGTATCCCGAAGTCCCTTGACGACATCGATAATGAGCGAGATCGCCTCTGCTGTCTTATCGGTCCGCGTCTGAGAATAGGCGAACCACTCGCCAGGGTTGGTGTAATAACTCGTCTGCATAAGACTGCCAACCATATAGGCGAGTCCATGTTTTTCACGGACTTCCGTCATTAAGCGAGAAGTGAACCCACCTTCACCGAGGATGTCGTTCATAACGCGGAGCGCGAAATAGTCTGGGAAATCGGGGGTGCGTTTGATGCCGAAGTGTCCGATTAACATCGTCGTCTGCGGGAGATCCTTGAAGATGTAATTAACGGACGCTTTCGGTGTCGGATCGACTGTCGGTACGTCTGGAAGCATCACCTCTCCCGACTCCCAACCTTCAAATACTTTTTCGAGTTGTGAGATCAAGGTCTCTGTATTGAAATCGCCGGTAATCGCGAGCATTATATTATTCGGATGGTAATATTTCGCGTGAAACGCTTTAAGATCATCAGCGGTAATACTTTCGATGCCTTCAATCTCGGAATACCAGCCGAAGGGATGGTCTGTTCCGTAGAGCAGTGCTGAGAAATTACGCCAGGCAAGTTGAATCGGGTTATCGTTCCTTCGGCGGATACCTTCGACTGTCTGTTGTTTGCGGAGTTCCAATTTGTCCTCACGGAATGCTGGATTCCTGAGTACATCGGCAAAAATTTCCAGACCCTTTTCGATGTCTTCGGCGAGTGTTGAGAGGTTAATCGTTCCGTATTCGGCAGACATACCGACTTCAACGGCAGCCGCCATGGATTCTAATTCCTCATTCAACGCATCTGGCTCGCGCGACACTGTACCACCGGTTCGCATAACACTCGAAAAGATTGCTGCCAACCCGACTTTATCCATTGGATCATAGATATTGCCTGTTTTAATCAAGCCGTTGATATTGAACAGTGGTAACTCGTGGTCCTCAATCAGATAAAGCGTCATCCCGTTTGAGAGTGTCCGCTTTTCTGGAGTCGGCGGTTTAAACTCAATAGGTTCAAAGGTGAGTTCTTCGTGCGGTTTCGCATAAGTAGACGGAATGCCCCAAACGATGAGGCAGACAATAAGTGTCGTGATAGCAAGTTTTGTAGAGATTCGTCTGTTCATTATTCATGATCCTCCGCTTCATCACCGGCAGAGGCGACATCCTCTTTCTTAATGAGTGTGCCGACGGTGCGGTTGCTTTTCGTGAAATAGGTTTTCGCGACTCTCATGATGTCCTCCGGTGTAATCTTATACATATTCTCGCGCCAGCCAAGTACATAACGCCAATCGCCAGCGATCCCTTCAAAGAACGCCAATTGCTGTGCCATTCCGGCATTGGAACTGAGGTTCCGAATGAAATCGGCATCAATCTGTTTAAGGATACGCTTAAACTCTTTTTCCGAGACAGGCTCAGTCTTAAGCCGTTCCAACTCGGCGTAGATCGCTTCCTCAACGTCAACTGTCGTGTGGGGTGAGCGTGGTGTACCGCTTATGAAAAATAGATTGTTGTAACGTGCGCCTGGGTACCCGTTCACTGAATTAGCAGAGACGGCTATCCCTTCCTCAACGATGTTCTTGTAAAACCGAGAGGTGCGTCCGTCAGAAAGAATCGCGCTAATCATATCGAGGACGTAATCATCAAAATGTGGGATCGTCGGTTTATGATAGCCGATCATCAGTTGCGGCTCGGCATCAAAATCGACTTCGATGCGACGTTCACCTTCCTGCTGCGGTTCGACGGTTGTCACTTCACTCGGAAGTGGTTGCGACGGTATATCGCCGAAATATTTCTCTACCAGCGCGATGGTCTTAGTGGTGTCGATATTGCCGACAATCACCATCACGGAGTTATTTGGGGCATAGTGGACCTTGAAAAATTCTTCCGCTTTGCGACGATTGAGCATCGCAATATCCGAGGGCCACCCGATAATCGGCATACCATAGGGGTGCGTTGTGAAGGCTGCAGCGATAAACTGCTCATAGAGTTTACCACCCGGTTGCGTGTCAACCCGCATCCGGCGTTCCTCTTTCACTGCCTCGCGTTCTACATAAAATTCTCGCAGGACAGCATTCTTGAGCCGATCCGACTCAAGCATCGCCCACAACTCTAATTTGTTGGACGGCAATTCGACTGTGTAGATCGTGTAGTCAACAGAGGTGCCAGCGTTAAAACCGGTACTGCCGTGCTGTGTGTAGATTTCGGTGTACTCTCCGGTAACAATCCACTCTTTCGCAAGTTCTTGTTGTTCTTTGAGTGCCGCTTCCAATTCGGCTATTTTATCAGCGTCTGCTCTCGAACCTTTCGCGCGTTCCATGTCGAGGGCATCGCCTATCCGATCAATTTCTGCGAGGATAACCGCTTCTTTTTCAAAGTTTTTTGTGCCGATTGTTTTCGTGCCTTTAAATAGCATGTGTTCTAACATGTGAGCGATACCGCGGGTATCGTCTGATTCGTCTACTGAACCGGCTTTAAAAAGGATGTAGGGTGCGATGGTCGGCGATGTGTCGCGCGCAATCATCAGCAATTTCAGACCGTTGGGAAACGTGTGTTCTACCACTCGGTCCGCGAGGTCTTGTGCCGATGCTATTCCCGAGAAAATAATAAAGAACAGGATCAGCAAATAACGTATCTTTTTCATTTTGATATAACGGCAGTTTTTAACTCAGAAAACACCGCTTCCTTTCGATATAAAAACCCTCAATCATAAAGTAGGATATAGAATTTTCGCATATAAACTGGAAAAGAAAAATGAGATAATAGGTAAGCAGAAAGAAGCCTCGATTAGGGGATCAAGGCTTCTCACGCTTTATTCTTTTTCAATGTCACCGAGTAAGCCGACGAGGGCAAATCTGATGTGTGATGAGAGTGCGGAGTTCTCTGCGCGGAGGTCTGCACCTTCCTCATCAGGGTACATGACGTGTGCGGCGACAGCACGATTAACCCATCGTTCCGCTCTGTCATCGTAAGGGATATATTTTTCTTTCGGTGCCGTGCATGCCGGACACTCTTCTGGTGGGTTATCTGCTTCCTTCCACAAATAACCGCAAGCAATACAAACAAACATTGTAAAATCCTTTCTCTGTTCCTCAAGTAGATTAATATTTTATAGCAAAGCCCATAATTATTTAAACACATCAAATCGAAGTAATTCCCATCTTATTCCCCCCTGATAAGGGGG
>JAAXHL010000062.1 GCA_012270865.1 Candidatus Poribacteria bacterium | reverse complement strand
TTAAAATTGTCCAAACTATAGTATAACTTATAACCTTAAAAAATATGAAAAAAAAATGGCTCTTTACACCCGGTCCCACACCCATCCCGTCTGAAGCGTTGTTGGCGATGGCGGAACCCATAGATTACCATCGCAGCGCGGATACCGTCGCCTTAATTAAAGATGTTCTCGAAAAACTCAAACACGTCTTTCAAACTGAGAACGATGTCCTCTTTCTAACGTCATCCGGTACCGGCGGTATGGAGGGCGCAGTCGCCAACTTACTGTCTCGCGGGGATAAGGTAATTGTCGTCCGAAGCGGTAAATTCGGGGAACGATGGGGTGAGATTTGCACCGCTTTCGGGGTTGAGGTCATACCTATCGACGTAACGTGGGGAAATTCTGTTGATCCGCAAGTCGTGGAAACCGTCTTAACTGAACACCCGGATGTCAAAGCGGTTTATGCAACGCTCTGTGAGACCTCAACCGGTGTTCTACACGATATTGAAGCGTTGGCGCGCCTGACCCGTGTTCGTCCGACACTTTTGATTGTTGATGCTGTCAGCGGACTCGGTGCCGACGACTTACAGATGGACAATTGGGGTGTTGATGTCGTCGTGTCCTGCTCTCAGAAAGGGTTGATGACACCTCCCGGCTTGGCGGTCGTGGCACTCAACGAACGCGCATGGGACGCAGTCTCGCGATCCGACCTCCCGAAATATTTCTTCGATTTCCGTAAGGCTTACGAGACAGGATTAGAGGGGTCTGTCCCTTATACACCAGCAGTGACGCTACTCACGGCACTTCAGTGCGCGTTGAACCGTATCTGTGAGGAAGGTATCCGCAGGACAATTGCCCGTCACAATCGTTTAGCTGAAGCGACGCGGAGTGCTGTCAAGGCGTTAGGGTTCACCCTCTTTGCTGCCTCGCCGGCGAATACCGTAACCTCAATCCAATTACCGGAAGAAATTGATGGGAAAGCGTTTCTCAAATTGATGCTTGATAAATACGGTATCACCTATGCTGGTGGCCAGAGCCAGTTAAGTGGCAAGATCGTCCGAATCGCGCACCTCGGTTGGATGGATGAAAGCGATGTGATCGTCGCGATCTCCGCGTTTGAGCGAGGTTTAGTTGAAATCGGATGCGATATTCCACTCGGCGCAGGCGTTACCGCTGCACAGGAAGTTTTTCGTGTTTTTAAATATTAGGTTTCTGCGAAGAAGTTAACAATTTTCAGTTAAGATGCCTCGCAGTGAGAGCTTGTGGCAGTCTACTTTGCTGTATCTCCCAACTGTTCCCTCTTTAACTGGTTCCTGATTACTGTTAACTGGCAACTTCCTCACTGCAAGGAAAGTTAAAAAATCATGTCTGAAACGACACTTTTTGATGCCTCGTATGAAGAACGAAAAAAACCGTTACTGACGCAAACGTTGGAACGGCTTCGACCTATCTATAGTCAATCGGAGTTGAACGTTTTACGCATTGATGGCATGAGCCGCGAAGGGTTGGCACAACGTTCTGGACGCGGCTTCGTCAACAGGGATATCCTTGAAACCGTTCTTGGCAATTTGCTTGAATGTGTTGCCCCGGGTTCGCATAATGCGCCGCATCTCGAACACCAAAAACGTGAACTCTCGGAGGCGATTGAAGAGGTAGTGGATCAGTTATACGCTATGGTCGCGCAATCCTTTTTGGCTGTTCCGGACGAAACGCACCTTGATGCTGCCCTTGAGACGACGTTTTCACTTCTCTGGGAACTGCCGCGTCTCAAGAGCCGGGCACTCTGGAACCGATTCGCCTCTCTCAAAGACCCTGCTGTCTGGGATGCGTACCTGCTCCACACGGGGATCTCACGTGAAAAAATCGCTGCCATCGATTTCCGTTCTCAAATTGATGCCGCAATCCAAGAACGCACTTTTGAGCCGTATCAAGATTTCCTTGGGACGTTGAACCTCGCCGCCGTTTTGGATTACCAACTCCAGTTAGTCGTGAGCACCTATCCGGGGTGGCGTATCCTCTTCTACCACGATGTCGCATACGCATTGACACGCAGTGAAGCACCCGAAGATAACCCAGACCTTCAGCGAGTCCCCGTCCCGTTGTTGCCGCGTGCTATCTCGGAACTCGCCGGACGCTATTATCAAGCCGATTTACATCCTGAAACGCAGATCGGTGATGCCAATTTCCTTGAACACCCGCATCGCGGTGTAACGACCGGTCAAACGGGTATTATCGGTTCGGGATGCGTCATCTATCCGAGTACGTTCGGCGGGTTGAGTGTCAAGGTCAAACAACGGCACCCCGTCATCGGTGATTTCGTTGAAGTCGGTACGGACACCAGCCTTCTCGGCCCCGTTCAGATCGCTGATTATTGTACCATCGGCACGAATACTGAAATCTATGGGTTTGTTGAAATCGCACAGCGGTGTCGCATCGGGTCATCTGTTGTTATCGGAACGATTCGCGGTGCTTCGGATCATCCCGGGCGGATCTATATCGGGGATGAGGTGCGTATCGGCGATGGAACGGTTATTGAAAATACGTCGGAGATGGACCTGATTATACCGAACCGCGCACAGATCCCCGCACGAAGCCACGTCGCAAACGACGGGTTCGGATTCCCACGATATATAGTCTGACTGGAGAATAAAAAATGAAAAACATTATGGAGATGGACCCTATCGAGGCTCTTGAGCTGCTAAATATCCTCGTGAACGATCAGATTTTCGCGGCGCGCGAGCGGCTCATAGTGTTGCTTAACGAACCGCCTTCTGCTGAGAACAGACAGGCACTTGAGACAGAGTTCCGTGAATTCTATTGTGGCTATGAAAGCCTCGCGTTCTTTCTTGAAACCTACGAGGAGGACCCGTTAGAGGGGCTGCCACCGCACACATCGCTATCGAAAAAAATAAAGCGGCAACGTGAGTACATCCTCGCCAATCGGAAAACAACCCTGGACGAGCGGATGTCCAGACGCGCCGGAGCTTACATGCACAGCGATCCGATGCCGGAGAAGAAAATCTCGGAGCTGCCAACAGACGAATATCGAAAACTGTTACGCATGCTCGTGAGTTTGGAGCTTTTCTCTGTACGGGAACCTTTCCTCGCGTTGCTGGCGCAGAACGCCCCACTTGCCGAATTAGATGTTGCGTTTCGAGAATTTTTCGTCGCTTACGAACTCTTGGAACTTGCATTGGAAGCGTATCATTATGACCCTGATGAGGGGCTAGAAATGCGTCCTGAATTCCTTAAAGAGTTGGATCAACGTATAGCCGATTACGAAGCCGGAAAGGCGAAACTAATCCCAGCAGGTGAGGCATTCAAGAAATTAGGGATAGATTAATAGTGTATACGTTAATATTAGACTCACGTGCTCAATCAGATTTACGGCGTTTGCATCCTACAGTAGCCCGCGGAATACGCAGTAAATTGACTTGGCTTTGTGAGAACTGTGACGTACATCGACACAAGGCACTGAAGGGTAAGCACAAAGGGAAATTTACTTTGAAAATGAACGACTACCGCGTCCTTTACTCTTTTGATAAAAGTGTTAGAGAAGTTACGGTTCATCAAGTTGGACACCGGAGCAAAGTTTATTAAGTATAACCATTCCCGCCCTTGATAAAAAAGCATGAGGAAGTATGAAAAAAATAGCGCGCGCTTTAATTAGCGTCTACGACAAAACTGAACTCTTAGATATAGCCACTGCACTCACACAACGCGGCGTAGAAATCCTCTCCACCGGTGGCACGGCACGACACCTTCGGGACGCAGGGATTGATATTGTTGATGTCTCTGATTATACCGGTTTCCCTGAAATGCTGGACGGTCGAGTGAAAACCCTCCACCCAAAAATCCACGGCGGACTCCTCGCTGACCGCGATAACGCCGAACACAACGCACAGACGGAAACACACGGCATCCGTCCGATTGACATGGTGATATGCAATCTGTACCCGTTTGAGGCGACCGTCGCTAAACCAGATGTGACGCTCCCTGAAGCCATTGAGAACATCGACATCGGCGGTCCAACGATGATCCGTGCCGCCTCGAAAAATTATCGGCACGTCGCAGTCCTCACGAACCCAAGCCAGTACCCACAAATTATCGCTGATTTAGACGCGAACGACGGGTGCCTTTCAGAAGAACGACGATTTGAGTTGGCAAAGGCAGCATTCGCACATACCGCACAGTATGACTCGGCAATCGCCACCTATCTCGCTAATATAGATTCGCAGATAGATGATGAATTCGCAGAGAACTTAACCCTCCACTTCAAGAAAGAACGCACGCTCCGTTATGGCGAGAACCCACATCAGCGTGCCGCTTTCTACAGAACGGAAGCCAGTTCAGGAGCCTCCGCAGCGTGGGCAAACCAACGCAGTGGGCAACCGCTCTCTTTTAATAATCTCCTTGATTTAGAAGCTGCTTTGGAGATCGTCAAAGACTTTTCGACACCAGCGTGTGCCATTATCAAACACAACAACCCGTGCGGACTCGCAACTGCTGACACCCTACAAGATGCCTTCACGAATGCGTTGGAGTGTGATCGTACCTCCGCCTTCGGTTCGATTATCGGACTGAATCGCAAAGTGACCATTCAGGTTGCAAATACGATCCGCGAAGCCGCGAATGCCGGTGTGAAGGTTGACGCAATCATCGCACCGAGTTATACCGATAAGGCGTTGCGTGCGTTGTCGCGTGTCAAACGCCGTCCTATTCTTGAAGTCGGGTCGCTTTCAGCCGCGGAACCTGTCTTGCAGATCCGTAATATCACCGGTGGTGTCCTCGTTCAAGACCCAGATATTCACGAGATGGAAGCCGATGCACTACAGGTTGCCACCAAACGCTCGCCTACAGACAATGAGATGAAATCGCTACTATTCGCGTGGAAGGCGTGCAAACACGTTAAATCCAACTGTATCCTGTTGGCAAACGGCACACAAAGCGTCGGTATCGGTGCCGGACAGATGAGCCGCGTGGATGCTGCGATTATTGCCATCCGAAAGGCGGGTGAAAAGGCGAAGGGTGCAGTGTTAGCCTCGGATGCCTATTTTCCGTTCCCCGACGGTGTCGAAATCGCGGGTGAGGCAGGCATCAGTGCGATTATTCAGCCCGGCGGTTCTGTCAATGACGAACCGGTGATTGAGACCGCGGACACTTACGGCATCGCAATGGTGCTAACGGGTATCCGACATTTCCGGCATTAGCAGTGTTAGAGCGGACCGCTGTTATATGTTTACACGGTTTTCAAAATATTGGACATCCGATTATTTTTGTGATATTCTATACTAAACTAAAGTTTGGACGATATTGTAACTTATGCTGCCTTGTCCAAAGGCAGAGACGTATCGTCTTGAAAACTGACCTTAATATTCTGCGAGTTTGTTTTTTCTTTGAACTTAGCAGAAAATGATACCACCGCCATTTGTGAGCGGAGATAAGCCACCCGTAAGCCTTGTGTAAGTTTCTTCGGATGATACCAATGAATGTCGAGATGTTGACAGACACCCTGAACACTTATCCCTTTTTGCGGTGCCTCTGGTGTTGTGAATATCAACTTTGTTAGACTCGCTGCGACGAAACTCAGTTGAACGAACCGATTGATGCTTTTCCGAGATTTGGTGCGATAGGCATCGAATCCGAAGTGTTGTTTGACATCTCGAAAGGCAGTTTCTATCTGCCACCTTTGTCGATAGTATTCGACGATCCGGGGTATCTCAAGCGTCAAATCTGTTGTAAAGACGCAGAAATACCGATACGGTTTTGACACTTTCCGACGGTTGCGGATAACGACGAGTCGGACATCCGCATCACACATTTTCGTCCGCACGACCTTTGAGGTGATTGAGTAACTTCTACCGTCTACGTCTACCTCATTATACCGCAGCCTGCGAATATCGAGACGGTCTCCGTATTTCCGAGGTCGCCCGCGTTTAGGACGTTTTGGGTGTTTCGGTAAACGATAAAAAACCGCATTAGATTTCGCACGACATAAGATATGATGTCCGAAACCCAATGCCATTGTAAACACTTTTCGCCATGCGAAACCACGATCAAAGATGATAAGTCCCCGAGGGATCTTTGAACAGATACGCTTCAGGACAGCAAAACTTTTATCACGGATCGTCTGTGGCAGAATGAGTTTCACCCAGACCGGAAAAAGCAGCCACTCTCTGGGCGTCTGACATAATAAACCTAACGCTCCAAACTCGTGTCCGTAATGAAACTTCGATTGATTCACGCGTCCTTTTTGATAACTGAAGTTGCGGAAAAAGTGCAGCCCCCATTGGGATTTACCGGTCTTCAGTGCTTTCGTCTCATCATAGACATAGACCCAATCGGTAAAGTCGCATTGAATCCGTCTGATGAGACGTGCAGCGACAGCATCAGCGTTCCATTGCCCCCGNNTAAAATTGTCCAAACTTTAGTATACTAAAAAAAGCACGACAATTCTTCTCGGATTTGAGAAACGGTCCGCGTAATCACTAAGGAGGAACAGGTGAAAACATACGCATTTCAAGTTGTTTTAGAAAAGGATAAGTGGCCCGATGAGCCAGATGAGAACGCCGTCTGGCGGGCTTACATTCCCGCTTTAGAGCATCAAGGTGCTTCAAGTTGGGGATATACCGAAAAAGAGGCTTTGAAGAATCTACAAGACGCTGTCGATCTTCTTGTTGAATATCTGTTAGAGCAAGGAAAAGAAATTGATTTTGAGTCGCTATTGGCGGATCAAGTAAAAAATCCACCTGAATCCCATTTGTCAATTCAAGTCAGCGATGTACCTCTAATCGCTATAACTGTTTGATATGCCTATTGATTACAGCCGGTTACGCGCACTGACAGCGCGAAAATTAATACGTGCTTTGAAAAAAGACGGTTTTTATGAAGTGAGAAGAAAAGGAGCACTCCGTTTTTTTGCGCATCCAGATGGACGGACAACAACTATTCATCTTCACAAAATGAGCCAAACTTTTGCCCCTGGTACTCTTAGGGCTATTATTGGGCGACAAGTGCAATGGACAGAAACAGATCTTGAGCGTCTTGGGCTGCTTTAGTCCATTCCATGCTTAGTTGAACAGTAAACCCTTATAGGAAATTGAAATTGCCTACAACATTAACACTTCCACCCACAATAATCACAGGCGCGGGTGCCTCCGAGAACGTCGGTGAACAGGTGAAACGGCTCGGTGCAACGAACGCACTCATCGTCACCGACCCGGGTATCGCTAAGATCGGATACGCCGATCAGATTGCACAAAATTTACACGCCGCTGGCATAAGTACCACCTGCTTTTCGGATGTCACACCCGACCCAACTTTACAGAACGTCCGGGATGGATTAAAACAATACACTGACGAAGGCTGCGATCTGATTGTGAGCATCGGTGGTGGCAGTGCAATCGACTGCGGAAAAGGCATCGCCATGAAACTGACTAACAGTGGTGATTTCGCCGATTATATGGGGGTTGATAAAATTCCGAATCCGGGCGCACCGCTTATTGCGATACCGACAACAGGTGGCACGGGCAGCGAGGTCTCCAAAGTTACCGTTATTACGGATACCGAGCGGAACGTCAAGATGATGCTCAGTAGTGCTTGCCTATTGGCGCACGTCGCAATTGTTGACCCTATGTTGTCCCTGACAACGCCGCCGCATCTAACCGCAGCGGTCGGCGTTGACGCGTTGACGCACGCGATAGAGGCGTACATCTCCAAACGCGCGCAACCCATCACGGATGCACTTGCATTGAAGGCGGTTGAGATGATTTCGGGTTCGCTACGGCAGGCGTGGGCAGACGGCGAAAACATCTCCGCGCGTACGGATATGATGATTGGGGCATCTATCGCAGGCATGGCGTTCAGCAATTCCTCCGTCGCTTTGGTTCACGGAATGTCGCGTCCGATCGGCGCGTATTTCCACGTTCATCACGGATTGTCCAACTCGGTGCTGCTTCGCGATGTGATGGCGTTCAGTGTCGTCGGTGCACCGGCGCGTTTCGCTGACATCGCGCGTGCCATGGGTGAACCGATTGACAGATTGTCGCCTATGCATCAAGCAGACGCAGCGGTTACTGCCGTTGAACGACTCGTTACCGATATTCAGATGCCGCGACTCGGTGAGATTGATAAAATTGATAGGGACAAATTCGAGAATGTTATTGAACAGATGGCAGCGGATGCCATCGCAAGCGGCAGTCCTGCGAACAATCCGCGGCAGGCGACTGCTGAAGATATTGTTGCTCTATACCGTCAATGTTTTTAAAAGGAGTAGGCACACTCCGTCTTGCCGTTCACACTTAAGGGTATCATGCCTCAATCATCTTGCATCGCAATTCTAAGAAAATTAATTTTACCGTTTTTGTTGTGTTTGTTAATCGCGGGATGTGAGACTTCTGATGTTCTACTCCCGGATAGCAGCGCACCCATCTATTATGGGACGATTGATAGCATCGATAACGTCTACGATGGCGATACGATCCGAGATGTGGCGATCCTAATCTATCCGTTCCATTCGCCGATAGCGGGGATGAGCGAAGCGCAGTTGATACTCTGGCCCGGTATTGAGCGTCGTGCTGACGGTATCTATAGTATCACGAACATCAGAATCGCTGGGATAGACACACCGGAGAAGCGTCCGATCCGTGGTGACCGGACCGAAGCCTCGATTCAGCGGGAAAAGGAGCGCGCTGAAGCCGCAACCGACTTTCTGAAGCAACTCCTCCTTGACAACAGCGAAGACGATGGCACCCTCGGATTCGTGATTCGGAACCCAGAACCGGATAAATATGCCGGTCGCACCGTCGCGGATGTGATCTGTTTCAAAGACGGTGTCTCTATTGATGTCGCTGAGGCGTTGTTAGAAGCCGGGCATGCCGTTGTCTATGACGGTGGCACAAAAACGCACGATTGGGGTGCGGAATAGACGAAAAGGAATGAATTGTGAATAGATTCAAGATTGTTGTCCCTGGTGACTTACCACCGCAAATCCAAGGTTCACCGCATCTCGAACGCCTGAAACCCTACGGTGATGTTGTGGTCTATACCGACCGACCCGAAACGCCGGAAGAGAAGATCCGACGTGCCGAAGATGCGGACATCCTCATCAACTCGCGCGGGATCGTCAAGTGGCCCGCCGAAATCCTGTGTGAACTCCCCAAACTCAAATTAATTTCGCTCTGCTCCATCGGCACCGATATGATTGCACTCGACGAGGCAAAAAGGCGGGGTATTACCGTTTGCAACCAACCGGGACGTACCGCACCAGTCGTCGCCGAACACGGGTTCGGACTGATGTTCGCACTCGCCAAACGGGCGGCGTTCCTGACGGCTTCCATGAAAGCAGGAGACTGGCCCCGGATGGACAACGTCTACTTGCAAGGTAAGACTTTAGGGGTTATCGGCACCGGACACATCGGCGCAGAGATGGCACGTCTCGGAGGTGCTGTCGGGATGGACGTTATCGCGTGGACGTATAACCCTTCAGCAGCGCGTGCTGAAACGTTAGGCGTTCGGTTTGTTGAATTGGATGAACTTCTCCAGACTGCCGATGTCGTGAGTCTGCACGTCAAGTTGACAGAGGAGAGTCACCACCTCATCGGTGAACGGGAATTTGGGTTAATGAAACCGGGCGCGCTCCTCATCAACGTCGCCCGTGGTGGCGTGCTTGACACCGATGCACTCATCTACGCACTAAACAGCGGACACCTCGGTGGTGCTGCGATTGATGTCTATGACCAAGAACCGCTCCCAGCGAACCACCCACTTTTGGCGTGTGAGCAGGTGATTCTGACACCGCACTGTGCAGATATGACCCCCGAAGGTGTCGAACTCCTCAACGAGGGCGCGGTAGATAACATCATCGCGTTCCTCGAAGGCACACCCCAAAATGTTGTTGTTTGAGTCTTCGTTAGAGAAGTCGTTGTCGTTAGAAGAGAAAAGGAATGAAATTAGTGCCAGATAAACCTCAATCTGATCAAGAGCCGATTTCCGACAACGGAGAAAATCGAGCAGAAACTCCTATAATTAAAAATATTGGTGTTGATACGGGTGGCACCTTCACGGACATCGTGATGCGTATTGATGGCGACCTGTTGACGCACAAAGTCCTCTCTACACCCCAAAATCCAGCACTCGCCGTGATACAGGGTGTCCGTGAAATATTACATCAGCACGATACCGATGCTGAAGACCTCGAAATCGTTCACGGCTCGACTGTCGCAACCAACGCACTCCTTGAACGCAGGGGTGCGCGCATTGCTCTCGTCACGACGAAAGGTTTTGAGGACGTTTTAGAGATAGGCAGACAGACGCGCCCATCGCTCTACGACTTTTTCGTTGACCGTCCAGCACCGCTCGTCCCTGCTGATAGACGGTTCGGTATACCGGAACGGACGCTACACACAGGCGAAATCCAGACCGAGATTCAACCCACCGATTTAGAGACACTCGCCTCCGAACTCGCTGCGTTGGAACTTGACGCGATCGCAATCTGTTTCCTTTTCGCCTATGTCAACCCACAAAACGAACAAATTGTTGCGGAACGCCTCACACAACTTGGGATACCGGTTTCTTGTTCACACGAAGTCCTACCCGAATACCGTGAGTATGCCCGTTTCAGTACCACCGTCGCGAATGCGTACATCCGTCCGACCTTAGAACGCCACCTCTCCACACTGATAGATTCTGATTTGCTGGGCAGTTTTAACGAAACCGTAGCCCGTAATGAAATGGAGGGAGACTCAAACAGGAAAAACCTCAAAAAACAAGCAGCCGATACTTATCCGCAAGGAAAAATTAAAAAATCGTTCCGTCTGATGCTCTCCAATGGCGGTTGTGTTTCTGCAAAAAACTTTGAATCGGCAGGTATCCGGACGGTTCTTTCGGGTCCCGCGGGCGGTGTTCTCGGGGCGTATCAGATCGCCAAAACTGCTGGCTACGATCAGATTATCACGTTTGATATGGGTGGCACTTCCACAGATGTCAGTCTCTGTAATAACAGCATCTCACTCACGACAGAGAGTACGATTAGTGGACTCCCGATCAAAGTACCGTTGATTGACATCCATACCGTCGGTGCAGGGGGTGGCTCTATCGCAACTGTAGATGCCGGAGGCGCACTGCGCGTTGGACCGGAAAGTGCAGGGGCGGCTCCGGGGCCAATCTGTTATGGAAACAACGGAGAAGACATCACTGTAACCGACGCAAACCTCTTTTTGGGACGTATCGCTGCGAACCAGTTTTTGGGTGGTGCGATGTCGCTTGATACCGATAAAGCCAACACTTACATTGAAAAATTTGCGGCGCGTCTCGGTGTCCCCGCACTGCAAGCCGCTGACGGTATCCTCAAAGTTGCCAACGCGGCGATGGAACGCGCGATTAAGGTTATCTCCGTTGAACGTGGATTTGATACCCGCGATTTCACGCTCGTCTCTTTCGGGGGTGCTGGCGGTTTGCACGCCGCGTTTATGGCAGAAAACCTCGGCATCGCAACAGTACTGATCCCACCGAACGGTGGTTTACTCTCCGCTTACGGGATGCTCTTTGCCGATGTCGTCAAAGACTACTCGCAGACGGTGCTGTGGCGGTTTGGAACAGATGGTGAAACGTTTGTTGGAGCATTGGATACCGGGTTTGACGAACTCTTAACCCGGGCAGAAGATGAGATGAAAGTGGAAGGATTTCTCCCGAACCAACTGAAAATTGATCATTCACTTGATATCCGATATGAAGGACAGTCTTATGAACTCAATATCGCCTATTTTAACAGGAGGCATGACCGTTCAAACGCAGTAGAGATACTCGTTGAGGGTTTCCACGCTGCGCACGAGCAGCGGTTCGGCTATGCACGAACCGACGCACCCGTTGAAATCGTGAACCTCCGGCTGACAGCCACTGGCGAAACCGATAAACCGCCTATTCAATCCTCACCACTTGCGGGCACTGACCCCTCTGATGCGTTCACTAATCAAAGTCCTGTCGTATTTGAGGATGAGGCACGCCTCACCGATTTCTATCGTCGCGAGGCGTTGCGTCCGGGTAATCGAATCGCGGGGCCCGCGATTGTAACGGAATTTAGCGCGACGACTGTTATACCCCCAAATTTTTCCGCGGTTGTCGACGCATATCAAAATCTTATTTTAAGTAAAAAATAATTGAGTGTCTCTGAACAGTAGGTTGGATTCGCTGAGCCGCGGCTGGCATTGGTTTTCAAGATGCGGTATCTGCTGAATTGAATTTGACGATCTCCTCCCAAAGCATGTTACCTTCTGTATCGCAATATTTCCCGATGAATTCAGCAGTAAACTTGTTGACGACTTTAGCATATTCTTGCATAAACTGATCATTCTTTTCCTTCGCTCGATGTCCTAAAGGTTCAATGATGTCAGTATATAGGTTGTCATCACCTGAAATGAATTCCCAGAATTTTTGTCCACACAATTTCAAGTAATCACCTTTATCCGGTTTTCGATCCTTTCCGTAGCAGCATCCATTGATCGCAACAACTTTCGTCAGCGATCTATTCGTGCCGAGGATTCGTTTAGCTTTTTTGAAGTTATCCTGCAACTTTGCGACTTGGCTACTATTTCCCCAATTTGGTCCAGATTTGATTGATACAATATATCTTACATTATCTTTTTCAAATTCTAAATCAATTCCCTCTGCTGCAGATTTCTGACCACCATAGACCTGTGAACAGATAAAAATGGCAAGTTCCTCCAAGAATCCACCAAAAATTGTCTCTTCTTGAGAAGATAGATGAGCATCTAAGATAAATGTCACGAAATCTTGTGCGGTGTTAATGTCTTTCGCCTTGAAGAGATAGGGATTTTTTCGCTTGACAATATTCAGCAGTTTCAATTTTTGAAGACTATCCAACCTCTTCTGATGAAAGACTTGAATGTTCGCCGCAACATAATCAGTGATCTCCTGTTGTGTAATGGATTGCATTTTGATCCTCTTCGAATAACTGATATTGTGTTGGCTTTATATTTTCCCGTGCTAATTGATAATACTCTGGCAAAATTTCAATACCGACGGAATTTCTCAACAACTTTTGAGCAACTTGACACGTTGTACCAGAACCCGCAAACGGATCCAGTACCCTATCATTTTCTTCCGTAAACAACCTTATAAACCATTCAGGCAACGACTTAGGAAAAACAGCACTGTGTTTGCGATTTCCTGTTTCCGTTGCTAAGTGCAAAACGTTCGTTGGATATGCCATCTTTCGGTCCACCCAATTGGAAACGTTCTTCCCAAACCCGCTCCCTACTTTCGAGGTATCCCGGTTCTGGTCTGTCTTGCTGAGATTTTTCAATCTTTTCTCCGCCCAATCACCCATCGGCACCATGACAGCCTCTTGATACATATTGAACTTTCGGGTTTTATTAAACTGCAAACATCTCTCCCAAGCATCTCTGAATCGGTTCGGCCATTTGCCCGGATAGCAGTTTTTCTTATGCCAAACAAACTCTTCTGTCCACAACCATCCTTGCCTTTTCATCGCGAGTATTAATTCAATAACATAAGTATGCCGTTCTCCATCAACGGCTTGCTCTTTGATGTTTAGAATGAAGGTGCCAGATGGTTTGAGTACCCTTAAGAATTCTTCAGCGCGTGGCATAAACCAATTGACGTATTCATCAGGACTGATTCCGCCGTATGTTTTGGATCGGCGGTCCGCATACGGTGGAGAAGTCATAATCAGGTCGAATGAATCGTCACCAAAATCGGCGAGTACTTCTAAGCAGTCCCCAAGATAAAGGTCTGTTTTTATCCGTGTCATCCAATAATCTGCCTTTGTATGAAAGCATTTTACAGCATAATACCACACTTGCTAAAGGAAATCAAGCAGAAAGATTTTAGAGATCAGAGCCATTCAATTGTCAATGGATGTTGGCAAATTGGAAGGGAACCTGAGAGGAAAGGTGGAAGAATAGAGGATTGGAAGAATGAAAAGATGCGTTTTATGGAAGAAATGTCTCTGAAAGTGGTTCGCGAATTTCTTGACATGTCGAACACCGTTTGGTATACTTTGAGCATTGCAAAAGTTGATAAAATAGGAGAATAAGCACCTTGAAGATTACAGATGTTAAAACGATTCTGACAGCACCGAACGGGATTCGCCTTGTCGTTGTTAAGGTCGAAACGAGTGAACCCGGCTTATACGGACTCGGTTGTGCAACGTTTACACAACGTCCACTCGCCGTAGCGACAGCAGTCGATGAATATCTCAAACCCTTCCTCATCGGCAAAGACCCAGCGAACATAGAGGACATCTTCCAGACCAGTTTTGTCAGTTCCTATTGGCGCAATGGACCCGTCCTGAACAATGCGCTCAGTGGTGTGGACATCGCCTTGTGGGACATCATGGGCAAACGCGCCGATATGCCTGTCTACCAGCTGCTTGGTGGTAAATGCCGTGAGGCTGCGACGCTTTACGCACACGCAGGCGGCGGGACTTTCGAGGAGGTGGAGCAGAGCATCCGTCGGTATATGGAACAGGGGTACCGTTATGTCCGCGCACAGGTGGCGATACCCGGATATTCGACTTATGGCGCAGGCGGTGGAAAGCGGAGTTCGCCCGCCTTTGAACCGACTCCTTACGTCAATACCATTATCAAACTTTTCGATCACCTACGTACACACCTCGGCGACGAGGTAGAACTCCTACACGACGTGCATGAGCGAATTCCTCCCATCCAAGCCATTAATCTCGCAAAAGGACTCGAACCGTATAATCTCTTTTTCCTTGAAGACCCGTTCGCGCCAGAAGATGTTGACTATTTCCAACTGATGCGTCAGCAGACCAGCATCCCGATTGCGATGGGTGAGTTGTTCAACAATCCGAATGAGTACGTCCACCTTATCAAGGATCGGCTCATTGATTTTATCCGGGTGCATATCTCGCAGATCGGGGGTATCAGCCCGGCGCGTAAACTCGCCGCGTTCTGTGAGTTCTTCGGTGTCCGCACAGCATGGCATGGACCAGGAGATGTCTCACCCGTCGGGCATGCTGCCAACGTTGCGTTGGATCTGGCGTGTTATAACTTCGGGATCCAGGAGCAGCACATCTTCGGGGACAATACGAAAGAGGTGTTCCCGGGCTGCCCAGAAATTCGGGATGGTTGTTTTTGGGCAAGCGAGGCACCAGGACTCGGTATTGATGTCAACGAAGAACTCGCCGCCCGGTTCCCGTTCCCTGAACATCCACTCAATGGCGGTTGGGCACCGGTGCGACGGATGGACGGGACGGTTATTCGCCCTTAGCGTCAAACCCTAATCGTTTGACCTCTGTTTGGAGAGATACGCCTGTCTTTTCGCGGACCTGGGCTTGGATATACGCGACCAACTTCAGCACATCTTCGGCAGTCGCATTGTCGATATTGAGAATAAAATTTCCGTGCACCGTAGACACCTCTGCACCGCCGATGCGATAGCCTTTCAATCCGCTGATGTCTATTAGTCGTCCAGCGGAATCGCCGGGCGGGTTCTTGAACATACACCCCGCATTCTCTTCGGCGAAGGGTTGCGTCTCAACTTTCTGCTTGTAGAACGCCTGCATCTGTGCCGTGATAGCGTCAGCATCGCCGGGTTCAAGTTCCAGTGTCGCACCTGTAACACAGAAATAAGCATCCAAACCGCTGTGTCGGTATTCAAAACGCGCTTCGTCGTGTGTCAAGGTAATAAGTTCGCCGGTGTCGTTCATGACTGTAACGTTTCTAACGACATCCCCGAAATTGCTCCCCCAGGCACCGGCATTCATAATCAGCGCGCCACCGACGGAACCGGGGATACCGAAAGCAAATTCCACACCGCTCAAGCCACCTCGCGACATTGTTTTTGAGAGTTTTGGCAATGAAAGCCCCGCACCCACCGAAACGACTTTCCCGTCCACCTCCAGTTTCGCTAACGCACCGACTAACCTGATACTGATACCCTTGAAGCCGGTATCACTCACTAACAGATTAGACCCACGACCGATAATAGCAACTGGGACATCCCACTGCTTGTGGAAACGTGCCAATGCTGCCAACTCGGACACCGTGCTGATTTCAATATAAGCCGTCGCTTCGCCACCGATGCCGAAATGCGTATGTTTTGCCAGCGGTTCTCGAAACCGGATCCGTGAGCCGGGTTGCGTGATGATTTCTGACACTGCATCTTTCCAATCCATTCGACCCTCCCTCTTCCTCTATTATTGTATCACAGACCGGCTAAAGTTCCAATTAAATCGCCATAAAGTCTATTAGTGTCAACGATAAACTTCACATTCCGTTCCAAAACACGAAAAAACCGAATAATCTGCTCTTGACGCGACTTCTCAAACGTGGTATATTGTTGTCGCCTATGCCTTAGCAAGTTCCAACAAAAACACCCACAAGTAGGAGAGGAATTTCAGAGATGGCGACACACCACTTCCAACCGACAGTCTATCATACAGCGATCGGTGCGCACGAACCGGTGCTTCATATTGAAAGCGGCGATACCGTTTTCACAACTACCGTGGATAACGCAGGTTTTGATGCCACGGATACACAGGTTACCGAAAGAGGCAACCCGCAAACAGGTCCGTTTTATATCGAATCGGCAGAACCCGGTGATACATTATCTGTCCATTTCGATCGGATCGTTCCGAACCGAAAAATCGGACGGACGGCTACCGTCGTTGCTCCGAATGTCCTGGATCCGCACTACGTCGCGTCCGAGATGCCGGAAGGCGGTCGTGCGGAGTGGCATGTAGATGTAGAGAAGTGGACGGCAACTTTGATAACGCCAGAGACGCAGTTGGGGAAACTCACGTTGCCACTTGAACCGATGGTCGGGTGTTTCGGTGTCGCGCCGCCGCGCGGTCAAGCGATCTCGACAGCGACCTCCTCTACGCACGGTGGCAATATGGACTATCGCGGTTTCAAAGAGGGTGTCACCGTCTATCTTCCTATCTTTGTTCCTGGAGCACTTTTTCATCTCGGTGATGGACACGCCGTGCAGGGTGACGGCGAAATCGTCGGGACCGGTATCGAAATCTCTTTTGATGTGCGGTTCACGGTTGAAGTCTTGAAAGGGAAGAGCATCAATTGGCCCCGTGCCGAGAACAACGATTATATCCTCGCGGCAGGCAACGCGCGACCGTTGGATCAGGCGGTGCAGCACGCGACGACGGAGCTGCTTCGATGGTTAGATGAACTCGGTTTGGAGAAATCTGCGGCACATATTCTATTAGGACAGGCGGTGGAGTACGATATGGGTAACGTGTTCGATCCGGCGTATACGATGGTCTGTAAAATCAAGAAGTCGATACTTCGTGATATTGGTGTTTGGGAATGAATGCCTTGAGGTTCAAACGAAAACTTCACTATGATAAAACAAATGTTGGCATCCAGAAATAATTTGTCTTTAGAGGTGAAGTTGTGATGGCGCACCTCCATTGCTTTATACATGACCAACCTCATCGCCCATTACTTCTCGTATTGCTTGGTTGAATCGTTTTGGATCTTTGAAGTACAACTTTGCATTGTTAACAGCACTCCTCAACAATCTAAGATCATCTGGGTTTGCATCCTCTACCTTCAGCAGAGATTGGATTTTTTCTTCACTAAATGTGCCATATAACTGACCGATCGCGGTACCTAAAAAAGCCGCAGTTAGTGCCGTAACATTATGAAACGAGAGTATAACTTTTTGGTCCGCTTTAAGAGCGGCATCAAGGCGGTCATAAATCTTTTCTCCATCGCCAGAGGCGACGCAAAAGGGGCTGCCAACGACTTCAAACATGGATATTCTAATATTTTCTGACACGGGTTCCCTCCTTAAAAATGTTTTTGATTCTATATTCTCAACTCTCCTACTGACTATTGTACCACAAAAAAACCCGGAATTCTAAAAAAGAACGCAATAAGTAGTTTTGGGATTGA
>JAAXHL010000018.1 GCA_012270865.1 Candidatus Poribacteria bacterium | reverse complement strand
CTTTAATTCTAATGGTCACTATAAAAGATTATATTTAAATTAGGGTCATTTAGTTTTCCGATATTTTAGGTTTTCGGTGCTACATTCTCCACTATAGGAGCAACTTCTCGGTAGCGACTTTTTGGCTCAATTGGGCAAAAAGTCTAAAACCAAATAGACGTATATTTAAATCTAAAATCTTGAATTTTATTTCCCAATGCGCTTGAAGTGGTTATGCTAAACTGAACTTCCGATCGCAGTAGTTAGCTGGTTTCTATCTCATATGTGAAAAACGAGTAAGGAGAATTTAGAAATGTCTCAGCATATAGCTGATTTGTTTGGTGGTAAGCAGCAATACTGGACTCCACTCTATCAACGACGTTACGTCTGGGATACGTCGAATTGGAATGCCCTGTGGCGAGATCTACTCAAACTTCAGGATCAAATAGATGAAGGGAAAGATGATCAGCATTTCACCGGCACTATTGTAACACAACCCTATGGGAACTCCCAGGAACAGTATGAAATAATTGATGGACAACAACGCTTGACAACTTTTCAAATTATTTTTTGTGTGATTCGAGATTTGTGTGCATCTGGGGTATATCCATCCTCTATAACTTCTGAGATTCAATCAGACGTAAAGGGATTTGCTAGATTAAGTAAGTTTCAAATGGGAGATCAGGGACATCCGGATAGATTGCTTGTGACAAAAGAACGTGATAAAGAGGCATTCCAATCTATGGTTAGAGAGGAACTCGGTAAGAGGATAAGAAACGCAGCACCTAAGATACGGGAGGAATTTGAGTTATTGGCCGCTGGTGAGCAAAACGGTCAGAATCGTATTATTATAGCCTATGGATATTTCGGAACAAAGATTATGGATTATTTGGACGATAAAGGTGCTGCTAAATTATTGAGTCTGACGCAGACTTTATCGTACCGTTTTCATGTTAATCATGCACATCTTGGATCAAAAGACGAAGCTCAACAAGTATTTGAATCAATTAACAGCACGGGTAAACCCCTCGATGAATTTGACCTTCTCAGAAACGATCTGTTTTTAAGAGTCGGAGACCGAGAAAAACAAGAGGAGTTGTATAACCAATACTGGCGCGATTTTGACGAAAAGCCATTTTGGGAGGAACCTGGAAGAGTAGACGAGTTTTTGCTTTATTTTCTCACTGCCAAGTTAGGACCAATGGATTTTAGAAAGAAAAGGCTCTTTCATGATGTATACAAAGGAGGATATCACACGGATCTTCGGTCTAAACTAGGTTCTCTCAGTGAAAGAGACTTGGGGAAATTGGTCGAATCAGAATTTCGGGAATTATCTAGGTATGCTGAGAGTTACCAAGAGATGGAGAATCCAGATACAGATATAGGTCGTCGCAGACAGTTTTATAAAGATCTTAATAATATTTTTGAAAATCTTGATCTCACAACTTTGCCTCCTTTCATGTTAGCTGTCAGAAACGAGTTGGAATTAGATACTAACGAGCTTGATATGGTTTACAAACTCTTGGAATCTTATGTTCTACGATGTCAACTAGCCCATGGTGTTAATGCTGACAGAACCACATCTCTAAGAATAAATGCTCTATTTTCCTGTTTAGACTTATTTTCTCAATTGATTAAGGAGGACAACAAGGACTTTGAACAGTTTAATTTATCATTATCTGAATTGGTGTCAAGTGGTGATGTACCTGTTAGAACATGGATAGACGTAGATCGAGTTTTGGCCGGTCTACGTAAAGTTGGACACCAAATAGCTAGTGGGGAAAAGTTTAGTGTGGCACTAGCTGGATTGTTATCAAGCGGCGGTGTCCCTGGCAGAACGTGGCTAAATAATACTCAGGTTTTAGCTGGTTTGCGGAGAGTCCATCGCCAAATTGAGTCTTCCAGCTCATCCAGAAGACAAGTTTGGGATATGCTTCGTTATATATTTTATCGAATTGAATGTGAGATGCGGGAAACAGCAATGGATTTTGATAATTTTTTCTTTAGGTACGCTTTGATAAATCCTTTATCCAAATTCCAGAAACCTACCGATTCGTATAGTATAGGAAATATAATCTTCTGTGAAAAGCATTTTCCCGTTCACCTTCCCTTTCCAGAGAAGAAAAAGATTTTATTACAAGGGGCTAATGCCAGCCTTATGTTAAATAAGGAGATGGAAAAGTACGAGTTTGCTAAGTGGCGCTCTCCACAAATCCATGAGCGCGAAGCTAAATTATTAACTCGTTTTCATGAAATATGGCCTCCTGTTGAACACTTTATTGATGAGGTATCCGATTCTGAGGTTAAATCACCAACTATTGGTAAACTATCAAGATTTGAAGTTGATCTACAATGGGTTTCGATGGTTGAGTCAGATGATTATCAACCCGTTAGATTTATTGGTTACACATCGTCGGAAGAATTATCAAAAATCAAAGTACGTGGTGACGAAATAGTAGGAATGGATTTTGACAACAATGATCACCTATTGGAAAGGTCAAATATCCTTTTCGCGTGTGAGGCAGCAGCATGGCCAGAAATAGATTCCTACGTTGAAATCTTGGATTCTGTGAGACAAGAGCGATTGCTACCAATTAGAAATCAATCCGAATTGCTTCGGGTTGAGGATAGATATCTTAAGTTGGCACAGAAAGAACAAGTGACAGTAGTTCCTGTCACACGTTATGGGCACGTGTTGGAAGGAACGATTGAAGGTTTTGATGAAGAAGCGATTTATATGCAAATTAGAGAATGCCCGGTGATTGTATATAGAGATGGACTCTGTGAATTTGCAACAAATCAGTGGTACCAAGGTGTGGTCATTGAATTCAACAGTGGTAGAGGTTATGGTTTCATACGATCTGGAAACTTGCCTCGTATTTTTGTGCATATAAGCGAAGTTTTAGGCACAAACGTTGATTCCCTAGAACTGGACCAGAGGGTAGAATTTGATATAAACCTAACCAAAAGAGGATTACAGGCTATTAATGTGAATCTGTTTGATGAGTAAATAATAACACTTCATTGCTTAAGCAACATCTTTGTGTGAAGGTTGGACCTCAAGGAGCATTATTATGAAAAAGAAAACCCTTATTATTGTCGTGCTGTTAATGACGGTATCAAGTATTGGTATTTTACAGACAAAATCTGCGGTGTCTTTTCTGTCTATTTTTTTAAATAAGGAAGAGCAAAGGTTGTCAGGTCTGCATAAATTGTCTGATAGAGAGAGAAAATTTCTTGATAATACTCTCTTGAAAATATTTTTCCTAAACAAACGTAAGACTCAGACTAAGTTTGAGGAGGTTGCAGCAAAATATCTTAAAGAAGAAGGATGGGAGGAAGTCAAAGTCTTAAATCATCAGATAGAGGAATTAGAAGACGATTGGCTGATCGTTAAAAAAGGCAGTAGGATATATATTTTAGAAGCAAGAGGGTATCACTATAATCTTAAGTCTAAATTTCCACCAGGGATATATCCAGGCAAGATGGGTTATTCATCAAGCGAGATTATAGATATTGAAGGGGAAACAGTTAATTTTTGGACTAAAGAAACGAAGTAACACTAACCACCTTACTACATTCAGTTTTTCTTAACCAATCTGTCAGAGTCATTCAATTGTCACAACTCACTCTTGTGGGAGGGGTTGTAACCCCGATTCTTACGGATAGCTGAGCGTCCCTGTTCCCGATAAGGCACTCAGAAAACCGAGATTTGAATAGCTCTGCTCAATCTGTAAACCCTCCTTGACAATTCGATGTGTGCAGGGTATAATTAAAAAAACGCAACAGGAAGCCGAGACCCACAAATACCCATGAACCGAATTGACAAAAAATTTCAAGAACTCCGAGACCAAGGTGACAGCGCATTTATGCCCTACGTCTGTGCTGGCGACCCGAACCCGGAACTTACGCCCAAACTTTTCCGCGCACTTGAGGATGCAGGCGCAGACCTCATCGAACTCGGTGTCCCATTCTCCGATCCCATCGCAGATGGACCCACCATCCAACGCGCAAGCGAACGCGCACTCACACATAACATCTCGCTCCAGCAGATTCTGGAAATCGCGACATCCGTCCGTCAAGAGACAGACATCCCAATCGCGCTTATGAGTTACTATAACCCGATCTTTCGGATGGGGGAAGAGGCATTTTGTAAGGCAGCGCAGGCTGCAGGCATTGACGGACTCATCGTGCCAGATTTGCCACCTGAGCAAGCAGATTCACTACTTGAAATCGCACCGCGCTATAACCTCGCCACGATCTTCCTCGTCGCACCGACAAGTCCGCCGGAACGGATGAAATTAATCGCGTCCGTCAGCACCGGATTTATCTATTGCGTCTCCGTAACGGGTGTAACAGGGGCGCGGACGAAGTTATCAGACGAAGTCGCACCAATGATAACAGAACTCCGAAAACATACAGATAAACCGATCAGCGTCGGCTTCGGTATATCAACGCCTGAGCAGGCGACGCAAGTTGCACAAGTCGCCGATGGCGCAATTGTCGCGAGTGCAATCATCAATGTTTATGAGAAGCATATCAACGACGAGGAGAGTTTGCTTGCCGCTGTGAAACAATTCGCATCGGATTTGGCTGCGGGGGTGAAGGCGTAGGTTGACTGTACAGGACTTACGCAAATTGAGCAAAAACGGATATTTTCCACGTAAAAATCAGACATTCAAACGTTTTTAACCCCCTAAATCCCCCTTATCAGGGGGACTTTAAGAGCGGATGCGTAAGTCCTGAACTATAAAACTATCAAGAACAACGCGAGGTTTCCTTGTCATATTCCTCCTTGCGGAGTTCGGCAACTGCGCGTTGGACATCTGCGATGACTTCTGCTTCGCTTGCACCTCTGTTTTTTCTGTGGACACTTTCCATGACGCGTCGGAGGCCATTCCAAGCGGCTGCCTTCGTCTGTTTGGAATGGAGTTTACAGATTTTTTTGTCGGAAAGATTTGGCGCATTCATAATTGACCCTCCTTAAATTTTGCACTTACATACCACGTTTGATACCAAATTCCGCCTCAAACGCCTCCCAAATATCCTCTGGAATATCTGCAGTCGCCGCTTCATATCCGTCTTCTACTTGTGCTTTATCGGCAGGGCCAAACATAACAACGCCGTCTATCGGTGCGGCGAGACAAAATTGTATCGCCAGATGACGGATATTGACCCCGCGTTCCTGACACCACTTCCACATCATGTAAGCCTTCGGTTCGGCATCCGGGTTGCGTCTGCGTTCATCTTCAACATTCGGTTCGGCACCCGTCAAACTCCCCATACCCAAAGGACTCGCAAGGATAATACCGACATCGTGTTCGCGTGCCAACGGCAGTGTCGTCTCTGCTACGGATTGGGATAAGAGCGTATAGTCCAAAAAGGTCAGGATAATATCAATATGTCCCGTTTCGATCAATTCTTTGTGGAATTCATGGGAACGCACGCCTGCACCGATGTGTCGAATATAGCCTTCCGCTTTCATCTCTAATAAGGTATCCAACGCGCGCCCAGGTGCCAGCACGCTCTCCATATCATTCGGATCGTGGATAAGGACAGCATCAAGATAATCCGTGCGGAAATCTCTGAGGCTGTTTGTGACACTCCAGCGTGTGCCTTCAGCCGAGAAATCTTTCCGGCGTTCAGGATGCGTGCCGACTTTGGCTTGCAGATAGACTTTTTCGCGCAGCCCATCGGAGAGTGCCTCTCCCCAGAGGTGTTCGGCGTGTCCCGGATAGGTATCAATGTAGTTAATACCGAGTTCTATACCGCGTTGGATCGCACCGATGACTTCAGCATCCGATTTCCGCCATACCCACGCTGCACCGAGTGCAAGTGCGTTCGGACGCATCTCAGTTCGTCCCATTCGTCGAGTTTCTAATTTTGAGTGCATAACTGTCCTATGGATTACAGCACGGCAATGCGTGCCTGTTACTTTGCAATTGATTGCCTGAGTTTATGCGTAGATTCGGCAAGCGATTCTTGTAGATACGGATACGGAAAACCGCCCCACCGGTCAGGCGGCGGTTCGTGTGCCTGTGCAATTTTTAGATTCACGAATACGGGACCCGCTTCATGCCAGACGCTCGGAAGTTCGGAGGCAAGTTTTTCTGCATTATCAAACTCGTAGACCTTTTCAAAACCGGCACCTTTAGCAAGCGTCGTCCAACTGAAACGCGTATTACCAGCAGGGACAGGTTGATTGCCAGTGACCTCGTAGGAAGCGTTATCACAGACGAAAAGGAGGTAATTCGCCGGTGGTGTATCCAGAGCAGTAATCGTCGCCAATGTACCTAAACACATCAACATACTGCCATCACCGTTAATCACGACGACCCTCTTGTCCGGTCTGGCGAGTGCGATACCGAGTGCGAAATCCGCAGCGTGCCCCATCGCGCTCCCGACAGATGCGAAATCCAACGGGTGTGCCGATATTTTGCCCCACGGCACACTGCTCCCCATCGTCGTAACAACGATCTCATCTGTACGCTGGTCCGCAATAAGTTGTAGACACTCTTCCTTGATGATCATAATTTCTCCGAATTTTTTAACTTACCTTGCGGAATAATCAAGTCGGTTTCAGGTTTCAAGTGCCAATCTTAAATCTGAAGAAACACCCAAGCAAAAACCCTTCCACTTCGTTTCAGGCTACGGTTTTGGCACTAATTTTAAAAACACACAGATAATAGGATTATTTGATACTATTTCTCTTCAGGCGGTAAAAACTTGATGACCGGGGGTGTCGTCCATGCTGTGGTCGTAACTTGGACGTGATTCTCGAACTCCGTTTCCGTCTCGAACCCGTCAATACCGCCACCCCAAATCGTAAACATACGATAGTTGAGTCTACCATTCGCGTCCGGAGTCAAAATAACCGGTAAGATCGGTTTATCCGGAGCATTCGGATCGATAAATTCTACTTCGCTCCCAATAGGGACGATGAGCGCAATACCGAGTGTATCTATTCCCCTCGGGTCTGTTCCCCAACTCCATATCCACCCCTGTTCTCTGTCCACCCTATTAGCACCCTTCAAATTCGGGATACCTGTGGCAATAGCGTAATTCGCGGGTAGATTTCCATCAATATGGATGTGATGTTCTATCCAAGGATTTTCTCCATAGATGAAGGTTGTTGATGTTAACCGTCTCGTTTCACCGTTGATATTCCACTCGGGTAAAATTCTTTGAACAACAGATCGGATTGCACCGTTTGCGAGAATTCGCGTGTAGTCTCCGTCTGATGGTAGCGGAGTCATCGTTTCTGTGGTCTTATCCCAGAGTACTATTCCGCCGCAGCCTATGAAATCCTCAGCGGAGTTCAGTCGTACCATATCTGTAGTTTCAGGGTTAAGGAGCGCATTTAGTGATAAACCTATGGATTGGACGACATCCAATTGACCTTCTGTGGCAGTCTGCTGTCCGAGATCCGAAACCCCACTGCTATGCGATTTACGGATAAAGTAGGTCTCTTGATTCTCAAGATCACGTAATATCCACTGTTGCTCAGGTTTTGTTACCTCTATTTGAACCCGTTGAGAGAGTGTTATGCCGTTACTCACAAAGTGATTTATGAGGTCAGGTGAGGGCGGTCTCTGGGGATCTAATTCGTATTGAAACATTGTGTCCATACTAAAAAGTTCCGCCCGTTTCTTGCCATAAGCAGTGAATGCTCCGTTCGGTTTCAGGAGATAGGCTATCAAATTGGATTCCATTGCCGCCACGACGTTCAGTTCCGGAAAGATAGCCGCCCGTGTCTGCTTGTTGATGTCAATTGTCAAGGTACTTCTCTCACCCGGATCGTAAAGAATGGAGACCTCTTTCGTCTCTCCATCCGCTAAGTTCAGCAGGAAACAGAGTTGATCCAGTTCTCCATCGTAGTCCAAATCGTCCGCTTGTGCCGGTATCATCGCTTCCCGTGGTGCTTTGCCCGTAACGACAGCATACGCTTTAAAGGAGAAGTCAGGATTGACGTTTCGGAGTTCGGTTGCAGTCAGCACAATCGGGACATTCTTTCGAGCGATAGGTAGCGTATTTTGGATAGAGAGACGGATCTTGCTAACGTTCTGATTACCGCCCGGCATTGTGCACGAGATCAGCGTCAGTAGATACCCAAGAATAAGCGATAGACAGATTGTTAAAACAGCCCGCGCCATCGGTTTCCGCTGCGTATGGTTTTGTGTATGTGTAGTTTCCAATTTTTTTTCCTTGTTTTTTTACGGCTCGGGTAGCACTTGAAGCAGACGATCAATTTCAGACGCCGTATTATAGAAATGTGGCGAGACTCTGACACCGCTTCCACGTTCTGCTGTGATGATGTTTTCGGCATAAAGCATCTCATAGAGTTCAGTAGGCGTATACTGCTCACTCCCAAAGATGACAATCCCTGCGCGTTCCGTGTCCCTTTTCGGCGTGATAACACGATAGCCTTTCGCTTCTAATCCGGCGATTAATTGCGCCGTAAGTTCCAAAACCCGTGTTTCAATAGATCGGATACCGATGTCCTGTAGTAAATCAATCGCTGCCTTAAGTCCATATAATCCGACGCTATTATAAGAACCTTCCTCAAAACGGGTGGCATCCGGTTTCTGCGTTAGATCGTAATTGAGAAAATCGCGCGGATTTACGACACTTGCCCAACCAATATTGGTGTTGATTAACTGATCTCGTTTCTCGTCAGCACAATAGAAGATCGCAGCACCTTCCGGTGCTAATAACCATTTATGTCCATCGGCAGCGAGAATATCAATATTACAGGCTTTCACATCCACTTCGACCACACCGAGCCCTTGAATAGCGTCCACAACGAACCAGATATCGCGTTCTCGGCAGAGCTGACCGAGTGCTGCGATGTCGTTTCGGAATCCGGAGGCGAATTCTACATGGCTGATCGTTAAAACGCGTGTACGTTCGTCAATCGCAGACGCAATATCCTCAATACAGATGCGTCCGCCACGCTCCGGCACCATACGGGTATCAACACCGTAGCGTTCCTTCAAACGCCACCACGGATAGACGTTTGCGGGGAACTCAACTGCTGTTGTAACGACGTTTTCACCTGCTTGCCAGTCAATACCGTTCGCTGCGATGAGAATGCCTTGGGTCGTATTCTTCATAAAGGCGATTTCGGTGGCATCGGCGTTGATGAGCTGCGCCGCTGCTAAACGACACGCCTCTGCTGTTTCTGCCCAATCGTCCGCATAGACAGCACCGTGAAACGTGGCATCATCAATGAATCCAACCATTGCATCCCGTACACGTCGTGACAATGGTGCAACACCAGCATGGTTCATGTAGACGTAAGTTTCGGTTACCGGAAATTCACTCCGCCACTTTTGCCAAATTTTAGGTTCAGATGTGCTACTCACTACATATCCTATCGTTATTAGTACTCACAATCGTTTCCACAGTGTAGTCTTTTACGTGTTTCGCATTCGCATAGGCGATGAGTTCACCAAACAACCCGAAGCAGAAGATTAATATACCGGGAACGATTAGAATGGGATTTAAATTGTGTCCTATAGTTCCTAACGTTTCTGGCAGAAAAGGCTTCTTATGCAAAATTAAAAAGAGTCCACCGAGTATCAGCGACATCACACCGATGGGACCCAAAAAACGGATAGGTCTCCGTTTACATCCGAAGGTGAAAAAGTGCGCGAGCTTTCCCGACACAGATGATGTCTGATTCGCCTGTTGAATTTTGTTTTCTGTCAATCCACCAAGGACAAGTAAAGCGACACCTAAACCGATGCAGCTGAGTGCTGCGACGTTGGCAGCCCCAAATAAGACGCGTCCTAAAACGAAAAAAGGGAGACTTAGGACCGCAGCAGCACGAAACGCTCTCTGCTTTGGGTTAAACAAGGCATTCGACAACCGATGCCACAGATTTTTAGGGTTTTGCGGTTTCGAGGAAGAGGTAAAAACGGATATTATAAACTTGAACGCAATAATGTCTAACATAACACGCCATATTCGTCCGAGTCCATACTTACTTTTTCCGAAACGCCGCGGATGATGTGAGACAACAATCTCGGCGATACGCGCGCCTACCACCGTAGACATCGCCGGAATAAAGCGGTGCATCTCTCCGTAGAGCGGAACCTGTTTAATGACCGATGCCCGGTACGCTTTCAGTGAACATCCGTTATCGTGGATCGGAACGCCTGTTACTTTACCGATGATCCAATTGGCGATAATAGAAGGGACACGGCGGGTCAGGAATTTATCCTGCCGATCTTTCCGCCAGCCGCAGACCAAATCGTAACCTTCATCGAGTTTTTCAAGTAGCCTCGGTATATCAATCGGATCGTTTTGCAAATCGCCGTCCATACTGACGATCCGTTCACCGCGTGCGAGTTCAAATCCTGCCGCCATCGCTGCCGTCTGCCCCGCATTCTTTTCAAATCGGATGACGACCAACTGCGGTTCCTGTTTACATAGTTCCGAAAGCACGTTGAAAGTTGCGTCTCGGCTTCCATCATCTACGAATAGAACCTCGTAAGCATCACCAATAGTCTCACAGACTGCTCGAATCTTTTCCAACAACGGACGGACGTTATCTTCTTCATTGTAAACTGGGACGACAATCGACAGCATCGGTTTTGCGTCCTTATGTTTCTCTGTAATGTCCTGCCTCCCTTCAAACGGGTCATCGGTCATCAATTATAACTTCTAATAACTTCTAATCCGTGGAATCCAACAGGATCTGATGTGCTTCAGTGAGTGATTCAAAAGTGCCTGCATCAACCCACTTGCCGTGAACGAGACTATATTCAAGTTCGTCCCGCTGAATGTAGACATTGTTGACAGCCGTTATTTCATATTCCCCGCGTGCTGAAGGTTCAACAGTACGGATGACATCGAACACTGTCGCATCGTAGAAATAGGCACCCACCACGGCGTAATCGCTTTTCGGATGCTCCGGTTTCTCTTCTATCGCAACGATACGCTCACCGTTCAAAGTCGCTACACCGTAGCGTTCTGGATCGGAGACCTGTTTGAGCAGGACACGTGCCCCACCCTGCTGTGCTTGAAAATCCTTAACAGCTTGTCGGATTGAGGTCTCAAAAATGTTGTCACCCAACAGGACGACAATTCTACCGCCTGCGGCGAAACCTTCCGCTAATGCAAGGGCGTGTGCGATCCCTTTCGCCTCTTCCTGGACACGATAGGTAAACTCGCACCCGAACTCTTTTCCACTCCCCAAGGCACTCACGAAATCCGCGACGTATTCTGGATTCGTTACAATAAGAATATCCGTAATTCCTGCCGTTGTGAGTCGTTTGACACTGTGATAAATCATCGGCTCGTTGCCGACTGGCAGGAGATGCTTACTCGTAACTTTGGTGAGCGGATACAAACGGGTTCCTAATCCTCCCGCAAGGATTACGCCTTTGAACATGACTTTTTAACTGTGTGCCTCCACTCTGCTCGCCATTTTTAGGGTTATAAGTTATAAGAAACGGTTTCCATTGGGAATTCTTGATCCCTCTTAACTTACAACCTACCACTTATAACTTACTACCTTTTCGAGCAGATTTCTGGTTAATTCACGAATGGGGTTAAGGTCACAGATATTTCTAATTTTCTGGTCCGCGTCCGGGGAAGGTGAGTTCAGCAACACCAGACTTATCCAGATCGCCCAATCCGAGTTCAATCATGCGGTCGTATTGCGCTTTCGTGGCTTGCGCGAGCGGTAGAGAGATACCGGCAGCGTCTGCTAAGTCAAGTGCAATGCCTGAATCTTTAGAGGCGTGTGCCGATGAAAAATAACATTCGTGATCGCGCGCTTCCATGTCCTCTCCATCGGTTTCCAAGACGCGCGAGTTCGCCCCGGTTTGCGCGAATACCTCTTGCAACATCGCCAAATCCAATCCGAGTGCTGCACCTAAACCGAGACCTTCGGCGAGTCCCGCGGTGTTGATGTTCATCACCATATTAACGAGTGCCTTGACTTGTGCTGCCTGACCCGCTTCACCGATGTAACGGAGTGAGACACTCATTGAGTCTAAGATTGAACGCACCTTATCGAACGTCGATTTTTTGCCACCGCACATTAGGTACAGTGTGCCTTCACGTGCCTGTGTGATACTACTCGCCATGCAGCCTTCGAGGCTCTCTGCCCCATTTTTCTCCGCAAGTTGTTCGACCTCCACGTGGACTTGTGGACTGATCGTCGCGCAGTTGATAAACACTTTACCAGATGCGTTTTCGAGGAGACTGTCGTCAGCGTCCTCCGCAAAGATTGTCTGCATCGCGGCATCATCGGTAACCACAGTGATGATGTAATCGGCAAGTGCTGTGACTTTTGCAAGTTCACCCGCTGCCGATGCTCCTAATTCCGTCGCTAATTCTTGCGCACGTTCGCTTGCGACATCGTACACAACGGTCACATCAAATCCTTCGTCATTGAGATGCCGAGCAATGTTCGCACCCATTCTCCCTACACCGACAACACCGATTTTATAATCAGCTCTATTTTCTGATTGTGCCATATTTGCCTCCTTGCTACTACCAGTTCTCACACTTCAAATCTATATTACCTGAGCCGTCCGGCGATTATGATACCAATCGCTTAGGTGGTTCAATTCTTACATATTTTCAGATGTTTGTCAAGTTTTTCGTCTTATTTTCTCTTGACAACCGCTAACTAAAAACTCGTGACTTCCAGAAAAATAAAAATATTGACATTTTTTCTGAATTTAGTATAATATCGGAAACGATGAACGGAATGCCGGCTAATTAGGCTCCTCTGTCTGAAAATCCACCGGCATATTTCTATTTTCCTAAGGAGGACTCACGATGAACCGTTTTACACACGGCTTCGGTCTCCGAATAGATCGAACCTTTTTTCTCGTTCTTGCCCTCGCTTTTCTCGCATCCACGATTCTCGGATGCGGATCCGGCGGATTTAACATCATTCCGCTCGGTGCGAAACTCCAGAACGCTGACAACGCATTTGAGAGCGCAGAAGCAACCGAGGTACGAGACGAGGATCCCGAAAAGATGGAGAAGAACCGCCAGAAGCAGCAGGAACTCTACGATAAAGCGATGGCTCTCTACTTAGAGGTCATTGAACGCGACACGAAAGGGAAATACGCCCAGCGCTCACATTACCAGATCGCAAAAATCTATAAGCGACGCTACGATTGGGATAAAGCGACTGAACATTATCAGGCGATTGTCGCCTTAGACCCGACAGGCTACTACGCGAACGAAGCGAAAGCCGGCACGGCAAATATTCGCAAAAACCGTGAAATTATTAAAGCCAAGCGCGCTGAATACCAAAACTATAAGGCCATTTACGATAGTGAACCGACGGATGAGACCTTTAACATCGCTGCGGAAGCGCTTTATGAAGTCGCACGCGCTTATGAGAATTTAGAGAATTACACCGAAGCTATCCGTAATTACGAGCGATTGGTCGAGGAATTTCCTGAGCATGCCAAAGCACCGCAAGCACAGTTCCAGATCGGCAACATCTATTTTTACACGCTCTATGATTATATCGGCGGTTGGCCCGCCTTCGTGGCTGTTTCTGAGAAATTTCCTGATTCCTACGAAGCCTCACAGGCTGGAACACTCCTAAAGGTAACAGCGGATATCCTGACAGACATTAAACTTTCGATGGACGAAATCGAGAAGTTTCGCAATAAGAAAGCCGTCGAATATCGCAAGACTGGACGGAAAATTACACCCGCCGATATGTGGGTGATGGGATATAGCGATCAGGTCGTTCAGAACTTTCAACAGATCGCAAGCAACTGGGAGAAACTGCGCAACTATCCACGCGCTATTAATGCCCACAAAACGTTGGCGAGAGACCTATCGCATAAAAAATTCGCCGTCGCTGATGCCTTGTACCGAACCGCAGCTCTCTATCAGCAGAATGGGGATTACGAACGGGCAATTGAAGGATATGATGCCTTGTTTGAAAACGCACCAGAGTCTACATGGCGAAATGAATGCGTTTACCAGCAGGCGGTCTGCTATCGTTCTATCCGTGAATTCGGTGCCGCTTATGAAGGGTTCAAAGCCTATATGAGTATTACGAAGGGCGATACACCCTACCTTCGTGAAGCCGAGCAGATTGTACGTCAGTATGAACTCGACCAAGATCAGGACGGATATATGTTCTACCAAGAACAGGAAGCAGGTACATCCGACCAAGATCCAAACGCCCATCCGGGTATGGGCAGCTAATCCGAAATTAATCGGACAACTGGCGCAACTTGCAAGCCAAAACGCAATCTAATTAAGTAGGGAAACCAACTTTCCATGTTTTGGTTTCCCTTTACTTGTTTTAGGAAAAGAGTATGGGAAAAGCTCCGGTTCCTTATATAGGATAGAGGTAGAAGCATGCAAAACGTATTGGAAAACACCGAGAATGCTATCGAGATACCTGAACAGCATCCGAGACTTGTGTCAAGGATATTCAGAGATTATCGAAAAAACTTCGGTCTGTTTTGGCAAGTGATGTTACCCCTAATTATTGTCAACCTTCTGTTCTATATCGGGCTATTTCTATTTGCAAAATCAATGTCGCCTGAAGGACAATGGACGATAAGCACAGAAGGCAGCGTTGCTGCAGTGAAAAATACTGTTCAGACATCGCCTCCACAATCAGCACAATCAATAGGGGTAAAATGGGGCATAACTTTGGGACCTTCATCTGTCCATGTAGGTTTACTATGGTTAGCAATGTGTCCTCTCGCCTTCGCTATGGTGCAACGTCATAACGGCATAAACCTGACTTTTAAAACGGTTTGGCAACAGACGCTCCGCAAAACGGTTCCCATTTTGGGAGCTGCTTTTTTAATCGGGATACTTGCGTCAGGTGTCCCTTTAATCATCGGTTTCGTTATCTCTGAAACGCTGGCTCTTGTCTATGGTCCCGTCCTCTCTTCTGTCTTGATGGGTATCACTGTTGTTTGGTTTGTTTTTACAATCTATTTTGTGATAAAATGGAGTCTCTACAACCAAGGAATTATTCTCGACGATCTGTCAGCGATTGCTGCACTCCGTCGAAGCAGTGAACTGGTACGTGGGGTGTGGTGGGCACTTCTCAGATTGTATCTACTGCTTGTTTGGGCATCCACAGTGCTCACTTCCATCCTGTTCAGTTTAACAATAGTGCTTCTCTCTTTTGGTGTTCCCGAACTTGTCCCTATGCGTGAAGTATTGCAGCAACCAATGAACTTACTAAGTCTCTTTTTATTTGGCCATGGAGAGATAACCTTAACGACTGCCCCCAGCTTTTGGACAATAGGAGCAATAGTTAGTGTACACACACTGATGCAGGCTATATTAACACCCATCTGGGCAATCCTGACGACCTATCTCTATGTCCAACGAACAGGAGAAAATGAGCAGCAGGCCTCAGCGTAATCTGATTCTTTGGATTAGAGAAATAATTTAACGCGGGAATGTTCTGACGCGGGTAGGTAATTGTAAACCTTTTGCTGGATGAGCTCCGGTGTGTAGCGACGCGAGAAATGCGTCAGCACAATGTGTTCACTCTCAATATCGGCTAACATCGCCGGTAGCATCTCAAGGTGTAAGTGCATCGTTCTCTTGGCACGTGTCCGATGTTCTGGGAGAATAAATGTACATTCGCAAATCAGCACTTTGCACTGCTTCAGCAACGGATGCGCATCGAGCGGGATACTCCGTGTATCTCCGAGGTAAGCAACTAACGGCAGTTGTATCTCTGTCGTGATCTCAACGCCGGACTGTTTCAGTGCCGCAATGTCTGGACCGGACAGATGTTGAAACTCCGGTTTCAGTTTTTTGCGAACCTCACAAATCAGATAAGAGACAGCAGGGACACTATGGTTGCCGGGCAAAACGTGTGCGACCAAATTTTTACGAAACGGGATCGCTTCACCTACCCGAACAGGTGTGATCTGGTATGCCCAACCTCTACCGGTATCTAAGGCAGCAATCCTATCAAGGATGTGCATCAACTGTTTAGACCCGCTCCACGGCACATAGATGTTTCCCGGTGGTATGCCAGAAAGCCAACGTTGGCTAATATAAACAGGCAATCCGAAATAGTGATCTAAATGAAAATGCGAAATAAAGACGTTGCCGATCCCGATGAAATTCATCGGACATCTGCCTAAATCGAAAACAAGATCGAGCTCCTTCACCCGGATATACGTGGCGACAGCGGAGCTGGATTTTCCGTCAAGTGTTAAATTATCACAGTGCAATAGTGCCATATTGAATAGTTGTCAGTAACAATGCCACAGGAAACTAACGGTCTCCTATGCTACGAAAAGTTTTCCAAACTATAGTCGTTATATGAAAGGACAAAAAATGCGTATCGGAATCATTGGCGGTAGCGGTTTTTATCAGATGGAAGGTTTAACAGATATTGAAAAAACCGAGGTTGAAACTCCCTTCGGCAAACCGAGCGATGCTCTTATTCTGGGAAACCTTGATGGGAAACCTGTTGTTTTCCTGCCGCGACACGGTATCGGTCACCGACTGCTCCCGTCTGATATTAATGTGCGCGCCAATATCTACGCACTGAAATCGTTAGGTGTCGAATGGCTTATCTCCGTGAGTGCCGTCGGTAGCCTACGACAAGATATTGAACCTCGCCACTTCGTCGTCCCCGATCAACTCTACGATCATACCAAAGACCGAAAATCGACATTTTTCGGAGACGGTATCACTGCGCACGTCAGCCTGGCACACCCTTTCTGCCCACAACTAAGGGACCTCTTGTCCGCTGGGGCTACAGAAGTTGGGGCAGTGGTTCATAACGGTGGCACCTACATCTGTATGGAAGGTCCAGCGTTTTCAACGCAGGCGGAGTCCGAACTCTACCGGCGCTTCGGTTTCGATATTATCGGGATGACCGCTGCACCAGAAGCCAAACTCGCTCGCGAGGCTGAAATCTGTTACGCTGTCCTCGCATGTTCCACCGACTACGACTGTTGGCACCCTGACCACGATAACGTGACGACCGAGATGATCCTTGATAACGTCCGCGCGAATGTAGAAACCTCTAAAAAGGCAGTCCGAGCTGCCGTCGCCAAAATTCCAGATGCGCAACGGACCTGCGCGTGTGCAACTGCACTTCAGTACGCAATCGCCACGCATCCAGACGAGATACCCACCGCAAAGCGGCATCAATTAAAATTCCTGTTGGACAAGTACCTGGCGTAGCGTCTCGAATATCCGATCCGCTTCCGTTTCTGTCAAAATAAGTGGCGGCGCGATGTAAATAATGTTCTCCGGTTCCTCAACAGCATGACCGATCTTCCCGACAATGATCCCATTTTCTCGGAGTTGTCCAATGATTCGGTTCGTCTTTGCCGTTGCGAGGTGCGCGCCATCGGCTTCAATGAATTCCACCGCGAGCATTAACCCTTTACCGCGTACATCGCCAACAATCGGCAGCGTGAGCAATGTCTCTAACTTCGAGAGCAGATGCTCACCGACTTTCTCCGCATTCTCCCAGAGGCGTTCCTCTTGCAGAATTTTCAGGTTAGCGACCCCAGCAGCACACGCAACGGGGTGTCCGCCATACGTACAGACCTGAGCGAACTCCTTGTTCTCATCTGCCTCCCCAAGGAATGTGTTAAATACCTCAGTCGAAGCGACGCAGGCACCGAGCGGTAGATACCCACTCGTTAACCCTTTCGCCAACGTGATGATATCGGGTTGTACATCCCAATGCTCACATGCGAACATCTTTCCCGTCCGTCCGAATCCAGTGATAACCTCATCAAGTATGAGGAGTAAGCCGTAATCGTCACAGATTTGCCGTAGTTTCGGGAGATATTCATCGGGGGACACAATGACACCGCCGCCACCGATGATCGGCTCTGCGATGATGGCAATCACGGTTTCAGGGCCTTCGCCTTGAATGATCCGTTCGATGTCATCAGCACACGCGATACCGCACGCAGCAGGCTCCAAACCCAATGGACACCGATAGCAGTACGGCGGATGCGCATGCGGAAAACCCGGAACGAGCGGTTCAAACGCCTTCCTTCTGCGTGCCTGTCCCGTCGCGGACATCGCACCGTACGTGAATCCGTGGTAACCACGATAACGGCTGATGATCTTGTAACGGTTCTGACCCGGATAGGTTTGTCTGCCGTACTGCCTCGCGATTTTGATGGCAGTTTCATTCGCTTCCGAACCGCTGTTGCAGAAATAGACATGGTTCAGATCACCCGGTAGGCAATCGGCGAGTTGCTCCGCCAACATCGTTGCCGGAACGTTAATCTGCGAATGTGGATAGTAAGGCAACTTCTGTATCTGTTCGTAGACAGCATCTGCGATCTCTTGCCTTCCGTAACCGACGTTGACATTCCATAGCGCAGAATAAGCGTCTAAGTACTCGCGTCCCTCCGCATCTATAACTGTTGTGCCGTGTGCGGATTCATAAACGGCTAACGGCGTCTCTTCAAGACGTTGATGCTGAAACAACGGATGCCACACGTGTGCCTTATCAACCTGTCTGTAGTCTTTCGTCATGTTTTTCCTATAATATTAGCAGTTTTAGTAGTTATCAGTTTGCTTCGCAGTGAGAGTACGATTTTTTCTCCGAAAAAATCTTTCAGTAAGAGACTTTGGAACTATCGCTCTCACTGCGAGGCACTCTTGTAACTGTTAACTGTTAACTGACAACCACTCTTACATAGATTCAGGGGCAGAAATACCTAAAAGCGTCAGTCCGTTTTTCAATACTGTTTGTACGCTCTGGACCAGGATAAGCCGTGCGTCTGTTTTTTCCATATCCTCGGAATCCAAAACTCGGTGTTGATTATAGTAGGGGTGAAAAATTCCTGCAAGTTCATGTAAATAGTGTGGCACGCGGTGTGCCTCACGTGTCTCTGCACTCAGAAGCACGATTGACGGGAATTCGGCTAACTTTCGGATGAGTTCATGCTCTATCGGTTCGGTCAATCGCTTCAGTGAGACCTCTTCGATAGGCTTTGCAACCATTCCCTGTTCACTTCCCTGCTCGAAGATACTGCAGCACCGAGCGTGTGCGTATTGGATATAGAAAACCGGATTTTCGCTGGCATGTGTAAGTGCCAGTTCCATATTGAAATCGAGATGCGTGTTGTTGGCGCGCATAAGAAAGAAATATCGGGCAACATCCACCGCGAATTCTTCGCCGACGGTCTCTGCAAGTTCGTCAATAAGCGCATCGAGTGTGAGAAAATGTCCACTGCGTTTCGACATGTCCACCCGTTTACCTGCTGCATCAACGAGGTTCACCTGCTGAATGATAGAAATTTCGAGCCAGTCGTCGGGCAAACCGAGTGCCTTCACAAAATTCTTGAGCCTACTGATATGTCCCTGATGGTCGGGACCGAATAGATCAATGACTGTACTGAATCCACGGTCAAACTTATCTCGATGGTAAGCAGCATCTGGCACGAAATAGGTATACTCACCGTTCTGCCTGATAACAACGCAATCCTTGTCGTCTCCGAAGTCTGACATTCGGAACCATGTCGCGCCTTCCGCTTCGTAGAGATACGATTTTTCTCGAAACATCTGAATAATCTCTTCTGGTTTCCCGCTATCTCGGATCGCTTGCTCACTCGCCCAAACATCGAAATTAACTTTGAAACGTTCTAAGGATGCCCTCTGTTGTGCTAAGATGTGCGCGATGCCTTTATTGCGGAAAAGTGCTGTCCGTTCGTTTTGCTCAAGTTGAAGATGACTATCGCCATCCGTTTCAACGATAGTCTGCGCGAACTCCCTAAGATATTCACCTTGGTACCCGCCTTCTGGGATTTCCAATCCTTCTTCACCGAGTACTTGCCGGTAGCGGACATCAATGGACTCACCGAGTCGTTCCACCTGTCCGCCAGCATCATTGACATAAAACTCACGGATTGCCTTATAGCCGATAGCATTGAGCAGATTGACGAGTGTATCTCCGACCGCTGCAGCGCGTCCGCTGACGATATTAAGGGGCCCCGTCGGATTCGCACTGACGAATTCTATTTGCACCCGCTTTCCAGCACCTTTATCGCTGGTACCGTAAGCTGCCTGCATCGTCGCGATCGTCTGGAGTGTGTCATAGAGCCAGTTATCGGAGAGATGGATATTTATAAAACCCGCACCAGCGACATCAATTTGGCGGATGATAGAATGGGCATCCGGGTCTATGTGTTTATGGATTATTTCGGCGATGTTTCGCGGTGCCATCCGCGCCTGTTTCGCGAGTCCTAATGCAATCGGTGTAGCAATATCGCCGTGTTCAGGGTTTTTGGTTGGTGAAAACGGAATAGTCGGAATCTCGGATATAGCAAGTTCTCCGGCTGCAACAGCAGCACGGATCGCATCTTCTAAAATAGTATAAATTTCTGTTTTTATTGCATCCATATCAACAAATTAAAGTGTATATCAGCCAGTTTTTTATTTCGGTTCACATTTTCAACAAGCAAAATTATATCACAATAGCAGGTGTATGTCAAACCAGAAGTACGCAGGGACAGGGGTATTTGGTTTTAAATATTTACTTTATTTATGCCAGTATACTTTCCCCGGTAGAAGCACGCTGTGCTCGCGATCTTGTGAAAAGACGCTAACACCTGTCAAACAAAATCAAGATTGGAACCGAAAACTAATGGGAAACAGTTTTCGGTATGGCGACTCCGTCGTCTTTCGGTTGTTAGCGATTGGTAAAAGAAGGTCGATTAAATAGGGCACTTCTCAACCGACAACCGAATACCGATAACTGGGTACTAATGGGTCTGAATGTAGGTCGCTTATGGGCGAGTGCGCCGCAAATCGCGGATTTTCGCGGATGCCACGGAACAATGCTACACGTAACAGGAAGGCTATAAATGCTTTCATTCTTCTCATTTTTTATCAACGACAGACTCCGCTGACTGCAGTTTCTGTGTCACAAGTGTGTAAAGACTCATTCCTGCTTTCGCTGCTTGATCTGTCAGAAAATGATAGAGTTGAGCATCAACAGGAACATTGAATGGTCCCTCGTATTCATTCCGTGAAGGTGCTTTTGGAACGGGTTGACCGTCCATCTGGTAACATTCCTTCATCAGCTCCCACGCTGTTTTTAGTTCATCAAGTGCCTCAGCGGGCGTTGTTCCGAAAGCCGAGACATTCGGGAGTTCCACAAGATGCGCGAGATAGTCACCATCCTCGTCAAAAAACACGTTAACCATGAAACCATCAAAGTCGTCGCGGTTATTCTTCTCCATCTGTCCTCTCCTGATTATATTGTTTGAGAAATTGCCGAACTTGGTACCCTTTTGCCGTGGAACGGTTAGGTTGAATGATGAGACGGTATCCGCTGGGCGAGTACCAAACCCGATGACTCCCTCGCTGCCGACGTTGGGTCCATCCGGATTGACGCAGGAGTTGTTCAAATACTCTAAATGGCAATCCATTCGGGTTTCGTCGTGCCTTGTCAAGCAAAGTATCTCTTCGGTTCATGCTATAATTTTAACCCTTTACCTAACAAAAATCAACCAAATTCAGGAACATTTAGTTTTAGATACTACCTCATTTATGTAAATATTTTTCCTCTGTAGGAGCGAGTTGTGCTCGCGATCTTGCGAAAAAGTGTTTACATCTGTAAACGAGAATCAAAATCGGAACCGAAAACTAAATAACCCTGCAATCAAATTGTCCATTAGTCCAGAAATAGAATCCGCGTGAAAGTTCTGACTTTTTAGTGGTATTATTTATGCTTTTCGGAATAGTTTCGGGAGTTATCTGCGTCTCCGTTATTGTAAGAATTTAATTCGCCTAAAAGTGAAATCTATGGTATAAAATATATATGATAAACCTTCTTAAGTCAAGGAGGAAAACTATTAGTGACACAACGTCCTACGTAACCGTCAAACTCAAATAGGACTTACGCAGGTCGCTCTTTTGTAGCACAAACTTCATAGTTTGTGGCAGGAGACCGTTGTGTTTTCCGAAACTCTCATCTAACAGAACGGGCTGCAGTCAAAATTGCGTAAGTCCTATCAAATAAAGGATATCCTCAATCAAGATTTGGACAGGCTTGAGAATATCCTCCAAGCAGATGTACTCACGATCTTCGGTCCGATATTGCCTGGGTTAGAGAAAATTGTCAAGGAATCTGTTGAACGCATCCGAAATCGTCGGGGTCGAATAGCCGTTGTTTTAGATACAGTTGGTGGTATCGTTGAAGTCGTCGAGCGGATGGTAACTACGATCCGTCACCATAGTTCTGTCAATCGATGATCCACGTCAGAATGAGGAAGGTCTGAAAGAGGTGAAAAAGACCCAAACAAGTGCGTAAGTCTTGACTAAGAAAGAAGCCTACAGAACGAAACAAAAAGAGGGAATAGAATCGTGCGCGTACTTATTATGTCCGATATGGAAGGTGTCAGCGGTATTGTCGTATGGGATCAGGTCACCGGTGGCGCGGCGATGTTTGAAGAAGGACGACACCTCTATACGGAAGAAATTAACGCCGCTGTGCGCGGCGCGAAAGCAGCAGGCGCGACGGAGATCGTCGTCGTAGATTGCCACGGCGCAGGACAGGGGTGGATGTTTAATTCACTTATCCCCGATAAGATTCATCCAGATTGCGAATGGGTAGCACATCACGGATGGGGTCGCTACGACGATATGTGGGAAGACGGTTGTGATGCCTGCCTGCTTATCGGTATGCATGCCCGTAATGGTACACCTGACGGTGTCCTATGCCATACCATCTCCAGTGTACAATACCGGAACCTCTGGTTCAACGACGATTTGGTCGGTGAAACCGGGGTGAACGCTGCACTCAACGGTGCTTACGGGGTGCCAATCGCACTTGTTACAGGCGACGCGGCAGTCTGCCGAGAAGCCAGAGAACTCCTCGGCGATGAACTACCGACAGTCGCTGTCAAAAAAGGGTTAAGTCGATTTAGTGCAAGACAACTGCCACCTGTTCGCGCACGTCAATTGATTGAAGACGCAACAAAAGCGGCACTCACGGATTTAACACGCGTTAAACCCTACATCCCAGATACACCGACGACAATCAAGATTGAACTTGCAAGCGTAGAAAAACTCGCTGAATTCAAGGGGCGATCAGGGATTGAGATCACCGGTCCTGTCACCGTTGAAAGCCGAGCAAAAGATTGGCTGACAGCGTGGAACCAGTTCTGGCCCTACGTCTAAGATTCGTCAAGCACGTCAAGCGGATCGCCAGAAGCGTCTTTGCGTTCCAAGATTTCGACCTCATAGCCGTCGGGATCGGTGATGAATGCCATCTTCATGCCACCGGATGTGAACTGTTCGCGCCATTCATCGGGCCAAATCTCCAATCCGGCTTTCTCTAATCCGTCGCAAAATTCGACAATATCAGGGACACCGATAGCGAAGTGCATCAGATCCTCTTGGACCTGAAGATCGAAATCGGGTGAATAGGTTAACTCTAACGTGTGTGCGTTGCCTGGAAGTTCGAGATGCACGATCTGGTTACCTGCCGGAGATTTATCGCTCCGGCTGAGGACTTTAAATCCTAAGTGATCGCAATACCAATCGATTGAACCATCAAGGTCGCTGACGCGAACCCGTGTATGTAAAAAAACTGCCATGTCTATCTCCTTTTTAAAATTTACAGAGACATAATAACATACCCGATAGGTTTTGGCAAGAAATTTGCGCATACTTTTTAGCAAGTTTTGGGGTTGAAAATTCGCACACGCTGGTGTATAATGATTTAAGCAGTAGAGTTGAATAATCACATCGTACATCTAAGAGGTCATTGACATGACAAAACAAATTGCGCTTTTCAATCACAAAGGTGGAGTCAGCAAAACAACAACAACCTTCAATCTTGGATGGATGCTGGCGCAAAAAGGGAAGAGGGTTATGATCGTTGATTGCGACCCGCAGTGTAATCTAACGGGCATGGTACTCGGATTCAGGGATGCCGAAGCGTACGCTGCAATCTACGAGTCAAAATCAGGGGAGGTGCGCAATATCCGAGACGGGCTTGCTCCAGCTTTTGAATCGCGCCCAATTCCGCTTGAACCTGTCGTCTGTGAGCCGGTCAAAGGACAACCCAATATGTACCTATTACCGGGGCACATTGGATTCGCTGAATACGAGGTTGTCTTGGGTATGGCTCAAGAACTGTCAGGTTCACTGGTAAGTCTCCAGAATTTGCCGGGTTCGCTCCATTATCTTTTTATGAAAACAGCGCAAAAATATAAGATTGATCTCATCTTAGTGGACATGGGACCTAGTGTTCTGTCACATCTAAGTTG
>JAAXHL010000208.1 GCA_012270865.1 Candidatus Poribacteria bacterium | reverse complement strand
ATTTATGAAACACCCTCATATAATTAAACAAAACAATATGCGTACAGGGTCAATTTTTAATTTTTTTAATTGGGTGTAAGGTGAACATTGGATTGCTGTGGTGTTTAACACTATAAATAGAATACCTTATTTTTAAAATTTTGTCAAGGAAATAGTCGGTTTTGTCAGAGCCATTCATTACCAGAAAAGGGAACTAATTGTCCTTGCTGCTCTGCGTGAGAAATAATTGGTACAGAGACGTTTTTAGGTCGGTATCCGTTACATCAGCAACTGTCTGATCAATCTGTTCTAATGTTTCGGATGTCGGCTCATGGGTGGGATTCGTAGGAGACGTTTTGGGTGTCCTCTTTGATGATTCTGCTCTGCTTGGTGGGGCTGACGTGCGAAGCCGTGATGTTGATGTTACCGATGGACGCACATCTATCCGGATGTCTGTGAGAATGGGTTTTCCTAATTCGGCGTTCAAACCTGCTATGATTTTCTCTTTCAGGAATAATAATTCTTGTTTGTACAAAGGATATTCGGTGTAGACTTTCAGGATACCACCTGACATTGATACCGGCATCGTTTTTGTACCGAGTGGTGTCTCCAGATGTTTTCGCCAGAGAGAAAAAACCTTTTGTTCGAGCATTTTGGGCTCAAAGTCGCGGGTACGCGCAAGTTCTATAAGGAGATCGCGTAAATTTTGCGTTTTAGCCATTTTGTACTTGCTCCTTATGGTAACTCACGTTGGCATCTTCCACCGTTAAGACATTCGGATCTTTGAGGTGATGAACAAGCGGATCGGCATCCGTAGTCGTAATGAAGGTTTGTGAGCTTAGGTTTTGAAGTACCTCTAACAGATACTTTATCCGTCTATCGTCCAATTCCGAAGTAACGTCGTCCAATAAGACTATCGGATCCTTGCCAGTTAAATCCCGAATTAATTCTAATTCTGCTAACTTCAGGGCTAAGGCAATAGTTCGCTGTTGTCCTTGCGACCCGTAAGATCGTGCTACCTCTCGGAACGTTTCGGATTTTTGTGGATCACCTTCATTGTGTTCGTTAGGGTTCTCAACTACACCTATTCTCGTTTCGTTCTCCAATTCAATGAGAAAATCGTCTCGATGAGGACCAACTGAAGTTGTACCTCTCTGCAAATCCGTTTCGCGGGACGCATTCAGTGAGATGTTAAAATGCTTGGCGACCTTGTCCGTATCCGATGCCTCTACTACTGGATTTACGAGGGGTCCTGAGTTCTGTATTAACATATCGTCCGGCATCACTGCCGAACGATATGTCAATGCGAGGTTTTCTTGCGCACCGGCGAGTTTTAGGTAGTTTTCGATCGCGTAACCTTTCAATTGACAGAAAATTTCCAACCGCTTTATGAGAACCGCAGTTCCGTGTATGATTAGCAATCTGTTCCAAGCATCTAATTGCGTGATACTTGCAGCCGTTGCACGAATCTGTTTCAGCAATTCGTTTCGTTGCTTGAGGATAAGGTTGTATTTTTGTAAATTTCTTAAATATTCGCTGTTAATCTGTGAGATCAAAAGGTCTAAAAACCGTCGTCGCTCGGAGGGGCCTCCCTTGACTAATGTCAATGACTCTGGCGAGAAAAACACGGCGTTAAACTGTCCGATCCACTCGGAACGTTTTGTCTCGAGGACACCGTTCTTCTTTAATTTGAACTGTCCACGCGTCTGCTTTATCGCTTCAAGCGACACAACATCGTTACTGCCGTTCCTGAGTGTCCCTTTTAGGTAAAATCCTGACGCATGATGTCGAATCAATTCGGCATCATGCGTCGCCCGATGCGATTCAGCGGTGCATAGAAAATAGATTGCTTCAAGCAGACTTGTTTTTCCTTGCGCGTTCCCCCCGACAATCAGGTTAACAGACTGAGGAAAGTCCACTTCACAATCAATATAATTACGAAAGTTTCGCAGGATAATACGGTTTAATAACATCTGTTTTACACGTAAAGATAGATATAGCAATTTTGGGCATTCAATTTCTGACCTATTTTTGCCGGCGGAGCTAAACCTAAAATTTATTATAAGACGATATGTTCTAAAGTTTATATCTATTTAAATTTAAATGTACTTGGACAACTATTTTAATATTTATTTTCCGCTTGTCATTTCTCGTTATTTCTGCACTTATCAACACTTCCTACCATATATACTAATTACTATATAAATTTAATTAATTCTTAGTAGTAGTAGTAGGGGCTGTTGATAAGTTGATAACTCGCTTAAACGCTTGTAACCATTGACAAGTGCCTGTTGATAACTTGTTGATAAATTCGCGAGTTATCAACAGGTTATCAACAGGGGTATGACGCAATTGAGTTATCAACAAGTTATCAACAAGTTATCAACACAATATTAACAGAGTTATCAACAAGTTATCAACAAGTTTTTGGACAGGCACGGATTAGAAAATTGGACATTTCGCCGAGAAAAATGTAAGATTCGACTATCGGAATTGGTCGAGTAGAAGTACAATTGTTTGGCGTTCTTCATCACTTTTTTCCATCATGGATTCTATCTGTTTGCAAGCATGGATGACAGTCGTATGATTTTCTCTATTAAATGCCTGTGCGATATTTGAGTACGACATCTGTGTCAATTCCCGGCACATGTACATAGCGATTTGCCGCGGCTGTACCAATTCTTTTGTCCGTTTCATAGAGACAAGGTCTGCTATCTCAATACCAAAGTATTCAGCAACGATGGTTTGTATACTTTTTGATGTCGCGACCCTCCTGTCTCGCATCGGTGATGGGACGACGACATCGCTGAGTACTTGTCTGGCGAAATCCAGCGTTAGATTTTCTCTGAGTATTGTTGCTTGTGTGACCACTCGGACGAGGGTGCCTTCGAGTTCTCGGATGTTAGTTTCAACGACCTCAGCAATGTTGCTAAGTACATCGTCTGGAACATTGTCGAAACCTTGGTCTCTGCATTTTTGCCGCAGGATTGCGATACGCATCTCATACTGTGGCATACCGATTTCGGCGACCATACCGGATTGGAATCTTGATCGGAGGCGTACTTCAAGGTTTTCGAGGTTGTTAGGGGTCCGGTCACTGGTCATGACAATTTGGTTTGAGTTCATGTGGAGTTCGTTAAAAGTGTTAAAGAATTCTTCTTGGGTCCCCTCCTTACGTTGTAGGAACTGTATGTCATCAATCAGAAGCATATCTGCTGTTCGGTATTTTGTGCGGAACCCCTGTGCGGAACCCCGGTTAACGATTGACTCAACATATTCATTCATAAAGGTTTCTGAGGTAACGTACAGCACCTTCTTGTCGGGTTGCGTTGCTGAAAGTCTATTGCCGATTGCGTGGAGGAGATGTGTTTTTCCCAATCCGACCCCGCCGTAGATAAAGAGCGGGTTATAATCGCGTCCGGGATTTTCTGAAACTGCCAGAGCTGTCGCGTGGCAAATCCGGTTAGGTGTATCGACAACGAAGGTATCGAACCGATAGTTTGGATTCAAACCTGTTTGGTTTCTGGGGAGTGCGGGGGTAGGAGACGTGCCAACCGCTGGTTCGCTCTGATCGAATGTTTGGTCCGAAAAATTTCCGCTGCCCATTTCATAAGAATCGTTACTGCCGAGGGTTCCGCGAGACACGGATTCATCTATGATGAGGGTCAACACACATTGGGCACCGATCAGTGTTGCTAATACTCGTTGAATGTCAGCATGAAACCGCTCTTCAATTCGCGAGCGTGTGTACGCTGAAGGGACGGCTATCTTCAGGGCTTCCGTTGTAACCGATAGCGGGACTGCTTGATGAAGATAGACATCTTGTTGTGCCGTATCCTTGAGTTCTTCGAGTATTTCCGACCAGATTTCGTTTGGGGAGTGCCGCATGAGCGTAGGTCCTAACCTAAATTATGGATGTGCCTTCAGCAGTGGTGCTGGATTTCAGGCAGGCTTTATAATAATTTTATGTAGTGCGATGAATCTAATGTTGAAAAAATTTTGAACTGGACCAATCAAGAGAAAATGACAAATAAAATCGTATCATTTTCTTATAGAAATGTCAACATCTTAATGATGCAATATTTTCCAGAGTTTCAAAATTGTGTTATTTGTGCCACAGATTTATAAATCTGGTCTATAGATATTTTAATTGAAATTGAAATTTTATGAAACCTTTTTTTTCGGAAATCGTCGAAAGAAAAATGTCACAAACGGGATAAAAAATTTGACAAACCGCACAAAATAGCGTATTATTTTAACGGATAACTTGGAAATAACACACGTTCTGGCGAACAGAATATCTATTTTTAAAAGGCAGGATCGAAAATAATAGCACTTGCCTTGTACCCGATTTAAATTGCTACTTAAGGAAGGAACGTATAATGAAACGTACCTATCAACCGCATCGACGGAAGCGAAAAAATAAGATGGGTTTCCGTAAACGGATGTCCACGCGGCATGGTAGACAGACCATTGCGCGCCGCCGTGCGAAAGGGCGGAAAGTTCTGAGTGCCTAAAAAGTTTATAGCGTACAACAGGGGAAAAGACGCGAATGCCTCGAACATTTAACCTGCCTCACTTCTATCACAGTCCGATTATCTCTGTTGTTAAACAAGCGCGCCGAGACACCGATGCCAGGAAGCGGGACCTTTCACCGAGCGTATTGGACTTTGGTGCCGTCCGATTCAAAATTGCGCGGCACTTCGGTTTCTGTTACGGCGTAGAAAACGCTATTGAAATCGCCTATCAGGCACTCGCGGAAAATCCAAATAAGCGTATCTTTTTGTTGTCTGAGATTATTCACAACCCACGTGTCAACGAAAACCTCAAACAGCGCGGTGTCCGGTTCTTAATGGATACTGCGGGGACATCACTGATCCCCTTTGATGTTCTTAACCCGGATGATGTTGTTATCGTTCCGGCTTTCGGTACAACGCTTGAGATAGAGCAGGTTCTTAAGGAGCGAGGTGTTATCCTTACCTCTTATAACACGACCTGCCCGTTTGTTGAGAAAGTTTGGCGGCGGAGTGAGGAGATCGGCGAGCAGGCGTATACCGTTGTTATTCACGGGAAACATTATCACGAAGAAACCCGCGCCACATTTTCACACGCTCAAGCAGGTGCTCCTGTTGTCGTCGTTCGCGATATTGTAGAAGCACAGAATTTAGCGAAAGTGATCTCCGGTGAAGTCGATGCCCAATACTTCTTTGAAAAGTTCAAAGATCGGTTTTCAGACGGGTTTGATCCGGATGTCCATCTGAAACGCATCGGTGTCGTCAACCAGACCACGATGCTCGCCACAGAAACAGAAGAAATCGCGAATTTACTACGCGAGACTATTAAAGAAACTTATGGCGAGGCGCAGCTATCCGCGCACTTTGCCGATACGCGAGATACACTCTGTTATGCGACCAAAGAAAATCAGGACGCAACCCTCGCGCTGATTGCCGATGGCGGCGATGTTGCAGTTGTCGTTGGCGGCTATAACTCTTCAAATACAAGCCATCTCGTCGCGCTCTGTGAACAGCACCTGCCGACCTATTTCATTCGTGACGCAAACGAACTGCTGAGTCCGAAACGCATTCGTCACCTTGAGTTAGAAACCAAAGAGGTACAAACTACAGAAGATTGGCTTTTTCAGCCAAACGAGACAGACGAGAAAAATCCCACCGATATTGTGCTCACGGCTGGCGCGTCTTGCCCAGATGTTCTACTGGACGAAGTTTTACAAAAAATTGTTGGCTGGTTTCCAGACACGCGTCCGGTAGAGCAAGTTTTAGAACCGTTCCAAAGCTCCTTCTAATCGCTATTCTATCGTTGACAGTGTCTCTAAAAGCAGAGATGTTTGCGTCGGTGTTCCGACACTCATGCGGACATGGTCCTGTAAGCCTGGCGTATTGAAGTATCGGATGAGAATCCCGCGTTTGGCTAATGCTGCTTTCAATTCTGCTGCATCTTTTCCGATAACACGTGAGAAAATAAAATTCGCTTCGCTCGGATACGGTTTCAGAAAGTCGAACGCTTCCAGAGCGCGATAAAGTCTTTCGCGTTCTGCCACAATTTTCTGCACATTCTCTTTTAAATGATGCACGTCCGAGAGTGAAGCCAACGCTGCGGTTGTTCCGGCGACATTTACATTGTAAGGCTGCTTAATCTTCAACAGGTGCGAGAGTATCCATTGTGGAAAAATCCCGTATCCGACCCTTAACCCTGCCAATCCTGCCCATTTGCTGAACGTCCGTAGCACAATCAGGTTCTCATGTTCCGGGACCCAGTTCGCACGACTGCCACCAGCGAATTCAATATAGGCTTCATCCAACACGACAATTAATGGCAGTGCCAGCAGCTTCCGAAGACACGCGTCGTCAAGTATACTACCATCGGGATTGTTTGGACTTGTAACGAAAATAAGTTTGATGTCGGTATCGTTGTCTACCTGTGAGACTATAGATTCGGTATCTAACGAAAAATCCTCGTTCCGTGCAATGTCAATTATTTTGCCGCCGTTAAGTTCCGTGTCGAAACGGTACATCCCAAACGTCGGTGGACAATTGATGACGGCATCGCCGGGAACAATGAACAGTCGAATTATGAGGTCTATCAACTCATCTGCCCCGTGTCCGGCAACGATATGCGTTGCATCAACGCCTACGTACTCGCTCAAGGCATCGCGGAGCGATGTGCTGTCAGGGTCTGGATATATGTGGTAATAGGTTTCATCTGCCAATGCCTGATACACGCGCGGTGAGGGACCGTACGGATTCTCGTTAGCATCAAGTTTAATGATATTCTCAGGGGCTATGTTCAAACGTCGGCTGAGCACATCAAACGGCAAGATCGGCGTGTAAGGTGCCATGTCCGCAATGTCCGAGCGGATGAGGTTTGCGTATGGTTTTTCGGTTGGCATGTTTTTATTGTTGTCAATTATCAGTTGTCAGAGTACGGGTTATCGGTCGGTTGTCAGTCATCAGTTTTCAGTTAAAGAGACGTATAATAACCCAGGTCCTCTTAACTGAAAACTGAAAGATTTTTTTCCAGAAAAAATCGTACTGATAACTGTTGACTATCACAGACTTGGATTCGGTGAGGTGCGTACCTCGACTGCTTTCGGTGTCAACGCGCCAATCGGTGCTTCACCCTTCAGGACGCGTTCAAAGTCGTCTATTGTCATATCCGCTACGCGTAAGTTGGCATCTTCTGTTCTACCGGCGATATGCGGTGTGTGGACAACGTTATCTCGATTGCGCAGCTCATCATCAATAGGGACCGGTTCGATGTCATAGACATCAAATGCGCCTGCGAGTTCATCTTTCACGATCCGTTCTCGTAGTGCTTCCATATCAACGGCGTGGGCGCGCGTGATGATGACAACCAGACTCCCTTTCCGGAGACGGTAAATCCGTTCTCGATTCAGCAGATGCCGTGCCGATGGTGTCGGCGGAACTGCCACGAACACAATATCCGAGCTATCGGCGAGCGTATCCATATCAACGCGCTGCACATCCCATTCCTGAAGGAGCGCATCTGGAACAAACGGGTCATAACCTGTTACCGTTGCACCGAAAACTCGGCACCATTTTGCGATTTTTCCGCCAATCTGACCGAGACCGATGACCCCTATCCGTTTAGTGCCGAGATCACCGTTCACGAAGTCCGGGTCGTCACAGAATTGATGGGCAACCGGGAGTTTATTGCTGCCCCATATCGGGTTCTCCCAATCCCAGAGTTTCTCACCGTTTGCCATCTTCAAATGCCACTGTGCTGTCCGGCGCAGCGAGGATAGGGCGAGACCGAAGGCACACTCAGCGACAGATTGTGACCAAGCGCGCGTCGATTCAATAACGGGGATACCACGTTCTTGAAGTGCTGTATATGGGATCCCGTGTCCAGAGTTATCGGTCATCGCGCCGAGCACTTTCAGTTTTGGTGCTGCTGCGATACACGCTTCGGTTAGATTGCCACCGAAGCGCGAGATGCCGACAGTTTCGCTGAGATCAATCTGTTCGTGAATCGGGTCTCGGCTGCTTGTGTTCAGGACAAGCGTTGTGCCGAGTTCTTCTAATCGACGTACCATCTGTTCGTGTACGAAGGGCCAAGAGACTTCTAAGTTCGGATGACGTGTAAATACAAATTCAGGACTTGCCATAATTTTAATTTTCCTTGCGGTTCGGTTAGGAGTTTTGCTTAAAAACGTTTATTTCCGAGAGATAAGCAGATGGGGTCCAGTTGGGTATCTACCGATGCGTGCACCGTAAAGTGCGAACCCGCCTTTCGCTTCAGCATCTGCTTTCACTTCATAACGGATTGTTAATGTCTCTGCGTTCAGAACGCTTGACGGGTCTACCTTGACGTTATATAGGTATCCGTGGATACCGGGTTGCCCATTGATATAAGAGAGCGCACCGCGCGTATCCGCGGGACAGTCAGGAGTCCGGACAGTCTCAATTTCAACGCCGTTGACGGAAATTGTTACGTCGGATGGATGTTTTTCCGGTTCCGTTTGACGGGCACCACCGTACGCACTGGAGGCTTCAAAAACGAGTGCCATCTCTGCAACATCCGCTGTGCTGAGACCTTCTGGTAACGGAATCTCGTATTCGACATAACCGCTCCCGACCGCAGCGAAAAGAGGGTCACTGATTGTCGGTTCGTCCCACGAAGAACCAGATATGTTTTCGGGGGCATAGTTGAGGCGGATGGTGCCTGAAGCGTCCGATTCAACGGGTTGTGGCAGCGCCACAAAATGCTCGAAGTTGATAAAATTACGAGCGACAACGGTGCCTGTTTGATCCGTTACCCAGACGTGAAGCGTGCCGACAGCAGGGTGAACATCAGGGATTTGCAGTTCGAGTTGATGGACGTGTTGTACCTGATACTGCGGGAACGGAATATCGACGCTACCAGAAACACTTGCACGTGTAACCGATCCAGTCGCTGCCATCGTATCGAGTTGCCAGTGGAGCGTTGTGCCAGTAATAGTTTTGTGTGAGAAGTGGCTGGCGTAGATGTCCGCTTTTATCTCGTCACCCGGCGCGACTGTTGTTCCCGGTGGATAGTCGATAGCGATAAAGTCAAGTGTATTGATGTCCAGATAGTCGTATCCAAACGCTTTCACCGACCGGTCGTAGTTCATGAACCCGTTGTGTTCCCACTCGATGTCCTGCAGCTCGGTGTAGATATAACCACAGATTTTCGGATGCAGTCGGAGTTCGTTTGTTAGGTATTTAAAACACCATGAAACATCTTTATCGCCTGCGCCTGCGGAGATACCGCCGTATTCGCTGTTAATCAACGGTGCATCGCTTTGCACATTGTCGCCAGCATAATTGAACCCTGAACCCGGGTACGTCTCAGCGACAACGTTCGCGATATGTTCTTTCGCGCGGTCGTAATCATTGATATAGAAGTGCCACGAATTGATGTCCGTTTCTACGTGATCGTAAAGGCACGGCGAGTTGTCTTCAATTAGGCGGGTCGTATCTAACGATTGCGCGAGGTGGTACATCTCGCGCACCCACTCCTGTCGATCCGTCATCTGCTTGTACTCGTTACCACCGAGGCCCCACGTTTCGTTGAAGTTGCACCAAGAAATGATCGATGGGTGGTTGTAATCGCGCGCAATGTTGCCACGAAGCGTCTCCTCAAAACGGGCTTTTGCGGTCTCTGTGTAGGCACCGAAGTTTGGGATGTCGCACATGAAAAGCAGCCCTAACTTGTCAGCCCAATAGTAGAGACGAGGCTCATCGACTTTGATATGGAGGCGTAGGAAGTTGAAGCCGAATTCCTTCGCACGTTCGACATCCCGACGAATCGCTTCATCCGTTAGGAACGTATACACACCTTCCGGGTTAAACGACTGGTTGAGCGCACCGAGTAGGTAGACGGGACGGTTGTTAAGGTAGATATACTGATAGTCGCCACCGGGTGCTTTTTCAATGGAGACCTTCCGCATACCGAAGTAGGTGAAAATCCTGTCAATAACCGTGTCTTCTGCGACGAGTTCAAGCGTGACATCGTAGAGGTTTGGCGTATCTACATCCCAAAGGCGGAGTTGTTCAGGCGGAATGCTAACTGTGAATTGGGTATCACGACTCGAAACCTGAACCGACCCGCTGAGTTCATCGCAAGTCCAGTGCAGGGTTGCTCCACTCTTTTCTACATCACCCTCTATTTGGACGGCAAACGTGGCGGAAGCGTTATCGATGTCGGGTGTGATATGGCATTCTGCGATGTGTGTCGCGTTTCTCGGTTCAAGATAGACGGTCTGCCAGATACCACTTGTACGGACGTACCAACCGATCTGTTTACCGGCAAGTTGTTCACCGTGGTCTTGTGCATCGTAAGCGCGAACGACGATACTCGTCTGTTCTCCCGGCGTAAGTGCCTCTGTGATGTCTAATTCAAACGGCAGGTATCCACTTTCATGCTTGCCAAGTTGTTTGCCGTTTACCCAGACCGTTGCTTCCCAGTCAACAGCACCGAACTTCAGAATAACGCGTCTGTCGCCCCAATTTTCGGGAATAGACACGGTTCTACGATACCATCCGATTGTATGTCTCGGTTCGCCGCGGTAATTGCCTTCGCGGTCTAAACCGCCACACGTGACCTCTTCTGGAGTGAGGTAAGCATTTTTGCTCAAGTAGTTTTCGTTGCTTGCCTGATCTTCATCTCCCCATGCTGCAAGGCTTTCCCAAGGATAGGGTACCTGTATCTGTAGTGTCCAAGGTGAATCGGCAGTTATTTCGGGTGCGAACCACTGTTGCTGTTCGCCGATGTCTTCAGGATCGAATGCGAATTCCCATGTGCCGTTGAGGCATATCCAATCAATGCCTTCTGATGTCCCGCGTTGAAAATCGGGACGCGGGTACTCTGGGCGCGGTATGTCTGTATTATTTCCTGTCATGTTTTTCCTTATTTTAAATTTTCCTTGCGGTTCGATTGGTATTATTTGAAGTTTTAGCGTCGTCTCCGTTTTTACCGCTTTCCACTTCGTTTCAAGCTGCGTTTTTGGAGTTATAGCAATCCAAAACATTCGCTTCCAAAGTTGACTGTCCGTACCAGCATATCACAGATTCTTTTTCTTGGCAATTTTTTCTGCTGTTGATAGAACCGTTTTTTCTTGACGTATGCTACAGGTTGGTATAGGATTTAAGAATATTGAACTGATAGAAGTTTCTACAGTTAGGAAAAAAAAGGAGACCTGCTATGGAACAGAGACGAACAGACTTTGGCATCTTCGTACGGCTTTCCGGAATGATGTTCCTACAGTTCGCTATATGGGGTGCATGGGCAGTGCTTATCGCTGGTCACATGCAAAATCTCGGATTCAGCGGTACACAGATTAGTTACGTTTTTGGCACGACGGCTATCGGCTCCATTATTTCTCCGATCATCGCAGGATGGATTGCGGATCGTTTAATGCCGGCACAGGTGTTCGCAGCGATCTCGCACTTACTCGGTGGTGTCTGCCTCCTTGTTGCGTGGAAACAGACCTCCTTCCCGATGCTGTGGGCATCCATCTTCCTCCACGCCGTCCTCTATATGCCGACGATCGCACTGACCAACGCCATCGCTTTCCGCCACATGGGGCAGTCCGATAAATTCGGGAATATTCGGGTCTTCGGAACGATCGGTTGGATTGCGATCAATTGGATATTGAGTGTATATCTCCGATATTGGGAAGGACGAGAACCGACGCTGCCACAGGTTGACGATTGTCTCCTCTTCGGTGCTGTGCTTTCATTCATCATGGCTGTCTACTGCCTGACATTGCCCAATACACCACCGAGCAAAGAGGCGAAGAATCCTTACGCCTTCCTTGAAGCCTTCTCCCTCGTTTCAAATCGCAATTTCGCAGTGCTTCTGATTATCTCTTTCGTTGTCGCGATTGAACTTCCTTTCTATTATAACCTGACGTACCTGTTTCTGACTGAGGTAGAGCATGGGGTCGGGTTAGCAGGGAGTAGCGCGAATCTGGCGATGAGTCTCGGACAGGTTGCTGAAGTCGTGCTTATGCTTCTCCTATTTCCGTGTCTGCGGCGGTTCGGTATGCGTTTCACTATTTTTCTCGGTATCCTCGCGTGGCCCGTGCGATACGCTATCTTCGCGATTGGAGAGCCGGTATGGTTGGTTGTCGGTGCCCAGACACTACACGGGATCTGCTACTCGTTCTTTTTCGTCGGCGGTATGATTGCTGTGGAACGCTTGAGTCCGCAGGATATTCGTGCGAGTTCTCAGGCACTGCTCCTCTTTGGCACGAACGGGTTCGGCATGCTCGTCGGACATATCGTCAGTGGTCGTGTGCATGAATACTTCGCCGACCCGACAGGTGGACATGCCTGGGCAAAAATCTTTATGGTGCCTATTGTCATAACGGTTATCGCTGCGGTCGCCTTTATCGTGTTGTTCAACGAGCAGAAGTATCAAGCGGATGCGGAGGCAATAGAACAAGCGGATGCGAACCAATAATTAGGAGGTATTATGTCAACTCTGAAGACACTCACCTTTCACCCAACTGGCGATGATTTAGCAGTCTCAGCGATCCAAAATTGGCGTATTACTGTTTCTGATGATGCGACTGCTTCTGAACGATATGCTGCAGAGGAATTCCAGAAATGGTTCAACCAAGCAACCGGATTGGCACTATCTCTCACAACGGCACAGGGGAACGCTGCCCCTGATAGCGAACAGATCGCTATTGGTGCCTTACCTGCCTTGGGTGATGAGGACATCCAAATCACTGTTAAAAGTGGAGGCGTTCAGATACAGGGAGGGCTGCCGCGCGGTGTCCTCTATGCCGTTTATCAGTTCCTTGAAGAACTCGTCGGCATTCGGTTTTTGACGGCTGACCACACGTATATTCCCGATGTGTCTGCACTGAAAGTCCCGTGCGGAAGTTACACCTATTCGCCACCTTTTTCGTTCCGTTGGAGTTATTATCGCGAGAACTCAGAAAGTCCGACATTCGCGGTGAAACGGAAAGTCAACACCGTTACCGATGCGGAGAGCCTCGGTGGAAAGACGCAACAGCAGCTCATCAACCACTCGTTCCATGCGTTAGTGCCTTACGGTACGTACGGTGAGAACCATCCGGAGTATTACGCACTCGTGGACGGTAAACGCGATACGAGTACCCACGGCGGAGGACCGCAGCTTTGTGTGACGAATCCGGAGGTCATTGAAGTCGCTGCAACAGCCGCGAACCAACAACTCACGGATCGACCGGAAGCCACCAATATCAGTGTGAGTCAGGCAGATACGGCGGCATATTGTCGGTGTGAGACGTGTGAGACCCTTAACGAAGCGGAAGGTACACCGATGGGGTCGCAGCTGACATTTGTCAACGCTGTCGCTGAACGTATTGAGGCAGCACACCCGCACGTCAAGGTCGGGACGTTGGCGTATTGGTATACCCGAAAACCGCCGAAAACCATAAAGCCACGGCACAATGTACAAATCCAACTCTGTAGTATTGAGTGTTGTACGCTCCACGCCATTGACAACCCCGATTGCGAGCAGAATCAAGCCTTTTGCGAAGATACCAACGCCTGGGGAAAAATCTGTGACGACATCTGGATATGGAATTACAACACCAATTTCCGTTCTTATGATCTACCCTTCCCGAACCTACGGAGTATCCAACCTAATGTGCGTTATTTTCTGCGCAATAATGCCAAAGGCGTGTTCATGCAGGCAAACGGCAACGGATTAACAGGTGAATTCTCCGACCTCCGAAATTATCTGATTTCTCATCTCATTTGGGATCCGCACCTTGATAGTGAAGCACTTTTAAACGAATTTGTGAACCTCCACTACGGAGCCGCGGCACCGCCAATCTTAGAATACATCGCCTTCCTCCACGATAACGTAGAGGCGAGAGGTCTTCATCCGCGGTGTTTCCCGACTCCTGAAGATGTCGGTTTAGATGCGGAGAGTGCCCAGACCATTTTCGACTATTTCCGGCAGGCGTTAGCACTCGCTGAGAAGCCTGAAATTCGGGCGCGTGTCGAAAAAGCGTCTATCCCTGCTTACAAAGGGATGCTCGTAGCAGGTGGTGAGATGGAATCCCAAAAACGGCAGACGCTGATTGATGAATATATCACGTTGTGCGAACGTTATAACATGTCGCATGCTGCAGAAACACAAGCAGCGGAAGCATACTTTGAAGAACTCCGCAGTTGATAATTTGATTCATCGTCCCTGGTTGACAGCTTTCTGAAGATTCAGTGGTTATTTTCTGCTAAAAATAGCAGCGAAAACGTAGCATGCGGATATACGGAATAAGCACTTGAAACCTCAAATGCACCTTATCGAACTGCAAAGTAAGTTAAAAAATGTTCGATTTTCAAGCACCATTCTTCTTAATTTTACTCGCCGTTGTTCCGATGTTAATTCTTGTGCAACGCCGGACACACCTTGGCACAACGAAATGGCGAAAAAGTGTCACCTTCTTCCTTAGAGGTGCTGCCCTGCTGTGTGCGATCTTCGCTTTAGCAAATCTCCATCGGACAGACAAGGAACAACGGCTTGCAGTCGTGTTTGCTATTGACACGTCCGAAAGTATCTCTCCGTCGCAACATGAAGAAATACTTAAGCAGATAAACACTGCTGTCGCGAAACTGAAACCTACCGACAGATTCGGCATCATCGGTTTCGCAAGGGAAACTTCAATTCTCACAGAGATTCGACAGAAGCAGGATCAATCCTTGGCAGGGGTCCTGGAAACAATCGCAGAGCAGCCGATGCAGCGAGACGGTACCGATGTAATTACTGCGCTTAAGCGTGCCATCGCACTGTTACCGGACGATTACCATCGTCGGATTGTTCTGTTTAGTGACGGAATCCACAACGCTGGCGGCATATCCCTTGAAGACTATCTACCGTTGCTCTCAGCCAGCAATGTCGAAATATTAACCGTCCCGCTTGACACGCTCAAAGATGCGGTGCGGGTCGTGCGGTTGCAGACACCTACCGAGATCCGTAAGGGACAACATTTCGAGGTAAGGGCAGTGATTGAAACCGATGGCAGCATCCCAAAGTTAGATGCCACCCTCTATCATGAAGGCGCGCCGATCGATGACTTTGAATGGACGTTACCAGAGGGAAAACACGTCATGACCTTAGACGTGCCACCTGTTTCAGAGGAAAGAAACCATAGATATGAGCTAAGACTGGAACCGTTGGATGATATTCCAGAGAACAACCGGGGGTATGGCGTTGTGAAAGTTCGGGGCAAGCCGCGTGCCTTATATTTGGGATCCGACCTGAAGCCGTCTGAAAACTTAAAAACCGTCCTTGAAGAGAACGGTTTTGACGTTGAAGTTAGGGCACCGACGGAGATGCCGACTGAACTCATCGAACTTCAACGTAGCGATGTCTTGATTCTAAGCAATGTTTCCGCGGATATACTCTCATCGGAGCAGTTGCAAAATATCGAGAGTTATGTCCGTGATCTCGGACACGGGTTGGTTGTTATCGGTGGTGATCACGCTTACGGACCGGGCGGCTACACCGATACTGCATTGGAACGTGTGCTACCTGTGGAGATGACACCGCGCGAACAGAAAGACACCGTCGCTGTTCTCTTTGTGTTAGACACGTCCGGAAGTATGGCAAATTATGTCGGGGGGCAGCGGCGTAAAATTGATCTCGCGATTGCTGGCATCCGTGCCGGTATCGAAAATCTTGAAGAAGATGACGTTGCAGGGATTATCAGTTTCAGCGCGGGTGCGGCGGCATCCGTCATTTCTCGTCTCACATCTGATCACGGCGCACTTCTCCAAGCCTTTCAAGGGATTAAACCGGCAGGCGGAACAACGCTAATGAAAGAGGCGATTGACGAGGCATACGTCATTCTTGAAGCGGATGATGCGAAGCGGAAACACATCATCCTTTTGTCGGACGGTAAATCTGATGACGCGGTCCCTGACCTCGTGATGTCAGCAGAGCGGATTGCCGAAGCACGCATCGGTATGACTGCGATTGCAATAGGTGATACGAACCGAGAACGCCTTACGCGGCTGACAGAAATCAGCAATGGACATTTTGTCCCCGTTCAAAACCTACAGGAGCTGCCGACAGTGTTAACAGAAGCCGTGCGAGAGACACAACGTTACATTGTCCAAGAGCCGTTCCAACCTGTTATCACCGATCCGAGCGCGTCAGTTGTGGAGGGTCTCGGTACACTACCGGAACTGCGTGGTTACACTGCAACAACGGAAAAGGAGGTCGCGCAAGTTTTTATCCAATCGCATAAAGATGAACCGGTTCTCGCGGGTTGGAATTACGGGTTAGGGAAATCAGTTGCATGGACATCGGACGTTTCGACATGGGCAGAAGAGTGGGTTCCGTGGGACAATTTCGGTAAATTTTGGGGACAGGTTGTTAACTGGACACTACCCTCAACGGAAGCAGGTGCTGACTTCGATCTTGTGTTATCGCTTCAACAGGGGGTCGTAGCGGTGCGTATTGATGCGCGAACTCCGTCGCAAGCGTCCTATAAAGTCCGTGTCGCGGGTCCAGGTGAGACGAACAGTCGGGTTGACATGCAACAGGTGACATCAACACGTTACAGCGGCACCTTTCAGATACAAGACAGTGGGTCCTATATCGTCACCGCACAACGCGAAGGCGATGAGCAGGTACGTACCGAAGTATTGTCGCTCCCATATCCGATAGAGTATGCCGAATTTGCGGTGAATACCGATCTGCTAAAGACGCTTGCTGCTGGCACCGTGGGAATCTATGAACCGACACCGACGCAGATCGCAGCACCGGCAGGCATTCCAATCGAAAATCAGGTTTCACTGGCGCAAGTGTTGTTAGTTGCTGCCGCGCTCCTCTTTGTATTGGAGATGATTCTTCGGCGTTACAGCATAACAAATCGGCGTGTCGTTGAATTTTTCGGGCGGTTGCGTAGAAAACCTGTGGAGCCGCAAGCCGTAGGCACAACAGTGCAGACTGTGCCATCAACCGAACCCGTCAGAGAGGACACACCCCTATCACAGCCAACAGAAGCCTCAATGACTCGACTCTTGGCTGCTAAACGACGTGCGCGTTGATGATGTGCTTTTATTTTTTAGGAATTGGATTACTGAGATGTAGGTAAGGGAGAAAAAGAGAGTGGGCTTACCTGGAATCGAACCAGGGACCTCACGCTTATCAGGCGTGCGCTCTAACCGTCTGAGCTATAAGCCCACGAGGGGTTTTGAAGTGGTATCCACGGAAGGAGAATTCCGATTTTCGTGTCAAACGTAATGTTAATTATACATCTGAAAAAAAGGTTTGTCAAGTTAATTTGCAAAAAAGAATTTAGTTAGAGATGGTATTAGATTAGGGATATAATGGGAAATTGGATGTGTTGAGATAGTGAGTTATAGAATAATGTTCGAGAAAGTTAAATAGTGTGTGCGTGTCTTGTAAGGTTCAGAGCGTTGAACATAAGTACTGTGTGAGAATACTTACGTTAGTGCTCCTTAGAAAGGAGGTGATCCAGCCGCAGGTTCCCCTACGGCTACCTTGTTACGACTTCGCCCCGGTCATCGGTTTCATTTTCGAGAGCTCCCTCCCAGAAGGTTGGGTCACCCGCTTCGAATGCTACCAACTTCCATGGCGTGACGGGCGGTGTGTACAAGGGCCGGGAACGTATTCACCGCGACCTGCTGATTCGCGATTACTAGCGATTCCAACTTCATGCAGTCGAGTTGCAGACTGCAATCCGAACATGGGGCCGGCTTTTTGGGATTTGCTCCACCTCACGGTTTGGCATCCCTCTGTACCGGCCATTGTAGCACGTGTGCAGCCCAGGGCATAAGGGCCATGCGGACTTGACGTCATCCCCACCTTCCTCTGGCTCGTCACCAGCGGTCTCTTTAGAGTCCCCAGCATTACCTGTTGGCAACTAAAGACAGGGGTTGCGCTCGTTGCGGGAC
>JAAXHL010000178.1:3054-14487 GCA_012270865.1 Candidatus Poribacteria bacterium | reverse complement strand
TGGCCCTAATAAATGGTGGCACTACAGTTTGTGCTACAAAAGAGCAGCATGCGTAAGTCCTAATAAACCCAAAACTACAACGAATTGAAACTATTCAATGAACGTAATACACAATTGGAACAGATGGATCGGCACAGACGAGGCGGGTAAAGGCGATTATTTTGGTCCCCTCGTTGTTGCGGGTGTTTATGTGGATGCTGAATGCCGAGAGACCTTTTCAGATTTAGGAATTACTGATGGGAAAAAGTTATCAAATCGTCGTATCCAAAATCTTGCAGAGTCGATGCGCTGTGATTATGCGCAGCATATTGTCGTTGTGGAAAGGATGCCTGCTGAATATAATTCGCTTTACGCTGCTTTCCGTAGACGCGGACAAAATCTGAACCATCTGCTCGCGTCGCTTCACGCTGAAGCCATTCAGACATTAGCGAACAGGGTCGGCGCGAAACACGCACTTGTTGACAAATTTGCGAAAGATGAGCTTATCACCGAACAACTCGACCAACGCGCGAATAACACACCACATTTACAGCGTGGCACTGCTGGTGGCGTGCGTGCTACGCCTGCGACGCTTGGAATGGAGATTCGGCAAGTAACAAAGGCAGAACGCGATATTGCAGTCGCTGCCTCCTCTATTATCGCTCGCGATACTTTTTTGACGGGAATGGAAAGGTTGTCGGAAACCTATCAGATGCGTTTACCGAGGGGCGCGTATCAGGTTGTGGAAGCCGGTAGAGAATTTGTTAAACTGCACGGAAATGACGCATTACAGCATGTGGCAAAACTCCATTTCAATTTGACCGATGCCGTCCGTGCGCTGTAGGTAATATATCTCATTGCCAACGTTTCGGGCAGTTGCGTCCGATTTTATCAGGACTTACGCAATTTTGACTTCTGCCCGTTCTGTTAGATGAGAATTTTCGGAAAAAACAGCGGGATCCGACCACAAACTGGGAAGTTTGTGATACAAAAGAGCAGCATGCGTAAGTCCTATTCATATAAAATTATTTGTAGTACGAGAGAAATTATGGAAGAATTGTTTAGTATCCATTACGCCGAAGTTGGGCTTAAGGGTAAGAACAGAGTATTTTTTGAAAAACGACTTGCGAACAATATTAAACTTGCCCTGCGCGGTACCGGGTATGCTGAAGTAGAGCGGCTTCACGATAGAATTCTCGTGCATCTTGAGCAACATGCCGATATATCCGAAATTAAGAGGCGTTTGCGGCACGTCATGGGTATCGCCCATTTTGAACTCTCATGTCGTACCGAGACTGACATCGCGGCTATTAAGGATGCAGCCCTGCGGCACATCCGAAATGTTTCTTGCGAATCTCTTAAAGTTGAGACAAGGCGAGCGGACAAAACTTTTCCATTAACCTCACCAGAGGTGAGTGCGGAGGTCGGTGGGTATCTTATCAAGGAGACGGGTGTCCGTGCGGATATGCATAATCCTGACGTGGTGTGTTGGGTTAAAATAACACAGAAAGCGACCTATATTTCTACAGAAAAAATTCGAGGCATCGGTGGTTTGCCGGTCGGTGTGAGTGGTAAGGTGCTTGTCATGTTATCCGGTGGGATTGACTCCCCTGTTGCTGCATGGCAGATGATTAAACGTGGAGCGAAAGCCGTTTTTATTCACTTTTATAGTTACCCTTACACAGATAAGGCTTCTTTGGAGAAGGTCATCGAAATTGCTGAGATCTTGGCGGTATCAAACTATCGGAGCACCGTCTATCTCGTTCCATTTGCGGATCTCCAACAAACCATTGTCGCTTCAACACCGGCACCGTTCCGGGTTTTGTTGTATCGGCGGATGATGACCCGAATCGCAGAGCGCGTTGCTGCTATGGTAGATGCGGAGGCTCTTGTTACAGGGGAAAGTCTGGCACAAGTCGCTTCGCAGACGTTGACGAACCTCCGAACGATTGAAGCGATTGCCGAGATCCCGATCCTGCGTCCACTGATCGGCGAGGACAAGGCTGAAATTATTACAAAAGCACAGCGGATAGGGACCTTTGATGTCTCTACACGTCCGCATCAAGATTGCTGCTCACTCTTTGTCCCTAAACACCCAGCCACCGGCGCGTCGCTGATTGAATTAGATGATGCGGAATCGGGGTTGGATATAGACGTATTGGTTGCGGACGCGCTGAACAATCTTGAAAAACAGGTAGTAGAATAGTTATCAGTTATCGGTTCGCTTCGCTTTCAGTTTTCAGTAAAGAGGGTTTTTGTGGTGCTAACAGATACTTTCACTGCCACAAGAGGGTAACTGATGACTGACAACCGACAACGCATTAAACAAATGGCTTCCGAAAGAATACTGCTGATTCGACTCAGTTCCCTTGGCGATATTGTACTTACAACCCCGGCGATCCGAGCCGTCCGTGCGCATTTCCCAGATGCGTATATTGCTATGCTTGTGGCGGAACAGTCGGCAGAGATCCTCCGTGAAAATCCGCATCTGAATGAAATAATTACCTTTGATCGGCTCGCTAAAAATAAGGATACGGGTGAGATGTTGCGGGTTATCCGTCTTCTGCGTGAACAGAAATTCACGTTGGCTATTGATCTTCAGCGGAAATTTCGGACTGAAATGTTAATGTATTTCAGTGGTGCCACTGAACGTATCGGTAAGGGTAGGCTCTGTACGGTGCGCGTCTCTGAGCGGGGAAACAAACACGCCACAGCCCACTATTTCGAGTTGCTACATGCAGCTGGGATTCCGACAGAGGATCAGAGGTTGGAACTCTTCCTCTCCGAATCTGAGCGGTTCGCTGCGGCACAACGGTTCGACACTGCAGGCGTTAACGATGGACAATTAAAGGTAGGGTTTTTTCCGGGTGCTGGTTGGAAATTACGAGAGTGGATGCCTGATCGTTTCGCTGCCATCGGCGACAAACTTGTGGCGCATTTCGATGCCAACGTCCTGATTTTTGGTGGAGAAAAGGAAATGGAACTCGTGCAGACTGTTGCGGATTTTATGGACGCACGTGCTATTCCGTTTGCGGGTAATCTTCAGATTCGGCAGTTAGCCGCCTGCATTGAAAAGTGCGATCTTTTTCTCACCAACGATACCGGTCCAATGCACATCGCTGCAGCAGTCGGAACGCCTACGGTGTCTCTGTTTGGTCCGGGTAATCACATCCGGTTTCAACCGCTCGGAACAATGCATCAAACCATCCGCTATGACGTGCCGTGCAGTCCGTGTAAGCAGTTCACGGATAAGTGCAAAGATAATATCTGTATGAAAGGGATTGGTGTAGATGAGGTATGGGAGTCCGTCTCTCGGCACCTTACCACCCATCAGACGACATAGGGATTTGACATGCCGTTGGAAAAATGGACGACGCTCCGAACTCAACATATCCAATTACTTGCGCAAGCACTTGCGGCGCAGCAGATGCCTGTTATCGAGAAACTTGAGCCGATCGCCGATTGTGAAGAGTTGATCGGCTTCTCGGAAGCGGATCCGACACCGATCGCATTCACATCCCGCCATCCGGCATGGCGATTGGAATCCGTCGCGGCGCGCGTCATTGAGGCGGTTGCAGTGGCTGCACACGAACCGCTTACCGAGTTCGGCTATCGAGAGCTTGCGCGTATCCTATTAGAACACACTGCGTATCTCTACGCCTATCCCGATGGCGACCCCCGTCCGAGACTTGAAGCCGGAGGTGCTTTGGCGTTGGCGGGTTGTGTTTGCGCCTCACTTCCACACTCCGAACTCTGGCGATTGGCTGGATTCGGGAGAGTCGCCGCAGCACTCGTAGAAGTTGCACCTACGCCAACAGACACACACCTTACACTACCGATTGATGTTGCTTTGTCACTTGCGAACGCACGCAATTTGCCGATTTTGGAACCGGCGGTAACAACCTATAACGCTATTCTCAAACGGCACTTCACACCTCAAAGCCGATTCAAATTGCCTTTAAGCGATAGCGATTTTTTGGATATACTCAATCTGGATTTTCCGGGGATGGAAGCCGTGAAAGCTGGGATCCTATCAGACGACCTATCCGGCGCGAAATCGGCGTATACGACCTTTCGCCGTCAGTTCCTAAAGGATTTTGTGCGTGGGATTCGTAATCCCGATGCTGTCCTGTTAGAACCCTCCGATACCTGGACCACCGCCAAAACCTATCTGGAGTGTCTGCTTCGGTTATCTATCCATCCGACACCGGCTATCAGGGCAACGACGGAAATTGGGGTCGCGACGCATCTATTCCCGGAATTCTCTGGTAGCGAGCAACTGGGTATGCTGGCACTGCGTCGTTATAAGTGGATAACGGATGCTTTTTTCCACACTGATGGGTTTCATAAAGATCGAACACTCCGCGCGCAAGCAGAAGCAATCGCCGATTTCGCGAGATTCCTATCTGTCTACGGAGAACCTACGGCGCGTGCCGACTCCTTTAAAGAATTACACGCCTCACTTGAAAAGTCGGTGGCGACATGCATTCATCTGAGTCAACCAGATGGCTCGTTTCCGCCGCTCGGCCCCCTTCCGGCTCCGAACTTTGATGTCGTTGAACTTTGTAATATCGCTGATAGCAGTTTTAAGTGTCCCGATACCACCTCACACGCGCTCCCTGAAACCGGCTGCTATGTTATGCGGGATCGTTGGGAAGCAGATGCACAATATCTATTTTTTGATGCGCGTCCATCGGAGAAACCCGGTGACGCTGTTACATCGAATCTTGCCTTACATGCATACGGACGACAACTGACGACAGGATCCGTGCGCGTGCTTGACACTACCGCTCTCGTATTCGATCCGCTTGATACGCGGTGGATGACGACTCCGACATTCGATTTTGTCGAAAAATGGGATAAAACCGTTGATGTTCAGCACAAACGCGCGGTCTTCTATCTCAGCGGTGAATACTTTATCTTACATGACCTTATGCTCGGTGCGGCAGCGCAGACACTCGAACAGACTTTCCGTCTTGGTGGTGGTGTAGATGTTCGTGTCAACGCTGATGCTGGACACGCATGGACACAAGACGAGCGTCGTAGCAATCTCTTTATCGGTACAACTGGGACGACAGATCTCACAGTCGCATTAGATGCGGATAGCGTTATCTATCGGAGCAGTAAGGCATCTCCAGCGGTACTGAACACGCTTCTTTTACCGATGAGATGCGGTATTAAAGCACATCCAGCACTTTCCGCTATCTCGGTAGATGCGGATGCAGATGTCTTGGCAACAGGTTTCAGGGTTGAATTGCAGGACACAACAGACACGTTCCTCATCTCAGACGACGGCTTAGCGGAGTTATCTACTGAAGGTATTCGGTTTGTCGGGGAATATCTGTTTTTACGGAGAAATGCATCGGGTGGTGTTCAATTTATTATGTTGAATGGAAGGTTCCTGCAGGTGGGTCCGCAAGTCCTTGTTGATTTGGGGGAGCCTAGCGAAAGTTATATGCGGATGTAGATGGAGGCGGATAAACACGGTAATTCACCCGACATATCAGGTTGCCATCAACAAGCGAAAGATTATCTCCAATCCGCTTTCGGCTGCGGGGCAGGATAGACATGTAGGTTACCTCTGTTCTCAAGACGAAACCAAAAGTGTATGAACAATCTCTGGACGCGATTTTCCGGTTAATCCTCAATGACCGCTAAGTCCTGCATGCGTTCAAGTGCGAAGACGCGGGTATCCTGTCGTAACTCGCAGAACCCCTCAACACACAACGTCTCACCAGACTCACGACTGTTTGGAATATTTAGAAGTCGTTCTGGGATCACCACACGCGTCGTCCATCTTCTATCACTCGGTTTTTTATAGTCAAACTGGATTTTCTGTGCATTCGTAATAGCCGATTGGATTTCGGCAACCGGTTCCGTGAATTCTGATTGTGAGGCGTTTGGCGTAAAATCACGAAAAATACCAGTTTCTCTGTACATACTCCGATAACACTCGGCACAAATCAGTGTGAGATTATCCAATTCGTTTGTCCCACCTTCAAATATCGGAATATCATGCAGTAGATAGACATCCGCCGCCTCTTCACAATGTGAGCAGATGGAACCGTTTTCTCGGATAAGAATCCGTTTTCGCTCTTCCCAATCCGGGGGCCAACTCGGTAGATGGTCATAGACTCCGCTTAAAATAGATTCTAACTTCGCGAGTTTAGTCCGTAAATCTTTAATCTCAGACGCTGGCAGCACGTCTTGTTGTGTTACCTCAGTTGGCACAAAGAGCGATAGCATAAGTTGTGGTTTCTGTCTCCGCAATGCGGTTTCAATCTCACGTTTTTGCATTTGCAACATGAGGATACACGAATAGTGAAGGTATTCCCCGTTGGTAAGTGCTATGTCGTATTCAAAATCAGTTTGTATCTTACACACGGTACAATACGGCATTTTCTACTCCGTTTCCTCCGTAGAAGTGAAATAATTCTGAAATTCATCTCTGACTTCTTGCCGGAAGTATTCTTGTTCCAGACCGTTTACGATTGGTTTAAACTCTCGCAGAATGCAATAGAAATAAATTGGATTGAGAATCTCACACATACCGTCAGTGCTTTCTTTAATGACACCATACGTCGCAAGTTCATTCATGATTTCATTGTGCCGCGTAAAGGGAATGCCGATGTCATAAGAAGCGATTTTCATCAGGAGTGTTTCAAACCGTCTATCTCCGCGGATATTGGTCAGCAGATGCGTAAGGTTGACGTTGCCCTCTTCAAGGAGCTGCGCGTGTGCGGTTGCAAAATGTGCCATCCTAATCGGTTGGGTCTTCGGAATATCTGATTCTTCTGTGAGGATCTGCGCGAATCGGTTGACAAGAACGGGGTGCCCGGCGGTCTGCTTATGAATGGATTCAATAACTTCAGGTGCGAAGGCTTGCCCGACTTCGGCAGTATATTGCCCAAGGAGTTCTTGTACCTGTTCAAGTGTGAAGTTTGGCAAGTTGAACTCATCTTGGATATTGAACGGGGAGATAGTCTTGCTGCAGTTAAATTGTGTGATGCTCTTGACTCCAACAATGCCGACACTGTGTGGACAGCGAGAGATGGGATTTGAGACGTAGATACGGCGAAGTGAATGGAGAAAACCTTTCACTGCCTCTTTTGGAATACCGTCAAATTCGTCTATTATAAGGATTACGCGCTGATCACCCAAGAGTTTGGAAAAATTTCTGAAGAATCTTTGCATTGAAAGGTGATCGGTTATCTCTGCGCTCTCTAAAAATTCCGCCAATGCCTCAGAAAAAATCTCGCCACGCCGCGCAAAAACATTTTCTATCGCTTCGAGAAGATCCTCGTAGAGGCCGCTGTAAAAAACTGGCGGCGTGCAGCCCTCATACACTTCAAAATTCAACGGGATCGGAAAGTATGCGGGTTCTTCGGCTGAGAACACGTCTAAGGCGCGCTGGAAGAAGGTTGTCTTGCCGGTCTGCCGTGGTGCGAAAATAACAATATAGCGTCCTTCTTTGACCCGCATGACGAAATCTGCGAGTTCAGTAGCGCGACTGACAACATAGTTTTTCGCTGGATGAACGGGACCTTGTGTTCCAAAGCGTCTCATTTTTTCTCCTTCAACCCGTAGCACGAAGTTTCTTATCACCAGTTGTTCAGATAAGGATACCATCTGATACTGTGATTGTCAAGCAGTATTGTTTAGAAATGGTATTACAAATCTCTCTTGTGGGAAGGGTTTGTAACCAAACCCACTGCTTGTGGATAGCAGCGCGGATCTATGCCCGATAATGTCCTCAGAAAACCGAAAATTAAATAACTCGGTCGTGCCGCCAAAAAAGGCTTGCACCTGAAAGGCAGAAAGCGTATAATGCCCAATAGGACTTACGTAGACTTCTTTGACGACGAGGGACACCCCCTCGCCAAAGCGTAGACCTATCCGGTCTTATGGATAAAGGTTACGTAAGTCATGATAAATATGCGAAATCTGAATTAATATTTACATATCTGTTAATCTAAAAATAACATAATGAACTTCCAAATACACTGTGACCGTTATCTCCAGCGGATAAACCGCACGCGAATAACCGCCGAAGCGACTCCAGAACTCTCCCTATTCCCACACCTCCAAGCCTTCCTTGAGGAAGTGTCTGTTGACTGTTTTAATAGAGACTCCATCACATTTACACAAGAACCGAGACGACTGGATCAGATCGGGAGACCGGATTTTATCGCAATGGATGGTTTGCTGCCTATCGGTTATATCGAGGCGGAGGCGTACGGCAGAGATTTGGACGCGCTCACTGGACATGCCGAAGCACAGAACGCTCGTTTCATTGAAAACCTTGATAACTTTATCCTCACCAATTTCGTCGAATTCCGGTTGTATACGGACGGGACATTGCGCACAACGGCACACATCGAGGATGCGTCTGAAAATTTAGAGACACTGCTGGATCGGTTTCTGAGTGCTGGACAGATCCAAATCAACTCTCCAGAGTTACTCGCGAGATACCTCGCCAGACGGACGCGGGAACTCCAGACACAGATTGCGACGACGCTCGACGACGAGGATAGTGAGATTTACGGGATGTTCTCGGCGTTCAAGGAGCTGCTCATCTCTACACTGACACCGGACGATTTTGCGGATATGTACGCGCAAACGCTTGCTTATGGGTTGTTCGCCGCACGCTGTACACTCCCAAACGCGACGAATTTCTCACGACACACGGCTGTTGATGCGCTCCCAAGATCAAACCCGTTTCTCGTCCAACTCTTTCATCACGTCGCTTCCCCAAACCTTGAGACGAACGTCACTTACATTCTGGACGACATCGCGGCACTGCTCCGAAACGTCCCGACAGAGATGCTCCGCACGGCGTTTGCTGCGAGAAATCATCTTGGGGATCCGGTGATTCACTTCTACGAGACCTTCCTCGCCGAATACGATCCGCAGCGACGCGTTGATCGCGGGGTCTACTATACACCGCCACAGGTTATCTCGTATATTGTCAGATCGGTGGATAGCCTGCTGAGAACAGAATTGAACAGACCGGACGGTCTCGCTGATGACAATACGCTCATCCTTGACCCTGCGACAGGGACGGGTGGTTTCCTTCTGACAGTGTTGGATCGGATCAAAGCATACATCACGGAGACCTACGGTACAGGGGAGTGGACGCAGTATATCAACGCGCAACTCGTTAGGCGGATTTTTGGGTTTGAACTGCTCGTCGCGCCGTATACAATAGCGCATCTGAAGTTGAGTCTGTTCTTACAAGCACAAGGCTGGCGTGCCGATGAACGGCTCCGTATCTATCTCACGAATACGTTGGAACAACCGGACGAGATGCAGCCATCTATACCCTTTGCGGGGTTTATCTCCGATGAGGCGAACGCGGCATTATCGGTGAAACGCGATGAACCGCTGCTTGTTATTCTTGGTAATCCACCTTATCCACAGGATTCTGCCAATCCAAGTCGTGTGGGTGGAAAGTTAACTTTTATTGGTGAACTCATTGAGGATTACAGACAGATGGACGGGGAACCACTTGGTGATAGAAATTCAAAAGTGCTTCAGGCAGATTATATGAAATTTATTCGATGGGCACAGTGGCGAATTGATAGAAATGGGGAAGGTGTTGTTGGCTATATTGTCAACAATAGTTTCCTTGACGGACCCACTTTTCGTGGAATGCGGAGTAGCATATTAAATAGCTTCAACACTATCTATCTATTCAATTTACACGGTAGCAGCAGAATAACGGAAATTGTTCCCGAGGCAGAGAAAGATGAAAACATCTTTGACATTTCACAAGGAGTTTGCCTTCTCTTGTGCGTCAAAGAACGCGATAATCCTGCACAGGCAAAGGTCTATTATGCAGATATGTGGGGATCCCGAGAAGAGAAATACAACATTCTTTCGAAGACCGATGTCCAATCCACGGAATGGTGTGAGTTACAACCGACATCACCCTATTATCTTTTCGTGCCGCAGGCAACCGAATGGGTAGCGGAATACGAATCAGGATGGGAAATTGCGAACATCTTTCAGACAGACTCGGTTGGAATTGTCACTGGACGAGATAAATTCACACTTCACTGGACAGCAGAAAAACTACGCGAGACTATAGCCAATTTTGTTTCACTTTCTGTAGATGACGCGCGCGAGAAATATCAATTACCAAAGGATAGCCAAGATTGGAAAATTCACCTCGCCCAAGCAGATATCCGTAATCATCCCGATGTTGAACAGCACATCCAGTCTATCCATTATCGTCCATTTGACACACGTTGGACTTATTACACCGGACAGTCATCGGGATTTCATGGACGTCCACGACCTGAGATTATGCGTCACATGCGAGAGGAAAATCTTGCTCTCTGCGTCCATCGTGGTATCAAGAGTCCTATATGGCAACATGCTCTGGTGACTAATCAGATCAGTGAAAAAAGTTACATTTCAAACAGAGGTGAGCCCACTGCTCACGTGTTTCCGCTCTACTTATATCCAAAACCAGAAGAATTAGGGATTTCAACGGAAAGGTCCCTCAATTTCCAACCCGCCTTTCTCACCGCGCTCTCGGAGGCGTTAGCACTTCCACAAACCACCCCATACAACCTACCCGAAGGCGTATCACCGGAGGAGATCCTCGCCTATATCTATGCAATCCTTTATAGTCCGACCTATCGTGAACGGTATTATGAGTTCCTGAAGTACGATTTTCCGCGGATCCCGTTACCCTCAGATATTGACCAGTTCCGTACGCTCGCTGCGTTGGGGCAGCGGTTGATTGATTCGCATCTGTTGAAAGATGGATCGCGACTACAAGTCGCTCCTACAGGCAGAGTATCGCGACCCGAGATCACTCCTACAGGAAGAGGATCGCGACTACAAGTCGCTCCTACAGGAAGATCGACTCTGACGCGCCATCGGTTTGAGGGTGAAGGTGATGGTGTTGTTGGGAGGGTGCGGTATGTGGATGGACGGGTCTGGATTAACTCGACGCAGTATTTCACGGATGTGCCTGTTGCGGTGTGGGCATACGAGATCGGTGCGTATCAGGTGTGTGAGAAGTGGTTGCGGGATCGGCGGGGTGAGGTGTTGCGCCATGAAGATGTGCGGCGGTATCGTGCGGTTTTGGTGGCTGTTGCGGAGACGCTTTTGGTTATGGGTGAGATTGATTCGGTTTTGTGGTAGGTTGTCTGGATCGCGGATAATAAGCAGGTTCGTAGTAGGGCGATTCATCGCCCTTCCGTTTTAAGGCATAATGAATCTACTAATTCCAACAGAAACAGTCAATTCTTCTCGCTTTTAGATTACCTTGAAATCCTGTGGTTTGATATGTTACTATCGTATTAACAGAAACGGGATTGAATTTCCAAATCACACTATTATGGAGGTTTTTATGACGGAAGGACAACTGTTATTCACTTTGGATTATGAGCGGTTTAATAGAATTCGGGGACAGAACTGTACTGCCACCGGAAATTTAGA
>JAAXHL010000178.1:0-3042 GCA_012270865.1 Candidatus Poribacteria bacterium | reverse complement strand
AGAAGTTGTGCTTGAGGCCCTCCGCGAGGAATTTAATGGAAGGCATATTCTTCTTTCCCAGAGCCTACTAATTTCGGAAGAAACTGCAGATACCCATTGGTTGTTAGCAGATTTCGAGAAGCAAAAGACTTACAATATTAGGAAAGAAAATGACACGACTGTAGAAGTATCGGATGGAGTTGATCTAGAAAAACATACCGATACCTTAAACGACGCTGGCACAATCGTTCCGCGTCTACAAGAAGGTCTAAGTACTCACATAGGACTTATTGATGCTTTACAAAGGTTAAATTTTAACACGGCTAACCTTGAAAACCTAAAACGTTCCGATTTAGCAGTCAGAAAACTTGATTTTGAGTCTGTGTACCCGGATTTGGAAGTTACTTATAAAATGTTGTATGAAATTCTTGCTGCTCCACGTACAGCACTTATTAGTCTATCATCCAAGGATGTCCAACAACTTAAAAATCACATTCTACAATCCTATGAAATGAGTAGAAAAATCGTGGATTTCGGAGCTGGAGAAAGAGACGAAAATATAAGAGATCAGCATAATAGTCTTTTGAGAGAAATTCGCCAATTTTGTGAAAGGGTAAAAAGTACTTTGCTTCAAGCCGCCGCCTATCTGTCATCAAAGACAGTTGAACAACTTGAAGATCGGCGTAACGCTGTCCTCGCTAATGTTGAGGAAAGACTCAATACAACAATTAGCACCGAAACTGAGAAATTGCAAAAACTTGGTGAGGAAGCACAGCAGAGCGAAGAAAAAAGGCAGGAGGATTTTGATCAACTTTATATTCAGTTACAGAATCAACTGACAGAAAAACCGATTTCGCAATACAAAACAATTTTCAACGAGCAAGCCAAAAAACATAGAAGGAATGCCTGGATTTGGCTTGGAGTTACAGGTCTACTAACTATTGTGTTTGGTGGAATTTTCTGGTGGCTTTTGAAGGATTTAGTACCTGCAGCAAATCAATTGTCTACGGCTCTGTCAAATCTTTTTACAAAAGGATTCTTCATTTCCTTGATTTTTTTTCTTCTCAACCGCTCCATTAAAAATTATACCGCCGAGAAACATTTAGAGGTTATCAACACCCATCGTCAGAATGCATTAGAAACTGTTGATCCGTTTCTTGATGCGACCAAGGAAAACCGAGACACACGTGACCAAATATTATTGGCAGCAACTAAAACTATCTATGATGCAAATCAGAGTGGTTATTTGTCTACCAAGATCAGTGGGTCTGACACCGCAAATCCAGTGCAACAAATCATTAAGGAAGTGATCCCTACTAAATCGTCTGACAATTAAACTTAACGCAAGTTGCTACCTATTAGGTAGACATAGCACTCCGCTGGAGTGCAATCGCGTAAATATGATATTTCTATAGATATATCACCCCGCTGGGGTGGGGAAAATGCCTAAACCCCTCGTTGGAACGTTCAGAATTTGTTAGTAGCAACTTGAGTTATAATAACGCGAGTTGCTACCTATGTGATTTTAGACGCACGAACACTGTTTTTCAGTGAAAAGCGGTCATTTTTGCGAAAAACTTGGCGTGTTTCCTACCATTTTCGGAGAACCCGAAGAGGCACAGGAGACCAACAGCCTATGCTACAAAGTGGCAACTTGGGTTATAATATGTGATTATAATCTAATACTCGAAAAAAATCAACCTTACAAACATAGGATTCTACGAAACTGGAAAGCGTGTGGAAATGCGTTTTATACACATTTCGCCTCGCTGGGGCTAAGACGTGTGGGTGGACGCGTTTCTATAAACATACTGAAGAAATACCCAAGCAAATAAACCCTACGGGACTGAAGAGGTATTCTGGCGTGTACGGGGTTTCCGCGTAGGATCCGGTGCGGTTAGGAATGCAGATCGCATTTGGGCGTGTACGCCGCAAAACCGCACCATAGGTGTTAATTTAGGGATTTTTCACGGTATTTTGTAGCAGCGTCTTAATAGATGCCGCCCCTACGGGGCTTAGGTGTGTGTGGTCGCGTTTTTCTATAGAGATACCATCCCTACGGGATTCAAAAGGGTTTTGAAGTCTTCAAGATTTCCGCGTAGAATCCGGTTCGGTTGATGAAGATTAATTTTTTAATTCGGTAATTTCTTGGTGAAACCCGGTTCGGTTAGGAAACCGAACCTACCGGCCCTGGAGACTTACAAGACTGAAGAGGGTTTTGAAGTTTTCAATGTTTTCGCGTAAGATCCGGTTCGGTTAGGAAACCGAACCTACCGGCCTGGGGTATTCAGCACATAATTCTTTTCTAAAATTGACACCTATGGGTGTGGTTAGGGAACTGCACTTACTAACATAGTTTGACGATTACAGATAATGAATTATCGTGACCGCAAGGAACAAGCAGAGGCATAACCCCTAAATGAAGCCTTACATGAAGACACTCAAAGAGACAATGCGCCGGAAATCAGAGATTCTCTCGAAAGCACAAACGTTTTGGGAAGTTGGTATGACGGAAACGGCGCAACCGCTTTGGCTATCTGCTGCCAACTATGAGGAATATATTGCTCCGATGCTTGATGCGTTGGGTCGCGAATTGGAGGGGGCAATGCATCGTGTTAGTGCGGCATCGTGTTATGAGAAGGCAGGGGATCCGAGTCGAGCTGTGAACCTGTATCGTGCGGCACTTTCGGGACCGTTACGTGATGATACGCGGCAGGACGTTGAAAATATGCTTAATGCCTGTCTTATTACACTGAACCGCCAGTTTAGATTGTAGGTTGGGTTGAGCGGTGAAAGTCAAAGAACCTTACAATGTATGCGATGAATTTTTGCCTTCGATGCCACATCCGAATAGATAGTCATAGCGAAACCCAACGCACCAAACACTGATAATGTGAAAGGACGTTGGGTTTCACTCGGTTTTTGATAATTTTAGGTTTTTGGGTGAAATTGAAAGTTATCTTCTATGTGGAGTTTTCAGTAAGATCCCGTTCAACCCAACCTACGGCTGCATCAAAGCGATAACTTATAGTAAAATCTATAGTTAATCTCTCACTGCGAGGC
>JAAXHL010000126.1:342-1272 GCA_012270865.1 Candidatus Poribacteria bacterium | reverse complement strand
GGTGACTGCAGAAGGGGTAGAAGACCTTCTTACTCAAAGGCCGCGGATGGAGATTTTGCGAAAAGGCACTACGAACTTTTCATCGCCAATCTAAAAGAACTTGGAATTACCGTGAAAACCGGCGTTTTCGGCGCTCGCATGGATGTTTATATAGTGAATTGCGGGCCCGTTACGCTTCTTGTTGACAGTTCCAAGGATTTTTGAGTTCATACTGGTTATTTCGCCGCGGCGGATTATTATTAGGACAGATGAAGACCGTATGCAGCCATCCTACCGCTCACAGGGATTATATATTTGAGGAAAAGTATGAAGCGGGCTTGGTTCTCAAGGGCTCCGAGGTTAAGTCCCTTAGAAACGGAAACGCTAGCGTAAAGGAGAGCTTCGCTCTCATAAGGGAGGGCGAAGCTAGGCTTGTTAACTGCTACATAGCTCCTTACGACGCCGCGAACAGACTTAACCATGAGCCGACGAGAGAGAGAAAACTTCTGCTTAACTCTCATGAGATAAGGAAGCTGATTGGAAAAACCAGCACTAGAGGGTACACTTTGATTCCTCTAAGGATTTATTTTAAAAACGGCATCGCAAAACTCGAGTTGGCCCTTGCCAAAGGTAAGAAGACGAGAGATAAAAGAGAGGATATCAAGCGTCGCGAGGCCCAAAGAGATATGCAGAAAGCCGTTAGACGATCTTTGAAACGTTCATAGCTTAGACACGGGGGCGATTTGGCTTCGACGGAAAACAGGGAAGCTTGTGCCGCATGCCGAGCTTGGTTAACTCGTAAAACTGATCAAGCACGATAAGTGCCGAACCAATTAACGCACTCGCAGCCTAAAAAAAACTGCGACGTCTCAGAACGTTATGCCCGCTGGGCTTTCTGAGGCGCAATTCAAGCGGGCTGGCCGGTATGCGATTTCCGGGGCGCGTGCCAGC
>JAAXHL010000126.1:0-260 GCA_012270865.1 Candidatus Poribacteria bacterium | reverse complement strand
TTTCAGTCAACGGGGACCGGTTTAACCAAGCGATATTTAAAAACAATAAAGCCGAGATACCAATAAGGACTTCGGGGATTAGTGTCCAACATGAAACGTAGAACTATCGTGATTGCCACGAAAAATAAAGGAAAACTGAGAGAATTCAGATCAATTCTCGCTGATGCGTACGATGACATTTTTTCTCTTGCTGACTTCGGTGATATTCCCGATATAGAGGAAACGGGTCTTTCTTTCGGTGAAAACGCTTTCATCAAGGC
>JAAXHL010000110.1 GCA_012270865.1 Candidatus Poribacteria bacterium | reverse complement strand
GGCAACGGTAATGGCAACGGCAACGGCAACGGCGATAACACTATAGTAAGAGTTCAAGGCGGAACTCAGGGAGTTCTTGGGACGGGGGGTCTTATAACAGATTTAAGAATAAACACAGGACCGCACGGTCGGGTTTTGGCGTGCCCAGCCGGTGAAGAACTACTAACGGTAACCGCATACATGGATCCCGGACTGCAGGCGAGTAGGGCACATCAACATTGGTTCGCATGCAAGAACAATGCTCTGAATATTATTACCATTTTTTTGCAGGATCATCCACAATTAACCTGCGATATAGGACCTAATGTTCATTATCTTAAGATTACTGGGGTACCAGAAACAATTAAGATCACAGAATTGAATCCAAATGGAACAGCGTGCCCATCACCGTAAGATAATCGATGACGGCTTAACTGGCAAGATTCTCCAATCGCGCCTTTTATACTGAAATTTAGACAATTTTTAGGAACCTTTGTGTGGTGGAGAAAATAAACACCTTGGAGGGTCCTTATTTTATCCTTCAACCCACATTTAATTATCAAACTCACGTTAATTGATTTTTTTCTTGTTTATAAAGACACAGCATGTTAAAATAATACGAATCGATAAATAATAGATAAATTATGGAGGATAGAGATGAACACGAAAATTTGGGTTCCCGAATACGACACACCAGAATTATGGCACAAAGAGATCTCACGGCGCAGTTTTGTTAAGACTGGTATTAGCAGTTTTCTTGGACTGATTGCGATGCAGCACTTCGGTTCGAGTGGTTTGGCTCAGCTCGAAAATGTCATACCGCGTGCGAAGCATTGTATCGTTCTTTTTATGAGCGGCGGTGCCAGTCAGTTGGACACGTTTGATCCGAAACCGGGTACAAAGAACGGTGGTCCTTTTGCTGCGATTCCGACGAGTGCTAAAGGTATAGAGATATCCGAACATCTCCCGAAAGTTGCCGACCAGGCACACCATCTTTCGATTATCCGTTCGATGGTCTCTCGGGAAGGAAATCATGAACGCGCCCGTTATTTACTCCATACCGGATATGCACCGGGTGGAGCCGTCAGACATCCAACCCTCGGCTCAATCACTTCTCATTATCTTGAAGATGAATTTTTAGACCTCCCGAGTTGTGTGAATATTAATTCGCCAATGTACTCCGGCGGTTTCCTCGGCGCAGCGCACGATCCTTTCGTCGTCAAAAACCCGATGGAGCCTGTGGATGACATCTCGTATCCAGCACAGATGGACACGCACCGTTTTCGCGAAAGACTCAAGATGCTCAGAGCAATCGAAAAGGATTTTATCGCAAAACGGACGGGACGCACCACGGAGGCACACGAGGCGATTTACAAGAAAGCAGACGAACTTATTAACTCACCGAAAATAGACGCTTTTAAACTTGACGAGGAGCCGCTCGCTACCCGCGAAGCCTACGGTATGAACAGGTTCGGTCAAGGCTGTCTCATGGCGCGACGGCTCGTCGAAGCAGGGGTCAAGTTTGTAGAAGTTTCGCTCGATGGATGGGATACGCATCAAAACAACTTTGAACGGACGCAAGAACTTCTCGATATGGTAGACCCGGCATTCGCAATGCTCTTGAAGGACCTGTCCGAACGAGACCTCCTTGACGAGACGCTTGTACTCTGGCTCGGTGAATTCGGACGTACGCCGAGAATCAACGAAAACGACGGCAGAGATCATCACACTAACGGTTGGTCGGCTGTTATCGGAGGCGGCGGTGTACGCGGTGGACAGATCGTCGGCGGAACCAATGAAGATGGAAGTCGAGTCGTTAGTGGTGCCGTCGGTGTACCTGACCTGTTTGCTTCTCTCTGCTTCGCACTCGGGATTGATAGCGACGAAGAGAACTACTCCCGCTCCGGCCGCCCGATTCGCGTCGTCAATGACGGAACAGTTGTAGAGGAATTATTCAAGGCTTAATAGTTTCAGAGGAATAGTCGTCAGTTATCGGTTATCAGTTATTAGTCACTTTCTTGTAACGGGTCCGTTTATCGTAACTGTCACAACAAACTCTTAACTGAAAACTCTTAACTGAAAACTGGTAACTATTAAAAATGAGAGTTATCGCTGGCGCGTTTAAAGGAAGACGTTTGGTTGCACCGAAGGGCAGTCGTATCGTCCGTCCTACGACAGATCGCGTTAAAGAATCGGTTTTCAGCATCCTACGGGAACAGGTCATCGACGCGGATTTTCTCGACCTCTGTGCCGGTACCGGGAATATAGGGATTGAGGCATTGAGTCGCGGTGCGAAGCATGTCACCTTTTTGGAACGCGACCCGCGGTGCATCCGCGTTATAGAAGAGAACCTTCGTGCTTGTGGGCTTCCCGCACTACCTCGCACAAGGTATTTTGACGCAACGCAAGACCCGACTGTTAGCGCGTGCCTGCTCCGTCGTGATGCTGTGAAGGGTATTTCGTGTCTCCAGAAACAGGCAGCCGTATTTCAGATTATCTATTTCGATCCTCCTTATGGCACAGGTGCAGACGGTAGCACAGAATTATATACGACCTGTTTGGCACGACTCGCTGAAAACGCTCTGCTCAGTCCCGATGGTACGCTGCTCGTTGAGCACGCCAAGCAGTCTATGATGCCAGACCAAATTGGGAGTTTGACGCGAGACCGAATAGCGAGTTATAGCGATACCATCGTATCATTTTACCGCAAAGACAAAACATGAAAATTTTAAATCTTCAATCCGGAACCCCGTTTCAAATGGGAAAAGGTAAGAATTGGCGTGTTGTCCACCCAGATATGGGTTCAAAACAGCTAACGCTCAACCACGGTCTCCATGCCCCGGATCAAGAGTTTACACAACACTATCACGATGCTTCAGAAGACGCGATTGTCGTTTTAGAAGGTGGCGGTGCCATCCGACAAGGAAGTGTCTATACCCCTATCACTGCAGGCGATGTCATTTTTGTCCCCGCAGGAGAGGTACACGGAACTGTCAATACCACGCCGGATATGGCACGTCTGATGAGTTTCCAGGCACCACCAGATATGGCACTCTACCGCGGTGAACGAGACACACCGGACGAAGCACCTACACCGCAACATGGACATCGCAGCAACGTCCAAGTGCTTAATATGGCACGATCGGGTCCCGTATTTGGAAAATCGGTCGACGAATGGCGAAGCGTCGTCTCACCGGAGAAAGGTTCCCTACATCTCTCCTTGGATTATATCTCTCTGAGCAATGGACAACACTTTACACACGAACCGATAGACAGTGAAGCAATTTATGTCCTAAAAGACGGGTGCGCTGAAGTAACAGATGATAGCCAAAAGACGCAAACACTACAACGCCACGATGTCCTCTTCCTCTCCCCTGGAGATACTTTTTCACTTGCCCAAACGAGGGACGAACCGACAACAATTATAACGTGTCGGGCAGTTGCTACGACTCGCTAACTTTGGTCTAAAACGGCGTTCATTACGCTTTTTCTATAGGAGAATCGGTGAAACGATGAATACCGACCGGGCGAGTGGACAGCAATCAGAATTTGTTGTAAAAAACAAGCGTGCGAAGCTAAAGTTAATACCCTACATCGGTTGTAAAGCAGGTTTCAAAGATATTTTTGATAAAATCATACCTGATAACCTTGCCTGTCGTATTTATGATATATTTGGAGGTGGAGCGGCATTCTCTCTTTATGCATGCAATAGGTTTGGATCTCATCGCGTCATCTATAACGACAATAACCCTATTGTTGTAAACCTGATACGGCAAGTTCAGACATCTCCGATCAGGTTATGGGAGCTGTATAACGAACATTACAAAAATTCTTCAACCGAGTATTATTACCAAGTCAGGAATCTATGTTTAGAAAACGGGGTGGAGGGGGCGGCGAACTTCCTTTACCTTGCGAAGAACGCATTTTCAGGAAAAATCAGATTCAATTCGAGCAACAAATTCAATTCGCCTATCAGAAAAGGTAGCTCGTGTCCGAAAGTCAATCTTGATTCGTTGTTGAATTTAAGTAAAACCATTCGAGACTTAACCATAATGAACGAGGATTATAAAGCATTTGCTTCTGTCGGTAACGCTTTTTTATATCTTGACCCGCCCTATTTCAATAATACCAATGGTCATTATAATGGCGTTCTCGATTTAGGTGAGTTCAACCGGTTTTTAAGAACTATTGAATCAAAAAATAAAGTAGTCTTATCCGAACAAAATCACTCGGAAATATTTGACCTTCCTGATGCCTACACAGTTCGATCGATTACCTTGATGAGGTCATTGCAGTATTTTACGCAAAATAAAAGTGAGGAAATGATTGCTTTTAACTATTAATGGGGGTAAGTAAGTAAGCAATATTAAATAATAATCTTCCGATTGCCAGATTTCGGAAAAGTGCCGAACCCTCCGTAGGAGCGGGGTCTCCCCGCCCGCCATCAACGGACAATGTGCCTATTTATTAATATTCAAACTTGCTTACGTCAATAACCCCAAGCTACAGTGTGAAAAAAGGAAATTGATGGATGAGACCAGATGATATAGCAGTCTCACGGCAGGGGAACCTCGTCGTGATAAACCACAGTAAATTCGAGATTAAGTTCAACCTCGCAAAAGGAACTTGGGATTACATTGATGAAAGCGGGGATACTGTTATCCGAAACGGTTGTACAGAAGTTACCCTCGGCGATGGCAGTATCATCAAAACTGAGAATGCTGGCACCCGTGAATTTATCACACAATCGGCGAAGACGGACGTTTTTGGCGAGTGTCATCAGATCCGTTTCTCCTGCGAACCGACAGATAAAGGTATCCGGATAAATACCTATCTCAATTGTTACGAGGGTCAACCGGCGATACACCTCAAAGTTGGCGTTGAAAACCTAAAAACTGAACCTTTGCAGCTCGATAGTGTTACAGTGCTTGGAGTCTCCGAGAACCGTGGCGCTGCGCTGATCGGTGGAACGCCAAAGGATTGTCACCTTTTTATTAATATGCCGCCGGTCTCCCCAGGTGTCAGTAAAAAACTCTATGATGGATTCCTGCTAAGCGAGACCGATACTATGCATCCGAGCCACGATGGTGTACTTCACGATACACAGACTGGTAAAGCACTTGTCTTCGGTTTCCTGACAACTGAGAAATGGTGGCCCCGAATTCAAGTCGGTTGTCAAGGAAATGGTAAGCGAGGTTCGCAATCCAATAATAAGAAGGGATCCGGGGTTAACCCTTGGAAACTCTATCATCAATGTGAACAGCAATGCGATGCCGGAGCAGAAGTCGTTTCTGAGACGGCTTATATCAACTTTAACGGGGGTGCTAAGGCAGCTTATGACGACTATACGACCCAATTAGCCGCACAACACACCACATTAGACCCAGAAGACCTGCCTGCCCCTCTTACCGCCTGGACCTTTTCTGGCGCATCCGAACCGCTTGATACCGATGCCGTCTTAACACAAATAGATACGATTGCAGAGCATCCACTGTTTCAACCAGACTATCCCAGTGGTGTCAATTGTATTCAAGTGGACACTGTATCAGGACTGCGGAACCCAGAGGAAACTGAAACAGTCGTAAAAAAAGTTCATGAAACAGGTTTCAAGGTAGGGGTCCGCATCAATCCGTTCTCTGTTGCACTCGATTCACAATTCGTGCAGAACCATCCAGACCGCTGCATACAGAGACAGACTAACGATAAAAATCGAAAAAAACGCTCACGCAGACGTGCCGCACGTAACGGATACAAACCCGCTACAATCCATCTGCCAGAAACAGGCAAAGAGGTCGCACTCTTAGATATTTCACACCCTGAAGTCCAAGGACAGATTCGTGAACAGATTAATCAGATCGTCGGTGATTATAAATGTTCATTTATTAATGTAGATTTTACAGGATATACGATTGGACTCACCAATACTTCACACGATTTGCGCTGGCATGACGACACCCTCACTGCGCTACAACTTTATCGTTCTGCTATAGAATTTTTGAGGGAGACCGTTGATGCGGTGTGTTTAGAGGACGGTTCACGCAAAGAGAAGGTCCTGCTCACTGGCTACAATGCGATCTCAAGCGTGTCGATTGGTGGTATTGACATCAACGCACCGCTGCTCAATTCACCGTTCCCGGCCGCCAGTGCTTCTAACCGCGCCAGCGATCAGTGGCACCATCAACGTGGTATAAAGCATCGTCTGACCAGATATGCCGCGCATCTACGCGAACATAACGTCCTCTGGCGACACCTTTTCGGCGAAATTTCGGTTGATGAACCCCGTCCTGTCAACGAAGTCATCGTTGAATTGACTGCCGCAGCATTAAGTGGCGGCGCAGTTTTCTGCGCAGACCGGGTCGAAGCGTTCACACCCTCACGAGCGGCAGCCTTAGCAAAAATCTTACCCCTTGTCGGCGAACCCGCCAGACCTATAGACCTTTACGACGAACCTTTTCCCAGAATCTGGTGCCTACCCGTTTCGACACCCCATGAAACATGGTATCTCGCCGCTATCTTCAATTGGAACGACCATGAAGATGATGTCTATTTTGAACTTGATGCCCTCGAATCTGCCGAATCTAAAGATTTTCTCGTCCACGACTTCTGGATGCGTCAGTACCTCGGAAAAGTTTCGCAGAGTGTAAACCTGTTGAACATCCCGCCGCGTTCTGTTAAACTCCTCTGTTTCCGTGAAGAACAGGACGTACCCCAACTGCTCGCAACCGATATGCACTATACGCAAGGCAGTGTTGATGTCTTGTCTGCCGGTTGGGACGCTCACAGTCAAACTTTTCTGATCGTCTGTAAACCGCTGAGAGAGGCTGAAGGCACCTGTTTCATTCATGTACCAGACGGCTACCTACCGATAAGCGTCGCTACTTATGGCAGCGATTATCAGTACACCTGGGATAAACCGATCTATCGGTTGACATTTACGCGGACACAACCCGGGCAGTTAGTACACACCGGCATTCACTTTACAAAAACTTCAGGCAGCACCGTTTAGTTTCAGGAATTCGGAGCAGAGGACATGGACGCGCTTCATCGTCAAATGCAAACCCTCAAAACGCGAGCCAGTGTTTGTACGGATTGCGACTTGGCGAAAACACGCGCGAACGTCGTTTTCGGCAGCGGTGATGCTACCGCAAAACTGGTACTTGTCGCAGAGGGCCCATCCGCTGCAGATAACCACACGACGCTCCCCTTTTCGGGACCCGCTGGGAACTTGCTTGATGAAGTCCTGACTGCGAATGATTTAACACGGCACGACATCTGGCTCACCAATATCATTAAGTGTCGGGCAGCGAGTCCTAAAGGCGACAGGTTGAAGAACCGTCCACCGAAAGCAGCGGAAATCAAAGCGTGTGCAAAGTGGCTTGATGGCGAACTCACCTTAGTCCAACCGTCTGTTATCCTCTGTATGGGCGCACCTGCTGCGAAAGTTCTTATCCGGCGAAATTTCCGTATTACAGAAGAACGCGGTATCTGGTTTACCGATACACCGTATGCCGCCTTCGCGATGGCGACCTTTAACCCGGCTTACGTCCTACGGCAAGAGGACGAGAATTTCGCATCAATGCGTCAAGTCCTCGTCAACGACATTGCCGAAGCCGTCCAGAAACTACAACAAGCAGCCGAAACTCCGAGGTTAACCCTATTTTAAATGTTTTGTTTAGGTGTTGTTGAACAAAGAACCATAAGTGTCAATTTTAGAGAAGATAACGCCTCGGTGACAGATTCGGTAGGTTCGGTTTCCTAACCGAACCAGATTCTACGCGGAGACCTTGGAGACTTCAATACCCGCTTTAGTCCCGTAGGGATGTTATGTTTATAGCATGGCCCAAAAAGCCCATTATATTTAATTCTAAGACTATCTGGCTTGAAAGGGAATCTAATGTCATTTCAACAGATTTGTAGAACGTACAGGCAAAACATCCAACAGACCCGAGAACAGGACGATGCTACCGCTGAACTCTCCTTACATATACATCTCAAAAACTTTTTTGAACAGACCGCTGAACATTTAGGATATGCTATCACTATTACGCACGAGCCACGACAATTAGAAATCGGTAGACCGGATTTTGTTGTCAAAGAAGGTCTATTCCCTCTCGGTTATATTGAGGCGGAGGCTTATGGCAGGAACCTTGATGCACTCACTGGGCACGCCGAGGCACAGAATGCACGGTTTATTGAAAATCTTGATAACTTCGTCCTCACCAATTTCGTGGAATTTCGGTTGTATACGAGTGGTACATTGCGCGCGATAGCACGAGTTGACAACGAAATTGAAAATCTGAAAAGTCTATTAGATGGATTTTTCAGTGCCAGGGCGGTCTCCGGGCAAATCGCCACTCCGGAGGCACTTGCGAAACATCTTGCACGCCGCACACGTGAGCTCCAAACCCAAATTGCAACGACGCTTATTGATGAAAACAGCGATACCTACGCGATGTTCTCTGCTTTTAGAGAACTGCTCCTTTCTACTTTAACCTCGGATGAGTTCGCCGATATGTATGCACAAACCCTCGCGTATGGGCTCTTCGCTGCACGCTGTGCGTTACCTAACGCAACAAACTTTTCACGAGAGACCGCCGCCAGCGCACTCCCGCATTCCAACCCCTTTTTGAGACAACTTTTCCACCAAGTCGATTCGCCGAACCTCAATCAAAACATCATCTATATTTTAGATGATATTGCAAACCTCCTCCGAAACGTCTCTACGGAGACACTCCGCACGGCATTTACGACAAGCACCCACTTTGAAGATCCAGTTATCCATTTCTATGAGACGTTCCTTGCAGAATATGACCCACAGCGACGCGTTGACCGGGGGGTTTACTATACACCTCCGCAGGTTATCTCTTACATTGTCCGATCTATTGATGCTTTGCTCAAGACAGCACTGAACAGGCCCGACGGGCTTGCCGATGACAACACGCTCATCCTTGATCCCGCGACGGGCACCGGAGGTTTTCTGTTGGCAGTACTTGACCACATCCGTGAATACGTCACAACGACCTACGGGACAGGCGACTGGAACCGGTATATCAACGCACAATTGGTCAAACGACTTTTCGGATTTGAGTTGTTGGTTGCACCCTACACGATTGCACATCTGAAGTTGAGTTTGTTTCTACAGGCACAAGGATGGCGGGCGACTGAACGTCTCCGCATCTATCTTACCAATACGTTAGAGGAACCCATAGCGCGCGAGCAACGTTTACCTTTTGCGGGATTCATCTCTGATGAGGCAAACGCGGCGGTTTCAGTGAAAAAAGATGCCCCTCTGCTTGTTATCCTTGGTAATCCTCCCTATCAACGGAGTTCTGCTAACCCAAGCCGTGACACTGCTGGATCCCTGAATTTCATCGGACAACTGATGGAGGATTACAAACGTGTTGATGGAACACCAATGGCAGAGCAAAACTTTCAAGCACTCCAAGGAGACTATGTAAAGTTTGTCCGATGGGCACAGTGGCGTATTGATCGAAACAGTGAAGGGGTTATCGGTTATATTGTAAATAATGGGTTTTTGTACGGTATCATCTTTCGCGGTATGCGGCAGAGTTTGATGAACAGTTTTAATACCATCTATTGTTTCAATTTGCACGGCAGCAGCAGAATCGGAGAAATCATCCCTGATGGTGAAACCGATGAAAATGTCTTTGATATTCAGCAAGGTACTGCAATTCTGTTGTGCATTAAGGAACGCGATAACGTTGCACCAGCAAAAATCTATTATGCTGATTTATACGGAAGTCGGGCGCAAAAATACGCGACCCTCTCACATACTGATGTCCAGACCACCACATGGACAGAACTAACTCCTGATTCACCGTTTTATCATTTCGTGCCACGTCAAGATCAACATATAGAAGAATACGAAACTGGTTGGGAATTAAACGACATCTTTCAAGCAAGTTCAATTGGAATTATAACAGCACGAGACAGACTCACTATCCATAGCACCCCAGAAGCAGTGCGCGCCACCGTTACTGACTTTGTGTCGCTCTCTGAATCCGAGGCGCGGCAGCAATATAGGCTGCCGAGGGATAGTCGAGACTGGCAAATTCGTCTCGCTCAAGAAGACCTTCAAAATCATCCTGAGACGGAACAGCACATTGTGCCGATCAATTATCGCCCATTTGACACGCGATATACCTATTATACAGGACATTCGCGTGGATTTCACTGTATGCCACGACCTGCGATTATGCAGCATCTCCTTATGGACGAGAACCTTGCCCTCTGCACACACCGCATCATTCGGAGTGCTACCACATGGCAGCACATCTTTGTTACCAACAGAATTACAGATGGAAATTGTGTCTCAAATACGGATGGACCTACCCATGTTTTTCCGCTTTACTTATACCCAAATCCAGAGGAATTAGGAATTTCGACAGAACGTTCACTCAATTTCAAGCCTGCCTTTCTCACCACGCTTTCAGAGACGTTGGCGTTACCACAGGTTGAAACGCTTAACCTCCCCGAAGGTATTTCACCAGAGGAAATCCTCGCCTATATCTACGCGGTGCTATACAGTCCTGCCTATCGCGAACGGTATTATGAATTCTTGAAATATGACTTCCCGCGTATCCCTTTGCCGCGAGATGTTGAGTCCTTCCGAAAACTTGCAGCGTTGGGGCAGAATTTGATTGATTTGCATCTTTTGAAAGAGATACAGATTTCATCGCTGCATCGGTTTGAAGGGGAAGGCGATGCCGTTGTCTCAAGGATTCGCTATGAAGATGGGCACGTCTGGGTTAACGCTACACAACATTTCACGGATGTGGCACCAGAAGTATGGGCGTATGAGCTAGGGGCGTATCAGGTATGTAAGAAATGGTTGCAGGATAGAAAAAACACGCCCTTAACTCATACGGAGGTGCGTCAGTATTGTGCAATTTTGGTTGCATTGGCAGAGACGATGCGGGTTATGGCAGAAATTGATGAAGTACTTGATTTTCAATAGCCATCGAGATGTATACCAAAGATTACCGTTCACTTCGGCCCTACTTATTTTGCTTAATTTTACCCCAAGTCGTTGCGACTTTATCCATCGGATCAACCGCAAGCGTTGCGTCTAAACCTTTATCCATCAGCATCTGAATATCGTCTTCCTCAAGGGCGACATCGAAGAGTATCATTTCGTCGAACATACCTTCCCACTCTCTACCGCCGCCATCCCATGAACCGATACGTCCGGGGCCAAATTCACCCGGCAGAGGTCCCCATGCACCTTCAGCATCAAGTTCACCGTCAAAGTAGACGCTAACCGATTCTTCGTTGCTACTATAAGCAACTGCAAGATGGAACCATTTATTTAAGATACTGTTATCTGCTGTGAAATCCGAGGCAGCCCAATCCGGATGTCGGACAGGGTTGTTAGAGTGGATAGCCATCTCCATCTTATTGTCTGGGCGGAATTGGTAATGCACATAGCCTGCCGCCCAACCGTCACGATTAAAGAAACATCTCCACGCCCCGACTCTTCCGGTCGAATTAAACCATTTTATCAGGGTAAAGTCTTCAAGCGGTCCGATCTGTGGAACAGTGATCCAACCGTCCGTTCCATTAAGTTCGATAGCGTTCCCGAATTTGCCTTTCACCCATTTAGCACCGCCGACGAGGTTCCCGTCATTCCCATTTCCAGATGAATCTTTGGCGACTTTGCCGTCTGTCTCATCAAACAGCCAGGCACCGACAATAGATTCTGGATCAATTTCGGCGTTGCTGAGTTGAGCGAATATGCAACCTGCGATCATTAAGCCGATTGTAAAGTATCTCATCTCTATTCTCCTTTTTTCAAGGGTTATCGGTTTCTGAAAACTCGGAAAATTTCTGACTTAGATTCTATCATAAATTGTTGAAATGTTGAACAAAATTTTACACATTTTATATCGGAAACACGATGGAAGGTCTAACTTGTGAGTACGGTAAATTTCAAGAATGCGGTATCAGTGATGTTATTTTCTCAATTTTGTCAAATTCTGTGTAAAAATTGAAAAAAATGGTTGACAAACTTTTGAATAGATGATATAATATTTAACGCTCGCGACGCAAAATTGCTTTGGATACCTTCTGTGTCTCTTATTATAAATTTAGAATCGATTTCGGGGTAGCGAGTGTTTTTGCCCGTGTAGCACAGACTTGCATAACTGCGAAGATATTTTCGTGACATTTTATTGGAAATTGGTTATACTGATAGGCAGTTAGCTTTAATCGCATGGAATTGACGTGTAAGCGTCGGTTACAAAAATCGGGGGTGGAAGTGGAATCTCGACGTAAATTTTTCAAATTTCTCGGTTGGGGGACTTTCGTTGCAGCATCGGGTTTAGCCTTCGGACCGGGGTTGGTTCGGTATCTATATCCGCGTGTGCTGTTTGAACCGTCTTCTATTTTTAAGGCAGGATCTCCAGCGGAATATCCGCCAGGAAGTGTTAGCGAGAAATTCAAAAAAGAGCCTTACGGTGTTTGGATCGTCCGAAAACAGGATGGTGAGTTCTACGCACTCTTAACCATCTGCACACATCTCGGATGCACACCACGTTGGCTCGGTTCTGAAAACAAATTCAAATGTCCCTGCCACGGGAGCGGTTTTGACCGAGAAGGTATTAATTACGAGGGACCAGCACCACGTCCGCTTGAACGTGTTAAAATTACGTTAGCAGAAGATGGTCAACTCGAGATTGATAAGTCTGTGAAGTTTTTAGGCGAGAAGGGGCAGTGGACTGACCCAGGCTCCTTTTTGAAGGTCTGAAGAAAGGAGAGCATTCGCACCCGGCTCCGAGCATATAGAAAAGCCGGTTCTGAGATGTCGCATATCTCGAAACCCGTATCTCGCACCGCGTACGTCGGAGCTTGCTATAAAAAATATGAACGAAGAACGTAAAGGGCTCAAAGAAAAGATTACGAATTCCGATATTTGGCGTTCTATTTTCCGCCACGGATACGAAAATACAGGTCGTCGTTATACCTTACAAATCCTCCAAAACGTCTGGTTGCATCTCCATCCTCCCCGGATTTCTCGCCATGCACTCAACTTCAGATTTACATGGTGCATGGGTGGTATCACCTTCCTCATGTTCCTTGTGACCGCTGTCACCGGTGTGCTCCTGATGTTCTATTACCGCCCGACAGCCGAATATGCTTTCGCCGATGTACAGTACCTCGAATTTGATATCCCGTTCGGCATGCTCCTACGCAATATGCACCGATGGGCAGCACACGGTATGGTCATTTCGGTCATGTTACACATGTTCAGGGTCTTTCTAACTGGGTCGTATAAGAAACCGCGAGAATTCAACTGGGCAGTCGGGGTCATCCTCTTACTCGTCACATTTTTCCTGAGTTTCACAGGCTACCTGCTACCGTGGGATCAATTGGCTTTTTGGGCGGTAACTGTCGGGACAAACATGGCACGGGCAACACCTGTCTTAGGACACGAAGGTCCGTTTGCACCCACCGAGATCACGCAATCAAACGATGTCCGATTCGCACTATTGGCAGGCACAATTGTCGGTCCCTCAACACTCTTGAGGTTCTACATCTTACACTGCGTCGCCGTACCCCTTTTGGCGAGCGCATTGATGGCACTACATTTCTGGCGTGTACGTAAAGATGGAGGTATCTCCGGACCGCTATAAACGGAATTGTGGAATGGGTATTTTATGTGGCGGAACACGGTTTCTGTTAGCATGGGTAAGGAACCCTATATTTGAATGAAGGAGCGGAAAGAATATGGAGCATTTTATAGCACTGGTGACGAAACCGGATAACGTCCCTATTGTTGCTATTCTGTTTTTGATACCCTATTTTATGTGGCTCTCATACCGGCAGGCACGTCAGACAGATAAGGCCGGTGTACCATCGGATGCTCATCTTAACGATAAGGTCTATGTCTGGCCCTATCTCTGCAGAAACGAGTTTATTTGCGCCATTATCGTTATGCTCGTATTAGGGGTTTGGTCAATTATGATTGATGCACCCCTGGAAGAGCCAAGCGATCCGACGAAAACGCCAAACCCGTCCAAAGCACCGTGGTATTTCCTTGCCCTTCAAGAGATGCTCGTCTATTTCGATCCATGGATCGCTGGGGTCGTACTCCCAGGCTTGATTATTGCTGGCTTGGTTGCGATACCTTACATCGACACAAACCCAAAGGGTAAGGGGTATTATACCATCAAAGAACGCCCGTTCGCGCTCTCCGTATTCTCCTTCGGATTTATCATTTTGTGGATCGTTTTGATGGTCGTCGGCACATTTCTCAGAGGACCCGGCTGGAACTTCTTCGCGCCTTGGGAAGCATGGGACCCACACCTCGTCGTTCCCTTGACAAACGTCAATTTATCGTACCTCTTCGGGATTCGTGATGCGAATACTGCAAACTTCTTCGGATTCGTCGTCGTCGCCGGTTATTTCGCACTCGGACCCATCGTCTATTTATGGAAACGTAAAACCAGCGATTTCTTACAGGAGCTCGGGCTCGTTCGATATGCCGTGGTCTCGTTCCTCTTCTTGACGATGCTCGCACTGCCGATAAAAATGGTCCTGCGAATATTCTTTAACGTAAAATATATCTGGGTATCCCCATGGTTCAACATCTAAGGATAGTTATCAACTCTGATAACAAAGAAGTTTGTGAAAATCCTATCTTCTTTTTAGCCGAGAAAACGTAAGCCCAACCAACGGGCCGGGCTGGCTTTACCCAAAGGAACGTCAGAGTCCAAGCCCATTTGAACGAACCGCAAGGAAAATTAGAGAAAGGGAGTAAAGTTCGTGAGGCACAAAAAAGAGATTCCCGCTGAAAATAAATCGTATTCTGCTTTGTTCTTTATCTTGTCAGGACTCTTAGGACTCGTAACGCTCTGGGGGTTCTGGAGTGAGATGATCACACGCCGTCCATGGAAACAGATCCAGCAGCAGTTTTATCAATATGAATATGACAAGACATACGCAGAATTAGAAAAGGCAAAGTCGGCTTTGCCCGAACTTGTTACACCTCAAAAACCAGATGCGAAAGCGTTAAGCGGATTGACCGAGGAAGTCAAGAAAACTCAGGTCGCATTGGACGAAGCACTCCAAGAACGCAAATTCCGACAGAGCGAATCGGACGCGATTAACTATAAGTATCAGCATAGCCTCCACGAAGCGAAAGGTAAACGCAATGAGACCGTTGACAAGTGGCAGAAGAAACTTGCTGAACTTGAATCCCGCATCGAAGGCGAACTGACGGCGGCTGTTTTGGACGCAGAGGCAGCTTTTGCTGTTGCTAACAAAAACTTGGCACAATTCTATCAAACCAGTGACGACCCCCAACTCGCACTCAGCACTTATCTTATCGCACAGAAATATAACGCTACCGACACTGAGATTCTTGACGGCATCGCCGCCGCACAAGCCTCACTTCAGGCACTACAAACCGACAAAGCGAAACACGATGACGTCGAACGTCTACAAGAAAAACTGAATTCTGTCGGCGGTATCAAGCGGACTTTCCTCGGTAGCCTCTTAGAGAACCCGTTCCGTCAAACCCGAAGCATTACACAATACTATCTTGAAGACTTTGACTACACCGCAGATAGGTGCGCAACATGCCACTTTTCTGCCGATAGAGTCGGGTATGAGCAGTCGGGACAAGAAATATTTGAGGTCGAAGGCGACGGTGAAAACCCAATTGTACACCGCCTTGAGCACGCAAGGGTAAAAGTCGGTAGTGAAAACATCCTCATTGATGGGTTCGACGCTGAAGCAGACCAATATACACTCGATGAAAACGGGACCCTTACATTCACGGATGTTGATGTCTTCGGTGAAGTTGAAATCTCTTATGACACCGGCTATCGGTCGGTCCTCCAGACGCACCCAGAGCGAGAGGTCCTTCTCGAAAAACACCCCGTTGATAGATTCGGATGTACACCCTGCCACGGTGGACAAGGACAGGCGTTGACAGCGAAATCCGCACACGCCCTAACGCATGCCGAATACTGGCTCACTCCTGTACTCGGATTAGACGAGCATACCGGCAGGACATCCGAAGAAACCAAAGGCTATATGGAGTCTAATTGTCGGCGTTGCCATGATGGTGTGATGATGTTAGATCACGGCGTTAATCCTGATACAGATCAGCCCGTAGACTACGCACCGAATCTCACGAAAGGTTTAGCACTCTTTGAAGACCTCGGTTGCCACGGTTGCCATGCTGTAGAAGGGTATAGTGCAATCGAAGATATTGCAAAAGTCGGCCCCTCACTTGCAAAAGTCGGGAGTAAGGTGAAGGATATAGCTTGGCTTGAGAGTTGGATTAAAAAGCCGGAGGCATATCTGCCGAACGCGACAATGCCGAACTTCTTCCCCGCCGACGGTATGAGTCAGGTTGTCTACCTGAAAAACGGTGGAACGCGCACAGGTGTTGTCACAAAAACCGATAACGGTATTGTCATTAAAACGGACGACGGCACTGAATACCCTTATTCGGACAGTTTTGTTGTCAAAATCGTTGATGAGGTCAAATCCATCGCGGCTTACCTCGCAACGATGAGCGATACAAACCTTGATGAATCCTCAGCAAATTATTCCCAATCTGAAAGTGCTATTAAATCAGGCGAAGAGACCGTTAAAACTGTCGGTTGCCTAACGTGCCACGCTGTTGACGGTTTAGGGAGCGATTTCGGTCCAGCACTTGATAGTGTCGGTGCGAAGGTCACACCGAATTATCTCCGTCAGTGGATTAGCGATCCGAAGGCTTATGATCCCGATACCAGCATGCCGAGCCTACGGTTAAGTAATCGCGAACTTGATAACGTTGTCGCCTATCTAATGAATTTACAGAAAGCAACACCTAACGCAACAAGTGAGTCCATCGGTGAAGTGGATGTCGGCGAAGGCGAGGCACTTGTTAGAACCTACGGATGCTTCGGCTGCCACGAAATTCCCGGTTTTGAAAATGAATCTAAGGTCGGTGCTGACCTCGGCGAATTCGGCGCGAAACTTGCTGATGAACTTGACTTTGGCGATACAGTAGACGTTGAACACAGTTGGACGGGGTGGACAGTCGGCAAAGTTACCGACCCACGACGGTATCAAACCCGTCGCATCGTCTCGCGAATGCCTGTCTTCCAGGTTGACGACGAAGAAGCGAAGGCACTCGCTGTGCTTCTGAAGAGTTTCCAACCCGAAAAATATCCGCTCAGCTATATACATAACCGATCCGAAAAATTGAACCGCATTGATGCCGGTAGACGACTCGTCAAAAAGTATAACTGCAGCGGTTGCCACGTAATCGAAGGCGCAGGCGGCGATTATCGAGACGTTATCATCGCATACGAAGGACTCAGTGAGATGGTTGCCAAGCAAGTCGCACCACCGCCCTTGAAATCACAAGGCGCGAGAGTCTATCCAGATTGGTTGTTTGAATTCCTTAAAGAGCCATCTGAGATCCGCTACGGGTTGAAAGTCCGGATGCCGACCTTTGAATTGTCGGATGACGAGGCGACGACGCTTGTCAAATACTTCTCCGCACTCGATGATGAGCCATTCCCTTATGAGACGCTTGAAACGCCGACCCCGACACGTGCTGAATTGCGGGTTGGTAAGCAGATTTTTGACGAACTTCAGTGTATCTCTTGTCACCCTTCACAGGGCGAAGTTATTCCTGAAGGCAGTGACAAGGCGGGACGACCGGACCTCTCGTTGGCGAACGGCAGGCTCAAACCCGATTGGCTTATTGATTGGATGAAGGACCCGCAATCGCTCCAACCCGGAACAGCGATGCCACAAGCCTGGCCACTCGTCGGTGGACAATATATGGCAGTCGATGGATACGCCGGAAATGACGCTGAAAAACAGATTCAACTCGTCCGAGATTATCTCATCTCGTTGGGCCATTGAACAATAGTCCTCTGGTCTTCGTTCTATTTTGTTTCGCGATGGTGTAGCTTGGAACGAAGTGGAAAGCGGATCTACGGAGAGGAACCTGAAACCGTCAACTCACCTGACCGAACCGCAAGGGAAAATAAAAATCCTTGGAACGAAGTGGAAAGCGGATCTACGGAGAGGAACGCCAAAGTTACGGAACTACCTAATCGAACCGCAAGGAAAATTTAAAAATATGAGACACCTTGTAGTCGTCATCGTCATGATTATTGTGTGGCTCAGCGGTCTAATCTGGTTGGGTAGACAGGTCGATCCGAGTACCAAGTATGCATCGGCAGTTGAGTACAAGTACGCGCGGTACTGTGCCGGGTGCCACGGAAACGACGGACAAGGCAGCGGACGCGTCGGACGTTTCAAAAAATTGGAACCAGCGGACCTAACCGACAACAACTTGTGGGCGATGCACGACGACCAACAATTGCTGGATAGTATTAACGATGGGAAAGACGATATGCCAGCGTTCTACTATTATCTCAGCGATGAAGAACAACGTGAAATTCTCGACTATATTAAGGAGACATTTCGTCCGTAACGCAAAGACGGTTTCCCAGAAAATAGTCCAGATTTTAGGCATTTTAATTTGCGTACGCAGTTTCAGTAATGTTAATATATTGCAGAACAAATTTAAACGATAAAAGGAGAAATAAATCATGAAAATCCTAATGGCTCTACTCGTTTTTGGCATGCTTGCAAGTGTTGCGTTTGCTGGTAACATCACCGGCACCGTCATGTATGAAGGCGATGCCCCAGAGCGTCCAGCACTAACCGCTACCAAAGACCAGCATTGCGTTGATGCCGTCCAAGGCACAAAATCCGAAGCACTCGTTGTCTCAAAAAGCAAAGGTATCAAGAACGTTGTTATTTACGCACGCGTCCGCGGCGCGAAAGTGACTTTACCAGAAGACAATCCCGTTATGGATCAGGTAGGATGCGCTTACTATCCGCACGTGCTTGTAGTTCCTATGGGTGCTACTGTGGATATTACTTCCAGCGATCCGGTGGCACACAATGTTCACTCTCACGCCCAGAAAAATGAAGCCCCCAACTTCATGGTTCAAGAGAAAAACGTAATTCCTTACAAAATGGTCAAAGATGAACCGATTAAGCTCACCTGTGATATTCACGCGTGGATGACGGGCTACATTGTCGCAGTTAATAGTAACTTTTATACTGTCACCGGTTACAAAGACGCAGAAGACAAATGGATCAGTTCGAATGCCTATGAAAAATCTGAAGACACCGGTAAATACACACTCGAAAATCTGCCTGCCGGTAGAGCACGCGTCATCGCATGGCATGAAGAACTCGGTACAGCAAATAAAACCGTTGAAGTTACCGCCGATGGTGATGTCAACGTCAACTTTACGAGTGCTGATTTTAAGAAAAAGGCAAAATAATAACAGTCAGTTTCCATCGGTTTCCGTCAATGATCTGCAAGAGACCTTCTTCGCTGACGGAAACCGAAAATCGACGACTGATCGTCTGTTTCGTTTGATAGGTTCAGAAAACTGAAAGGGATCCCGCTGACAGCCGACGGCTGACAGCCGAAAGCCATGAAAATATCTAAAAAGAGGCTCTATCTCATACTGGGTTGTGTGCTCGTCTTCTATGTCGTGTTGGCTATCGCACCAGTGTTCGCACCAGCGTTCGCACAGGACATGACTGAAGCTGAATATCGCCCGTTCCCGGTGGTCGGTAGCCGAAACGCAGCTTGGGTCGCTGCGCAGCTCCATCTACTATTCGGGTCTTTCATCCTCGGTGTTCCGATGTTCGCTGTTATCATTGAATTCATCGGTTGGAAGACAAAGGACATGCGATATGACCGGATGGCACAGGAGTTTATTAAACTCTGTATGGGCGCGTTTTCGACAACAGCCTTGCTCGGTGGTGTCCTCGTCTTTGTTCTCATCTGGTGTTATCCGAAAGTAATGAGTAAACTCAGCGGCATATTCGGACCGACGATGATTTTTTATGTCATCCTATTTTTCGGTGAAACCTTTACCCTCTATCTCTACTCCTACGGATGGGATAAGATGCAAGGGCGACATAAAGGATGGCATCTCTTCCTCGGCGTTTTATTAAACGTTTGGGGCACGGCGATTATGTTTGTCTCTAACTCATGGTTGAGTTACCAGACGAGTCCAGCAACACAGCACGGCGTTCTATCTGAGACGCGTAAGAAATCTTGGATAGAGGAGCGATTGGCTTCGGACCCAGAACTCACACAGGATGCCCTTATGGAGGGTGTTACAGACCATACAATGATACCGCTCCACAACGAGACAACAGGCGAATTCATGGGAACTGTCTGGGATGCCGTCAACAACTTTACGTGGATGCCGATTAATATCCATCGACTCGTCGGGAATATCGCTTTCGGGGGGTCTATTGTCGCAGCTTACGCCGCATTCCGATTCCTCGTCGCCAAGACAAAAGAAGACAAAGCACACTACGATTGGATGGGATATAACGGGAACTTCATCGCACTCTGTGGACTTATCCCCCTCCCTTTCCTCGGTTATTGGCTCGGTAGAGAAATCTATCTCTTCAATAACACGATGGGCATCAACATGATGGGGAGCCTCTTCTCTTGGCTGTTTATTATTCAGGCAGTAATGATTGGTGTCCTATTCATCGGTGCCAACTATTATCTCTGGTCGGGTATGGGACGTATTGAAGGCGCCGAAGTCTACGCACGCTACCGTCCGTGGATGATTGCCTTCATCATCTTCTGTGTCGCCGTCTGGATGACACCGCGAACCCTCTCTCGGATCTCAAGTCCAAGTGAACTAAGTGCCATGGGCGGTGGAAACCACCCACACCTCGGATTGTTCGGGTTAATGACTGCCAAAAATACGGTGGTTAACATCATTATCCTTATTACCTTCTTGAGTTTTCTCTTCTATCGACGTTCAGGGAAAGTACCGATAGTGGATTGGAAAAAAGCCGGGAACATCGCCATCTTTTCTATGTTCTTTTTGGCGGCTATCGCAATTGTGGTTATCGGTATCGTCGGATTTTACGTTCCAACCGACCAACGGGTCAATATCCTAACCCCGTACCAGGTGCTAATCGCACTTGCTGTTATGGCTGTCATCACTGTCGTTGACATCTTCATGTACCGCAAAGCCAGGATGTCTGGCACCATTAACTGGGGCGAGATGACAGACCGCTCACAATACGTTTTGATCCTCATCGCAATTACGTTTACATCTCTTATGGGACTCATGGGATATGCACGTTCAGGACTCAGAGAAGGGTGGCACATTTTCGGAGTCATGCAGGATACATCCGTTGATGCGTTCACACCTTTCCTTAGCAAAGCAGTCAATATGGTAGCGATTATTATGGTGATCTTCTTCGCACTCGTCGGGTTTATCTTCTGGCTCGGTTTGTGGGGAGAAAAGAAGAAGCAGGAGAAGGCTGTTGTAGAAGCGGAGGTTGCCACTCAAGGGGATGATTAGGTCAACTACCCAAGTCTAAAAACTTGGGCTTGTGCGAAGCGCATGCCGAGCGTCCACTCCACGAGTTAAACAGTTTTCTACACACAATATCGCGGTATCTTGGCGTGGCAGCCAACACGATGGTAGTAAAACACTATGCTGAAGTGGTAGTAAGTATAGTTAAGGATGCTCCCCAAGTCTCTACCTAACGATCCGTGATGTGGATGGGGAAACATACACTCGGAGACGAGGCTTTACCAGCATTTATCTTCTGATACGGACACCGGGTCAGGTCAAGTAGACGGAAAGTGCGAGTTCTGTTGAACGAAGCAGCCCACCAGACTTCAGATACCCAGTGTGCGGGTGGTATAAAACAGCACCACTTTTAGAAATCTAAGGAATCTAACGAATCTAACTATGGGAGCGGGCATTCCTCCCCAATGTAAAGAATGGGGTCTCCTGCCCGAAGATTGATGAGAAGAATATGTTCGCTTATTTTGGTGATAGCGTTGACCTTCGGTTTTGTTATAACGCAAACAGCGGCGAATTCATCTCAAACGGAATTGGAAGTCCTCAAAAGAATAGCAGCGGATGCTAAAAATGATGCTGAGGACGACGCAGATGCGGATGGATGTTTATGGTTTTGTAGCGGTTTTTCTTTAGCACTTGCGGGCGGATGCCTTTTAGGTTCGCTGAGTTTGATACCGTCTTATTCATATCGACCTTCTCCGCCGCTCACTCGACTTGCTGGCAAACCGCCTGAATATATCGCGGTTTATGTAGATACCTACAAAGAACACAGGAGATCAACTGCAGCAAGTGCCGCAATCGTCGGTTGTACTTTGGGCGCAGCCACCGCCGGATGTCTCGCTCTCGCGGGTGTCTCGCCGTGGTCAACAGCACTTCAGGAATCCGTTGATCAATACGGACACGGTATAAATATCGTTCTTTCTGGAATTAGTAAGGTGCCGATTCTGAGAGGGTGGTAAACGAAGCAACGCGCAAATGTTTTATAGTGAATTGTCAAAATATGTCCTGCTAAGTATTGGATCTGTTATCTCAACCCGATATACTTAATAGGACTTACGCACTGTAGCATAAACTGTTAGTTTGTGCAATCTGGAGAGTTGATAGATACCATAGATGTCCACAACTCCTGAGGGCGTAATAGACGGAATGCCCATATTTTGCGTAAGTCCTACTTAATCAAAAACCCGCTCGTAATGAAATGGAGAGCGGAGCGAAAACTCAATAGTTAAAAATATGTCGAGAAATACGCTTATAAAAATTGTGAGTCTAATCCTTATGGTGGTGAGTTTCATCGCCTATATTGCTGGTGCCTCTGCGTTTCCGATCGCCTCGGAGAACCTACTCCCTTGGTCAGCATGGTTCCTGATCTCGGTAATTGTAAACATTATATTGTGGTCCAACGTTGTTAAGTTGCTTACCTTCTCGCTTGCCATAATATGGTTCTACGCTTTTGTCGCCGGACTGGTCCCCGAAAGCTCCACGGCAGTCAATTTAACCGAACTCGATTGGAGCGATCCAGACGCAGTCGCAGAACAGGGTGCCTTGGTGTTTAATGGGAAAGGACAGTGCGCCGCGTGCCATACTGTCGATACCTCTGCACCACCGGGGAGATGTCCCGACTTGACAGACATCGGCGTTAACGCCGCAACCCGTGTACCCGGTATGGATGCCAAAGCGTATTTGATTGAGTCCATGTATCAACCGGCGAACTTTCTCGTCCCCGGCTACGGCAAAATTATGCCAGAGGTGTGGAAAGCACCTATCAATCTCTCAAAATTGGAGATTGAAGCAGTCATCGCTTACCTTCAGAGTCAAGGCGGCGAAATTGACCCGACACCCTTTGATGAACCCATCGATAGGGCGGACGTAGGCACGACTGCTGAAGCACTGCCACCCTTGCTTACCGGTGACCCAGAACTCGGCAAAAAGGTGTTTGTAGATGCCGCGTGTATCTCATGCCACGCCGTGACAGGCATAGAAAGCCCTGCAGTCGGTGAAACAAATGAAGATTTTGAAGTCGTTACCGCACCTGACCTCTCCGAAATCGCAGCCTTTAACGATATGCGTTACCTCGAAGAGTCAATCCTGTTACCCGCTGCCCAGATTGTTAGCGGTTATGGTGCCGTTACCGTTCGTGCCAAAGGAACGACCTACCAAGGAACACTCGTCTCCCAAGACACCGAAAAAATTGTTGTCCGCACCAAAGCTGCTGACGGAACGGAAGAGGAGCATACGATTTTACTCACTGAAATCGATGACGAGCCGATTGAGGAACTCACAAATCTACAGGCGAGAGGGTATTTTACACTGACCCTAACCCCTACAGATGCCGATGCCTCTGTAACCGGCGAAATCGTTTCGGAAACCGATGAAACCGTAACCCTTAAAGTTGGAGACGAAAATCGGACGTTCTCTAAAACAGATGTCAAAAGCCAGATGACCGTTATCACTTTCGATGGCGACGAAATTGTGGGCGACTATGTTTCAGGAACGATGGACGACGACGAAATCGTCTTAATCGTCGACGGAACTGAAGAGATATTTGATACCTTTGATCTTGAGGAAGCTACGATGACCCGTGCGCGGGGTAAGAAACTCCTTGTCACATCACCGATGCCTGAAAATTTCCCCCTGATCTTAACGGTCACAGATATGACCAATCTACTCTCTTTCTTAAGTACGCTCACCGGGGCAACCGCAGAAGCAGTAACTGAAGAAACGGGTGAGACTCCCACGGAATAACAGACAAAGGATAGTTGTTATAGTAAATCCCGAAGATATATTTTCACTTTGACGAACAATATCCCCACTGCAGGCGGGGTTTGTAACCCCGCTATTGTAAAAGGAATTACTTTGACGAAAAATATCCCCACTGCAGGCGGGGTTTGTAACCCCGCTATTGTAAAAGGAATTACGGGTTCCACTATAAAAGAAACGGAAAACTTAGCCTGTAATGTAATGGAAAGGTTTTGATTGGGTGTTTCTTCAGATATACGTCAGGGAACGTCAAACCCTGAACCCACCTGACCGAACCGCAAGGAAAATTAAAAGAATGAAAAAGTTGTCGCTTTTCACAATATGTCTCATAATTCTCATCGGGTCTTGGGTCTTTCTGGAATTCGTCGTTGGAGGCATCATTTCAGTACCGATACCCAATAGCGTGATTGCGATGTATATGGGGTTAATTGTAATCGCTATCTTGGTGCATATCTCCGTTGAGGACTCACAGTTCCGTGAATTTTTACGTCCTATTCATGAAACGCTCGTTGACGACAGACGACGTATCCATCGCCGAGTTCTTGTGGTGTTAATCCCGCTCTTTCTGCTCGGTTATACCTACTCACTTATTGCCCAACGCGCGAATCCACCGGGAAGTCCACGCGACGCTCACCCATCACCGCCGCTCGAATTGACTTACAAAGATGAAGTCATCGGCACGATGCAAGATGTCGTTAACCCGTATCGGCATTATCAAAAAGATGACCCCGAAGCGTTCAAAGCACATGTTGAGAACGGAAGGCGCGTCTATCATCAGAATTGCTTTCCATGCCATGGGGATCACTTAGATGGACAAGGGCATTTCGCACCATATCTCCAACCGATCCCGGCTAACTTTCAAGACCCGGGAATTATTCCGAACTTCCAAGAATCGTTCTTTTTTTGGAGAATTGCCAAAGGCGGACCAGGGTTACCAGCAGCAGGGACCCCGTGGGATTCAGCAATGCCTATCTGGGAAGATCATCTGACGCAAGAAGAAATTTGGGACGTTATCCTATTTTTATCTGAGTACACCGGTTATCAATTCCGAACCTTTGGGGAGGCACACTAAGATGAAAAACAGAAATGTAACTCTCCTGATACTGGTTCTGGGAATGCTGTGTGTTCTTACGTTAGCATACGCACAGAACGCTCCAGAAGCGTCCGAAAGAGGCAAAGAGGTTTATGAAAATTCCTGCGCACACTGCCACGGTGTCGAAGGTAGAGGCGACGGCTCCGCAGCTGAGACTCTCCTTCCAAAACCGAGGGATTTCACACGTGGGTTGTATAAAATCCGGTCTACAGAAGCCGGACACCTACCAACAGATAAAGACCTCTTTGACATCATCACCGATGGGATGCCCGGTTCATCTATGCCCGGATGGGAAACTGCCTTGAGTACCGATGATCGGTGGCAAGTGACCGCGTATATCAAAACCTTCTACGCAGGGTTCAAAGAAAATGAGAACCCACCGAAACAGATTACCTTGGACGGAAAGATTTCTTACGCCGAGCAGAGCGTCGAAATCGGAAAAGAACTTTATGTTGAACTCGGTTGTGTTGAGTGCCACGGTAACGTCGGGCGCGGCGATGGGACCTCCGCACCGACATTGGAGGATAGTTGGGGCTTCCAGACGTGGCCCGCAAATCTTACACAAGGTTGGACTTTCCGAGGCGGTTCTGACACCGAAGACATCTTCAAACGATTCATCGGCGGAATTGCTGGCTCACCGATGCCAGCGTTTGAAGGCGATAGTTTCCTGAACTTCGGGTTGACTGCTGAAGAATCCAAACGCCTCATCGAATTGGAAAACAGTGACGAGATAACAGAGGCGGAAGAAGCAGAAATTGAAAAATTTTACGAAAAAATGGATGCCGCTGTTGATGTCGCACTCACCATCAAGGAAGGTGGTGAAGTCAGTGCAGTGGACATACAGACTTATAATGACGCAATGAAAGTCGTCTACGAAAAAAGTTGGCATCTGGCGAACTACGTGAAATCGCTTATGCCAGAAAAGCGTCCTGAACCAGCGATTGGCAATAACGTACTGCGTTCGCAATACCTTCAAGGGGCATTACCCGCTTTCGATGATGCTGCTTGGGATACGCTGGAAGCCGGATATTTTCCGCTCGTCGGGCAGATAGTCATTGAACCTCGACAGTTTAACCCAACGATCGACGGCGTACACGTCAAATCGTTTTACAACGACACAGAAGTCGTCTTCCTCTTTGTCTGGGATGACCGAACACAGACAACCGGCGACGACATGGATGAAGCAACAGGGAAACCACTTGAGGATGCATTAGCAGTCCAATTTCCTGTCAAGGTGCCACAAGGACCGACGGCTCCGAAACCGTATTTCTTATGGGGCGGTAGACTGCCGGTCTATCTCTGGCACTGGAAAGCCTCTACACCTGACGAGGTGACTGAACTTACCGCTAAGGGGATCAACGCTGCTGAAACTCAGGAAGCGCAAGGCGAACTCCAAGTACAGAGTGACTACACAGATGGACAATACAAACTGTGGGTAAAACGTGCATTGAAAACGGAAGACAAAAAAGACTTACAACTTGAACCCGGTATCTTTGTTCCAATTGCCTTCTCTGCTTGGGACGGTTCCAATGGCGATGTTGATACAAAATTAACGATGACGAGTTGGTATACTTTTGTCCTTGAACCTGTTCCGTCTTCAAGACGGTTCGTTTATCCGCCTTTGATCGCGATCCTCTCTGTCGGTTTGCTCTTCGGTCTACGAGCGTTCGTACAACGTAGAAATTCGGAAGAAGTCTAAAAATATGGAAGCACCGGCTGACAGGCGTGATTTGGAAGCACGCCGATTGCGGTGTATTCTGAATTATAAAATCTACTTCAGTTATCAACACTCAGTTCAAAAGACACTTGAGACGAATCAAAAGGCTCTTTAACTGAAAACCGACAACTGATAACTACTAAAAAGGAAAAAAAAATGAAAACCTATTTGTTGGCAAGTCTCACCCTCCTGCTCGTGTGCTGCTACGTTGGTATCGTTGGTATCACCTTCGCGGCGGACCCCGATGCAGGCGAAATGGAAATGTTAGTATTTCCTGAAAAGTATAACCCGATGGCAGTAAGCAATGGCGGCACGATTAGTGGTGTTGTGAAGTTTGAAGGCGAAATGCCTGAAATGAAAGTACTCGAAATCACCAAAGATGTTAAAATTTGTGGTGCTACCGAAAAATACGATGAATCTGTCGTCGTCGGTGAAGACAACGCACTAAAAAATACAATTGTCTATCTAATTGACATTACTGAAGGCAAAGATTTTGACCAAGAAGCAACATTGGAAATCGACCAAAAGAACTGCAAGTTCACGCCGCATGTCCAGATTGTTCCGCTCGGTCAACGCCTCGTAATGCTCAATAACGATAGAGTTAACCACAACGTTCATATCTTCAGTAGTATCAATCGTCCGGTTAACAAACAGCAGACAAAAAACCAGAAGAAATTACGACTCGCGGGTGTTAAGAAAGCGGAAGGACCTGTATCCGTAAAATGTGATATTCACGGTTGGATGTCCGCTTGGATCGCCTACGTTCCGCATCCGTATTTCGCTGTAACCAACGAAAAAGGTGAATTCACACTCGAAGATGTTCCCGCAGGCACCTACAAACTCGGGTATTGGCATGAAGCGTGTGGCACGAACAACGAAGCACCTGTTGAGGTTACCGTAGAGGCTGGCGGCACAGTTACACAAGAATTCACGCTGAAACTGATGATGAAATAGGCATCAGCGGTCAGCGGTCAGCAAGAGGTTTTCATGGTAGTAGATACAGAAGTTGTAAATTCCATAACTACTGAAAGCCGAAAACCGGAGGTTTCCGAAAACCGAATTGACGTAAAAAATCTTTCGCATGCTTACCCAGAACGACGCGCACTTGAAAACGTCAGTTTTAGCGTCTCGTCCGGTGAGATTTTTGGACTCCTCGGACCCAACGGAAGTGGGAAAACGACCCTTTTTAAAATCTTATCTACGCTGATACCGATAACTTCTGGCACTGCTCACATCCTCGGATATAACTTAGCCACCGAGGTGAGAATGATTCGGGATTTCTTAGGGGTCGTTTTTCAGCACCCAGGATTAGATGGTAAACTTACCATCGTTGAGAACTTACGCCATCACGGTCATCTTTACGGTCTATCTGGGAAAACCCTGCATCACCGGATTTCTGAGCTTCTTGAATGTTTTGGTGTTGCTGATAGAGCGAAAGAACATGTGGAAATCCTATCTGGAGGGTTAAAAAGGCGCGTTGAAATCGCGAAAGCACTGCTGCATACCCCGCGTGTCCTGATGCTTGACGAACCTACAAGCGGTTTGGATATGACCGCACGCCAGCAACTCAACAACTATCTCGGCGCGCTTGCACAGACGCAAGATATTCTTGTACTCATGACAACACACCTTTTAGAAGATGCCGAAACGTGTGATCGGGTCGGGATATTGGATGACGGTAGGTTAGTCGCACTTGGAGAACCTGACGAACTCAAAGCAGAAGTCGGAGGCGATGTAATTCTTATAGAGACTACAGACAGCGATATACTCGGCACTGCTATTACTGAACGGTTCGGTATTTCAACTGCGCTAACAGACGATGGACTACGTCTTGAATGTGAGCGAGGGCATGAGTTTGTTCGAGACGTGGTCGCCACATTTCCCGATGAAATCCAGTCCATACGCTTCGGGAAACCTACACTTGCAGATGTGTTCATCAAATTGACAGGAAACCCGTTCCAGGAGAGGAAGGATAGGCAAAATTAAAAGGATCTAAAACTGCAAGCCCGTAATGTAATGGAGGGGTTTTGCTTGGGGGTTTCTTCAGATCTACGGAGAGTCGGGTGCATGCTTAACCCCCTCAATAAACCGCAAGGAACATTAAAAGTTTATTACCGATTACAACGATATGGTCGCGCGAAATCGTCAGGTTCTATCGGCAACGGAGCCGACTCCTCAGTGCTATCGCACAACCGCTGATATTGTGGCTCCTCATCGGTAGTGGATTAAGTGCCTCGTTTCGACCAGCTGGCGTATCCGATGAAACTGGATATATCGCATACTTTTATCCCGGCATCGTCGTTTTAGTCTTGCTTTTTACGTCCATTTTCGCTACAATCTCTGTCGTGAATGATCGACGCGAGGGATTTTTGCAGAGCATACTTGTCGCACCTGTAGCACGCTGGCAGATCGTCCTCGCACAGGCGTTGGGCGGAACGACATTAGCACTCGGACAAGGGCTGCTCCTGCTGCTCCTCAGCCCGATGATAGGCATTCGATTCGGTGTGACATCACTCTTACTCTCGATCGGTGTAATCGCACTTCTGGCGTTCGGTTTGACAAATCTCGGACTCCTCATCGCGTGGCGAATGGATTCTACACAAGGGTTTCATGCGGTTATGAACCTCTTGCTGATCCCGATCTGGTTATTTTCGGGCGCGTTTTTTCCGAGCACAGGTGTACCCGGTTGGTTGGCATGGACAATGAAGTTCAATCCCTTAACGTATGGGCTTGCAGCTTTTCGACACTGCCTCTACCTTGACACCACTACAAAAGTATTTGGCGCAGGCGCGCCTTGGGCACTTTCTATGCTGATTACCAGCCTGTTTTGTGTTTTAACTTATGTCGGCGCGACGCTTACCGCGTCTACGCAAGCGAATTAGACTTGTTAGGAACAAAAATTTTATCTGCGTTCTTGTCTATAATAAACGAGACGCACTGTTAGGAGGATTTGATGCTTCAATGGCTACCTGAGAACATATCAACATTCGGGCAAGGCGTTGATAACCTCTTTCACGCTATCTATTGGCTTACCCTTATTGTGTTCATCCTCGTGATGGGTACCCTTATTGTTTTCCTCATTAAATATCGACATCAGGAAGGGAAGAAGGCTGCCTACATTGAAGGAAGCACAACCTTAGAGATTGTCTGGACAGCCGCGACGACGGTGATTGTCTTTGTACTCGCTATGTTTAGTTACCCACAGTGGAACAATATTAAATCACCCGGACAATTTCCTGAGAACCCAGATGTTGTCGTCCAAGTCAGTGGAAAACAGTTCAACTGGGATATGACATACCCTGGACCTGATAACGAATTCGAGACGGATGATGATTTGACATTAGAAAACGAACTGCATGTTCCCATCAACGCGGTCGTGCATATCCGATTAACCTCCATAGATGTCATTCACAGCTTCTTTGTCCCACAATTAAGGCTTAAACAAGATGCATTACCCAACAGATTTATTAATGTCTGGTTTAAGGCGATAAAGGCAGGGCGCTACGAAATTCCGTGCGCCGAACTCTGTGGATTCGGACACTCAGAGATGCGAGGTTACCTTAATGTCCATACACAAGCGGACTACGATGCTTGGGCACAAGAAAGATGGCCTCAGCAGGCTGAAGGAGGACAATAAAGATGCACGATAACGAACATACAGAACATCACCATGAAGAAAGTTTTCTAAGTAAATATATCTTTTCGCTCGACCACAAAATGATCGGTAGACAGTTTCTTATTTATGGACTGATTATGCTTTTCCTCGGTGGCGGGCTTGCACTCCTCTTTAGATGGAAACTCGCTTACCCCGAAAAACCGCTACCTATCATCGGTGTATCGCAACAATACATGGACGAAGGTGAAGTGGTCACAGCCGCCGACAGAATGTGGGAACGGATTTACGATTCCGATAAAGAAGAATGGCTCGAACTCTATATGCCGGCTGGCGTTATGACAGACGCGTTTTACAACATGCTCTTTACGATGCATGCCACGGTTATGGTCTTTTTCGTCGTCGTCCCTATCCTTGTCGGTGCTTTCGGAAATTTCTTAATTCCGTTGATGATTGGGACGCGCGATATGGCGTTTCCGATCCTCAACATGCTCTCATTTTGGTTTGCTGTCTTGGCAGCCGTTATAATGATGGCAGGGTTCTTTGTACCCGGTGGACACGCCGCAGCAGGATGGACAGGCTACACGCCGCTCTCTGCAGACGCACAGTGGACAGGGGTCGAATGGGGACAAATCCTCTGGGGACTTAGCCTCTTCGTTCAAGGACTATCTTCTCTCGTCGGGTCTATCAACTATATCACGACGATTATCAATATGCGTGCACCCGGAATGACATTCTTCCGAATGCCATTAGTCGTCTGGTCGCTTTTCATCGTTACCATCCTTTTACTACTCGCTTTCCCGGTACTATCGTCTGCAATTGTGCTTCTCGTCTTTGATAGGCTTGCCGGAACAACGTTCTTCAGCGCAACAGCAGAAGGGGGCGGGGACCCGCTGCTCTGGCAACACCTGTTCTGGTTCTTCGGCCACCCGGAAGTCTACATCCTTATCTTGCCCGGTATGGGTATCGCTTCCGAATTGATACCCGTCTTTTCACGGAAACCGATCTTCGGCTATCGCTCCATGGTCTACGCAATGATCGCCATCGCATTTTTGGGGTGGATCGTCTGGGGACACCACATGTTCCAAAGCGGAATGCGTGCCGGTTTAGGCTCCATATTCATGACAACCACCATGCTTATTGCAGTGCCGTCAGCCATTAAGACCTTTAACTGGCTGGGGACAATGTTCCGAGGTTCTATCCGATTTACAGCGCCGATGCTCCACGCGATTGCTTTCGTTTCGATGTTTGTAATTGGTGGACTCAGCGGTATCTATATGGCGAACACGCCTGTCGATATTTATATCCACGATACTTACTTCATTGTCGCGCATATTCACTACGTCGTGTTCGGTGGAAGTCTGTTCGCTGTTTTTGGCGGTATCATCTTCTGGTTCCCGAAAATGTACGGACGCTATATGAACGATCTACTCTCCAAGATTCACTTTTGGCTGACCTTCGCCGCGTTCAACTGCACCTTCTTCCCGATGCATATCCTCGGTGTCGGTGGACATCGACGGCGCATATCCAATCCACTTGCCGAAGCGGTAGAAATAGTGACCCAAGAACAAGGTTTTGCGGATATGAATATCTTTATCACGATGAGTGCTTTCACACTCGGCTTCGCACAATTTATACTCGTCTTCAACTTCTTCTGGAGCATCTATAAAGGGAAAGTCGCTGAACAGAATCCGTGGCACGTGAACACGTTGGAATGGGAAGCACCGACACCCGTACCGCACGGCAACTTCGATCAAATCCCGACTGTCTACCGCGGTCCCTATGAATATAGTGTACCGGGTGAAGAATCTGATTGGCTTCCGCAAACGCAACCTGAACACGCACCCGCAACCGGTGGCGACTAAGAGATTGAGGGAGGATGGAAGGGTAGTCACCCCAATCTTCCATCCTTCCAACCAAAAATCTTCCACGTTTTTTGTTTATCTGGGAATTTGGCATGCAGCAAAATACGAGTTATAGTCCGTGGCTACACAGGGTGGCACGCCTCACAGCAGGCGCGACGTTCTTGCTGATTGTCATCGGCGGGATTGTAACGAGCACAGACTCCGGATTGGCGGTACCCGATTGGCCAACAACCTTCGGGTACAATATGTTCCTCTATCCGCTATCAGAGATGGTAGGTGGTATCCTATATGAACATAGCCATCGACTCATGGGGTCACTCGTCGGAATGTTGACAATCGCGCTCTTCGTTTTGATATTGGTGAGAGATTCCCGCAAATGGCTAAAATGGCTCGGACTCGCCGCCTTAATTGCCGTGATTGTACAAGGTGTACTCGGTGGACTTCGAGTTACGCAAATTAACCTCAACTTCGCCATCGTACATGCGTGTCTGGCACAAGCGTTTTTCGCACTGCTCTGTGGGATCGCATGGTTCGCCTCGCGGGATTGGTGGCAAGATAGGTCTACAACTATAGGCGAGACAGCACGAAAGTTGCGCCGCTTAAGCCTGATTACAACGTGTCTCATCTATGTACAACTTATCTTTGGCGCGATTCTACGGCATACAGGGAGCAGGCTCGACGCACATCTGCTTTTCGCTTTCTTGGTCGCACTGCATATCTTTTTACTCGCAAGACGTATACTAACAGTGGACAGTGAAGCAGGTGGAATTGGACAATCAATGCCACTGTTATTACTTGGGCTGCTTGTTGTTCAGTTGATACTCGGCACAGGGGCATTTTTCGCGAAATTAACGGCGTTCGGAGAAACATTCGCAACAGCACTTACGGTTACAATCACCACCGCGCACGTCGCAGTCGGCGCGCTCATGTTGGTAAGCAGTTTCGTGCTGACCCTAAAAATCTACCGGTTCACCGATGCCTCAACTCTTGTAGATGTCCGTACCGAGCAGAGTCAGCAATTAACAGTTGACAGTCCGTAAAGGGACTTACATAAAAATGGCGCGTGCCAAGTGTGAGTAAATTGTCACCAAATAACCTCTTAACTGAAAACTGAGAACCCTAAAAAATGAGTTCAACAACGGTAACATTACCAGACAAAAGAGATACAGCAAACCCGCCGTCAAAGCATTCGGTCTTCGTCCGGCGCGCGGCTGACTATGTCGAACTCGTCAAGCCACGTCTGGTTGTCATGATCCTCATTACGACCGCAGCAGGTTTCTACCTCGGTGCACAACACGCAGTCGATTGGATGCTCTGTTTGCATACCATGATCGGTGCCGGGTTAACCGCAGCGGGTGTATTAGGACTTAATCAATACCTCGAACGCGATGTAGACGCGCAAATGATACGGACACAAGACAGACCGCTCCCAGGGGGGCGGATGCGTCCATTGGAGGCGTTGAGCGTTGGTGCCGTTCTCACAGGCAGCGGGATGCTTTACTTGACGTTCATCGTCAATACATTGAGTGGGTTCGTCATTTCACTGATAGTCGTGAGTTATCTGTTTCTCTATACACCGTTGAAGCGAAAGACTTCGCTATGTACGCTGATCGGTGCTGTGCCGGGCGCACTCCCACCGGTTGTCGGATGGGTCGCAGCACGCGGCGCGTTGACAGGTGAAGCGTGGGTGCTGTTTGCAATACTCTTTTTGTGGCAGCTACCGCATTCGCTCGCGATCGCCTACATCTATCGCGAAGACTACGCAAAAGCCGGATTCCGACTATTACCGGTGATACATCCAGATGGCGCAAGCACATGTCGTCAAATTGTAGTTAATTGCGTTGCACTGCTCGGAATCGGACTCTTGCCAGCACTATACAATATCGCGGGTAGCGTCTATTTCTTCACAGCACTGCTGGCGGGCGGCGCGTTTCTGGTGATCGGGATTTATTTGGCTCGTACACGCTCAATGAAGGCGGCACGCTATCTATTATACGCCTCGTTACTCTATCTGCCGGTAGTATTTATCACAATGGCTTTGGATAAAATTTGATGAGGAACCTGAAAACCATGAACGCACCAGATCATAGAAAGCGAAATCGTCGCCTCGGTATTATCTTATCTCTGCTGTTCGTTGGACTGTTTATCGTCGCAACGAGGATAATGGTTACCGGAAGCAAAGTACCTCCTGCTGTTGAAGGCACGATTGAGAGTATTAAAACGCCAGTTTTGTGGTTCATCGGGTTGTTCCTTGTTATCGTGGCAATAATTGAGATTGGACTTCGGATTGTAAAGGGCAGAGTACGTGAAAATGGAAACCCAGAATAACATTGATATTCATGAACGTCCGCCATTGAGTAACGCGCGATTAGCGATATTAGTTCTGCTCGGTGCCGAGACAATGCTGTTTTCGGGACTTATCGGGGCATTTCTCGTATTTCGCGTCGGGAACGTCACCTGGCCCCCGCCATCGCATCTCGGGATTGAGCTTCCACGGGTCGTAACCGGCATCAATACTGCTTTGCTTCTCATCAGTGGTTACACCATGTTTCAAGCGTGGCGCGCCATCCAGAAAGACAGCGTGAAGCAGCTCCGTAATTGGCTCTTAATCACAGGAGTGCTTGGGCTACTCTTTCTCGGGATACAGGGAAGCGAATGGCTACAACTCATTCGCCAAGGGCTTACACTCCAATCCGGTGTGTATGGCGGCATCTTTTATGTCCTGATCGGGTGCCATGCTCTTCACGTGGTGAGTGCTGTTATATGGTTATTCATCGTAGTTGGTATGGCGATGGCTGGACGGTTCTCAGCAGAACGATACACAGGTGTTGATACCTGTACAATCTACTGGATTTTTGTCGTCGCACTCTGGCCAATTCTCTACGTATTGGTTTATCTTTCGTAAGACTTACGCACCCTTTGTAGGGTTTACGCACCCCTTGCAGGCGGGGTTTGTAACCCCGCTCGTAATGCGTCCTATTTAGAGATTTAAGAAAGGAAAGGCATCAAAATGTCCAGATTTTTTTTATCGATCTTCCTATTGATAGTCGTCATGCTCATCGTACCGTCATACCTTGAGGCGTGTCCTGCCTGTAAAACACTGGATGATCCTATCGGTAAAGGTTTTAATTTCAGTATCCTCTTTATGATGGCGATGCCATTCGCAGTTTTTACAGTCATCGGTGGCACAGTTTATTTGCAATACCGACGAGCAAACAGGAAATTGACGGATTAAGAAACTATCTAATCAAAATAGTTGTCAGTCCTTAGGTATCAGTTATCCGTTAAAAAGGCGTTCTCTACGGATCAAAAATTCTTAACTGACAACCGATAACGAATAAAGGAGTTTAAATATAGTGGAACACGCTACGACTTTAGACCACACTGAAGACGTATACGAACCCTCGCTTACGCCGGATAGCCTCGGCAAGCTCGGCATGTGGGTTTTCCTCGTCGGCGATACCATGTCGTTTGGCGCATTGCTGGCGGCTTATGCAGCTGTCCGCGCAGGCGCGGGCGCAGTCGGTTGGGCACCGCCAAGCGAGATACTCGGCATTGAACTAACCGCTTTTATGACATTCCTACTGATATGCAGTAGTGTCACTATGGTGAAGGCACTCGAATCTATTCAGGACGGTAATGTCGCAAGAATGTGCGACTTTCTGGGGTTAACGATTTTAGGCGGCGTTATTTTCCTTGGATTACAGGCTTATGAATGGTATCATCTAATCCACCACGGATTGACACTCACCGGTATCCCCGAGCATGGGTTGTCGGGCGCAGCGATTGGCGGTTCAAACCTCTTTGGTCCAACTTTCTACGCTATCACAGGTTTCCACGGGCTACACGTGACCGGTGGTGTTATTTATCTCATCGTTATATTGAGAAATGGGTGGTCGGGTAGGTACACTGCCGATTTTAACCACGAAGTAGAAATCGTCGGACTCTATTGGCACTTCGTTGACCTTATCTGGATTATGGTCTTCACCTTCATCTATCTACTATAGGAGAAATGAAAATGGCAGAAAACGGACACAAAGAGCATCCAAAATATTTCAGGATTTTCTGGTGGCTGCTTGCGCTCACTATTATTGAAGTCGCTGTGGCGATACCGGAATATGCGATGGTCCTAAAAGCTATACTGCTCATCGGGTTGGCATGTGCTAAAGCCGCACTTGTCGCTATCTATTTCATGCATCTGAAGTTTGAAAGGAAAACGTTGGCAATTATTGTGCTAACGCCTTTTATTATCTGCGTTTTTCTCGTGATTATGCTGATGCCCGACCTCACATTGGATACACGAATTGATGGCGTAGAGAAACCGGCGGAAGTTGTTGATACATCGTCCCATTAACGAAAACGAATAAGGGTCGGGTTTGGAATATGGAAGTACGAACCGATAATACTATCAACGAAAAGCGGAAGGTTGACAAAAGCACCCTAATTTGGATAGGGCTTGGTGTTATCATTATCGCCATCGCAGGGATTAACTTGTGGTCGGTGTTTGGTACGAAGTCAGAGGTATCGCCCGATCTTCCCAAACTCGCTGAAGCCCGCGTACCTGACTTTAGTTTGACCAACCAGCAAGGACAGCCGGTGCAGTTATCCGATATGGCAGGCAAAATTTGGATCGCAGATTTCATCTTCACCAATTGCCCGACGATCTGTCCAGCGATGACACAGGAGATGGCGCGCCTACAATCCGAATTTGTTGCCGATCCGGTCTATTTCGTCTCATTCTCTGTAGACCCAGAACGCGATACCGTCGAGGTACTCTCGCGCTACGCAACAGCTTACGGAGCAGACGATAGACGCTGGCACTTTCTCACTGGTGAGAAGGATTCTATTTACCAATTAGCCGAACACGGATTCAGTTTAGCCGCGGGACACCAAGGCAGCGAGATACTCCACAGCGTACGTTTCGTTCTCGTTGAGCCGGATGGAAACATCCACGACTACTACGACAGTCGCAGCCGACCCGCAATGCTCCGTTTACGGCGAGATGTCAAAACGCTCCTGAAAAAATGAGAGACTTTGATCTGAATCTCTTAATCTCTCTTGCGGCTTTTGTGATTCACTTCACTTTCGGATTCTTTCGTGGACAGTTTAAAAAGTTCAGTCGACCGTGGAGCAGATGCCTCTACATTCCAATTACAATTAACATCGTTGTTCGACACTTTATCCTCAATTGGAAGTGGCAAACCGCGATGGTCTACTTATGGCCAGCGACACTCATCGCACTTATGCTCGGCGGTTTTTTAGGTGCGCGCTATAAAAACCGTAGCCCGTAATGTAATGGAGGGCGGTTCTTGAGGAAGGCACGTGAAATACGAAGTTTACGTTGTTCTACCGCAAGGTAAAATTAAAAATCCGCAAGGTAAAATTAAAAATGATGAAAAAAATCTACGTACCCGTTGACAATTCCGACTACTCGGATGCAAGTATCACTTTAGCGGTCGAATTCGCAAAAAAATTCGGATCACATCTCGTCGGTTCGCACGTTTACGCCGCAAAGATGCACGATGTCCGTTTTAAGCAGATGGAATACACCCTCCCTGAAGAGTATCAAGACGAGGTCGAACTTGAAAAGCAGCGCCGAATCCACGATACCCTCATTACCATGGGATTGCAGCTCATCTCCGATTCCTATCTTGAGGTAATGAAAAACAAGTGCGAAGAATTTGACATCCCGTTTGAACCTAAGATGCCGGAAGGCAAACACTACATAAAACTCGTTGAAGATATTCAGGAAAGCGATTACGATCTCGTGATTATGGGTGCGCTCGGCATGGGAGCCGTCAAAGATAGCCTCATCGGTGGTGTCTGCGAACGCGTCGTCCGCCGCATCAATACCGACACCCTCGTTGTCCGCGACCTTGACCCCATTGAGAAACATGATGGAAATATCCTCGTCGGTATTGACGGAAGCCCAGAGTCTTTCTCAGGCTTGAAAACCGCGATACAACTCGGACGGAAGTTCAACAAACAGGTTGAAGCTGTCGGTGTCTACGACCCCTATCTACACTACATCGTCTTCAATTCGGTAGTGAACGTCCTAACCGAGCGTGCCGCAAGAACCTTCAGGTTCAAAGAACAAGAGCAGCTCCACGAAGAGGTCATTGATACCGGATTAGCGAAGATTTATCAATCGCATCTCGAAGTTGCACGCTCCATTGCAAAAGAGGAACACGATTATACACTAAAAATTACGCTGCTTGACGGAAAAGCCTACGAAAAAATTCTACAATACGCCAGAAAAACAGACCCATGGCTGCTCGTCTTAGGCAGGATCGGTGTCCACAGTGAACAAGACGTGGACATCGGAAGTACTGCCGAAAACCTGTTACGACTTGCGCCTTGTAATGTCCTCTTATCGAGCCAACGTTACTTCCCGCAGATAGACGTAAAGGCGGAGGAGATACTCGTCTGGACGCAAGAGGCATTAGATAGAATGGAGAAGGCACCACCGTTAGTGCGCGGCATTGCCAAGACCGCCGTCCATCGGTTCGCCATAGAACGCGGGCACTCTGTGATTACCGAAAGCGTCATCGACATGGCGATGGAAGCGATTATGCCGCAACGCGCCTCTGAAAAGTTAACCCGCGTCGCAAAAGAAATCGCCGAGCAGAAGGTATTGGAGTCCGACGCAGTTAAGACCTATATCTGTGGTGAATGTGGTTACGCAGCACATAACCAACAGCCCATCAAATGTCCGGTCTGTGGCGCGGAGCCAGAACGTTTCCAGATGGTCGATAAAGATTCGCTGCAGAACGTTGCCGTAGACGAAGGCGGTACCGCTGAAGAAGAGACATTTGATGGTGTCAGACTTCAGTGGTCGGAACAGGCGAAAAAGGCGTTGCGTGGTGTTCCACGCGGCTACATGCGCAGAAACGTCAAAGCGCGAATCGAGAAGTCCGCACGCTCCCAAAAGATCGGCACAATCACGAATGCCTTCGCAACCCAAATCATTAATGACAGTATGGGCGAAGCCGCCGCAGTCCGTGAAGACGCACCGGAACTCAAAGCCATGCAAACGCAGACCTCCGACTCCGAAAACGCACCGGTCGCACAAGGTTTTGAAAGTCCAGTGCAGTGGACTGCGGAAGCGATTGAACGTCTGAATTTGGTGCCTGCCGGATTTATGCGGAATATCACACAAACCCGAATTGAACAACGCGCACAGGAAAACAACATTGAACGCGTTACACTCGATTTTGCCGCGCGTGTCATTGAGGACGGTCGAAGCCTCGCCAATGAAGTGCTTGGGCAGTATTATCAACAGCCGGATCAGGATTAATACACCTTTAGGGGGTTGACATGGGATTCCAAGATTCTCGTACTGAGACAGTTGACGTTGCGGCAAATATATTCAATGAACCGCGTCAGATTACGGTTTCAGATGCCTATGATGCTAACGTGGATGTCGTCCTTTTTGATGGAGATTGTAGCGAACTACTAAAAAACATCTCGTCAGATTCCGTGGATTTGATCATCACATCCCCACCATACAACATAGGCAAAAGATACGAGAAAAAAACGTCCTTAGCGTCATATCTAAAAGATATGGAGCCTGTAATTGCAGAGTTAGTTCGAGTGATCGCTGAGACTGGAAGCCTCTGTTGGCAAGTCGGAAATTACGTCGAAAAGGGTGAAGTATTTCCGCTTGATGTTTACTTTTATGAAATTTTCAAACGCTTTGGCTTAAAATTGCGGAATCGAATCATCTGGCGGTTTAATCACGGTTTACACTGTACAAAGCGATTTTCAGGTAGATATGAAACTATTTTGTGGTTTACGAAGACTGACGAGTATGTTTTCAATCTCGACCCAGTGCGAATTCCAGCAAAATACCCGGGCAAACGACACTTCAAAGGTCCGAAGAAAGGTCAGCTTTCAGGAAATCCACTTGGCAAGAACCCGTCTGATATTTGGGATGTCGTCAAACATGATTGGGAAGATGAAGTTTGGGATATTCCAAACGTAAAAGCGAACCATCCAGAGAAAACCGAACATCCATGTCAATTTCCGGTCGAATTAGTCCAGCGATGTGTCTTGGCACTCACGGATCCTGAAGGGATTGTTTTAGACCCTTATGGTGGTGTCGGTTCAACGGTCATCGGTGCCTTACAGCATAATCGAAAAGCAATTGCTGCTGAGCAAGATTCACAGTATGTGGCTATTACCCGTGAGAGGATACAGAAGTTCGCACAAGGCGAATTATCGCTCCGCCCTTTAGGAAAACCTATTCATCAGCCAACCGGAAAAGAACGTATTGCACAGCTGCCTTTAGAATGGAAATAGGTAGCCGAGGTAGACAACCGTGATTATTGCTGCTGAGTATTCATTCAATGATGGACATTCCATTAGACGGACACACCCTTACTTGTTACAAGAGGTTGAGGATATTATTGCTGCTGTTAATGCCGCACACCAGAAAATTAAAGAGAGTAAAGAGATTACCATGCCGGGCAAAATGTTGTATAGTCCGGCTGCCCTTAATCGCGCTTTTGATCAAGGTTTTGGATCCAAAGG
>JAAXHL010000113.1 GCA_012270865.1 Candidatus Poribacteria bacterium | reverse complement strand
TAGGCTTTTAGCCTGTGCCTTTGTAGCATAGGAGACATTTGGTAGCCTGTGCATTGAGAACGTCTGTGTTTTTAAGAGTTTACCTCGTAACAGAACGTCATATTGTCAAAATTGCGTAAGTCCTATAGATTTTAAGGGAAAACAATGCCTATTTTTAGATTAGAAGGCGATGAACTCATCATCGCTCAAGAAACATACCTTGAGCTTGAACGCCATCTGGAGAATTGGCTTGAAAACAGTCTACTCGCTCTTGCCCAAGAGTCCATCCTCTGGATTGGCAGACAAATGAGGAAGTAGGTTGGGTTAAAACGGAGTTGAAACCCAACGCTATACTAAACCCTTGAATACACAGAAACCCCAAAATCCGCGAAATCTGTGAAATCCGCGTCAATCCGCGATTCAGACAAGACCATCGACCTAAACCCATGCAACAGACGCTTCCGCATTCCCGCACACCTTCCACCGAAGGCATCAAATACATCGGTTCCAAACTAAAACTCATCCCACAAGTTTTGGAACTCATCAAAAAAGTCAACGCCGAAACAATCCTCGACGGTTTTGCAGGCACAACCCGCGTCTCGCAAGCACTCGCCAAACTCGGCTACACCGTTATCTGCAACGACATTGCGCCGTGGTCAAAAATCTTCGGCACCTGCTACCTTCTCAACACAAAACCGAGAGAAGCGTATCAACCCCTCATTGACCACCTCAACGCCGTCTCACCTGTTAACGGTTGGTTCACAGAACACTACGGCGGACACGCCAACGGTGGATGCGCCATCCAAGCGGACGGACTCAAGAAACCGTGGCAACTCCACAACACCCGCAAATTAGATGCCATCCGACAAGAGATAGAAACCCTCAACCTCAATCCCGTCGATAAAGCCGTAGCACTCACAAGCCTCATCCTCGCGCTCGACCGTGTTGATAACAGTCTCGGTCACTTTTCGGCGTATCTCAAAGATTGGGCACCGCGCGCCTATAAAGAATTAGTGCTCGAAGTCCCCGAAATTTTCACGTCAGACGACGCGCATCAGGTCTTCCAGAGCGACATCTTTGAACTCGTGCCGCGTGTCTCCGTAGACCTCGCATATTTCGATCCGCCGTACGGTTCAAACAACGAGAAAATGCCCCCGTCCCGTGTCCGATACGCCGCTTACTACCACCTCTGGAAAAGTGTTGTGCTTTTCGATAAACCCGATCTTTTCGGAAAAGCAAAACGGCGAAAGGATACGTCAGATCCGTTCGCCGCTTCTATATTTGAGGAATTCCGCCGTAACGATGACGGACGGTTCATTGCTGTTGACGCTATTGCAAGACTCATCCGAGAGACGCAAGCCCGTTGGATTCTGCTGTCCTACAGTTCTGGTGGACGAGCAACTGCAGAACAACTGAACGAAGTCATGCAAAGGAACGGCGAACTTATCGCGACTGTCGAACTCAATTACAAAAAGAACGTCATGGCGGGTATGCGATGGACAGACGAATGGATTGATACCGCCGAAAAACCGAACCGAGAATTTCTTTTTCTTCTCGAAAAAAATGATTGTGTGAACTTCGTTTCGTATGCCTAACGTTCATCGCTTTTCGGTTTTGCACCGAGTCGCCAATGTCGGCTACACACCAGTGGCCAATCGGTACAAATACCGTCTATTCTATTGGCGCGAGCTTCGTCCCAAATATCAGGTCGATTCTCGCCGATGTGCAAAGCGAGCCAGACCTGTTTACCGAGTTTACGAGCCTCTCCCATCGCTTTCGCACTCGGAATGAAACGTACCCACAAGCAGTCGGCGAGCGGATCACTCAGAGCCGCGGTGAACCGATTGACTTCACTATCATTTAGATATACCGTCGTTCGCAGTTTTGGGTTGGCTTGCTTGAAGCGACGACTCGAATCGCTGGACTGACCGAAAGCGAAAAGCTGATCGAACAGTTCATATTTTTCCACGAGCCGCACGATGTTTTTCTCAATCCCCGGTGAGATGACCTTCATATTCAGTGCGATGGTCACCGGCGTGCGTTGATGCTCGCGAATGAGTTTGAATACTTCTTCCAATGTCGGGACTTTCTCGCCGGTAAAACGCGGATCGAACCAGTTTCCGGCATCCAGTTTACGGATCTCTGCCAGTGTCATTTCGAGCACTTCGCCGGTGCCGTTGGTCGTTCGGTCAACAGTCCTATCGTGAATGACCACCAAATGTTCGTCGCGGGTCTGATAGACATCCAACTCGATTGACAAACCTAATTCAATAGCGGCAGCAAAACTTGGCAAGGTGTTCTCAGGCGCGTGCTGCACCAAGCCACGGTGAGCAAGCAAAATTGGATCCGCTGACGACGCATTCATCTCTGGTTCTGGTGGCGCGGCGATCACACACATAGGTATCAGCATGTTGAATGACATAATTTGTCTCCTGATTGCAAACGAACCCTATCTGGCGGTACGAGACAACGATTTTCCAAAACTAAGAAGCGTTTATAAATGCCTTAACCCTCGGATGCTCCAGCACTTCTGGGTTCAGGACATAAGCCGGTGCGCGCCCCTGAATCGCGTCTGTAACCTGCTCAATCGTCCGAAGATCCAACCGAATACCAGATTCAACAGTCATGCCAGCGTTATGATTGGTACAGATGATACGCGGATGATCTTTGTGAATCGCCCGCGTCCCGTTAACCGGGTCGTCCACAACATAATACCATAGCCGATTTTCGCTGACAGCGCGGTTCGCTGCGGCATCATCAACAAGGTTTCCACGCGAAGGGTTGATAAGGGAGGCGTGTGGTTTCATCGCGCAGAATTCCTCGTAGCCGACAACAGTATCTGCACCGGATAGGTGAAGAGAGATGGTATCGCTCTCTTTAAAAAGGGTTATCGGCGAATCAACAGCCTCCGCACCGAATTCCGCTGCGAGTTCAGCGATGTCCGGACGAACGTCATAAACAAGGAGTCGTCCTTGCTCACCGAGAAGTGGGCGCGCACGGCGTGCAACCTCTTGCCCAATCCGACCAAATCCGTACAGACCGAGCGTAGAACCCATTACCTCGTGCGTCTTGATAAGTCCGAAATCCCCGCTGTGGGAGGCTCTATTTAGCGTGTAAACCCGTTTCATAGTCGCGAACCACTGTGCAATCGCATATTCAGCAACTGTCATTATATGTTCAGGGGCAATCGTAACAATGACTCCGCATTTGGTCGCCAAGTCTACATTAACGGTTTCGTATCCGACACCCCAACGCGCAATAATTCGGAGGGATTCCGCCGCTTGATAGAAACTTTCATGAAAGGGCACTCCGCTTGCGATTACGCCAATAACGCCATCAGCGTGTTCCGCAGTCAGTTCCCGGGGATGGATACTTAACTCACCAAGTTGCTGCAAATCTGCCAATGCTGCTCGGCGTTCCGCAGTATCGAACTCAGTATTTTCAAAAATAGGAGAGAGAAGAATTTTTTCCATAGTTTTATCTGTTTAACGACTGATACGCACGCCCCCTGCTTGCATCGCTTTCTCTGCCTCTTCTACGGTTGCCCAGTTGAAATCCCCGGGGAACGTGTGTGCCAAAGCGGAATATCCACCCGCGAAATCGACTGCCTCTTGTGGCGACTTTCCGTTCAGCAGACAATAGATTAACCCAGACGAGAAACTATCACCACCACCCACACGGTCAACTAACTCCAAATTCTCATAGATACGGGACAAATAGAATTCTTCACCATCAAAGAGGAGCGTCCGCCAGTCGTTGAGCCAACCAGTTTTCGCATCCCGTAGCGTCGTCCCGATCATCTCGATGTTCGGAAAAGTGTCTTTGACACGCTGTGCGACTGCCTTATAACTTTCAGGTTCCAGTTTACTGTAGGATTCGGTCGCCCCTTCCGCTGCGAAGCCGAGCGATTTCTCGAAATCTTCCTCATTACCGATGAGAACGGAGACGTGTTCCATCATCGGTCGGTTCGCCGCTTGTGCTTCCTCAGCACTCCATAACTTCGATCGGAAGTTCAGGTCGTAACTGGTTTTGACACCCGCTGCACGTGCCGCTTGAAGTGCCTCTGCCGAAACGGCAGCTGCGGATTCCGACAAAGCTGGGGTAATACCACTCAAGTGGAACCACCGCGCGTTGCTAAAGATAGATGCCCAATCAATTTCACCGAGTTGTACTTTGGAGATCGCAGAATATCCGCGGTCATAAGTTACACTACTCGCACGGGGTCCGGCACCCATTTCAAGGTGATAGAACCCATTTCGTTCTAAACCGACCCCATCGAAATCCACCCAGACGATGTTCGACATGTCCACGCCGAGCTCTCGTCCTTTGTTACGAATATAGCGACCGGACCAGTTATCTACAAGTCGTGATACCCATGCTGTCCGCAGTCCGAGTTGTGCAGCGTTGACAGCGACGTTCATCTCCGCACCACCCGCAGTAATTGATAAGGTCGTCGCATTTTCAAGACGCATAAACTCTGGGGAAGTCAGACGAATCATCGCTTCTCCAAACGTAACCAAATCATACATATTTCATTCTCCAATTTTGGTGTCTGTTGTGTTCTGATATTCCTGATAAAGGTTTTCAATACATGGTCCACAGAAACAGTAAATTCTACCGTATTCGCCGACCTCTTTCTCGACCAGTTGGGTCATCGGAAACTCCTCTTGACAGATCGCGCACACCTCTACCGGTTCTGTGGGTCCATCTGATTCACTATCATTCTCCCACCGAGACATGAAATGCAGAATCAGCCAAATGGTAGCGGGCATAAGAATCACAAAAATCGCAAATAACATTACATATTTCCTTCACAACGATATACAGGAACTCGAATACCTATTACTATAATCCATAACGCCGAAGATGTCAACGGAAATTGTTTTGATTAATACGCGGCACCTATGCTAAAATACGGTAGAAACTTCCTACTGGGAAATGATAGCGGGACTTGTATTGGCAAAAAACAAAACCGTAAGCCCGTAATGAAATGGAGGGGTTTTTGCTTGGGTGTTTCTTCTACGCCATACAAGAACACGTGAAACATCTAAAACTTCCACTTAACCGCAAGGAAAGTTAAAATACATGCGCAAAATAGCACACGTAGACGTTTATCCGACTGCTGTCGGGATGAAGGATGTTTTTAATATCGGTACAGGTTTCGTCGGCGATACCGGCTCCGCAGGCGATCACATCTTCGTAAAAATCACAACAGACGACGGATACATCGGCTGGGGAGAACAACGCGCGCTCCCTTCATGGAGCTACGAAACAACCGAATCCATCACAACCACGATCCGACACCACATCGCGCCGCTGCTCCTCGGAAAGGACCCACTAAATCTCAACGCAATCCACGATGCCATCTATAACGCGTTGAAACCGGCAGTCAGCAACGGACACCCCTTCGCTAAAGCAGCCGTAGACATCGCGTTGCACGATCTACGCGGACGTATCCTTGATCTCCCGCTACATACCCTTTTCGGTGGCAAACGTCACGACACGCTCCCGCTGAGCTACGCCTTGAGCATTGACACACCAGAAATCATGGCACTCAAAGCGAAAGCCTTAGCTCCGTGCTCCTGTTTCAAAGTAAAAGTTGCTGGCACACCTGGAGCAGATGAAGAACGCCTCCGCGCCGTGAACGAAGCAGCACCAGATGCGAAACTCTGGATCGATGCAAATCAGTCCTACACGCCGTCTAACGCGCTTGAATTGCTACAACGGATTACAGACATCCGAGAGGTCTACTGTATGGAACAACCCGTAGCAAGCCAAGATTGGTTCGGTATGCAGCGGGTTCGGCGTGATGCACCGGTTCCAATCGCTATCGACGAAGGCTGTTTTACCTACTACGATCTGGCGAAGATCGCTCGCTTGGAATGTGCCGATGCCGTCGTCTTGAAACTATGTAAATCTGGAGGCTTAGCGGAATGTCTTAAGAGTGTCCATGTCGCAGAAGCCAACGCGTTAGAACTCCTCGGTAGCGGCTTGACGGAAGCCGGTATCGGATTCATCGCCAGTGTTCACCTCTTCTCAACTTTGGACCTCGTACTTCCCGCCGAACTCAACGCACCCGCTTTTTTACAAACGATGGCAGTACACGGCATCGAAATACACGACCACGTCGTAACAGTACCAGACGCACCCGGACTCGGTGTTACACCTGATGAAGATTACATTACCGCGAACCTTCTGTAGATGCCGTATTTTTCGATAAAATAAAGATTTCCACCAGAATAGCAATCGCGATTGCTACCGCACAGAGCAGATACGGACTCTGTGTACCGAACTGCGAATCCGCCAAAACGCCTCCTAATAGCGGTCCCAACAGAATGCCTAACCCCAATATCCCTTCATGCCATCCGCTCTTATTCCCCTTATCCGCGTGCCGATCTAACCCGTAGTAGAGGCTACTGAAGTAGGTGAAAGCAGCGGATACGCCGATCAGTCCAAACAGAAAAGTCCACAAAGGTGTGTTCTGAACGCTCCATATTCCGAGGAAACTCAGGACTGTTAAAAGCTGAACGATAAACATCGGTGCGAAACGGTAGTGCCATCGCGTTGAATAACCGGTACCGAGAACAAGAAACGATAACGTCTGGATACCGCCAAGCGTCAGCATCAGGTTCCCGAATGTTGATGTAGGCATCCCGATCTCTTTGGTCAGTTTCGGTGCCAAACGGCGTAATACACCGAGCACAAACCACGACGCAAAATTCGCAAAACGCGCCAGATTAAGATAGGTCGTCCGAACCGGTAACGGCGGATAAAGCACTTCTGGGGGTTCTGTTGGAGAGGTTTTGGTAATACCGGATGCTCCAAAACTGTTCACTACAATTGTTACCAAGGTGAGAAAACTCAAGATTGCTGCGAGATAGAACGATCTGAATGGACTCGTATCACCATAGAGATAACTTGAGAAGGCTGGTCCTAAAGTGACACCAATGCTCCAGAAAATGTTAAAAAGCATCACCCGTTGGATCAGTTTTCCTTCACCTTCTCGCTCAGCCAGCCACGCCTCGTAAGCGGGCCAGAAGAGCGCCATACTGATACCGATGCCGGGAAAGATAAACATTAGGTGTGTGCTATTTCGGCAGTACGGCAGCCCGATACTCACAGCACCAAGCACGAGGCACGCCGCGTAAAGCACATACCGTCGTTCTATCCGATCCGACAACCGCCCAAACGGAATCGCAAGTACCACAAAAAAGGCAGTCATAACTGCCTTCAGCACACCTAAGAAAGTTGAGGAGAGTCCTAAATAACTGGTATAGAAGGAGGTATTGGTTATGATACCACTAAAAGCGAAGTCAATTAGCAAGACAGGGAGGTAAACTGTAAACAACTGGAGTCTTTTAGTGGTATTTGTTACCCAAAACTTGCCTGACCAGAGTTGGCGCATATTATAGTAGAATCCGAAAATATATTTACACTTGTAGCATAGGCTGTTAGCCTGTGCCTCCGTGAGAACGAACTTCACACATTCACACAACAATACGAGTGTATAAGTAATTGCGGGCTTTTACTATATCTCGTCCCGCACCTGATGTTATGCAACCACAATTGAGGCATCAATTATATGGTACCCCGTTGCACCGACCGGATCCGCTTCGATACCGATTTCGTCTTGTGTGAGACCACTATTCGCCGTCGCTCTTGCATAGATTTCGACCGGCTCTGCCTTTTCAGGGACCTGCCACTCCCATTTCCAGAGCACCCATGCGAGTGGTGTGTCTTGTGCCCAGATTTCCGCTTCTTCCCACGTCTGTCCGTAATCAATACTGACTTCAACTTTCTTGATACCGCCGTGGTTCCCCGCATCAAACGCCGCACCGCTCACTGTGTAGACCTTGCCTCCAGTAATATTTTCGCCTTCACTCGGCGTGCCGATGACGGTGGCGAGTTTTACGTTCGCAATCGGATCCCAACCCCGTTTTTCCCAGTAACTCTCGTGTTCTTCTGCCAATTGGATACTCATTATCCATTTCGGATTCTTTGTGCCGTAGTGACCAGGATTAAGCAGTCGTACCGGAAAACCGTGCTCTGTCGGAAGCGGGACACCGTTCATCTCATAAGCGAGGAGCGTATCTTCTCGCATTGCGTCCTCCAGCGGAATCGCCGTATGGTAACCGTCTGCACATCGGAAAACGACCACTTTCGCTTCCGGTTTAGGTCCGACCTTCTCAAGCAGATCGCGCAGTCGAGCACCTTTCCACTCAGCGTTGCTCATCTGTTCTGTACCGATCGGGTCGCCGATACACTTTAGCGTTCGTGTCACCGTAACGGATTCCATTGCCGTAATATCCTTAAGCTGCAACGGTAGTATCCGTTTTTCTATTAAGGTAGGGACAATAGCCATTCGCCATGCGTTACCGTCAAGTTTAGCCGGATCGCCGATCTGCAGGACATAAAAATCAGCATTAGGTGTTACAAAAGTACTCGGTTTAAGAAGTTGTTCTGCTTCTGTTTGTCCTTCCAACTTTACGAAAGGAGCAGAACACCCCATTTGAACGGGCAGAACCAATCCCGCAGCACTAATGGCACTCAGTTTTATGAACTTTCGTCTTTTCATATTTTTAACTTTCCTTGCGGTTCAGTCAGCTAAGTTTGAGGTCTTCGTGTCCGTTTCCGTATATCCGCTTTCCACTTCCTTTCAAGCTGTGTGTGCTTCTGAAAAGCGAGTTATAATATACCGCCTGCCTCTTCGCTGACTGCTGAATGCTATTTCTCCTTGCGTCCTTTTCTTTTTCGCATTCGCATCGTAATTTTTACAACACCTCTCACCATAATCGCTGTCCCAGTGCACAAGGTCAAAGGTAACCCCCATCTCCATTCAAAGAAAAAATAGGCGATAAAACTAACACACATTAAAGCGATGAACGTATTTAGGAGTTTTCTATTTTCATACCATTTTTGCATCGGTTTATATTTTTCCAAGCGGATTAGAGAGATTATTCCTTCACCCTGTTAACAGTAGAAATAATACCATACAGGCAACCAGATGTCAACAGAAAATTCATAGAAATCCAGGACGATTTAATTTTCGACTTTTTAATCCAATTTTGACACCCCAGGCCCGGTAGGTGCGGTTTCTAACCGGGGTCCCCACCCGTTACTGGGAAGGGGCACCGGGACTGAAAAGAAATCCAAAAATTCAGACTACCCGACAATTTGTTTTAAACTAAATAACCCTGCATAGAAATCCTCAGTTGTCAGTTAACAGTCCTCAGTAGTAGGGGCTGGGTTACCCAGTCCCTACGGTCCCCGCACGTGCAAATAATTACGGAATCTACTATAAATATCCTTCGTCAAACAGAACGGTGATTTATCAAAGCACCTCTTAACTGAGGACTGACAACTGACAACCAAAAACTATTAAAAACATTGGTTGCATTCTACCTCAAAAAATGCTATGCTATCCGTATACCTCAGACACAAACCACGACCTACGCTTCAAAGAAAGGAATGGACACCTCATGGCAAAACAACCCAATATCCTTTTTCTTATGACCGATCAGCAGCGTTCTGATACGATCGGGGCACTCGGCAACCCTATTATCCAGACACCGGCGTTAGACCGAATTGTGCAAGACGGAACGAGCTTCACTTCGGCGTACTGTCCATCTCCTGTGTGCGTCGCATCACGTTGTAGTTTCCTGCTCGGACAATGGGCACATCAGACAGGGGCCACAAGCAACACCGGAATGCCGCAAGACCGCACCTCTGTGATGGAGCTGCTTAACGAGGCAGGCTATCAAACACACGGTATCGGCAAGATGCATTTCACACCACAAGGACGAAAAATGTGGGGATTTGAGACGCGAGACTTTTCCGAAGAGGGTGCCGGTCCTGACGATTTCACAGCGTTCCTTGCAGAAAACGGATACGAGCACGTCGTCGCACCACACGGCGAACGGAGCGAATACTACTATATCCCGCAACCCTCGCAACTGCCAGCACGTCTGCACCATACGCAGTGGGTCGGAGACCGAACACTCCAATTCCTCTCTCAACGCGATACTGAACGTCCGTTCTTATGTTGGAGCAGCTTCATTAAACCGCACCCACCGTTTGAGTCGCCTGTTCCGTGGAATCGGCTCTACCGCACTGTCGAAATGCCACTCCCGTTCTTACCACCCGATTATGAGCATCTACATACCTACTGGAACCGACACCAGAATCGCTACAAATACCGCGACCAAGGACGAGACATGAACCTTCTACGCACGATGCGTGCCGCTTACTATGCAACGATCTCCTTCATTGACTATCAGGTTGCTCGAATCCTTGACCACCTCGAATCTGTCGGCGAATTGGATAACACCTTGATCGTCTACACCTCTGACCACGGCGAATTGCTCGGCGACTACGACTGCTACGGCAAACGTTCTTTCCTTGATCCGGCTGCACGGATCCCATTGCTCGTCCGATACCCAGAACGTTTTGAAGCAGGGGCACAGTGCGATGTACCGACGAGTCTCGTTGATGTACTACCGACCAGCCTTGCTGCCGCCGGCCTACCACAACAAGACGACCGAGACGGTGTTGACCTCGCAGCTATCGCCAACGGAGAGATACAACGGAACGCTATCGTCAGTCAATTCGGGCAAGAAGGCACAGGTATCTATATGCTCTTGACTGACGAATACAAATATATCTACTCCGCTGCGGATCGAAAAGAGTGGCTCATTAGACGTTTACCGGGCAGGCTTGATGAACGGAATCTCGCAGGAAATCCAGCGTATGGTAGGACCCTCTCCAACTACCGAAAACGATTGATTGAATGGTTCCGCAACGACGGTTACGAACTTCCCCTTGACGGTAATAGATGGCGAGAGTTCCCACCACCATTAGAATCTGAGAACCCAGATGCGGGTCAACTATTCCAAGACGGACGCTCCGTGAGCGATCAGTTCCCAGAAGGATATTCGCCGAAAGTTGATACCCTCAGACGATTTTCAGATTAAACAAACCTGTCCACACATAAGTATACAACATCGGAGAAAACTCGGGCACACCACCGATTAGCTTGATATCATGCCAATCCGTCATTCTACCAAACGGTTACTTTCAAAATTAGCGTGGCACGCCTACAATATATATCGAAAAGGCTTGGACTACGACACCCAACTCTCGCGAACATTCGAGATTTTAGACGCGCCGCGTGAAGTCATTGAAGCGTTTCAGGCACAACGCTTAGAACGGCTTCTCCAACACGCCTATCAGACGACACCGTACTACCGAGAATTCCTAAGACCCGCACATTCTGATATATCGCGGATTCCGACACTTGAGAAGCAGGATATCCGAGAACAGTTGGATAGACTCTATTCTACAGCCTTCACCCGGAAACAGCGAATCAGAAATGCTACCGGCGGTTCAACAGGGACACCCCTTACGTTCTATCAGGACAGAAATTATTGGAATCAACGGAATCTGAGTGTCTACTATTTTGATCAGTGGGCAGGGTGGAATTTCGGGGAACCGCAACTGATTATCTGGGGAACCTTGGCAGATTTGGGTAAAGACAGCCACTGGAAACATCAGCTTAACAACTTTTGGCGGAATCAGTACTGGCTCAACGGATTTCGTCTCACAGACACAGCAATGTCGGCAGCCTTTGAGAAGATGAATCAGTGCCAACCGCAGACACTTCTCGCCTACCCCTCCTCCCTTTACCAATTCGCCAAATTCATTTTTGAGAACGGTCTGACCTCGCTTTGCAAATTAAAGGGTATCATAGCGTCCGCCGAGATGCTACACCCGCATTACCGCACCTTAGCAGAATATGTTTTTAAGACTAAAGTCTACAATCGCTATGGCAGCAGGGAAGTCGGATTAATTGCAATGGAGTGTGCCGAAGGGAGAATGCATATCAACTGTCGCGACCTCTACCTTGAGATAGAGAGTCCGGATCCATATACCGAGCCGGGAGAGATCCTCATCACGCAGCTTAATAACTACGCTATGCCGTTTATTCGGTATCGGATTGGAGATGTTGGGAGGCTCTCCGACGAAATGTGTCCATGTGGGAACGACTTACCCATCTTAGCAGAATTGCTCGGACGCACGACCGCCACCTTCCGAACGAGAAGCGGAACATTAATACACGGTGGTTATTTCACACAACAGTTCTACGACATTGATGGCGTAACACAGTTCCAAATTATCCAAGAATCACTCAAGCACTGTGTTTTGAAAGTCGTTACCGATGAAAAATGGACAGAAGCGACGCGCCGCTTCCTCGTACAGAGCATCCAAGACGCACTCGGCATGACTGTCGTTGTTACAGTGGAGGTCGTTGACGAGATACCGTTGCCACCATCAGGCAAACGAGAATACACAATCTCAAAAGTGAGTGGAGACGTTGAGGATTTGTAGGAAGCGTCAAGATTACAGCAGTCAGCCACGAACCATCAGCGTCCTGAAAGGTTTTCGCAGAAAACGGTACTGTGAACGGATAACCATTATCAAACTAACGTCCTACTTCCCACGCCAGATGCTGCAATTCGGGTCCGATCAATTTCTCCCATGCCAGTTGCACAGCCGCTGTTGATCCGGGTGTAGATATAACCACTTTCCCACGATAAACGCCTGCCGTTGCGCGCGAAAGCATCGCCGCTGCACCGACCTGATCGTAACTGAACATCCGAAAAAGTTCACCGAATCCTGGCAGCGTCTTTTCCAATTTGCGGTCGAGAATATCAAACGTAGTATCGCGGGGTGCGATACCCGTGCCACCGTTGAATAGGATAACCTGTGCGTCGCTTTCCGCCATCTTATCTAACACTGCCGCCACTTGATCCGGCTCGTCTTTTATGATTTGATAAGCAGCGACGCTATTCCCTTCCGCTTCGAGTTGTTCACGCAAAAATACCGCGTTTTTGTCGGTTTCAGGCGTGCGGGTGTCGCTCACGGTGACAATCGCGACAGCGACAGGTCCCTCTTCAGTTGCCATTTCTCGGTGTTGTTGTGTACTTGTAGAAGTTGTTGACACTGTTATTTCCTTTCGGTTAATAGTTGTCGGTTATTGGTTCAAGATGTGTAAAAATTAGAACCGTGTTCTATTGTTGTCGAGGTTTGAAATCTCGCCAATGATAAACTACAAATGCCAATTAGGTACTTGAAATTCTCAGAAAAGTGATGTTTGCTCAGCAGAATTCTGATTTGCGATTGAAATAGGGACCTTCGTTTTGACAAAGATGCGTTCGACGATTTCCTTGGCACCGTCAGCAGGATTGAGGCTATAGCCACCTACCGCAATCAAATCAGCGTTCCCTTCCGGCGCATTGTTAAGGCAATTGGGATTGAGTACAAAAAGCGGTAAACCCATACTGAGAGCTGTTTTCCCAGTGTTGAAGGTCCCACTCATTTTGCCTTGAGCATCTCGTTCAGGCCCCGATTCAATGACAACAACCGCTTTAGAGAGTGCACACACAAGTTTGTTTCGTACCATTGCGTTGCGCGCAATCCATTTGGTATCTGGATCAAATTGCGAAACCGCGAGGACATCTCGATCCCAATTGAATTTCTTAAATGCGTTTTTCTGACGTAGTTGATTGATGCCGTTGGGAAGTACAAGTGTCGTTGTTCCTTCTGTCTCTAACGCACCTAAGTGTGCTTCTGAGTCAACACCTTTGGCGTATCCAGAGACAACGTTTATACCTTCGCGCGCAAGATCACCAGCAAGTTTCCTCGCAATACGAATCCCTTTGTCCGATACGTTCCGAGCACCAACGATTGCGACACTATCTGATAGAAGACGTTTTTGCTGCCCCTTAACAAACAGGATCGGTGAAATTTCAAGAACGTTTGGCGGAAAATCTGGGTGCCCGGGATAGATAATATCAATTCCCTGATCTTTAAGTTGTTTGTACGATGCGGATACTTTTTCTCTATCCTCTGAGCGGATTTTCCCATTAAGAATTTTCGCTAACTTTGGAAATTGCAACGAGAGATCGCTTTGACTGGACGGTAACATTTCTGGGTTTAGGTTTTCTGCTTCCAAAATTTCGGCAACCGAAATCAAAAATTTGGGACCTATGCCACGCGTCTTAAAGAGTCGGAACCAGAAATAATCTCTGTTAATGTTCATTTTTCTATCCTTGTTTGGATCAGTTTAGGAACTCTGGAAGTCATATTTTCAATTACCACCTGTCCGTGTTCGAGTAAGTGTTAAGACGAGAACATGTTGAACATCACCCTGTTCATAGAGAACTTTGGTTACCTCTGTCAAAGTTGTCCCTGAGTCATAGAGGTCATCAACCAACAAAACACATTGATTCTTCAAATCTTGTGACTGGACAACAAACGCCCCACGAAGTTGTTCGCGTTTGCTTGCAACATCTGAGAGATTCTTGAGAGGAGTTGTCTGCTTCACCTTTGTCAGATAATCTGTACGTACCGGCACACTTAGGAGTTTCCCTATTTCTTGTGCGACTTCGGGAACAGGCTGAAAATCCCTATTTTGATCTGATGGTGGAATCGGAAGAACCGCCTTCAGATATGGGAGGATCGGATATCCATCGACGGCAAATTCCTCTTTAACGAATTTAGCGGCAACTTCTGCTATCGGTTGAATGTTCGTCCTATCATGACGATATTTCAACTGGAAAACCAATTCGCCAAATTCAGGTCGATTCGTATCATATCCCCCGCCCGGCAAAGGACGACTTGATAATGTATGAACATCCAAAGCCCAACCTGCCCGCCAATTGCCGTGAATTTCTTGTGGATTAATATTCATTGTCTCCTTCCCAGTCTCGTACACGCAACCCAGTTCCGCCGCGAAGAGAATAGTGATAAGACTTTGCCTCATCAAGCATCAAGTCTATAACCCTACTATGGTTTTCAATAGCAAGGACAGACAACCGATAACTGAGTACTGACAACTGAAAACCAATCTACTGATTCGGATAAGTCTTGTTTAGATGCTTCGGCATTGTGAAAAAGATTCCACCCGTCTGCTCCGCAAGCGTCTTCTGAAAATCATCCGCCCTGGGATGACCGATAATGTACGCACGGACACCTAACGATTGACACACGCTGAGCGCACGTTCAGGCGGATATTTTCCTGTTGTCGGTTCGTCCGTCAAAATGAGCAGGAATCGGCTCGCGAACGGACTGAATTTCACTTTCGGCACCCCTTCCACAATCGCATCAATAAGATGTTCATCACCACCGAACGGATCCTCCATATAACTTTTCAACATAGATTCGTTCAACGGCATCTGCGTGACGACGGCACCGTTGATGACCTTGATGGCATCCTTCGCCTCCGCAAAACGAATAAGTCCGATCCGATACTTGATAGGTAGAATGTCTAACCGACCGATGAGTGTACTTAAACCGAGCATAATGGCTTCAGACTTCCCGCCCATGCTTCGGCTATAATCGAGCATCACAACGATGTCTACGACAGTTCCAAATCCCTTTTCAGGTGATGCACCCGGCGTTCCACCCGCATAGACATTCAAGCGATCTTTTTCATTACGGACAGTGTACATACGATTGCCTCTACGGTCATTGATAAGCCATCTGTTCCCGCGTTGTTGCGTCAAAGCAGTGAGATTCTCAGAGAGATTCCAACTTTCAGGATAGATACCTGCATAAACGTTCAGTCTGTTCCCTGCCTTACGGATTGTGTAGGTCTGACGGTTGGCGTAGTCGGTAATCACCCACAGATCGCCTTCCTTTTTTTCCCAAACCTTAGCATTATTAAACAAGCTTCCACCCATGGACAGAGAGATACCGTTTCGCTCAAATTCACGCTCCAATTTCTTTGCCGGTATATCACCGTCTTCGAGTTCAACCTCGAATTGAGATTCCATGCTGAATAGCAATTGACCGCCGCTGCGACGGATGTCAGTAACGATGTCCCGAAAGACTTTGATAAATGCACTATTTCCGGCGCGCGTGCTCGGAAGCGAGGTTGCGCCACCGAAGTCCCCCGGAATCTGCTGCCACAATCCACCAGTCGTCTCCGCTAACGTATGTTGAAATTGTTCCGGGAAACCGAGAACGTTAACACGGATTTCCTGAAGTTGGTACTCCTTAATGACCTTCTCGCGCATCTGTGTATTAGAATCTTCTTGGCGAAAAGCACTCGTTGCGGGTTCGTCGGTTACGAGGATGATAAACTTATCCGCATCGGCGTGAAAATCGATCCGATGCAGTGTATCTAATAACGCGTCAAGTGCGTGTTCATTACCACTAAGTGTGACTTGCTGCATCCGTCTCCGCAACATACCGACATCCGGTAACAAGGTGCGAATTTCGAGGTTCTGTCCTTCGTGTCGTACACTGAATTCGGACATACCGAGGTGATACTCCAGATTGACGAGGTCAAACGTGTCGGTGAGGCTATAGAGGTTCGCTGCGACCTGTTGAATATTATCGCGCATGCTTGCGCTCGTATCCACGACAAAGACAACATTCACCTTGTCCACTTCGCGTGTTGCGACGATATGGTCGGCGATATTTTCCAGTGCATCTGCAAACGGGTTACTGTTATCTCCTTCGCCGGTCCCTTCGCCATCACCATCGCCGTCACCATCACCGATAGACCCGATTTCAGCAGCACCTGTCGATTCGAGTTTGTGAAAGCCGGTCCTGCCGTCACCTTTCACGCGTTGACGAACACTTTCGACACCTTCGCCTGCTGTGGTTTGAAATGGACTCGCCACCGATTCATGGATCGGCGCAGTACGGCTATTGAATGGGCGCGCTTCTGTCATCACATCTGGAAGTGCGGTCTCCGTATCCGACACAGATTTCGTTGCATTGTTTAAAAGTTCTACCGCCGATTGCCGCACGGTTTCATTGATTAAATTCGCCGAGGCATCCAAGTCTAAATAGCGTTGGTTGGATTCGGTAGACGGGTCAGTCTGTTGTGGCACCCGTAACTGTTTAGGGGGCGGCGGTTTGAGTCTACGAGGACGTTGCGGGGTCTCCTTCGGGGTTATCAAATCCACTGCAATTACGTCTTTGATACCTGCTGGTCTTTGGATATAGAACGAAAACGTAAAAGCGATGATAAGGCAGAAATGAACAACGCCTGAGAAAAGGAGGGCGCGCATTGAGCGGTGTCGTCTATAAGAACGGTTCACAGTCATTCTCCATTTTAGATTCGAGATGGTTATTCCAGGTAAGTTCAATTTATTGTATCACGAAAAACGGCATTGTTCAAATTAAACTTGACAAATTTGCATCTTTCTGATACATTTTTACAAATTCCGTGGACACTACACTTTTTTCTTGAAATTTATACCTAAAAAGTGTTATAATTTACAAAAGTGTATTCTCATATCGCCTCGCGGTGCCGTATACAACACCGCGAAGGACTACAGAATCGCACTGCTGGCAGAAACCGACATCGGTTTACCGGTGAAATGTCAGCATCTAAATACGTGATTTGCATCGCAGTACTGCTATCACCGAAAATAAATTCTTCAAGGTGACGCGGTTTTGAGAAGCGCGCTTCTTGCTCAAAGCCTGAAGCCTTGTGTCTATGACTGAAATGAAAAGTATATTGAACAAGGAGACTTCATAGCTATGAAAAAATTCGCAATCTTTATCACACTTGCCTTTGTCGTCATGATCTCGCCAGTGGCACTTGCCCAAAATTGGCAACCGGCAGGTGATAACTGGGTTGAAAAATGGTGGGGACTTGACCTCGTAACAGAGACCGGTGGGTTCGGTACCTCCGCAGAGATCGACTACCTCTCTGAGGGCACCAATGGCGCAATCACAAACGCTTCCGTTTCGACACGCGAGGGCGCAGGACAGACAGCGAATTTCGTCGTCAAAGCCGCGTCGAATGGCGCTTTGCTCGGTTGGTCCGTTATTACACTTGATATCGAAGACCAGAACAATATCTCCTCAAGCCACGGGTTTGCGGACGCAAATAATGTTACTTGGCACGGTATCATCGCTATCATCTCACCAGATGACCGGACAACCACCATGCATCCAGCACACGATGATCACGCACAGATATGGCTCAACGGTGATATGGTGTACGATAACTCCGCATGGACAGGCGGCGTACAATCCGTCACAACACCCACGGAAATTGAACTCCAGAAGGGTGAAAATTACCTCCACTACAAATGTGGTGAATCCGGTGGTGGAGATTATGTCAACCTCCGCTTTGAACCAACGGACACCGACCTTCTCATCGCACCAACGGAGGATAATCTCTTCTTAGATGTCCTGACACCGGTCGAACCGAAAGGTAAACTCGCAACACAGTGGGCAGACCTCAAGCGACAATAGTTTTTAATCTACGCAACAAAAAACCCGTGTCCGAAACCGGATACGGGTTTTTGTTGTCTAACGCTGTTTGAAACTCCTTATTTTTCTGATTCTACAATCGTCAAATGCTGATTGATAGCCACACCTTTCATCGCTTGGGTCGCTCCGCCGTGCCACACAATCGTAATTTGATCAATATGTGTGTTCTCGCCTAAACCGAACAGCAGTCGTGTATCGCTACCTGACGCATAACTTGAACCGCTCTTTACGGCTTTCATCTGCGTCGTCTCACCTGCTACAACCGTAACTTTCGCGCCAATCCCATCCCGGTTACTTCGACTGCCGACGAGTTTTATACCGATCCAGTTCTGAGTATTCCCGCCATCATTCCGAAGCAAAACAGCACGCTGATTGGAATTCATGACGACAATATCGGTATCGCCGTCATTGTCGTAGTCCGCAGTCGCGGCGGCTCTACCGACGAGTGCTGTTGTGAAATAATCGCCTGCGGTTCCTGATACATCTATGTAGGTGCCATCGCCACGATTTTCAAACATCTGGTCGCGTTGCGCGTAGGTCTCATGGTCCATCAAGACTTCGATGACATCTTGGGGATGTCCATTTGCACAGAACAGATCGAGATCACCATCGTTATCGTAATCCAAAAAGATCGGACTAAAACCGACAAACGGTAAAGTCGGTTGTCGCAATCCGCTCTCCACTGTAGCATCAACAAAAAGCAGTCCTTCCTCATTCTTATAGAGGGTCGCCTTCTCAGAATTCGCAACGATCAGATCGAACCAACCGTCACCGTTATAATCACCGCAATCTACCCCCATAGACCCTTCCGCGATCCCGCCTTCATCATAACCGACACCGATGAACAGGCTCTCGTCGGTAAATGTGCCATCGCCGTTGTTGCGATATAAGAAATTGCGGTTCGTATCGTTGGTGACGTAAATATCAGGAAACCCGTCATTATCGTAGTCGCAGGCAACAGCTGCCATGCCTCTCCCCTCAGTTGGATTTATGACCCCTGCAGCCTCAGCGATATTGGTAAACGTGCCATTGCTATTGTTACGGTAAAGCACATCCGGTGTTCCTTCGTAACTGCGCGGGTGTCCGTAACCCACAATACCTTTAAATGTGGTGACAGGCATCGACAGTTCATACACCAGATAGTTGACGACAAAGATGTCCAGATCACCATCCACATCGAAATCGAGATAGACGGCTGCTATCCCCCAAAGGTCATTATCAATGCCAGCAGCCTCAGTAATATCGGTAAAAGTGCCGTCGCCGTTGTTAAGGTAAAGCACATCGCTCCCGAAATTTGCGACATAGAGATCCGCATCGCCATCGTTGTCGATATCTCCTGCCGTGGCTGCCATCCCATATCCCGTATCTCCTATGCCTGAAACCGCCGTCACATCCACGAACCCTCCATCGCCATCATTACGGTAGAGGACATTTCCGTGTTGTACCTGTTCGTTGTTTCGACCCTTTTGTGGAATGTCTCCGCTGTTCAGAAAATAAAGGTCTGCATCGCCATCACTGTCGTAATCGAAAAAAACAACGCCAGACCCCATCGTCTCAATGATGTGCTTATGATCCGTTTTACCGTTGCTGTGTTTGAAATGGATTCCCGCCTCTTCGGTAACATCCACGAAGATAGGTGATTGTGCGGCACTATTACCGACAAGTATAAGAGAAAAAAGCAGATAGCACTGTAGGAAAGACTTAGGAGGCATCGTGTAGGATTATTTTTCTGTTTTTTCGGCGGTTTTTGCAAGTCGAAAACCGACAAACGAGGTCTTCAAGTTTGGATAGAGGTAGAACCGGAACGTTGTGCTGCAGCGAGCGATTTTATCAATCCAAGAGCCGCCACGGAGGACACGCCAACTCCCGACATCTGGTCCCGTCGGATTCTTCTTCGGACGTTTCGCCGCCGCTTGTGAACTATACCAATAATAGACATCGCTATACCAATCCGCCGTCCACTCCCAAACGTTCCCCGCCATATCCATCACGCCGTAGTAGCTCTTACCTTGCGGAAAGCTGCCAACCGGTGCGAGGCGATTCTGATAGCCGTCATCGTCGGCATCGGTATTCGCATAAGGTTCAACCGCGTTGCCCCAGGGCCATACTCTATTTGTATAGCCGCGCGCCGCTTTTTCCCATTCCGCTTCCGTCGGAAGACGCATCCCTTTCCATGCCGCATACGCGTTCGCATCATGCCACGAAACACCGACAACCGGATGGTTCGGAAACTGCTCGGCACGTGCGGGCCAATCACCAATCTGGGGAAGATGTGAGAAGTTTTCAGGTGTCCGTTCAGAATCGGATTGCTGCTTCCAAAATTCATAGTACTCGGCGTTTGTGACCTCATATTTGCCGATATAGTAAGCGTCGAGATAGACCTTATGCATCGGTTTCTCATCGGCAGCACGCTTGTCGCTCCCCATTGTAAACGTGCCAGCAGCGATTAGGATCATATCTGCTGTCGTTTCAGCATACATAGCGGCACAAATCACAAGACTCAAAAGCAAAACAGAGAGGAACCGCACCATAATACAGAGAGGACTCTTTCCAAAACACCAACGTTGACGGGGTTTGTAACCCCGCTCTGATGTAGTGCCGATTCCAAAGCACCAACGTTGGCGGGGTTTGTAACCCCGCTCTGATGTAGTGCCGATTCCAAAACACCAACGTTGGCGGGGTTTGTAACCCCGCTCTGATGTAGTGCCGACATTGAAAGGACTATTTCTGTTTCGATTTCTGGACCGACAAAAAGTGTTCATAAGCGCGGTAATGCTCCTGCGCGAGTTTCTGGTTACCGAGACTCTGATATAACTTTGAAAGATTAAGGTGATAGTACGGTTGATCAGTGTCGAGTTCAACCGCTTTTTGGAACGCTACGAGCGCGTTTTTCTGGTCCCCTTGCATCGCGTACGTACTGCCGAGGGTGTTATAGAGGATCGCTTCATTCGGACGCAATTGGATGGCTCTTCGGGCAGCTTGCGCAGCGTGTTTAGGATAGTTTAAATTCATAAACGCTCGACTGAGACCGTGATGAAAAGTGGCATCGTTCGGTGCAAGTTCAATACACCGCTGAAACGCTTGGACCGCTTGACCATAGTTCTTTTGGTTCATCAACGCTGTGGCTAAACCTGTCCACGCTTCGAGATTGTTCGGTTCCGCGCGTGTGAGACGCGTGAGACGTTCATATTCGGCGAATTCCTTTTGCAGCTGCTGATAAATTTGCATCTCGGCTCTGCTTTTCTCACGGTCACCCAAACGGAGATAAGCCATCCCGAGTCCGTAGTGCGGTTCCGCGTAGCGCGCCGGTCCGTATGTCAGTGCCTGTTTGAAGTTCTCAATCGCGGCTGTGTATTCCTTTAAATTAAGACGTGCCGTACCGAGTTCATTATATGTCCCTGCCGCCTGTGGCTTCAATTCAAGTGCCTTTGTCAAAATAGGGACTGCCTCTGCATACTGACGGAGTTTTACAAGCGACTTACCAAGGACCTCGTAGCCGCGCGCGTGTTGCGGTGAAAGTTCGACAACCCGTTGTAATACCGGCACCGCATCCCCCCATTTATCAAGTTTGAAATACACAACACCGAGTGAATACAGTGCCTCAATGTTGTCCGGCATTAACGCTAAAGAACGTTGGTAACTTTCAACAGCTCGGTTCCAGAATTGTTCTTGTGCCTGAGCCATGCCGAGGTAGTGGAGCACTTCAGCGTGATCAGGTTCAAGCACCAGCGCGGCTTCAAACTCGGAGATAGCCTTCTGGTTATGACCTTGGAACATGAAAGCAAACCCCTGTTCTACATGCTGGACATATTTGTTATGATCGTCAACTTTTTCAGCGACAACACTGAAGAACGACACACAGAGCCAGAAAATGATGACGGTTGTTAATAAATTTCGCATTCGGTTATCCAAAAATTTCGTGAAATGTCTCCGTTGCAGGCGAGGTCCCCATTGCAGGGTTTTTGCTGGGGTGTTTCTTCACGATTTATAGCCCCGTTCTCTTTAAATCTCTCCGTTGCAGGCGGGGTTTGTAACCCCGCTTTCTTTAAATGCCTTCGTTGCAGGCGGGGTTTGTAACCCCGCTTTTTATTGATGTACCATTAATTACAAACCTTACTATAAATGTTAACGCCACTCCCGAAAATTGTCAAGTTTTTCATCGTCGAAAAGGCTGATTGATGGTATACTGTGCAAAAATCATCTAAATAGAAATGAGGCATCGAAACAAATATGCGACAAGTTACTATCTATCGTGAGCCAGGCAGATACGCTGGCTGGCCAGCAAATTACGGCATTTGGGCTTATGACAATGAGATCATCGTCGGGTTCACCGTCGGATACCACAAATCGGATGCGGGGTTCCACCGTCGCGACCGAGATAAACCCTTTATAGGGATGCAAGGACGCAGCTTAGATGGCGGTGAGACATGGCAGGTCTCCGAAACACCGTGTCGTCTCCCGGCGAGAGGCACACTTTCCGCGGATGAACACGTCGAAGAACGGCATAGACTCGAAGCAGAGGCTTCATTCGAGATACCGAACCGTGTCGATTTCGCGCATCCCGATTTCGCAATGATGTGCAGTAGATCCGGACTGAGAGCCGGTGCCTATTCGTGGTTTTATACCTCCACAGATCGGTGCAAAAGTTGGAACGGCCCCTTTAAACTCCCGATGTTCGGATACACCGGCATCGCAGCACGAACCGACTACTTACTCTCAGGTTCAGACGAATGCTTGGTGTTCCTGACTGCATCAAAATCAGACGGTGAAGAAGGTTTAATATTCTGCGCGAAGACAACCGATGGTGGCGAATCGTTCTCGCTGCTGTCTCAAATCGGACCGGAACCTGAAGGGTTCGCGATTATGCCTGCAAGTGTTCGGCTATCCGAGTCGCATATTTTAGTCGCTGTCCGGTGCCGAGGACGCGGGAACGCTTCAGGTTCAGACTGGGAAGAACGACAAAACTGGATTGACCTCTACGGTTCGGACAATAACGGACAGACATGGGATTACGTGAACAGACCCGTGGAGAATACCGGACGCGGCGGGAATCCACCGACGCTAACCCTCCTGCACGACGGTAGATTGTGTCTGATCTACGGATATCGGGATACACCGCATCGGATCTGCGCGAAGTTGAGCAGCGATGCCGGCAAGACTTGGGGTGAGGAGATTGTCCTACGCGATAACGGCGGCGACCACGACATCGGCTACCCGCGCACTGTACAACGTCCTGATGGTACCGTAGTAACCGCCTACTATTTTGATGAAGAACCGGACGGTGAACGCTTCATTGAAGCAACGTTGTGGAAACCGTAGTCATTCAGTTCTTGAACGCAAATCAAAGCAGACGAGCCGATCTTTGCCGCGGATGTAGAGATAACCGTCTGCCAATACGGGTGCTGCCCAAGCCGGATATTTCACTAACAACCTACTATTTTCGTCTCTCAGTGAGGAGACTTGTGAAATTACCTCTAATTTCTCAGGCGTGCATTTAAGGAGCATCAAACGTCCGTATTCACCGAGATAAATAAAATAGTCGTTCACCCAGAGCAGCGAGGCGCGTTCGTCAACGCGTTGCGACCAGGCAACTTTACCGGTTTTGAGTTCCACGCAGCGGAGTTCGGCACCGTTCGGGTGTTGCCCGCTGCAGGCATAGAGATAACCGTCATGATGGATCGCGGTGTTCCAGTGCAATTCCATCGACTTGTTCCTGCGCGAGGCACTATCTTTCCATACCACCTCGTAGCCGCCCGGGTGGACCTTGAGGACCGAACTCCCCATTCCATAAGACTCGCTGATAAAGATATGGTCGCCAGCGACAACCGGACTCGATGCGTTGACGGATTCAATCTTACGGTGCCGCCACGGGTAGTGGAAATCTATCTCACCCGATGCGGGTTCAAACCCGACAAGTCCGCCACGGAGAAACGCGAACCCCCATCGCCTATTGTCAATAGTTGCAAAAATAGGACTCGCATAACTCGCGAGCTCATCAGCAATTTGATAAACAACCTCACCGGTATGTTTGTTAAAGGCGACGATACCGCTCCCGTTTGGATCGGGTCTACCGTTTGCTGCCCAAATATCCTGAGGACTACCCGGTGGCGAACCGCCTATCTGGACGATGAGCAACTCACCTTCAATTGCAGGCGTTGAAGCGATACCAAAGAAATTTTGTACGACGTGGAACTGTGTTGTGGTGTCAACCTTCCACAATTCTTCACCATCTGAAACCCGGACGCAGTGTAGCATCCCCTCGGCACCAAAAATATAAACACGATCGTCGTCAACAACAGGACAGCACCGTGGCCCGTTGTTATAACCGTACATATCTTCATAGTCTGTCGGGTATTCAAACTGCCAGAGTTCATCACCAGTCGCGCTTTCCATGCAGGTGAGCCGCGCCTTACTCCCGTGCCGAGCAAAGATAAACACCCGTCCGTTAGCAACGGTAGGCGCGCCGTAACTCGTCCCAACCTGCTTGTGCCAGACGACCGGCGGCCCCGTTTTATCCCACGGATGGATGTCTATCTTTTCCAACGATTTACCGTTCCGTTCTGGACCGAGGAAGTCGTTCCAATCGGCAGCATAAACACCTAAGACCCCAATTGATAAAAGGAGCAGGAACAGCAAGAAAACGCGCGCGAATGTTCTCACGCAGCGACCTCCTCATTGGCGCGTTTCACAAGAGCGTTCATGTAGGCGATCGTATAAGCCGTACCCACGCGATGCTCACCCGCCATACTCGGAATATGATCCGGAATTAGCACGCCGTTGAAATCCACTTCGCGGAGTGCTTTCGCTACGTGGTACATATCTTGGTAGCCGTTATCGACGAAGGTCTCGACGAAATGCGGGAGCGGTTGATCGACATTGCGGAAATGCACCTTGAAAATCTTGTCGCGTTCACCGAAATATCGGATGGACTCGATAACATCTTTACCCATCAGGTCGCCGCCTTCCAACCAGCAACCGACACAGAAACACATCCCCACATTCGGGCTATCGGCAATCTCAAGGGCGCGTTTGTAGCCTTCAAAACTGCTGAAAATACACCTCGGAATTCCGGCGAGATTCAGTGCCGGTGGATCGTCGGGGTGGATACCGATCATTACACCTGCCTCCTCAGCGACAGGTGCCGCCTGCTTGATAAAGTAAGTGTAATTGTCCCAGAGTTCTTCTTCGGCGTATTCGCGACCGTGTGAGAGTGGCATTTTATATTTGTTGCCACCCCAGTGTCCTTCTTCGGCAGTTTCAAGGTTGAAACCCCTCGCGCTCGCGCCGCCACGCGTCGTTTCGCGTTCGGTACTCCAGATACCGTTACCCATGTGTGCATACGTTGTATACGGAATCCCCGCTCTGCCAAGATCACGAATATACCGCTTATACTGCTCAACCTTTGCGTCGCGGTTCTCCAAGTTCAGCACAATCGCGTCCTGATTGTGGACATCGCTGTTGCCAAACCCGTAGATTTTGAGTCCCGCATTCTCAAAAATCTCGCGGCGGCTCATGAAATAGTCGTAGTTCGCATTCTCACCATTCGTCCAGAGGACGACATAATCAACATCCATCTGTTTCGCGAACTGTAAGTCTGCCTCACTCGGTTCCGGCGACATCTGCGCCGTAACTTTCATACCGGGTTCAATATTGCGGAGTGGACTCTGATGTGCCATTTTCTGCCTCCGTATTTTGTAGTTGTCAGCCGTTAGTTAAGAGGTCTCTGTAGAAGGTAGAACGTCCCCAAGTGACAGCCGACCGCCAATAACTATTCTTCTTCGTCTTTGGCTTCTGCTTTGAGTCGGTATAACTCTTCTGTCAATTCGGTAACGACATCAGCGTAAGCCGGATCGTCGTAGACGCTGCACATCTCGTTAGGATCTTTCTCCAGATCAAAAAGTTCCCATTCCGGTTCTTTCGATTCATCAATAGATCCCGTTGTACCGAGTGCCTCGCCGTAGTAATAGATCAGTTTATACCGATGCGTCCGTATTCCGTAGTGTGCAGCGACATAGTGGTGTGAAAGGTGCATCCAATAACGGTAGTACATAGACGCGCGCCAGTCGTCAGGTGTCTCACCGTTGAGGATTGGACGTAGACTCTCACCCTGCATGTCCTCAGGAATAGACACGCCTGCGTAGTCGAGCCAAGTCTCTGCGAAGTCGATATTGAGTGCCATTGCGTCGGACGAGCTACCGGGTTGAATCTCACGTGGATAACGGACAAGGAACGGCATCCGTAACGATTCTTCGTACATGAACCGTTTGTCGTACCAACCGTGGTCCCCTAAAAAGAACCCTTGGTCAGAGGTGTAGATGACAATCGTATCGTCTGCGATACCATCTTCGTCGAGGTAGTCGAGCATCCGTCCAACGTTATCATCAATTGAAGCAACGCAGCGGAGATATTCTTTGATATACCGCTGATAGTTCCAGTTTGCCCTCTCCTTATCAGATAACCCCTCCGGTGGTGGACCGAGTTTATCAATCTTGAGGTCTCTTTCGGTCATGTGGTCAAAGACGCGCATCTTTGCTTCCTTCGCGGCGTTTGAACGGTTCGCGTAGTCGTCAAAGAAGTTGTCCGGCATCGGAACGTCGCCGTCCTCGAACATGTCGGCGTGCTTATCATCGGAATCCCATGGACGGTGTGGTGCCTTGTGGTGGCACATCATGAAGAAGGGACGCTCCCTGTCCCGGTTCTGCAGCCATTCCAACGAAAAATCGGTAATGATGTCAGTGGCGTAGCCTTTATGCGTCGTTCTCCCGTGCGGCTCAATCATCACCGGATCGTGATAGAGTCCCTGTCCGGGCAGCACGTTCCAATAGTCAAAACCTGTAGGATCGGCATCGCCACCGTGTCCGAGGTGCCATTTCCCGACCATAGCAGTTTGATAACCGTCCGCCTGTAGCATCTTCGCGACGTTCGGTCTTTTACCATCAAAATGATCGCCTATCGTCTTGACACCATTAAGGTGGCTATGTTGACCTGTCAGAATGTTCGCACGGCTCGGTGTACAGATTGAGTTGACACAGAAACAGTTTTGGAGAACCATACCGCCATCTGCGATACGATCAAGGTGGGGTGTCTGATTAATCCGACTCCCGTAGCTGCTGATCGCGTGTGAAGCGTGGTCATCGGACATGATGAATAGGATATTTGGTCTGCTCAATTGTGGCTCCTTTGCATTTACAATTTGCCCTATCATATCCTATTCTATTTGAGAAGTCAATCTTTTTTCTTCACAAGAACCAGTCCTACTCCGTGTTTTTATCAAGAAACGGTTTGAGTAGATCTATCGGGATAGGGAAAATAACGGTCGAGTTTTTCTCGGCACTCACCTCTACCAATGCCTGAAGGAACCGGAGTTGTACCGATGTCGGTGTTTTACTGAGAATTTCCGCGGCATCAGTTAGCACCTGGGCAGACTCAAATTCACCCTCTGCGTGTGTGACTTTGGCGCGACGTTCACGTTCCGCCTCTGCCTGCTTCGCCATCGCGCGCTGCATTTCAACGGGTAGATCGACGTGCTTAATCTCCATTGCCATCACCTCGACACCCCACGGCTCACAATGCTTTTTGATAATATCTTCTAAATCCTGATTAAGCTTCTCACGTTCCGAGAGTAGGTCATCAAGTTCCGCACGTCCGAGCACACTGCGGAGCGTTGTCTGCGCAATCTGACCAATCGCAAAACCGAAGTCTTCTACCTCAATGACGGCTCTATCGGGTTCGGTTACCCTGAACGTAAGCACGGCGTTAACGCTGACAGAGACGTTATCCTTCGTAATCACATCCTGTGGTGTAACGTCGTTGACGACAACACGGAGACTTACACGTTGCATCCGCTCAATCCAGAAAGGTATCATAAAGACGAGACCTGGACCGCGGGTTCCGACGAATCGACCGAGCCGGAAGATAACGGCGCGCTCGTATTCCTTGAGAATCCTGACACTCGTTGTGAGAATGATGATACCGACAACGGCAAGCGTAAAGTATATTGGATCAATTTGTGGCATATTTTTAATTTTTCCTTTGCTATCTCGAAGAGACACCAGTGATGTCTCGGACTTTCTGAAAAAAGGCACGTTTGCGAGGTGTGTTGAGCTGCCATTGCACAGGGACGGATTGGTAGCCGTGGTGGTAATCGTTTTCACCCGGATCAAAGTATCCCCAAGAAGCGTATTGGCTGACAGCAGCGACAAAGTTATTCAACGGCTTATCGAAATCAAAGTGGTCGTCCTCGTTAAAAAGAATCGGCATCGGACGGTACCCGGGTACCTCGCGCGTCTGTTGCACCATCTCGATAATGCGATTCGGGTCCTTGACACCGTTACCGTGAACGAGCAGGAAATCAGAAGAACGGACGACATTCTCAAGCGGCACCGCACCACCTCCGTAACTCGTTCCAACAAGGAATCTATTACCGTTGCGGGTCGTCCCTTTTACCCTCTCAATTAATTCGTGTACCCGTGGGGGTTTTAGGATTTCATGGGTATATACTCTGACATTGCATTCGTTGTTCACCTCAACGATAACATTGGTATATCCTTTGTCGAAGAGCCAACCTGTTGCATTGTCAACGGCATTTTTAACAGCGTTTTCGTCTTTAACCCGCTGATCCTGTCCAAAATAGAAATAACCGAGGATAACGACCATACCGAGCGCATCCGCAAAGTCGATAATCCGTTCGAGTCGCGAGAGGTAGTCCGCATTCAGACTGCCATCAGCTTCTATACCGGAGTTGTGCCACGGTTGCCCTTTCGAGTAGCCTTCGGGGCTCCCACCTTGGAGATTGATTGTGAACGCCAATACGCCATGCGCACGCCACGTTGGCATCGCCGATAAAAATTCGCGCGTATTCCGTTCGGGATCCCACACACCTGTATCCGGATATTCCCACATATAAATTGTTTCTGGGTTCCGATCATCAAAGATGCCTTGCACCATACGGGTGTTGATGAGCAACCCTTCAACCCTGTTCCCTTGATAGGAACGTCCCGGGTAAGTGATTTCGCCGTTAATGTAAAATGCATCATCAACGATACTAACTGCTGTTTTCATCTGCATTCCTTTCGTTTATGTTATAAGTCCGGTAGTTCCTCAACGATCTTTACTGTTTCGAGGCTAACTGTAATAACCTTTCCGATGAGTTTGACGATATATTTCGGATCGTCCGCTCGGTTCGAGTCGTTGACGATGCCGCTGCGCTTATCTATTCTAACATGTTTTCTTTCAGTTTTCGCTGAATTCTAAATTACAAAAACAGAGTCTCATCTGTCAATAACGGCAGCCCCAGCGGGGCGGAATATCTATAGAAACGCGGCTCCACACCCTCTTTTAGCCCCAGTGGGGCGATATCTGTATCAACAGATTGTTACATAAAAGGATCGTCTAAAGTGTTTATTCTATCCACCACACAAAGGGAAAGGGTTAAAAATTGTCCAAACCTCAGTATGGTTAATCTTATCGCTCGTCAACTGTGAAATCAAACAAGCCGTGTCGATACACGATCACCATCTTCTCGCCGATTCGCATGTAAAGCACATATTTGTCAAATTGCTGGATCCAACCGTTCAAGACATATCCGGCGCGCGTGACGATGTTCACGTCGGATTTGCTATCCCTCGCCTGCTCAAGAAGTTCGTCATCAACATGGTACCGCTCTGCTATGGCTTCAATCGGTTGAAGGTTCTCGGATTTCAACGGTGCCCTAATTTTTATATACGGTTTTAGGTCAGGCATCTTCTCTTTCGGAAAAGCAAATAAAACCTGTAGTTTCGCCATCTTAAGCAGTTCACCATCGGCATACTTACCCCATATCGTATACGGTTTCGTTCTGACCACAGACAGGTCCTTTATACCGGTATAAGTGATGAAGCGAACAGGTTGTGCGAAATGTTGGATTAACATCTCATTGGCATCCCAATGACCGCTCTCTTTTTTAGGTTGCTCCGGTTTTTCTGCTTCTGGTTCCGGTGCCTCAACGTCTGCCTCCGGTTGTTGTTCGTTCAAATCTAATTCGGTTCCCATATTCAAACTCTCCTGTTCATCTCGTTATTTGGAGTATAAGGCTCACACCGCCGATAAGGATATAAGAAAGCGTACTGACAAGTCCCCAATCCACCTTAAATTTTTTATTTACCTCTAAAATATCTCCCGGGTAAAGTAAAACGTGTTGCCCTGTCCCTTCAGTTGGATTGAGTGTGAACGGGACTTCTACCGTTGTCCCATCCTGACGATGGATGAAGACCTTTTCTCGGTTCGCTGAGACATCGAACCCACCACCGAGCGCGACGGCTTGTAAGAGATTTAACGGTCCGCGAACGCGTTGCGGACCTGGATTTCGGACATAACCGGTCACGTAGATAGGCTCTGTTTTAAAGATGTTCGGTACAAACAGAATATCGCCGTCTGATAGCGTCGGCGGCGGTTCACCGTTCGACTGTGATTTCCAAAACCGTTCGGAGAGATTGAATTCGGAACGTTTGCCGTTCCTTTCGACCTTCACAACAACCGTTAGATCGGCTTCTTGTGTGGGACCGCCTGCGCGGGCAAGCGCATGCGCGATCCCAATCGAACCACGCACAAAGAGCTTTCCGGGGGTCTGCACCTGTCCTTGCACCTCAACGGCACTCAGTGGCATGACGAAAATCAGATCGTTGATATTGACACGAATGTCCTTGTAAAGGCTGGTCGTTGAAAGGTCGTAGGTTTCAACTTCTTGGGTGGTATCCGTACGGATTAATTGGACACCTTGTCGGTCAGCATTCTCACCCATACCACCAGCGAGCGCGATCGCACGATAGAGACCGATGTCGATCTCCGGTGATATGACATAACGTCCGGGTGTTTTCACCGCACCCCCAACGAAAACGCCATTCTTTTGCGACACAAGCGACACCATAACGACAGGGTTACTGACTTGGTTATCGTCTATGAGAAAGTTGTGAATCAAGCGGTTGGCAGTTGTTACCGTTTTGCCAGAGACATCAAATTCACCGCCGAAGTAGTTGATTCTTCCATCTTCACGGACTTCGACAGAATGTGTATACTCCGGTTGACCGACGACAGCAATGAGGAGGGTATCCCCTTTCTTAATACGGTAAACATCGCTAAAAAGGGTAGGACTTGCAATCAAGAAAAGTAAAAAAATAAAACATGCTCGCAAGCAACAACGCTTGATCCGCTGAACTCGCAAGCCTCGGAAAAGACTGGTCATATTATTTCTCTGAGAAGATCTCGCTGGAGGATAAGGTGTTCTCACGTATCAATTTAGATTTAGGTCAATTTGAGGTGTCGTCATTTTCAAAGAGACTGAGTTGTTCCGAAATGGGGTCAAGCCGTCGCGGCGTGCTAAACCGTTTTGTCGGTGGTCTTCGCCAATGTTCTTTGACATGGCTGCCGTTACACCTACGGTGTGCCCGTACATAAATCTTTCCATTCATGCGAACGTGAGACCTGGCTTCTTTAATCAGATAGAGTTGCTTGGCTTCCATAGCGTCCTGCTTGTGTTTATGTGTCACTCTTCCTTTAGTGAATCGAAATAGGCTTTGAGACATGCCCGCGCTTGTGGAACTAAATTCGTTGGTACAAGTATATCGCCCCATTCGGATTGTGTAGCGTTCCCTTTTACGCCGCCGTAATTAGGGACATCATGACAACGCACATAGACAGGGATATTGTCATCCTCTAAAATACTTCGGACGATATTGGCAACTAACTCGTTCGGGACAGATTCGATGGCGTACCAGTCCCCGTATTCCGAAATCTCTGTCTGTGCCGCTTGTGGCACGAGATCAACTTGACACTCCGGACATAGCGAGATAGCTTCTTTATACGTAGCGTTGCATTGTGGACAAAACGGCATCGTGTTCCTCCTTGTTGATAGCGAAGGTCGGAACCTTAACAGCAGAAGATAATCGGTACTTATGCTGCGCCACGCAAGGGGCTTTCATATTATGCAGGACTTACGCAAACCCTCTTGCAGGGTTTTTGCCGGGGTGTTTCTTCAGGGTTTGTAACCCCGCCTGCAATGCATATTATGTAGGATTTCATAAAAAAAATGCGTAAGTCTTATTATGGTAACACAGTTACACAATTTTGTCAAATGAAATAGTTTTCAGTTTCAGGGTTATTTAGTTTTAGATAAATTATCGGAATGTCATTCTTAGAATTTCCAGAGCCGTTGTGCAGTTTTGCCTAAGACCCATTCTCTATCCTCCGGTGTGAAGAAATCCATCTCATCCCGCACGACTGATAACGTTTCCGCATAACTGGCGCGACTGAGACACACGGGCCAATCGGTGCCCCACATAATCCGCGAACCGCCGAAAGTATGGTACACTTTCTTGACCTGCTCAAACGTGTCTGCCCACGGGTATCCGGTTTTTGAGATAGACCACGTATGGCTTATCTTGACATAAACGCGCGGGAATCGGGCAAGATTGAGAAGCAGTTGGAGTTTGTCCGGTGCCTCAGGTGAACAACCCGCCATGTGATCGATGACGACATCAAGCTCAGGATACTGTTCAAGGAGTGGTACGAGGTCCACCAATCTTTCGGCACCCGTGAGAAGCAGCATCGGGACACCGAGTGATTCGGCACGTTCAAAAATAGGCGGCATCAACGCTCTGGCAAACCAATCCCCTGATTCCCCAACAGACGGACTCAGTCGTACACCGTGAAACCCGTGATCTTCAGTCCAGCGGCTGAGATGATCGGGTGCGTCAGGAGCTTCCGGATTAATCCGACAGACACCCATAAATTTATCGGGATACCTTTTCATAGCATCTGCGGCGTAACTGTTATCCCACCGATAGTGGATGACCTGAACAAGGACGGTTTTTTCGACACCGTTCTCCGCCATTAACTCCAAAAGCATCTCTGCGGTAGCATCTGCGGCGGGAGGATTTCGCGTCTCTGGTGCCCACGGAAACTGCGGATCGTTTTTCCATACATGAACATGCGGATCAATAATTTGCATATCTATTGCTCCTTTGGTCTATTCAAGAACCCATACATGCCTAAAGGTAGACAGTAAATTAGAATCAAAATGTGTAGGCTGAAACCCGTGACAGTTGCGACCTCTACCGATGTCCCGAAATGTGTTAGCAACCAGACGAACGGGAACTCTGTTGTCCCAAAATTCCCGACCGTTTGAACAGGTAACAGGTTGAAGACGTTCGTAAAGGCGAGCGCGAATAACACCTGCATTATCGGCACATCAACTCCCATTTCAATCACGAGGTAGCACTGAAATCCGAAACGAATGACCAGACACAACACAGAATATAACCAGACTTCGAGAAACCGACGGTTCGATCGGAACGCTGTAAGTTCCTCTAACACACGCAACCCCTTGTTAACGACCCACGACACAGGTCGCTTCTCAAGACGTAGTAGCAGCACCGCACATAGATCGGCAAACTGCATACAGACGTTCGGGGCAACAGAGACAAAGACAACAATTGCGATTAAACCGCTGCCAATCAGAAGTGGCATGAAATAGAGAAAAGTCCCTGAGTAGGTATCGCGTAATGCATCGCGTAAGAACCATCCCGTCGCGATGACCAAGCCTATCAGCAGGATCAGGTCTATCAGACTCGCGACGAGAAGCGAAGCGATCCCTTGTGTCGCGTCAACTTTTTGACGGCGTTGCATTAAGTAGACGTAAGAGACATCCCCTGTCCGCATCGGTAGGATGTTACCCCAAAAGGTGTGCAACGCTAAAATTGGAAAGATCCGATACGCACTGCTATCAAGGTTAAGGAGTGCCCGAAAACGCAACGCTTTCGCCAGCACCAATACGCAGTAGCAGCTCAACCCGATAAGGAGTGCCTTTATGGATAATCGACCCAGAGTTTGCGGTATCTGTCGGAGATCAATCTCTTTTAAGAGGAAATATGTTATGATGACTGCCAGTACCGTCGGTAAACCGATCTTGGTAACCCGTTGGAGTTGTTCTCTGTTCAAACGCACGCTCGCTATATGTTAATGATTGATGGGTCTGATATAAGGAGTTCATATTATCATATACATTGAAGGTTTAATTGTCAAGGGAAAGTATTTTTAAGACTTGCTTTTTAGTTTATGGCATTCTATAATGTCTATCTATTTACAATTGTCTGACTTTCTATAGAAATGCGGTATCATTCCATCTCATGAACAACAACCAAGAAACTTCAAAATCCTCCACTCGAGTACAGTTCTATTTTCTGACGTTCTTACATACCGTTCTCGATTCCTACGCGACGCTTCTATCACACCTGCAACCGCTCCTACTGACGAAGTTAGCAACAGCTGCAACGCGAAACAGTTTAGCGGGGAACTTCGTTTCAATTTACAGCGTATTTAGCTCATTCGGACAGATACTCTTTGGCTGGTTGTCAGACCGGTTTCAGACGGTGCACTTTCTGACGATCGGTGTGGTGTTTAGTGCGCTCGGCTTAAGTCTATTGTGGCTCGCGCCATCTCCTAATATTGTGTATCTGTTGTTAGCTATTGGTGGTATCGGAGTCGCGGCGTTCCATCCGCAGGCAACGACTTATGCTGGTGCACTCGCTTCCGAGCAGCGAGGGATGGGGATCTCTATTTTTCTTACGGGTGGCAACATCGGACGTGCAATCGGTCCGGTAGCACTCTTGTTCATTCCGTACCGTTTCGGCTTGGAATACCTCGTTTGGGAGATGATACCGGGTTTACTTGTGGCACTACTGGTGCCGAAAGTCCTAAAATTTGAGAAGCAGCTTGATTTAAGCGTCAGTAGCAGAGGAACGCCAAGCGATGAGAAAGTCCCACAAGAACCGTTTTGGCATGTTGCATCGCCGCGTATGCTCCCACTCATTGTGCTTTTCGTAATTGCAGCGATGCGAACCGTTACACTCACCGGTATAGAAACCTTTCTTTCTGTCCATTTAGCCGATCAAAACTACTCAGACCAAGGGCGTTCCCTGGTCATCGCGCTCTTTATCTTCGCAGGGTCTATGGGTATTTTGTCAAGCGGATGGCTTATGAGTCGCATCAATACTTATGTGCTGTTATTGGTGTCGCTCCTCGGCGCGCCACCGCTTCTTTACTGGTCATTGCACACTGACGGGTTTAGTTTTCTTGCGCTCCTCTTCTTAGGCAACGTCATTCTCACGAGTTCCATAACCGTTAACATTATCCTTGCGCAGATCATGTTACGCGGACACGAAAGCATCGCATCCGGCTTGATGATGGGTGCTGCTTGGGGTGTCGGCGGATTTTTGAATAAAATTGTCGGTGTTTTGGGGGATAAATTCGGTTTGCCGATTGTGTTAGACGGTTTGGTGATGCTGCCGTTGCTACTCGCACCGCTCCTCATCTTGCTACGCGACCAGCCTGACTTGTCAAAACCGAGCGTGTGAAGTCGGCATTTTATATAGGACAGGACTTACGCAAATCCCATGCAGGCGGGGTTTTTAACCCCGCCTGACGCACGGACTATGTAGGATTTTATAAAAAAATGCGTAAGTCCTATAGGACTTACGCAGCATGCTCTTTTGTAGGATATGAGACCGTTGGTCTCCTGTGTCCCCAAATGCTTGTGTTTTTTCGCAGCTGCCTCTAAAACCGAGTGTTACGGTCAAAATTGCGTAAGTCCTATTCTTAAAAAGTCCACAACAGACTCAAAAAATGTGTGCTAATCAGGTCTCCGAAAAGGAGCGCGTAATCGAGGCGGAATTGGCGCAATTGGATTCCGATACCGCTCGTCAGACGGCTGTCGCGGTAACCGATGCGTAAAGCCAACGGCGAACTAATCTGATATTCTATGCCGATATGTGACTGTCCACCATACCGTTGCTGCCACTGATAGGAGAGGATCAACTTCCGATTGAAAACGCGATCGTGAGAATACGCGACACCGATGTTCCAATTCGCGGGGATAGATTCTTTTACCGCAGATAACGTGTTCCACGTTAAAGTCGTCTTAGAAATATCCTGAAGGTTTACACCGAAGGACATGCTACCGAAGTTTTCAAGACCAAAGAGTGCGTTAAAGTCCGGTAACCGAATAAGCACACCCGCATCAAACCCGTACCCCCAACTGCTATAATTATAGAGATCCAGATCGCCAGCGTTCAGACTTTGCGAGATCCATTTAGCGTTCAGACCTAACATAAACTCCGGCGGTAGCGAATCCCTTCCGAAGTTATCCCACCACGATTGACTGACAACCCAACCGGTAGCGAGCGTCAGGATATACGCGTTTTCACTGTCGTTGAGGTAGCCTGCAGGCGTGAAATCGGATTCTCTCGGACGGTTTTTGGCGGTGTTTCGGCGTTCATCGGCACTAATGTTCGGATCAAAAGCCGGTATAAGCGGATAGATCGGAATATCGTCTATGCCTGCTCGAATCCAGGAGAGTCCCAGGTTGAGTTTCGGCAAAATTTGTTTGGTGCCACTGATATAGTTGAACGCACCTAAACCTGAACGTCGTGCAGCGTGCATGAGACAGAACTGATAGTTGTCGGAGACACCAGCAATACCGGCGGGGTTCCAATAAGTAGCAGTGGCATCATCGGCGATACTAACATAAGCACCGCCTAACCCGAGTGCGCGTCCCCCGACACCGTTTGTTAAGAAGTCGCCAGTGTAGTTCTCAGCCATAGCCGGTAAAGTAGCAATACTGCTGCATCCGATGAGTATCACTACAAACGGAATAAGAAGATTAGATTTTCGTTGTTGCAACTGAGTCAATTGATTCTACTTCCTTTGAAGAGCGTTGATGGCACACGGAGCGTACCTACTACTTTTAAACTCTATTAAGATCGAAGGCGTTCCAATAGTATTGGTACTGCGTCGATTTCCAATCGGCATAAATTTCGTCCCAAGGCATCCGATTGAAATGCGGCAATAACGAACCTTCCGTTACCGGTTTCGAGCCTCCTTGATAGCGGTAATCCACGGAGAGTCGGATCCGATCCGGACTCTGGTTCGGTAGTGCCTTGTGAACGGCGTGGCTGTGAAAGAAGAGCGCGTCTCCGATCCCGAAATCCGATGCTACCCAATAGAGACCTTCAGCCTCCAACGGTGCTGTATCAATACCGAGTCCACCGGCACCGAGTGCAGGTTTTACAGGATAGATGCCCCCACGATGCGAACCTGAGAGTACTGTTAATCCACCCAATTCCTTGGGACACGCTCCGAGGGGTATCCACGCGGTGTAGGTCTCCTCTGTGCCTCGGATATGGATAAAATCTTGGTGTGCAGGTGTCGTGTATTTAGTGTTCTCTGGGAACATAATTCTTCCAATATTCCGCGGATGCACCAGCGTTTTCTCACCGAAAAGTTTGTCGAGCATATCCAAGATCGCTCCATGATGTGCGAACGCGTGGAAGGATTCCAAGCATTGGAATTCGTCTAACACGGGCCAATAGCCGTCATCGCCTTCCATAAATGGACCGCCAATACGGAGACCGTCCATAAGTGCGTCGCCGCCTTCTGCCCAACCGTGCCGATGACAGATTTCCAAGAAATCGTGCCGGACGTTATAGATAGAATCCGCATCAATCAAGCCTCGGAAAAAGAGGTAGCCATCTTGCCGTGCCTGTTCCTGAAGTTTATCAGGTTGCTCTAATAGATGGTTTGAAACATTAAAGGGTTCAATTCTTGCCATAATACGCTCCTTGCTTACAAAAACTCAGGCGGGGTCGTGTCATTTGAATTGTAGATATATTATAGCAACAAAACGGGTGGCGTGTCAAATGTGAATAGTTATCAGGATAGCGACTGCGCCGCCTTTCAGTCGTCAGTCCTCAGTTTTCAGCTTCCTTAGATCATATCTCTTATCATTGAAACCACAGTTCAGGATTCAACAGCGAAAACAGCACATGAACAAACCTCTGCCTTCTTTCGTAGTAAACGATGACGGTTTGCTTCAAAGATTCAGGTTTATCAAGTCGCAATATTTTTTACGAGATTTGTTGGAGATGTGATATAATAACGGAATCGTATCATTAAATCTTGATCTTGGAGGACCTCATGCTTAGTATCAAACATCTCGAAACGATTTCGTTGAACGTGCCTTTTTATCATGAGCGTGTCAGTCGGCACATGCACCGTGCTGCGACACATGGCGAACGCGTTCACGTTTACCGTGTTGAACTCAGTAACGGTGTTATCGGATACGGTGAGAATCTATCAGATGAATCGGGAAATATTGAGCGCGTGATCGGACAGAACGCGTTCGCTTGTATGAACGACGACGGTGTCGGTTTCGGTATCCAGATGTCGCTTTTCGACGCAGTCGGAAAATCGGTGGGTGTTCCTGCCTACCAACTGATCGGACCCAAAGTTCGCGAAAGATGTCCCATCTCGTGGTGGGATATTGATATGCCGCCGGAGGATTGGGTCGCTGAAGTCCAAGAATCGGTCAAACGGGGTTATACGTCTGCGAAGTTGAAAGCGCGTCCTTGGCGCGACATCTTCGCACAAGTGGATGCCGTCGGTGATGCCGTACCCGCGGATTACCGGCTCGACATCGACTTCAACGGTTTCCTACTGACCGCAGACAACGCAATTCCAGTCTTACAACAATTAGATGAACATCCGAATGTCGCGATCTATGAGAGTCCGTATTACCTCGGTACAGATGTAGAGGGTGCGGTACGCTTGCAGGCAGCTGTTCAGAAACGGATTGTTGAGCATTTCAACGAGTCTTGTTTACATGCCCGGTGTTGTGGCGGTTTTGTCGTCGGTGGCAGTGTGAACGCGTTACGTCGCACAAACGCGCTCTGTTCTTCGTTCGATCAACCGTTCTGGCTACAGATGGTCGGTACGGGGATCACAACGGCGTACGCAGTACATCTCGGTGCCATATTATCGCAAGCGGAATTGCCTGCCATTACGTGTCACGAATTGTGGGAATCGGACCTGCTCGAAACGCGATTGCCAGTGGTCGACGGAACGATTCAGGTCTCAGAGTCACCCGGATTGGGGATTATTGTTGACGAGGCTGCATTAGCGGAATACCGTGTAGACCCATCAACGCCGACACCGCAGCAGCTGTTCCATCAGACCGATTATACGTGCCGCGTGCATATCCCAGACGGTAGTGGCGGAGAGACGGTTCACGATTTTGACAACGAGGGCGTCTACTATCCTGCGTTTAGTGAAGGAGAGTATCCCGGATTCGTACCTGGGGTTTGGATGGAAGTGGTTTGATGTTTTGCTGGATATGATGCTGATAGATTGGATTGGCGATCTTACACATTCTATTAGCACTTTTTGTGATTACTCCATAAGTTACAAGTTCATTTATGATTTCATTATCTATATTGAACCGTACGCCTCTTTCGTAAGAAATGATTCGCATTAATAGACTTTCAAATCTCGGATCCCGGCGAATATTGGTAAGCAAATATTCAGTGTTGAGGTTCTGTTCCTCGAGGAGTTGCGTGTGTGCCTTTGAAAAGTGTGCCATCGTAATTGGTTCATTTTTAGGAACACCCAATTCCTCGGTGAGAATTTGCGCGCACCGATTGACGAGGAACGGTTGTCCCGCAGTCTGTTTGTGGATAGCGGCAATAACTTCAGGAGCAAAGGCTTGACCCACTTCATTTGTATACTGCTCAAGCAATTCACCGACTTGCGCGAGTGTGAAATTGGGCAAGTGAAACTCATCTTGGATATTGAATGGAGAGATGGATCGATCATAGTTGAGTTGTGTGATGTTCTTGACCCCAACAATACCGACACTATAAGGACATCGGAAGTCTGAGTTGTCAAGATAAATATAACGGAGCGAGTGAAGGAAACCACGAACAGCATCTGGTGGAATAGCATCAAACTCGTCAATGACGAGGACAATCTTATATGGCAGAAAATCAGCAAGTTGTCGGAAAAAATTTCGCATTGAAACGTGGTCTATTAGTTCGACACCTGTTAATAAATGTTTCAAATTTTCGGGCAATTCGGTGCCTCGCGTTCGGAAAACGGATTCAATTTTTTCGTAAATTTCTTTGAGAAGGTAGCCGTAAAAAGTTGTAGGTGTTAAGTCAATATATGGTTCAAAATTCAGCTGGATTGGAAAATATTCTTTGGCTATGAGGGCATCCATAGCTGCTCGGAAAAAGGTAGTCTTGCCAGTCTGTCGCGGTGCGAAGAGGACGATGTATTTGCCTTTTTTAACCCTGTCAACAAAATCCGCGATCTCTTCAGTGCGAGAGACAACATAGTTCTCTTTAGAGTTCACGGGACCTTGGGTTCCGAATGTTCTCATTTTCTTTCCCTCTCGTTGCTCACATCGTTAGGAACTTTCGGTATCTGCAGCATTGAACAATGTGCTAAAAGTCTAACACATCTAACCTATTTGTCAAGGAATTTCGTCTGCGCAGGGACATTGGAAGTGCCGTAGGTTGGGTTGAACGAAGTTGAAAAGGTAGACGGATTCCAAATACCCTCAAATCCAACAGAGAGCCGTAACGCTCAAGAACGAAGTGAAACCCAACTTCATACCCTCATAGAAAAAGTGCCGTAGGTTGGGTTGAACGAAACTGAAATAGTAGATATGTAGGTTCTAAATACCCTCAAATCCAACAGAGAGTTGTAACGCTCAAAAACGTAGTGAAACCCAACTTCATACCCTCATAGAAAAAAGTTGGGTTTCACTCGGTATCTGTCTGATTTGTTTTGTGTAGAGGGCAGCATTTTTCTACAGTTTTCACCGGTCTGATGGAATCCGTTCAACCCAACCTACGATATATCTGCGAGGAATAGCAGGTTTACGTAAGTGTTGAATAAAAATATGATAGATTTTTCAACGCAATGTGTTATACTATATTTCAAGAACTATATTATTCAAAACAGAGGGTAGTCGGAATGAAACAGATTTTGACGATAGGGATTGTGTGGAGCCTGCTGATAACGGCTGTTATAGGACACGGACAAATACAGGCAGAGAGACTGGAGGAGGCTTTAGCACTCACGCCTGAACAGCAAGAAAAAAATCTTGAAATCTGCACCCAAAATTTGATTAAACTCGGCAAATCTATTGAAGCCTATCTGGAAGTAAATGGTGATTATCCAGAATGGCTATCAGATCTTTACCATCCGAAATATTTACCGGACCCAGACGTGCTGATCTGTCCTTCAGACCGTCTCGGTGGTAGGGCAGTTGTCCCTCAGAATATAGACCCGAAAATGCCTGTGAGTTACGGTTACCAATTCCACCCACAATATCGGGAACGCATCCAAGAAAACCGAACCCTATACGGCGATGGCGTGCCACTTGTCCGATGTCGGCACCACGCCAACCAAGAATTTCACTGCTTAAACTTGAGTTACGATTACAGGATATCTCGGTCTTGGAGTATCTGGGAAGCGGTCCCAGAACAGTTGTATGACACGCCTGAAGAAGCAATCGCCACTATGGAAATAGGACTTCAACAGCAGCCGTCAAATGAGCGTTTGTGTTATTACGTATATCCTGCGCTTGCGCGGCTCTATCTTGAAACTGGGCGAGAAGACGAAGTGGATGGCGTTGTTGATCTCTTCAAATCAAGCATAAGTACAGATTACCCACGATACTATCTTACGCTTGCAAGGTTGCTTGAGATGACAGATCGGAACACAGAACTCCTTCAGGTTTTTGAGGAACTTGCAGAACAGAACCCGAATGACCGCACGGCGCATCGAAAACTTGCTGAGATTTATCAGAGATTAGGCGATACTGAGTTGGCAGAGGAACACCGCTTAAAATCCGAACCTGTACAAGCGTTAATTGGCAAGCCTGTACCTGATTTCTCCGCGCTCGACCTTGATGGGAATCCGATTTCGCTTGAACAGTATCGTGGCAAAGTCGTCTTACTCGATTTTCGGGCGACATGGTCATTTGCGAGTCTTGAGGATGCACCGAATGTGAAAAAGGTTTATGATACCTATAAGGACAAAGGCTTTGACATCATCGGTATCAGCCTTGATAACGACGAAAAAAAGCTGCGAGATTACCTGAAAAAGTATGAAATCCCTTGGCGGCAGGTTTATAGCGGAAAAAGATGGGATAGTCCCATCGCACAACAATACGGCATTCGCAATATCCCTTCCGGATGGTTGGTTGATAGAGATGGCACCTTAATCTCTCAGCAAGCCAGCGGACATCTGTTAGAATCTCTCGTATCAGAGGCAGTAACAGAGGCGGAGAAGGTTAACCTCATCAAACTAATGCTGTTAATATTTGAAAATAATAGGAAAGCCAAATAACCGTAGAGTTTTCCAGCGTGATGTGTTATACTATTTCCGAAGTTTCACCAATACTCCGAAAACCCGTGAAGATCGACGAACGTCCAAAAAGCGAAAAGAGGAGAACCCAATGAAAACTATTGTGACTTTAGGAATCGCGTTAAGTTTGCTGGTCGGCTTCGCTCATGCGGAGGAAGCAATACCTGAACCGACTGAACAACACGAAAAAAATATTGAAACCTGTACCCAAAACCTGCTTGCTATCGGCAAGGCGATTGAGGCATATAAGAAAGAACATGGCGATTTTCCGATGTGGCTCTCTGATTTATATCCGAAATACTTGACAGATGGTAATTTGTTGATCTGTCCCGCAGATGAAGCGGGTGGTAAGCCGATTTATGAGGGGAACACAGACCCCGAAATGCCCGTGAGTTATAGCTACGAGCTTAACCCTGAGTATAGAGAATGGAAAACCGGACAACGCGAGATTTATGGCGACGCGATGCCGTTGATTCGGTGTCGGCATCACGCAAATGATGATTTCACCGTTCTAAATTTGAGTTTTTCCTCGCGGGTCTACCCATCGGCTAATATTTGGGAAAACAGACCCTTAGAAGTATACGAGAGCGTTGAAGCAGCCATTACTGCCTTGGCTGATGGCATTCAACGGCAACCGGACAATGCTAATTTTGGTTATGTCTACCCCATGCTTGTTGACCTTTACCTGAAAGCCGAACGAACGGAAGATGCCGAGAATCTCATCAGTCGTTATAAAGAGTCTCTAAAACCCAACAGTTTTCGAGAATACTTTGTTCTTGGCGATATGCTTAAATTAATGAAGCGAGATGAAGAGATACTGCAGCTTTTTACGAAACTTGAGAAGCAGTTCCCCGAAAATCGTAGCATCTTCAGCAGACTTGCCAGAATCCATGAAAGATTAGGGAACGCCGAACTTGCCCATGAATATCGCCTAAAGGCGGATCCTGTGCTGGCGTTAATCGGTAACACCGTCCCAGACTTTGCAGCGACAGACCTTGACGGTAACCCGATTTCGCTTGAACAGTATCGCGGGAAAGTTGTACTGCTCGATTTCTGGGCGGTCTGGTGCGGTCCGTGCATCGCAGAGATGCCGAATGTCAAAAAAGTCTACGATTCCTATAAGGACGAGGGGTTTGATATTATCGGAATTAGTCTCGACACGGATGAAGAAAGGCTTCGGAATTATCTCACAGAGAACGAGATTCCTTGGCGGCAAGTTTTCAGTGGGAAAGGGTGGAACAGTCCCGTTTCACAGCAGTACGGTATTCGCGCGATTCCCGCACCGTGGCTTATCGATAAAGAGGGTAAATTAATCTCGCATCAAGCCAGAGGTGAAGCGTTGAAGAATATGGTCGTAGAAGCCTTGAAGGAATAAAATGAGACTGATTTCTCTAATTCTGTGCGCTGTTTTTATTTTATTTGGATGCGGTTCCGATGAAACGCCTGCACCCATAGAAGAACAGACACCCGCGAACTACTTTCCTGATGCTGTCGGCAGCAGCTGGGTCTATCAAAACGACAGTGGATATGAGTGGACACGGGAGATTACTACCGGTTATAGTGCAGACGGAAGCGATTATCAACGCTTTACCTACACGCAACTACGTCCTGATGATACTCTCGACTACTTGAAACCGGACGCTTTTCGCGTCGCAGAAAACCGAGTCTTTTTTCCTATCGGTGAAAAGGTAGATCGGTACGTCCAAGACGAACTTCCGATTCTGGTACAGGATGAATTCGCTGGTCTGGAACTCGACACCGCTTTAGAGACGACCTCGCATCCGGAATTCGTTTTCTTCGAGTTCCCACTAAGTCCTAACGTTGAATGGGACGCTTTCAATACGAAAGTCAACGGAAGTCTTATTTTACAGAATCTCGTACTACTTCAGATACCGCTTGAAGCACAGGTAAGTATTAAAGGGAAGGTCGTCGCCGAAAGTCCACTTGAAACGCCAGTCGGAAGTTTTGAACAGACGTACCAGATCGAATACGAGATAGAATTCACGCATACGCTGTTTCCAGAAGCCGAAGTCGTGCAGCAGCGTCAGACGATCTGGTTTGCCCCACACGTCGGCATCGTCAAGATTGAAAACGAAAACGGCGTAACAGAGTTAGTTGCATACACCTTCCCGTAACAATCAAAGAATAGCGTTACAGCATACGAGGTATGCCTACTACTTTTAATGCGAGTGGTTATTTTAAGCGACAACAAACCGGGACACTATAAGCAGTCCTTGGGCATCGTAGAGCGATTACCTAACTGCGAGATGGAGTGGGTTACGGTAGAATTTCGTCATAAGTGGCGCGATAACCTGCTGCGTGTGTTTATGTGTGTCCTCGGTGGCACATCGCTGTCGTTGTCGTTTATCCACACGCTTCTCCGCTGGAGCCTCACTGCTGATACTTACAGTGCCTTGACAACGCTCCATACCGCCGATATTACCCTTTCAACCGGTTCATCTGTCGCAGCGGTTAACTTACTGCTGGGTCAGCTCCATAGTGCTAAAACCGTCACGTGTCGTAGACCATCACCGTTAGGCACCCGCTATTTTGACCTTGCGATCCTCCCGATGTTTTCATGGCACGGCAAGAAAGAAAAAAATAATGTGTGTAAAACAGTCGGCGTGCCTAATCCCATCTCACCCAATGCACTCAACGCTGAACAGAAACAATTGGTAGAAGAACTTAATCTCCCCGACTGTCAACGTATCGGCATCCTTCTCGGTGGGACAGACCGACACGAAACGATTACGACTGCAGACGCTGAGGAACTCCATAAAATTTGTGAGACAATCAACACAGAATTGGGCGCACAGATATTGGTGACAACCTCGCGACGGACACCGACAGATGTGGTGGAACACTTATCAGCAACACTAAAACACGCCGATTGGTGTCCACTTTTCATTGAACCCAACACGGTTTTAGCCCTTACGGATCCGTATCAAGCCATCCTTGCCTTAAGCGATCTCCTTATCGTCACAGCAGATAGTTTCTCTATGGTCTGTGAGGCGGCGAGCAGTGGTCGTCCGGTTATCGTTCTCACGCTATCAAAAGCACAGACGAATAAACCGAAGCGATATAAAGTCTACACGTATATGGAACAACACGCCATCGTGAGCCAATGTAGGCTTGACGGTTTAAAGCAATATATCGTCAACGGACTCACCTTGCATATACCGAACACGCCACTCCGAGATACTGAAACAGCAGCGGAGGCAATCAACCGTTTAGTCGTGTAGTGGCGAAATGTCTATAGAATGCAGGCGGGGTTTGTAACGTTGAGATATGTGAGCGATTGGGAGCGAAATTAGGGACGGAATGTCTATAGAATGCAGGCGGGGTTTGTAACCCCGCCCCTTTTAGAATATCCAATTAATTGTGGGCTTTACTATAATACCCACCATATTTCAGGTTAATTTCCTGCTGGCATAGAACTTTCCGCAACTGGTGTGGCATCTTCTATAACCGGTATAGCATCCTCTGCGACAGGTTCATAATACCCGGAACCGAACAAGTAGCCGTCGTGTCGGACTGCCCATGTCCGTTTCATCTCATCCATACCACTTTCAGGATTGGGCCACAAGTACTCGATCCAGAGTCCTGTGCCTGTCGCCTTAGCGATTTCTACGCCTAATGGCGATCCGTCAAGCCCCATGACATCCTTTAGATCCATGCCAAGAAAATCCTGCCGCGGTGCATGCGCGACAAAGAGATCGTCGGCATCGGTGATGAAGACATACCACTGTCCATCAATATTCATTGCGTCATTGTAGTATGCCGCCGTCGCCTCGACTCCCTCAGATTCATAACGTGCGACTGCTGCTAAGACAAAAGCGTGCGTAAATGCCGCCGGATCGTCTTTTGCGTCTATAAGAACCGTCGCGGGATCCGGACGCCACGGTTCATAGTATCCAGAACCGAAAAGGTAACCGTCGTGTCGAATTGACCATGTCCGTTTTAGTTCTAATTTGTTATTCTCAGGATTCGCCCACAGGTATTCAGTCCAACGACCCACTTCTGTCGCCATAGCGATATCTATACCTACCAATGATCCATCAAGCCCAGGTACTTCCGCTATACTTCTACCAACGAAACTCGGTGCCGCTGGGTGCGCAACAAACATATCGTTTGTATCCGTGATAAACACGTACCACTGACCCTCAATACTCATCGGGTTATTGTAATAGGCAATAGCAGCATCACTACCTTCGGTTTTGTAAAGATCAACCGCTGCCTGTACGAAAGCAACTGTAAACGCCTCTGGATCGTCCATCGTAGGCATATCGGTTGGCATAACAGCATCCATTACCGGTTCCGTCACAGGTCTTTCGCAGCCAGTGATACTAACTGTTGCGAATCCTATCATAAGTAAAATCAACAAAAAATTTCTCAATTTTTAACTCCTTTTTAGTCAATAGAATTTAGGACATTTTAATTGTAACCATTTATTTCGCAATTGTCAAATGTATCTATTTTCCAATTTCCACTTGCTATTTTTCTTTGGATGCGGTAGGCTAAACACAAGAAACCGATTCATTCTATTGATAGGAAATCCTTATGTCCAACCGATTAGCAATTTTAGGCGGAACACCTGTCCGTAATACAGAAAGCGAACCGTGGTCTGCATGGCCCCTCACGACATCTGAGGAGTGGGAATCGAGAGTCGAACCGCTGCTCCGAGAGGTCTATTTGAGTGGCAACGAAGGCTCCGGGGGCACAATGATTAACCGGTTCGGTGAACAGTATGCCGAGTATACCGGAACAAACTACGCACTTTTCATGCCACATGGCACCGATTCGATAAGTGCTGCTTTAGCCGGTGCCCTTGATCTCGATGGATTTAGCGACGGCGGCGAAGTGATCGTACCGAACTATACGTTTGTAGCGACCGCGAGCGCGGTATTGGAACGGCGATGCACTGTCGTATTCGTCGATATTTCACCGGAGACATTCACGATTGATCCTGAGGCTATTGAGGAGGCTATTACCCCAGAAACCCGTGCGATCTTGCCTGTCCACCTCGGCGGTCACCCGGCAGATATGGGGGCATTACAAGAGATCGCCCAACGGCACCAACTCGCGATTGTTGAAGATTGCGCACAAGCACACGGTGCAGAATATCAGACGAAAAAGGTCGGTTCACTCAGCAATGTCGGCGCGTTTAGCTTCCAAGCCTCGAAAAACCTAACTTCCGGTGAAGGGGGTATGGTCACAACAAACGACAAAGACATCCATGACCGGGTTTGCGCTTTCATGAACGTCGGACGTGCACCGGGTGGCGCGAGATGGGAATATCCACGTCTCGGATGGAACTACCGTCCATCAGCATACCTCGCGGCGATACTTTTGGTGCGTTTGGAACGCTTGGAGATACAAACCGATCGCCGTAACCGTAATGCTGCCTATCTCTCCGGTGCTTTGGAGGCAATTGATGGCATCACACCACCGCAACTTGCACCGTGGGCGACGAAGCACGGGTATCACCTCTACTGTTTGAAATATCACCCTGAAGGTTTTAGTGGTAAGACACGGCAAGAGTTTGTTAATGCACTTTCTGCTGAAGGGATCCCATGTTCCATCGGCTACCGGTCTCCACTTTCCGAAGAACCTGGAATGGCGCACGTCGCGAAGAAATACCCGCACCTCATCCGGTCGCTGCCTTCCCCGAACGCTGCATCTGTCTGTGAACAGAGCGTATGGCTCTTCCAAAACCTTTTCCTCGGTTCGGAGGCTGATATGGATCAGATTGCCGAGGCGATCGCGAAGATTCACAAGGCATGGAATTGAGTACCACGACGCATTCCGAAGGTTAGAAACATTGCGGACACTTCCCTAAAGAATTTCGATGCACTCACACAGCAAACCGCTCCTCGTCTATGATAATGACTGCGATTTTTGTCGGTACTGGGTTGCGCAGTGGCAACATATCACAGGCGACAGTATCGACTACGCGCCGTCCGAAGAAGTGGCTGCACAATTTCCAGAGATACCTCTTTCTGCGTATGAAAGTTCGGTGCAGTTAATTTTGGAAAACGGAACAGTTTTCAGTGGTGCCGAGGCTGTTTTTCGTGCCTTGGATAACGGGTTGCTTCTCTGGTGCTATAACCGTCTACCCGGATTCGCGCGTGTCTCGGAAGGTGTCTATCGTCTGGTCGCACAGAATCGTCCGTTTTTTTCTCTATTGACGCGTTGGTTTTGGGGGACACACACCGAGCGAACAGCGTTTCACTTCTCACGTTGGCTGTTTCTACGCGCACTCGGGTGTATCTATCTCATCGCTTTTCTATCATTATGGGTTCAGATACACGGACTCATCGGTAGCAACGGCATTTTACCAATAGATCAATTCTTGACAGCAGTTCATCAACAAATCGGCACGTCTGGTTACCACGCTGTTCCGACGCTGCTCTGGCTGAATCCGTCAGATACCAGCCTCCATCTCTTATGCGCCGGTGGTGTTATACTATCTCTTGTTTTAATCGCCGGTTTCTTTCCGACTTTTACTTTAGTCGGTTTATGGATGTTCTATCTGTCGCTTGTGTCCGCAGGTCAGGCGTTTCTGAGTTTCCAATGGGATGTCCTGCTCTTAGAGGCAGGATTCTTGGCGATCTTTTTCGCACCGTTGCGAATCCGTGATACACTTTCACGCGCGTCCCAACTCTCCACTGCGTTTTTATGGCTTTTAAGATGGCTGCTGTTTCGATTGATGTTCGCTTCGGGGTTCGTCAAAATTGCAAGCGACGCGGTGTGGCGTGACTTGACCGCACTTAATTTCCATTATGAGACGCAACCGTTACCGACATGGATCGGGTGGTACGTTCACCAACTCCCTGAATGGTTTCAGAAAATCTCAGTTATCGGTATGTTCGCCGTTGAATTGGTCGTCCCGTTTCTAATTTTCGCGCCGCGCCGTTTACGAGCTGCCGGATGTATCGGATTGATCGGGTTACAAATCCTCATCATTCTCACAGGAAACTACTGCTTTTTCAACCTACTGACGATTGTCCTATGCCTCCTTCTGATTGACGATGCGACTTGGAAAGGTCTGTTATCGAAACGGCTCATGCCGAATTTTCAATCCAGTGGACAGTCGCCGCATCAATACTGGCGTGTCTGTGTCGTGGTAGTGGCGATGTTCATCTTCGTCCTGAGCAGCATCCGATTCGGTGGGCAACTCTTTAGAGAGGCAAAGTTACCCGACCTCGCTTGGATTAGACCCTTTCGGAGTGTGAACACCTACGGACTCTTTGCCGATATGACGGAGTCACGTCCCGAAATCATTGTTGAGGGTAGCAACGACCAAATAACGTGGGAACCCTACGAATTTCGCTGGAAACCTGGGAAACTCACAACCGCACCGAAATGGGTTGCCCCGCATCAACCGCGACTGGATTGGCAGATGTGGTTCGCCGCTCTCCAAGGCAATTACCGAAACACGTATTGGTTTCCGAACTTTATGGTGGCACTTTTACAAAACAGACCCGAAGTTTTACAGCTGCTTGCGGAGAACCCGTTTCCGGACACACCGCCACGCTACGTCCGCGCCACGCTTTACGACTATCATTTTACCGACACTGAAACCAAACGTTCTGAAGGAACATGGTGGTCCCGTGAACGGAAGGGGATTTACTGTCCAGCAATCTCACTCCGTTAACTTTACGAACCTAATAGAAGATTAGGACTTACGCAGCCCCCATGCAGGCGGGGTTTGTAACCCCGCCTGACGCACGTGCTATGTAGAATTTCATGAAAAAATGCGTAAGTCCAAAGGAGATTCTATGCCGAGTCAATTTTTGGAGGTTGCGTTGGAAGCAGCCAAAAACGCTGAAGAAATTATCACTGCTTACTATGCTGATGATACCATGAACGTCGAACTGAAGGACGATGAAACGCCGGTCACACTTGCTGATAGGGGTGCGGAAAAAGTTATTCGTGAAACTATCAAAGCGGCATTTCCAGATCACGGGTTTTTAGGGGAGGAATACGGAATAGAAGAAGGGGATTCACCTTACGTCTGGATTATCGATCCGATTGATGCCACTAAAAACTACATTCGTAAAATCCCGATCTTCGGCACACAGATTGCGTTAATGAAAGATGATGACCTGATTCTCGGTGTCTCCAATGCACCGCTTTTGGATGAACTCCTTTATGCAGAGGCGGGAAGGGGTGCTTTTCTCAACGGCAGACCGATAGCCGTTTCCAGTGTCGCACAACCCGAAAAGGCAATGATCTGCCACGGTGGGCTGAGATGGTTCACAGAGAGAGGCACCTTTCCGGGTGTCTACAACCTTATCAACGACGTTGCGCGCTCCAGAGGATTTGGCGATTTCTACATGTATCACCTCGTGGCTTCTGCAAGAGCCGATGTCGTCGTTGAAGCGGCGATTAGCGTTTGGGATATCGCCGCTATCACGGTTATTGTCCGAGAAGCCGGTGGAAAAGTAACGGATATACACGGACACCCCATTACAAAAGATACCGACTCGCTCATAGCAACAAATGGTGTGCTGCACGACACTGTACTGGATTACTTTAAAAATGCCTAACCGCAGACTTTTGGTAAATTCAGGTCCTCTACTGCAGGCGGGGTTTGTAACCCCGCCCAATTACTTTTAAAGATGCCTAATCCCAATTTTTTGGTAAATTCAGGTTTTTATCAGTAAGGCGTTACCAAAAAGGTCGTGTCCGCGCAAGTCCACGCCAATCAATTTCAGGACCAAAAGACAATAGCATCTCCACCTTCTCTGTTGATTGGAGTGTGCATCCGAGGGAACGGAGCGGATTTTCATATCGACTTCCGTCGGCTGTTTTCCACGCGCGTGGTGTCGAAATCGCTGCTTGCACTGATGCAATAACTGCCATCGGGTCTTCATCTGGTACCATCGGGTCCCGAGCCAAGCCTTCCGGATGGTATTTTGAGGGTTCGTCCCATTTCGCATAACCGACAATGCTTTCGTGGCGACGCAAGACCCGATACTGCTTCATATTGAATTGATGGACCTCTGGGTATTCAGGATTCCAATACACAGGAAAATTTTGGTCTGCCCATCTCTTTTTAATCTCATGTAGAACATCAAAATCTTCAGGATTCACCTCCATCCATTTGAGTTCAGAGACATCGGAACGTGGCGAGAGTTGTGTACGTAACTCCCTGGTAACCTCTTGACATCCGACCTTCCGATATAATTGATACGCTTCTCTTGTATCTGTATCAAGAATACATCCTCGATAGCCTTTTCTCTGAAGATATGGATTCAGTTCTTGCATCAATCGGGTTGCGATACCTCGGCGGCGCATGTCAGGGGCAACATACATAACTGTTACCATCCCAAAATCTTGGGGTTCGCCCTCAAGAAACATATAAGTTTCTGAACCGAATACATGTCCAACAACTCTTTCGTTGACGAGTGCCAAACGAACACCTTCTGGTTCGAGATATCTGTCATTAAACTTCTTTTGATAGTAATCTCTACTGATATTGAAGGGCCCTGCTGACAACAACTCCAAAATTGCGTCATCATCACCGGGCTGCCAGTGTCTGTAAGTAATCGTGTTACGCATTATGTCTCCTCTAATTTTTTAACTTCCTATCAATTTCACCACCAAGCGGTCCGGTGGTATCCCGTCAAATCGATTTCCTGACCGAAGGATGAAAGCATTATAACTGTTCCTGTGGGTTCAAATGTATAACCGTATGACCGAAGTGGTGCCTCATACTTTCCGCCTTCCGCTGTTTGCCAAGTGCGGGTTGCCGGTATTGCCGATTGGACTGATGCAATAACTTCCATCGGATCCACATCCGGTGCAATAGGGTCACGGATTAATCCATGTCGATAATATTCTGAGGGTTCATCCCATCTTGCATAACCGACAATGTTTTGACCCTGACGCAAAACGCGGTACCCACCCATAGTATACTGATTCACTTTTATACTTTGTCGATCGCAGCTAACAGGAAAATTCTGTTTTGCCCACACCTCATCCAACTGAGGTAAAGCCCTTAAATCGCTTAGATTCACTTCCGCCCATTCGAGTTGCGTGGGACTCTGATTTGGTAGAAGTTGCGTTTGTAAATCTTGTGTAAATTGCTGATAACCAACTTTCTGATACAATCGAATAGCGGCTTCTTCATCAACATCAAGAATGCTGCCACGATAACCCTTTGTCTGAAAATGGACATGCAGCTCCTGCATTAATCGGGTTGCAACCCCTTGGCGACGCATATCTTGTGCAACAAAGACAGCACCTACACTTACAAACCTCTGGCACTTGTCTTCAATGAAAAATGAACAGGGTTCACCCCACACATGACCTACGACTCTTTCATCGACAAGTGCTAAACGTATCCCTTCCGCTTCAATGTCCTTATTTCTATAGATGTTCTCATCAACTTGCTCAGCAGGTAACAACAACTCTAAAACTGCATCATCATCACCAGGCTGCCAATGTCTGTAAATGATCTTATGGCGCATAGTCTCCCTTCTGGACGAAATAGTTTTCATTTATACATCAAAACGGATGCACTTTTCTGGAGGACCCAAGATATGATTTTCTTGAATATTTCAAGCGGGTGTGTTATACTACATAACAGAGCCTGGTAAAGGCGACATGTTGTAGGAAGGAGAACACAACAAAATGAACCTTGAGTTTCGGGATGTGCTGGATCTGTCTTACGTGGTCGATGAAAAGAGTCCGTGTGAATTACCGATTGATCCTGCTAAAATTTATGACCAAGCGACGTTGGAAAAAGATGGCTACTTTGAAAGCCGCATTGACACGTCTGGGCACTACTCTACGCACATGGATGCGCCCTGTTTAATGTACCCCGGCGGCGCAACTATTGCCGAGATTCCAAAAGAGAAACTGACAGGACACGCGATCCTAATGGACTTTTCGGCAATCAAGAAACCGAACGATGCTGTGACCGCCGAAGATATTAAGGCGTGGATCGCCGAAAACGGTGAGATTCCAAAAGATAGTATCGTTTTTATGCGGACAGGGATGGATAGATTCGTCTACCAAGATAACTTCAACCGAGAGTGGATCGGTTTCAGTGAGGATGCCGCGGAACTGCTCGTCGAAAAAGGCATAAAAGTCATCGGCACTGATGCGTGTAGCATCGACTCGGTTGCAGGACACCCACCGTTGCACGACGGCTTACCGCCTGCCCATCTCGTCTTTCTCGGAGCCGGTGTCCCGCACGTCGAAGACCTCTGTAATTTGAGTCAATTACCGACGTATTTCTACGTAGTGATTGCTCCACTAAAATTGGCACGAAGTTCCGGCGCGCCGACACGTGTGTTCGCCTTCGTGTAATACGATTTCTCTTTTGTAGAATAAACTGTTAGTTTGTTCCGCATCGCCATATATTTCATGAAAACCGGTAATGCAATAGCATCATTTGGAAATGGTATAAGTATTTTAAAAATGCACCTCTCCTTCAGATAGGATGCGGTTCTGCAACCTCGTTCGACATCAGAAAAATGATACCCAATATACCCGAACCGATCTTAAACCTATTATGCGAAATCGGTGAAGTTGAAGGAAAAAATGCTTATCTTGTCGGTGGGTTCGTCCGAGACCTTCTCCTCAAGCGACCGAGTCCCGATATTGACATCGTTGTAGAAGGGGACGCAATCCGAGTGGCACAAGCAATGTGTGACCGTTGGAGCGGGACACTTGAGGCGCATGCACAATTTGGCACGGCAACTGTCACACCTCAGAATACCGACCTACCTAAAGTGGATTTCGTCACCGCGCGTCGTGAAACTTATCAAGGTTCAGGGACGTTACCTATAGTGCAAAGCGGAAGCATCACTGACGACTTACGTCGACGGGATTTTTCCATCAACGCACTCGCGATGCGTTTAGACCCAACGGCTTTCGGCACTATCGTTGATGAGACTGGTGGATTGGCGGATCTTGAATCGGGTACCGTTCGGGTGCTTCACAATCGGAGTTTTATTGACGACCCGACGCGTATCTTCCGTGCGTATCGGTATGCTGGACGCTACGGTTTCCAAATCGCTGAGAATGATGAGACGCTTATCCGAGAGGCACTCCCAGTGCTGGCACAACTGACCGGTGAACGGATACGGAACGAGATTGATAGAGTACTCCTTGAAAAAAATGCGCCGGAGATTGTAGACCGACTCACAAAAGTCGGTGTATGGGAAACTATTTGTACCGGGTGGCAAATTTCATCAAACTTTGCGTCCGATTTCCGAGCCGCACAACGCGCAACCGCTTGGGCATCTGAGCATCTCGCTGATGAAGAATTCGAGCCTCAACTCGTCCTTTGGATGGCACTCTTCGGTACGGAGATGCCGATATATCAAATTGAAGCACTCAGTTTCAGGCTTACATTGAAACATCAACTCCAGAGGTTGGTAAGTCCGGCACAAGCGGAGAATCAGCAGGTTTCGCTTGAAAAAGTAACGCATGCTGCCTTTGAGAAACTCGGATATCCGCTGTCCCAAAATGCCGTAATTGAACATCACAACGGAAAATGGTGTATCGTCGATGCAGATGTTTCAACAAGTAGCGGAATAACTTACGTGTGTGGAGAAAGGAGTCTCTTTCGAGTAGAGACTCCGCTTACTGCTTACAAACAGTTAAAAGAGACACTTGCTTTATTAAAACACTCAGTAAAACCGAGCGAAATTTATCAATTGTTCAAACCGTCCCCGACTGAGGCGTTGGTCTTGGCATCTGAAGGGACAACAGTCGCGGAATGGCAGCGAGAAAAAATAAAAAACTACTTTCTTGTTCTTCGCAAGGTTCAACCGTTTATCACTGGACAAGATTTGATCGCACTTGGTGAAAAACCTGGACCAACGTTTAAAACGCAACTCTGGCAACTATTCGCTGCACAGTTAGATGGAAAAATTGCGACAAAGTCGGAAGCATCTTGTCGATTGGCGGAATTCAAAACCTATACAGCTTAACAATAATCTTAGCCAAATGAAATAGGATGAAAATAAGATAGAATATGTTCAGCCCAGAACAAATATACTTCGCAATACTTGTGGTGGTACAGTTTATTATCTTGTTGACCTTCCATGAGTGGGGACATGCCAAATCAGCAGATATGTTAGGTGACCCGACCGCACGTGATTTAGGAAGGAGTTCTTTGAATCCAGGAGTTCACATCGACCTTTGGGGTACAGTACTAATACCGTTGTCTATGGCACTTTTTAGTGTTCCGGGTATTGGGTGGGCAAAACCGGTGCCAGTGAATCCTTACAATCTGAAGAATCCGAGGCGGGACCTGATGCTGATTGCAGCAGCGGGACCCGCTATGAATATATTCCTTACTTTCTTAATTTTAGTACTACTCCGGATAGCATTGGAATTTACACCGTTTAATCCGTCTAAATCTTCACTTCACGCCGTAATATATTTGCGAGTGGTTAAACCTATGGCATTTTATAGTGTCGCACTTGCAGTGTTTAACATGCTTCCGCTTTTTCCGTTAGACGGATTCAGCGTTGTCCGAGGCTTGCTCCCCGAAAGTGCTGCACGTCAATTTGAAAAATCAATGCCTTACGGAATGCCTATTTTGATGTGTCTTATCTTTCTACCGCATTTTCTGCCGCTTGTACCCAATGTGTTCGGATACCTATTTCACGTCATCTATGCAATACACGATTTAATAGCACAAATTGTCGGCTTACGATAAAAATTTCGGTTTCTATCGTAAATCTCAACGCATACACTTTAGACATCTAAAACGCTGAAAGCACCAAATATATGTTCACCGAAACAATCGAAACTCTCGAAAATCAAGATTCAGAAGCCGTGTCCACTACCATAGCACCGATCTACTCGGTCAAGTTAGACGGCTTTGAGGGACCGCTCGATCTGCTTCTCCATCTGATCCAGAAAGAGGAGATGGATATTCACGATATCCAGATTGCGCAAATCACTGATCGGTACCTCGAATACGTCAATCTAATGGAGCAGTTAGATTTAGATGTCGCATCCGAATTTTTGGTAATGGCAGCGACGCTTCTGCATATAAAATCGCAGAGCATTCTTCCACAACTCACACCAAACGACGAACTCCCGATCGGTGACGAGGAACAACTCGTCAAACAACTCTTAGCGTACAAACGGTTCAAAGAAGCAGCACAGGTCTTAGATGTTTACGCGGAACGTCAAACTTTTGTCTACAACCGAAGTCCAAAACTACACGCCGATTTAGATGGCTCACGCGCCTACGAGATTCGAGCGACACTATTTGATCTGCTCTCCGCCTTCAAGCACGTGAACGACCGAGCTGCAGAGGTAGAAAACCACGAAGAATTGTACGAGACGGTCGAGGAAGAGACGATCACCGTTGAAGATAAAATTGCCTTCATTGAGCGGCACTTAGAGATTGCCGACCAACTGCTATTTGAGGAACTGTTCCCGTTATCTGCGAGTAAGACAGATTGGATCGTTACCTTTCTCGCTATTTTAGAACTGATTCGTATAGGAAAAATCGCCACGGTTCAGACAGGTCATTTCGAGAGCATCTATATCGTTAAACAAGAACAGCAGGCACCCGATCGCGAGATCGCGCCGCCTCCGACTGTAGAAACCGCCCGTTCAGAAGAACGAGGCTATTAGGAATTTTACTTATGGATTCTGAAAACGTTACCGCTGTCAACCCAATAGAAGAAATATACCTGATATCGGACGAAAAACTCAAATCGATTTTGGAAGCGATCCTTTTTGCCGCGAGTGAACCGATTTCGGTGGACCAGTTCCAAAGTGCGCTGCCGGAGATAGATAAACGCGCCATTCGGAGAGGACTTTCTGAACTCAACAATGACTATGAAGAAATGGGTCGAAGTTTCCGCCTCGTCGAAATTGCGAATGGATACCAAATTTGTTCGCGTCCAGAATATTCGGAATGGATAGAGAAATTTTATACGCGACAGGTGCGTGTCACACTGTCTCCTTCTGCGCTTGAGACGCTCGCCATCGTTGCATACAAGCAGCCTGTCACGCGTAGCGATGTTGCAACAATTCGAGGTGTAAACAGCGATAGCGTCCTTAACTCACTCCTTGAGAAAGGGCTTGTCCGCATCACAGGGAGAAAAGATGGGCGCTCACTGCTCTTCTCTACGACAGACGAATTCCTTCAACACTTCGGTCTGAAGGACGCTACTGAATTGCCTTCACCCGATGAAATCGACGAACTCCTTAGTATACCGAACGGAAGCGAGTCCCCCCAACCGCTCCTTCCCGTTGCCACGGAGGAAGCCACAGAGTAATGGACTATAATGCCTGGTTTGAGTGCAGTAACGGATGCACCTATCCACTCACGGAAGTTATCTATCGCTGCAAAAACTGCGACGGACTCTTAGCCGTCAAGCACGATATGGACGTGCTGAAGCAGCGGAGTGCTGGCGACTGGAAATCGCTCTTTGAACAGCGCTACATGCGGACACAATATCCTTACGGCAGTGGGGTCTGGGGCAAAAAGGAGTTCGTCTGTCCAAACATCGACGATGCTAACATCATCTCTATGTATGAGGGTGGCACCAATCTGTTCTGGGCAGAACGTTTCGGTGAACAACTCGGCTTAAAAGACCTCTGGATTAAGCAGTGCGGGAACAGCCATACCGGTTCTTTTAAAGACCTTGGGATGACTGTCCTCGTCTCAATGGTCAACCAGATTATCGCAGATTCAGGAAACATCCGAGCCGTTATGTGCGCCTCAACGGGTGATACCTCTGCCTCCCTCGCAGCGTACGCATCAGCAGCCGGTATTCCAGCAATTATCCTGCTACCGAAAGCCAAAGTTACGCGTGAGCAGCTCATCCAACCGATCGCTAACGGTGCACTGACGCTCTCCCTCGAGACAGATTTCGACGGATGCATGGAAATCGTCCAAAAACTTTCGGCACGGAAGGACTTCTATCTTGCTAATTCTATTAATTCGCTCCGCATCGAAGGGCAAAAAACAATAAGCATTGAGATCGTCCAGCAGTTTGATTGGGAAGTCCCAGATTGGATTATTATTCCGGGGGGTAACCTCGGTAACGTCTCAGCACTCGGACTCGGTTTCTTGATGATGTATGAACTCGGTATTACTGATAAACTGCCGCGTATCGCTTGTGCGCAAGCCGAACGCGCTAACCCGCTCTATCGAAGCTACCAAACCGGATTCACAGAATTCCACGCGATTACAGCACAATCGACACAAGCCACAGCGATTCAGATCGGTAATCCGGTCTCAATCCACCGCGCTATCCGAGTCTTGAAACAATTCGACGGTATCGTAGACCAAGCATCGGAAGCAGAATTGGCAGACGCTGCGGCGAGAGCGGACAGAACAGGTCTGTTCAATTGTCCGCACACAGGGGTCGCTTTGGCGGTGCTAATAAAAATGGTGGAGCGTAAACAGATCCTTCCAGATGAACGAGTCATTGTCATCTCCACGGCGAGTGGTCTGAAGTTCCCGGAGTTCAAAGTCGCATACCACAATATCATACCTGACGAACCGCCACCCCGTTATCTAAATACACCGATCGAATTAGAGGCAAACTACGAAAATGTCTTGAAACAAATTGGTGCACATCTTGATGCGTAACCCCTCACTTTTATAATAGAACCCAAAATTAAGTACAGATTCGCAAAAGGCGGGGTTACAAACCCCGCCTGCAAAGGTCGTGGTTATTGCTATGCCAAGTAGAACATACTTCCTACGCTACTAAATCACACTACGATAAAGATTTGCAACAAATCCGAAAAATGTGCTATAATGCTAAGTGTTAACTTATACCATTTCTGTTAATAAATCTCTCTTTATGTAGAACAAACTGTCAGTTTGTTGCACAATGCCACACATTTCACGAAAGCCGATAATGTGATAACATCATTTAGGAATGGTATTACAAACATCACCAAAACTAAGAAACAATAGGAGTGATTGAATGTCAGAACAGTATCAGCCTAAGCCTGCACATAAGTTTACCTTTGGATTGTGGACTGTCGGTAACCCCGGACGTGATCCATTTGGTGATGTTGTCAGGCCCCCTCTCAAACCTACCTACACTGTCGAAAAACTGAGTGCGTTGGGTGCGTACGGCGTTAATTTACACGATAACGACCTCGTTCCCTTTGACGCTTCAGCGACCGAACGTGACAATATCGTTAGTGAATTCAAACAGGCACTTGTCGACCACGACATGAAAGTGCCGATGGCTACAACGAACCTATTTTACCATCCGATCTTCAAAGACGGTGCCTTTACCTCCAACGATCCGAAAGTCCGGGCATTCGCGATTCAGAAAACATTGAATGCTATCGACTTAGGTGTGGAACTCGGCGCAACCGTTTATGTCTTTTGGGGTGGACGTGAAGGCGCGGAAGTAGATGCCGCTAAAGACGGACCAGATACCGTCAAGTGGAACCGTGAAGCGATGAACTACTTCACACACTACGTCAAGGACCAAGGTTATGACCTCCGATTCGCACTTGAGGCGAAGCCGAATGAACCGCGTGGCGACATCTATCTACCGACGACCGGGCACATGCTTCACTTCATCGAAACGCTTGATCACCCCGAAATGGTCGGCGTTAACCCCGAATTCGCACACGAAACGATGGCAGGGTTAAGCTTCATCCACGGCATTGCACAAGCGTATGAAGCAGGCAAACTTTTCCACATTGACCTTAATGACCAGAAGATGAGCCGTTTCGACCAAGACCTACGCTTCGCCTCCGAAAATATCAAGAGTGCGTTCTTCCTCGTCAAGTTCCTCGAAGATGTCAACTGGGACGGGTGCCGCCACTTTGACGCGCACGCCTACCGAACTGAAGACGAAGATGGTGTCTGGGATTTCGCCGCAGGGTGCATGCGGAGCTACCTGATACTCAAAGAGAAAGCACAACGTTTCAACGAAGACGCGGAAATTCAAGGGATCCTGGCGGAATTGCGAGCCGGGGATGCTGAACTTGAAGCACTCATGGCGAATTACAACGCGGAAAGTGTCGGAAAACTGAGAAAGATCGATTTTGAACCCGATACCCTCGCAAAAAAAGGACTCGGATACGAGAAATTGGATCAACTCACATTTGAGGTATTAATGGGAATCAGGTAAGCTACACTTTTACCGAACCGTAAGGAGTAGTTGACATTCCGTTGTCGGTGAAGAGGTTTTGTATCACATTGGTTACGACTAAAGATAGCCTCAAACCCTGTAGCTCGTAATGAAATGGAGAACGGATTTAAGGAACGCATCCGATAGGTCTAACGCCCGTTGTTCCTCCGCAAGGAAAAATTAAAAAATGAATACGCTTATTATCGCCGTCTTAAGTTTCATCGGCTTCATCGTCGCTTACCATACGTATGGCAAATGGTTGGCACGAAAGATCTTCGGATTAGATGCCGAAGCGAAAGTTCCGAGCCAAGAACTGAAAGATGATGTCGATTACGTGCCGACGAAAAAAGAGGTGATTTTTGGACACCACTTCACGAGTATCGCTGGTACAGGTCCGATCGTCGGGCCTGCCATCGCTGTCTTTTGGGGATGGTTGCCAGCACTCTTATGGGTTGTCCTCGGTTCGGTTTTTATCGGTGCGGTTCACGACTTCGGGGCACTCGTCGTCTCGTTGCGGAATCGTGGGCAGAGCGTCGGCGAAGTCGCGGGGAGAATGATTGGACCCCGCGCGAAATTCCTTTTCCTTTTCGTTCTCTTCATGGGGTTAACCATCGTTCTTGCCATCTTCGGTTTAGTCATCGCCCTGATTTTCTCCTACTACCCTGAATCTGTGCTATCCGTTTGGGTGGAAATCCCGCTCGCGATTGTCATCGGGGTCTGGATACACCGCCGTGGTGGTAACATCCTTGTTCCATCTATCATCGCACTCGGCATCATGTACATCGCGATGGGTGTCGGTGCGTACCTGCTACCGATCGATTTAGGAGCATGGCTCGGCATCCCGTTACTTGGAAAAACTTATCTGAACGTCGTGGTAATCTGGACGCTGGTGCTTTTTGTCTACTGCTTTATCGCCTCCGTGTTACCAGTATGGACGCTTCTTCAACCCCGCGATTTCATCAACAGTCATGAACTTGTACTGGCACTGCTCCTATTGATTCTCGGCCTCGCTGTTGCAGGTTTTACAGGTAAAGCGGACTTAGTAGCCTCCGCTCCAGCAGTTGCCTCAGATATCCCACCCGATGCACCACCGATTTGGCCCTTCCTATTTATTACGATCGCCTGCGGTGCCGTCAGTGGTTTTCACTGTATGGTGAGCTCTGGCACCTCCAGTAAACAAGTTGAATCCGAAAGCGATGCACAATACGTCGGATACGGTGCGATGTTGCTTGAAGGCGGACTTGCTGTCATCGTTATCCTCGCCTGCTGTGCCGGTATCGGTATGGGGATTTTCAATCGGACAGGTACAGGTGCGAACTATAGATTCGAGCCTATCGTCAAAGCAGAAAGTGCTGCACCTGTTACGAATCACGATGCGTGGAGAACGCGTTATGCCACAAGCACAACGACGATGAACGCTGACGGTACGACAACAGTTGTCGGGGGTTGGGCGAGCCACAATCTCAAGGCAAAGGTGAGCGCGTTTGTTGATGGTGGCGAAAACTTCCTTGCATCCCTCGGTATCCCATTGAAGATGGGTATCTCGATTATGGCGGTACTTGTCGCAAGTTTCGCTGCGACTACACTCGACACGGCGACACGCCTCCAACGCTACGTTATCCATGAACTTGCACAAACTGCCAACATCAAGCCGCTCATGAACCGCTATGTTGCCACAGCCTTTGCGTTGGTATTTGCTGCAGCTGTTGCCTTGTTGCAAGGACCGAGTGGTCCAGGAAGCGGCGGCTTAACGCTCTGGCCTCTCTTTGGTGCGACGAACCAACTCCTTGCAGGATTAGCGTTTATGGTGATCGTTTTCTATCTCGTGCGTCGAAACAAACCGATCTGGTTCGCGTTCCTACCGATGATCGTTATGCTTGTCATGCCTGCGTGGGCGATGCTGCACCAAATGTTTGATCCGCAGACCGGATGGCTTTTCACTGGCAAATATCTGCTCTTCGGATTCGGCGTTATCGTGGAGACGTTACAGATATGGATGATTGCTGAAGGTGTCATCGCATGGCGAAATGCACGAGGGAATTACCCAGAACTCCCGCCACTGGAAAGTGTTACTGCAGATTAAAAGATATGGAGATAGACTTTGTGAGTCTAATTAGCATTCGGCTGCCAAACCACAAGAGGATATCACAATGAAAGACACAAACAGACAGGATAGGTTAGAACAACTGCGACTTCGCGAGGCAGCAGGGACTTTGACAAAAGAAGAGCAGGTAGAGCTTCTATCCATTTTTACTGAGTTAGATGTTGAGGAAGCAGAAGCATTAAAGCCGGCGAAAGAGATGAGTCAAAAGCTGCAGGAAGAGAAAGCCACGCTTACAAAAACTGTTTCGCAATTACAGGATATTGTCGCTGAGCACAAACAACTGCTTTCAAAACTTTGATGAATCTTTGCGGAATTCTTAAGACTGGGATTTCTGTGAGAAATCCCAGTTAAGAAAATTTTGTCTACGGCTTCCGGGGCGGTCTCTCATCTACGGATGCTTCTTCTTTGCTTAGCACCTCAACAAGATGATAGGCGTACCGTCCGACATCTTGAATCTCTGTCCCTCTATCTTCAAGTCTGACTTTTAGTGTGTATATATACCCTGGCTCAAAGTCAAATCCTTGTATGCCTTCATAGAAAAAGTGCCATTCTTGGCTTTCTTCATTGAATTCAAGGTAGCACTCTTGCTCAAAAGCCCCCACACAATCTACTTTATAGGGTCCGATGATGAGGGTTTCTATAAGTTCTTCGTCCGGTGTGATGAGGGAACCTGCTCGGTCGCATCCGATAATGAGGGCGAAGAGAATTAAAGTGATTGGAAGGATCGGTTTTGTTGGGAATGACATGTTTTTCTCCTACATGGTGGATTACGCTTCAATATTCAGGTTTTATATTTTTGGGTTTATTGGTTTTATGAAATGTGCCTTTTTCTCTATAATCATCAATAATTGGTGGCGATGAGGTTGGGTTTAACAAAGAAGCCGCTGCCGAATCCGAGGGTTTTGCCGTTGCTATCCTTCATTTCTAAATAGACGGTAGCGGCTAACGCTTTTTCAGCTAATTCTAAAATCTACTATAACTTGAACTCCAAATGCAATAAACACAGAATTTTTTGCGTAAAAAAGCGCAAGGTCAAGTAACAAACCCAGCAGATACAACTAACACAGTGTTATTCAGTAATAAAATAACAAGTCTTGATTCGTTTATTTCGTCTTTCGCTTGATAGTTTCAACTACCGCTGTCCGTTTACGGCGTTTGGCTTCGGTCATAGTTATGAATTTGCCTGTTTTTGCATCGCGACCGACTTTGACAGTCGTAGTTCTTTTACGTGCCACTTGAACTCCCCCCTTTACAAAGCAAAATCCTATCTTATCTTTATACGTAAATCACTCTATGGTTTATGGAAAACTGGATTCTTTATAAATAAATAATAACATATCCAATGAGCAGATGTCAACTGTATTTCACAAACACTTAGAGTTACTCAGTCGCTGTTTATGGGGCGTGAGTTTTGGATGAGTTGAGTAAAACTCTAACCATTTTTCCCTCCGCTGATAAAAATTAGGCGCGCTTATGCAGCGCGCCTTTTGAGAGAATTGGTAATCTTACTATGCAGACAAGAAATTCCGAATCACATAATCCAAAATCCCACCGTGTTTGTAGTATTCTACCTCTACAGGTGAATCAATTCTGATTAACAACTCCGTTGTCTGCGTCTCACCGTTAGCACGGACAATCTTCAGAGTCGCCATCTGTCCGGGTTGGAGGTCATCGGCGAAGCCTGTGATACTGATAATCTCGCTGCCATCAAGGTTAAGCGTTTGCACGTTTTCACCGGCTTTGAACTGCAACGGTAAAACCCCCATACCGATAAGATTGCTGCGATGGATACGCTCATAACTCTCCACAACAACAGCTTTGACACCCAAGAGTTTCGGTCCTTTCGCTGCCCAATCGCGAGAACTCCCCATACCGTAATCTTGTCCGGCAAAGATGACTGTCGGAACACTGTTTTCGCTGTAGTGGAGTGCTGCCTCGTAGATTGTCGTTTGTGTGCCTTCTGGGTACTGAACCGTGAATCCGCCTTCTACATCGGGTGTCATCAAGTTACGGACACGGCGATTGGCAAAGGTGCCGCGTGTCATCACACGGTCATTCCCGCGTCTGGAGCCGTAGGTATTAAAATCCCGTGTTTCGACACCGCATTCTTGGAGGTATTCCCCTGTTGGACTCGCCGCTGCGATTGCCCCTGCTGGCGAGATATGATCCGTCGTAACAGAATCTCCAAAGATACCGAGGACCCGGGCATCTACGATGTCCGAAATCGGAGCAGGTTCCCTCGAAAACCCCTCAAAGAACGGCGGATGCTGGACATAAGTGCTACGCTCGTTCCACGGATAGAGGACACCTGTCGCTCCAGCGAGTTCTTCCCATTCGGGTGCTTGGTTACCGATGGCTTCGTACATCTCTTTGAACGTCCGGCGGTCAACTGCTTCCGCGATCATCTCGGCTATCTCCTGACGGCTGGGCCAGATGTCTCGGAGATAGACCGCTTCACCGGCATCGCTGTGTCCGACCGGTTCTCTCGCGAGGTCGATATCGATACGACCGGCAATCCCGTAGGCGACAACCAGTGGCGGCGACATCAGGAAGTTCGCCTTGATCTCAGGATGCACACGCGCCTCAAAGTTTCGGTTACCACTCAAGACGCTTGCCGTGACGAGGTTCCTCTCATCTATCGCCGTTTGAACCACGTCATTGAGCGGTCCGCTGTTCCCGATACAGGTTGTGCAACCGTAGCCGACGACGTTATAGCCGAGTTGTTCGAGATACGGCAACAGACCGGTATTTTGCAGATACTCGGTTACGACGCGCGAACCGGGTGCCAAACTCGTCTTGACGTAATCGGGGACACGCAGCCCTTTCTCAACCGCCTTCTTGGCAAGCAGCCCTGCACCGATCATCACGGACGGGTTACTCGTGTTCGTGCAGCTCGTAATCGCGGAGATGACAACGGAACCGTGGGTTATACTGCCGTTATCGTCGGCATCCTCCGTCACACCGAAACCATCTTCTGCAATAGGACGCGTGAGGAGCTCGCTAAAGGTCTGTTTGACATCCGACAAGGCGATCCGATCTTGCGGTCGTTTCGGTCCTGCGATACTCGGTTCGATGTCACCGAGATCAATTTCGAGTACATCGGAGTACTCGACTTCTCCGAGGCGTGGGATACCGAACATGCCTTGCGCTTTAAGATACGCTTCCACCATATCAACGTGCGTTTCATCGCGTCCTGTAAGGCGGAGGTATTGCATCGTCTCAGCATCAGGCGGGAAGAAACCTATCGTTGCGCCGTATTCCGGACACATGTTGGAAATCGTTGCACGGTCGGGTAGAGAGAGTGCTTCTACGCCTTCACCAAAGAATTCGACGAACTTACCGACGACTGCAGCGGCTCTGAGGCGTTGCGTTACCGTCAGCACCAGATCCGTGGCGGTAACACCCTCTTGTAATTCGCCTTTGAGGTGTACACCGAGGACTTCTGGTGTCAAGATATAGACAGGTTGTCCTAACATCGCAGCTTCTGCTTCAATACCGCCGACACCCCATCCGACGATACCTAAACCATTAATCATCGTCGTGTGTGAATCGGTACCGACGACGGTATCTGGATAAGCGAGGGAATCTTCCGCCATAACGACCTTGGCGAGATATTCCAAGTTCACCTGATGGACAATACCGATAGATGGTGGAATGATGTTGAATTTTTCAAACGCCTGCTGCCCCCATTTCAGGAATTCATAACGTTCTTTGTTGCGTTCAAACTCGCGCTGAGTGTTGAACTGAAACGCGCTCTCTGAACCGTACGCGTCGACCTGGATAGAGTGGTCAATGACCAAATCGACGGGGACGAGCGGTTCTATCATACTTGCGTCGCCGCCGAGTTCAGCGACAGCGGAACGCATCGCGGCGATATCGACGACGAGTGGGACACCCGTGAAGTCTTGTGCGACGACACGTGCGGGTTTAAATGGAATCTCCGCGGCTTTCGGGGAATCCGCGTTCCAATTCGCCAAATTCACAACATCGTCTTCTGTGATCTGATGTCCATCGTAATTTCGCAGTAGCGATTCGAGTAAGATGCGAAGGCTGACAGGCAACGTTTTTATGGATCCGATACCAGCTTCGGTTAAGGCAGGCAGTGAATAGTAGTTACACGCGAACCCTTCGCCTTCAAGGGTCCGGTGTGTATTGAACAAATTGTGAGCAGGATGGGGCATTCTGCTTGCTCCTTTTTAATAGTTGTCGGTTTACTTCGCAGCGAGAATATGATTTTTTCTCCAAAAAAAATCCTTCAGTTGTCAGTAGTTTTCAGTTTTGACCAAGAACTCTCGCCTTAGCGAAATTATCTATAGATGAGTTCTTTGCCAGAGTTTTCAGTCACAACCCTTACTGCAAGGCACTCTTAACTGAAAACTATGAACCGTGTGTTATCTCTTTTGCTGAAGTTTCGTAATCTCGTCAAGTTGCTGCCGTGCGTGGACGACGATAACATTCTCCGGATAGTCCGTGATAAGTGTCGTGTAGGTAGCGGCGGCATTCGCAAGGTCAGATTTTTGTCGATAAACTTTGGCAATGTTTATGAGTGCTTTCGTAGCGATCGGACTCTCCTTATCAACGACTTGTCGGTACGCATCAATTGCCTCGTCATCTCTACCTTCTCCGTGATGGATATTACCGATAAGTAACAACACCTCATCAACAATAGTAGCCTTCGGATAGACTTCAAGCACACGTTGGCATTGCTGTAACGCCGCCTCCGTTTCGCCGCTTAAGTAAAGTTGCACAGCAGTCGCGTAATCCGTAAGCGGAACCTTGAAATAATCGGGGTGATTCTGGATGAGGACGATCCGTTCAAGTGCGTCATTCGTGAGTCGGTCGGATTTTGAGATTTGGATCACAAGTTTATATTCGTTGACGGCTTGTTCAAAATCTGAGGCGAAGAAATAGGAATCGGCGATGCGTTTTCGAGCGGTTGCGCGGAAGCTGTCGCTCCGATTGGCAATTGGTGCAAGCACTTCTCTCGCAAGCGTGTAACGTTTGAGTAGAATATGACATTCACCTAAGACTAACTGTGCTTCCACCAATTGACTGGTCACCAAACGTTGGGTAAGCAGCGGTTCGAGGGTCATCTGCGCGGCTTTCGGATCCCGGAGTCCGTGCAACTGTAGCCGTCCGAGCAACAACTTGTCTTTAACGGATGCCTCACCTATTTGAATCTGTTCTTTTAAGAGTTTGACCGCTGCGTTCCACTGTTCCATCTCTTGGTAGAGTTTCGCGAGTTTGGTTCGGACGTTCCTGATGCGTCGTCTATCTGCTGAACCCATTATTAACGCTTTGTAATAGTCGGCGGACACCTTTAGGTTTTCGTTGCGTTGTAAAACCTCTGCGTATTTTTCAAGCGTTAAATCCGTATGCAACGTATAATATTGATGGAGATGCTTAAACGTTTCGAGTGCTTGTGTTGTTCTACCCGCATAGAAATAGAGCTCGGCTAAAGTCATAATGGCATTTGGATCCTGCTGAGGTTGCAGACGACGTTTTTCGAGTTTAGCGATGAGTTTTTCCTGCAGCGGTTTGTGTTGCTCACCCTCATAAATTTCGAGCATCGATTTCCAGATCATTTCCCGCGAGCTCTGATCGAGACCGATACGTTCTAAGGCATTAACATAAACCGCTGCAGCGTCTTCAATTTTACCCTGAATTTTGTATGCCGATGCCAATTGTGTATAAAGGTAACTACTCTGCGGGTTAATCCGAATCGCTTGCTGATACGCCGCGATCGCCTCTGGATACATCTTATTTGAGAGATAGATTGCACCGAGTTGCTGATGTCGGTCAGACCGGTTGGATTGTCCCGTCACCAACTTCTCCCATTCGGAGACGGCTTGCTTGGTGTTCCCCATCTCGGCATAGAGCGCGCCTAACTTCTTACGTAGATTTGTATTTCCTGGATTCTGTTTAATGGCTTTTTGATAAAGTTCGAGTGCCTTCGGATAGTTATCCTGTTGCTGATACAGTTCAGCCAATTGCTCCAGTAACGTTATGTCATCTGGATACTGTTGTATCCGCGCCTGAATCATATCTTCAGCCTCGGCATAACGGCGGTTGGTGATGTATAGCCGAATGATCCTATTGACTGCGGTCGTTCGATACGGTGAAGTCGGAAAGTTATCAAGGAAATACTTGTAACTCTTCATCGCCTCTTCAGAATTGCCTTCTGCTTCTTGATATTGCCCGACGAGATAGGCAGCGGACGCAGCAACGGTGGTATCCGGGTGCTGTTTGAGTATCCGTTTACACTCAATAATCGCTTCCCGAAACTGATAGCGTTCCCAATACAAATTGACCAACCGATGGACCGCTCGTGTTGCATAAGAGCCGTTAGGGTTCTCACTAACGAGCTCTCTGAAAACGCGTTGTGCTGCGGCATCCTCACCGATTTTGGCATAACTCTGCCCAAGCATTAAGCGAATCGAATCCTTTTGAATCTGCTGCAGTTGCGTATTTGAGCCATCGCTGTTAGTTACTCCATTTTCGAGCAATGTTTCGTATGCTTCAATAGCTTCCGTGTACCGTTGTTCATGGTAGTTATCATGAGCTGCTTCAATACGTTCTGATAACTTAAGTGCTGCCGATGTCCTCGAACTGCGTTGAACTTGTGCGAAAACATAAGGTGTGATTGTGGTCAAAAAGAATAGAGATAGAATCGAGAGAAAGACGACGCGTCGGTACTTTATAAGTTCCGTTTTTCGGGGGTGTAGCAATGAAATAAGCGTTGGCATAGAATTGTCCCTGTTCAAGTCCGATAGGTAATAGTGTAACAATAGGACACAAACTAAATGAAGATTAATTTTTTAATTCGGTAATTCCGATTTTCCCCAGGCCCGGTAGGTGCGGTTTTCAACTGCACCGGATTTCGCCAATAAATTACCGAAATATTTTCTTAAACTTCGTAAAGTTTGTGCTACAAAATAACTGTTTAAAGCGTTGCAAGGCTGACGAACAACGTCATACCGTAAATCATGCAGGTTTCGTCAATGTCAAATTGTGGATGATGACACATGTTGACAATCCCTTTTTCCTCATTTCCTGCCCCTACCATTACGAAGCAGGCGGGAATCTCCTGTGAATAGTAGCCGAAATCCTCTCCGCCAAGTATCGGAGACACTGGAAATATAAGACTGTCTTCTTCAACGAGTTCTCCGGCTGCGGCTAATGCCGTTTTAACACATGGCTCATGGTTATATGTCACTGGATATCCGTCTTGATAGTCAAACGTATAAGTTGCCTCGTTGGCATTCGAGAATCCGGCAATGAGACGTTTAATCTGCTTTCGCACCCGTTGCTGAACGGACTTTTGGAGCGTACGCACCGTACCACCGATCAGGACATTCGGTGGAATAACGTTAAGTGCTGCACCTGCGAGTCCTTCCTGCAAGTTAGCATCTCCACCGTGTAATTGTGTGACACTGACGACGGCTGAATCTAAAGGATTCACATTCCTTGAGATAATCGACTGCAGTGCGGTTACAAATTGCGCGCCGATAACGATTGGATCAATCGTGAGATGCGGAAACGCAGCATGTCCACCCCTTCCAGTCAGTGTAATCTGAAAAGTATCAGATTGTGCAAGCATCGGTCCCGTGCAGGTGGCGTACTCACCAACGGCATAGAGTGGAAAGACGTGTATGCCATAGATTTCATCGACATCTTCTAATGCGCCATCCGCTATCATGGCGGGTGCGCCGCCCGGTAACGCCTCCTCACTCGGTTGGAAGATAAACCGGACATGCGTTTTAAGGTTGCTTCGGAGTTCCGACAGGATTCGCGCTGTTCCGATCAGCATAGCCGTGTGTGCATCGTGTCCGCAGAGATGTGCTTTACCGTCAATCTTTGATTTGTACGGTACATCCGTCATCTCCTGAATCGGGAGTGCGTCCATATCTGCCCGCAATGCGATACGTTTCGATGCTCCGGGGACCTCCAAATCACCGACAACGCCTGTCCTACCGATACCAGTCTTGACGGGGATACCGAGTGCGTCAAGCGCGTCTGCAGCGATTCCCGCCGTGCGATGCACATCAAACCCCAATTCAGGGTACTGATGAATATCGCGACGGATAGCGACAATATCGTTAAAATGATGACGGCACTGCTGAAAAATTATATCCTTCATTATAAAATCTAAGCCGACCTTCCATAAATCTCTGTGTAGATTAGAACGTTAACATACGCCGTAAAATGCTCCGATGTCCGTGTTCATTCTCAAGGCGATAGATAATCGTATAATCGCCTGGCATCGCCTGAAAGACTTCGGTATTAACTATAGGTGTCAATTCTACCTGTGCTGAACCGTCATCAGGGATCGTTTTCGTCTCTGTGAGGGGACCGTAGCACCTCTCCCCTAAGGGATTGAGTACCTTCCATGTTAAGGTGAGTTGTTTCGGACGTGGTGGATTATTAACGTAGACAGTGATTTTATCATCAACGCGTCCGTTTTCAAATCCGAGGGTCCCTAACTTCGAGAACAGTTTCACGGTCAATGTTAATGGCGGTACATATTCGAGGTATCCTCTACCGGGAATTGCCCGCCACGTTCCACCGGTCGCCAAGGCAATCTGTCTGATTGGCAGGTAGTCTATACCGATGACATCAACCCGCACGCGTTCTTTCTGTAATGTCTCAATCACCTCGTCAAGGCTATAGGGAGACCTTCCGTCGTAATCGGCATCGTGGAATGCGCCGTCACTTGCGAGAACAATGAAACGTTGTGCCCCTCGCCGGAATTGGGTCTCCTTCACTGCCGTCATGAGTCCATCTAATCCTGCTTCAGCGATGTCGCCGCCGCCATCAACACCGATTTTGAAGAGCCAATTCTTGAAGGTTCCGAGGTCGTCTGTACGTCCATATCTTTTTGTCTTATCCGTGAATGTCACCAATCCGAAAGTAGCGTCACGTCCTTCTCGCTCCATAGTTTCAAAGAGGAAATCGATGTATGCACGGATACCGCGGATGTTATCAACCATACTCGCGGTCTCGTCGAGTACGAAGATGATATCGACTTTCTTCGCTGTAGTGGCTCCTGCGATTGTATTCGCGATGTCTTTCATCATATAGACGAAAACACCGCCGACACCGCCACCACCAGAGGTGCTGCCGCCGCCCCCAGAATTGCCTATACTTGTTGCTCGGAGCGCATCACCGCGTTTACTTCCGTAGTGAATTCCAGGGGCATCAACTGATGGTGAAGCACCGGAATTGTTCAAGTCCCCTTCTGTCTCTAAATCAACCTGCCTCGTTTCACCCTGCGGTGTGATATAGCCTGTTTCTGGTGACGTTGAAGGTACGGCTACCGGCTGCGTGATGGAATGCGTTCTTAAACGGTTCTCAACATTATAACCGACAGGTTTCCCAACGGTAGGACTCGACTGTGATACCCCGTTTCCGGTTTCGGGCGTGGTATTGGAGTTCTCTTGCCTACGTGTTTTCGGTCTGGAGGCTACTACGGGTGTGTCCTGATCTGCTGTCTCCCAAGTTGTACGCAGCCCTGCTTTCGGTTTTGGTGGCATCGGCGGTTTCGATTCTTCAACGATTTCAGGTTCAGTCGGCGCGGTAGGTTTAACAAAAATAGGTGGTTTAGCAGGAGATGGCAACGGTTTAATCACCGTTATCCAACTATCTATTTTTTCCTGAATCGATGGTAATAGTGTTTCATTAGGGATCAACAACCATATCACCAATAACAACGGTAAATGGATAAAGAGTGAAAATATGAAATATGGGGAGGTCCTTTTCCGTCTCAACATTTCTCCGTTCCTTCTTCGTGAGGACTCAAGCGATTTTGCCATGAATCACTACTGTCCCAAGCGCGGTTTCAAACCTCGCCTGCAACGGTAACAGTGTAACGCCTACCTGCTAAACAACTACAGATGAAATTCAACGATGTCTCCATCATAAACGACATCATTGCGACTGACAGATTGTCCATCGTGCCATTCGGGGCCCCATATCCGTGCGAACTTGAACTCTTCAAAATCCTTATGTAAACCGACAGCAGCATCAAGAACAGTTGAACCGACAGGCAGAACAATTGGATCGTCGCGCTCTACTGCCTTACCGGGTGCTTTTGGATAAACGCGCAAGATTTCCAACGCCTCGTAGAGTCCTTGCAGGAATTCCGCCTTACCGTCCTCAGTCTCAGTGGAAATCGGATAGATTTGGAGCGTCTCTCCATAAAATTCTTTCAGAATTTCCAATCTCTCGTCTGCACCTACAGTGTCGAGTTGGTTTGCGACGATAAAATACGCATTTTCTGATACGTCATCGTCTACTTCGTTAAGGAGTTGCATCACCGTATCCAGATCATCCAGTAAGTTGTCGCTTGCCAGACTTATAACAGGGAGTATAAGGTCAGCGTTGCGGATAAGCGTCATGACAGTCGGCAAAACGTAGTCCGGCATAATAGATGGCGTATCAATGAGTTGGAATTGGATGTTCTCATAACGGAGCATCCCCACGATAGGTGTCGTAGTCGTATAAGGCGTTGCTGAAACTTCGGCGTTAGCGTTCGTAAATTTTGCGAGCATCTGCGATTTTCCACCGTTCGGCGGCCCAAAGAGTACGATCTGACCGGCTCCCTGTTTCGGGATATGCTCACTATAACTTCTTTTACCGGAACCTTTCCCTTTTTCTGCCGGTGCCCTTTTGTGCGCAGCAATTCGGCGGCGGAGATCCGAAACCACTTTTTCAGAACCCTTGTGTTTCGGGATAATGCGTAGCATCTCCTCTAAGAGTCGCAATCGTTCCTCGTCCGTCTTAGCGGCTTCATGTTCGTGCTTGAGCTTGTAGTAGGTTGGGGGTAAATTTGCTGGCATCTTCTCGTCTACTTCCGTCGTTATGTGTGAAACTTTCAAGCGTCGGTTTCAGGAAATGCACACAATCTCTATTTACAATGAGCATAGAATCTGTTAAAATCAAAGAGACTGTCATTTTAAAATAGGATACAAGATTTTTGTGCTTATGTCAAGGCAATTAAGAACCTTCTTTGAAGTCGCTCTGAAAAAATACGCGTCCCTTCTCACACTCCTGTGTCTACTGCTATCCGCTGCGGCACAAGAAGGCAGTAATGTCTCGCAACGTGGCGATGCACTCCTCACGCAGGTGCATTCCGATGCCCTTGAAGCGCAGGTCGTCGCATTACAAGAGAACGTTGTGGCGGGTTTCAGTTTGCAAGCACTCAGGACCCGTAGTGCACACCACCGAGAGGCGACAGAGAATGCTGTCCGCTACATTACGCGTCAATTTCGCCGTTCCCCACGTCTACAAGTAAGTGAACAGGTTTTTGGTGGGGTTAGAAACGTTGTTGCCACGCTGCCGCCACGGTCGAATTCGACGAGCAAGCGAATCTTTATTATTTGTGCGCATTACGATACACAAGCGATACGGGATCCGAATTGGAACCCGTTATCATCAACGGCACCCGGTGCAAATAATAACGGGACAGGTGTCGCCGCAATGCTGGAAATCGCGTCCCTCTTAAGTCGCTATGAATATGACCACGAACTACGATTTGTGGCATTCGGAAGTGAGGAGCTCGGTTTTCTCGGCAGTCGGCAGTATGTTCGGAGCGCATCTGCAATAAAGATAAACGGTGATACCGACCCAGACTTATCCCGTGAGAACATCGTCGCCGTTTTTAACTTGGACATGTTCGGTTTCAACTGGAAAAGCGATCTCGTTGAAATCGTTACGAACAACGATTCATCATGGATAAGCCGCGCACTGATTATTGCGAACAAATGGTACGATATCGGTTTAAAAATTCGCCGCTCTCAAGACGAGTTCGTGGACATCTCCTCCCATAAACCGTTCTGGGATGGCGGCTATAACGCAGTGACGCTAACCGAGAGTTCAACACCGTGGCGTGACTCCCAAAATTACGATGCCAACCCTTTCTATCACACCGCTGCCGATACCGCTGATAAAGTGAACTTCCGTTTGGTGAAAAAAGTGACGCAGCTCGTGCTGGTTACGATGGACAGTCTCCTCACAGATATGTTTCATCCGATGCGGCAGGTCCCACGCTTGACATTAGAGCTCCCCGCAACCACTGGAGAAAGCGAATTAGAGATTACAGGGACATTCCAATCAGATTTTCCCATTGACATTGTTGTTCATCCGAGCCAAACAGAAGCAATTATAGATCGCGAGGCGCGGACCTATACGGCACGTGTACCGTTGAAACCGGGGGAGAATGTTCTTAATGTCGTCGCTCGGTATCCGCTCGGTGTGGTTTCAGTCGTTAAGTCTACGATTTTGACGCAAGCGTTCGCGTGGCGCGATGTGGTAGTGTTTCCGAACCCGGCACGCTCAGGCGGTTTGACTGAGTTCCGTGTTGAGGGAAACGCAGATATAACCGAGATGCGGATAGCCATTTATGACGCAAACGGTAACTTGATAAAGCGGATTGAAGGTGTCGCAGATCGGCTAAATCAAAGGCTCTGGCGGACGTGGTGGAACCAGCAGACATCTTATGGATTGGCTGTCTCTCCGGGGATCTATATATGCCATATCTCGGTTGTCTCTAAAGGTGAGACGTATACCTATCTCGAAAAGTTAGCAATCCTGCGGTGAAGGGACGGTATGATACACGCAATCAAAAGGCAAGTTTTTAAGGGTGAACAGAAAATTAGATATAGACTTTCAGGGCGGGATGTAGTAAAATAAATAAGAGAAGATAGGAGCAGCAGGGAGAACAAACATGCGATGTTTCGGAACTTATGGGCGCGTGCGTCCCGAACAACATTATGTCGTCCGTAGGACAGTGGAGACTGCCGATTTTATCAACCGCGTTAAAGCAGGCAGGTATATCGTTCTTTTCGCGCCACGGCAAACCGGCAAAACCACCTTTTTCCAATTGGCACTTGAGACCCTCACAGCGGAGGACCCAACCTATTTCCCAATCCAATTGGATTTCCAAACGATGCGGAATGCCTCGCCTTTAGCTTTTTACGAGCATTTCCATTATATGATGCATAGGCGCATCGAGTACGTTTTCCAAAAACTCGGCGGCGCGCCTTCTGAAATGCTAACCCAATTTTTAGAGAATACGAGGCTGACCGATCATTTTTCAATGGTAAAATTCTTTGAAAACCTTGCAGGTTTATTGGACAGCGACTCGCACGAGGGAGTAACTGCTTTCAAGAGGGTGGCACTGCTCATTGACGAGTTTGATGGTATCCCACAAACTGTCCTGAGCGATTTTCTGTACGCACTCCGTCAGATTTACCTATCTGATGAGATGCAATGCCCCTATAGCGTCGGTATTGTGGGGGTAAAGAGTATAAGACAACTCGACTATGACAGGTCCATTTCGCCCTTCAATATCCAAGACGAGTTCCGTTTACCTAATTTTACCCTTGAACAAGTGCAAGAGTTGTTTGGACAATATACGGCTGAAGTCGGACAAGCCTTTGCCGGGGAAGTCATTGAAGCCCTCCATAAACAGACAGCTGGACAACCCTTTCTCGTTAATCGTCTTGCACAGATTCTGACAGAGGAGTTGGATATTCCAAAAAAGGAAACGCTGACGCCAGTACACTTCGCAAAAGCACATACACGGTTGCTGAGAGAAGGGAATACCAACATCGATCATCTGCGAACCAATGTCCGTCGTAACCGCCGCTTTGAAACACTCCTTTTGCAAATCGCCTCTTATGAAAGCGGTTTGCCATTCAACCCGGACGACACGCTCATGAATGAACTCGTCACCTACGGCGTTATCGCAGAAGGAGATGACGGTATGTGCGAGATTGTTAATCCAATTTATCAGCACCGTATCCTCCAGATATTCAAGCCTACTTTTAACGGACTTGAAAACGTTTACTTTCCCGAAGATAGCGGCGAGAATTTTATTGATTACCTCACATCTACAGGTCAACTTGAGATGGAATCCCTTCTTGATAACTTTCAGTCGTTCATCGCACGCGCTGGTTTCCGTATCCTGCAAGTACCAGATACACCCCAAGAATACGTCGGTCAGCACCTCCTTTATGCCTATCTGGACCACTTCGTTCGCATCGTGGGTGCCGATATGTTCCTTGAGGTGCAAACTGGACGCGGTAGGATAGACCTTCTTATCATACATAATCAGCGAAAATACATCGTTGAAACAAAGATATGGGAAGGTGTTAGGTATTATGAGGCTGGGAAAAAACAACTCGCGGCGTATCTGAAATTAGAGGCAGCAGTGGAGGGCTACTATGTCGTTTTCGATCATCGTCAGAAGCCAGAAGCGAGGGTAGAGACAGAAGTAATAGATGACATGAAGATTCGGAGTTACGTCATCCCTGTTGTACAGAAGCCACCCTCATCAGTTTAGACGATGCAACGCGCATAACATCTTCAGGAAAACAGAACTGTACGAAAAACACTTTGACATATCTTGAAAAATTATGTTAAAATATACTATACAAAAGTAGACTAAAGGAAGCGTGGAAAATGGTTAACCATACCAAAAGGGAGTATCCGATGAAAAAAAATATTTTTGTCTGTCCGAGCCTGATATTTCTTCTCATTAGTGTGAGCATTATCATCATATCATGTAGCGGGTCAACACAGCAGCCGACAGACGTTGAACTGTTGGGGTCAATCGAAAACGCGTTTGTAAATGTCGCGAAACGGAGCACACCTGCGATTGTCGGTGTATCTTCATTCCGCCGATCAGAAGATCCTCGATCTCGGAGGCAAGAAGGCTCCGGATTCATCTTTCGAGAAGACGGTTACATTCTGACAAATGAACATGTGGTCCGAGATTCAACAGTGATTCGCGTGCGGCTGCTTGATGAAAGTAGATATGAGGCGGAATTAGTCGGCGCGGACCCAAATACGGATATTGCAGTCCTAAAAATTGACGTGTCCAAAGGACTTCCGGTACTCCCTTTAGCAAATTCAGAAGCGGTACAGGTCGGACAGTTTGCTATCGCTATCGGCAACCCATTTCAACTGAATCACACAGTAACGATTGGCACCGTGAGTGGCATAGGACGCGCATTCCTCCCAGACGTAGGTATTATTCGATATCAGGATTTCATCCAAACGGATGCGTGGATCAATGTCGGCAACAGTGGCGGACCGTTGCTGAATATCCACGGTGAAGTTATAGGGATTAACTCATTAATCCGTCGGCAGGACAACACGCCTGCTACGAGTGCTGTCAGAGCAGGCGCGGGGTTCGCTATCTCAAGCAACCTGGTGGAAAAGATCGGGACGCAGCTGATCGCAAACGGACGTATCATCCGGGGGTTCCTTGGGATTGGTATGGAAGAGGTGCCACAGGGAATTCGTGTTTTACGGGTCTGGAGAAACATGCCTGCACATCTCAGTGGACTCCAACGAGGCGACATTATCATCGGATACAACGAAAAAAAAGTGTCGGATTCCGATGAATTCAAAATGTGGATTGCGGACTCACAAGTCGGTAAGGCATCGAAAATTACAGTTCTTCGCAACGGACATGAACGGATATTCAATGTAACCATAGCGGAAATGCCAGCACTACAAGCCGGCAGACCTGTAGAAACCGATTCAGTGGCATGGAGACAGCTTGGACTCTCGGTGCGGAAATTAGAAAAGGGTGATTATGAACGGTACACCTTTCTGACCGATGAAGATCGCGGTGTTATCGTTGATATGGTTCAGGAAAACAGCCAGATTCCACAAGGTTCGCTTATTACCGCTATCAATGGACAGCCTATTACCAGTGTACAGGAACTCGAAGCAGCCCTCCAAAAGCAGCAAGAACTTGAGCAGTTTACCCTTGATGTCAAGAGTAGTCACGGCGTAGAAAAGATAACTTTGCCAAAGCTAACTGTGCCGTTAGAACCTTAGGAATCAAGCAAAGGAGATACGCGAACTTCACGCAGTCTTTGAAACTGATCTGTGCGAAATGCTACTCCCTAAGAGACAAAAATATGGAAACATCGACACCGATGACGCTCAGAGAAATCTTTAGCCCAGGCGGTCTCATCGCGCAGCACCTTGATGGGTACGAGTTCCGAGACGAGCAATTGCAGATGGCACATGAGGTATCCCGAGCATTCACATCCTCCGAACACCTAATTGTTGAAGCCGGAACAGGTGTCGGCAAAAGCTTTGCTTATCTCATTCCAGCGATCTCTCACGCGCTCAGATCGGAACAGAAGGTCGTCATTTCGACGAATACCATTAGTCTACAAGAGCAACTCGTTACAAAAGACCTCCCGTTTCTGCAGCGCGTTCTCCCTCGCGATTTCAACGTCCTGCTTGCGAAAGGGCGGCGAAATTACCTTTCACGGCGGCGGCTTAAAAACCTCCTGAACTATGAACGCGGACTCTTTGATACCTATGAAGAAGTCGAACAGGTCGCTGCCATTGACGAATGGGCAAACCAGAGTCCGGACGGCAGCAGGGCAGATTTGTCGTTCCAGCCGTACTCACAGGTTTGGGATAAGGTCGCATCTGACCGGGATAATTGTCTCGGTCGTAGCTGCGAGACTTACGACACCTGCTTCTATTTTCAGATTCGGCGGGAGATGCACAACGCAGACCTAATCATCGTTAACCATCACCTCCTCTTCAGTGATCTTGCCATCCGTAAAGCGAGCGACGCAGCTGCCGGAATTTTGCCCGATTACGACTATCTCATCATTGATGAAGCACACCACCTCGAAGCAACGGCAACCAGTCACGCGAGTATCAACTTCAACAACACCCGCGTAAAATGGCTCCTCGATTCTCTCTACAATGAGCGGAACGACGATGGCTTGGCGACACATTTCAAATCGCCGAAACTTAAAGATCAGACCATAGAAGCGCGCGAACAGACGAATAAACTGTTCAACAGTATCCTTGAAGAAATAAAAGAACTCGACGAAGGCGGACACGGCACTACCCTAACGCACCGTATTCACAAAAGCGATTTTGTTGAAAATGTATTGGATACCCCACTTGCAAAGATTGGGAAAACGCTGAAAACACTGCAAGACGAGGTGACTACAGAGGATGACGAGCAAGAAATTATCGCACATCAACGCCACTGCGAGCGCCTTCGGGACGAATTAGATATGCTTATTCGACAAAACGATCCAAATTATGTGTATTGGGCAGAAATATCGTCCCGAAATTACCCACCTCGTGTTGTCTTAAACGCTACACCAGCAAATGTAAACCAGATGCTGCAAGAGCAGCTGTTTACGGAAAAGAATAGCGTGGTCATGACAAGTGCTACGCTCTCCACAAATCGCAATTTTGGTTACTTCAAAGCGCGAACCGGGATGGACGCGTGTCGCGAACTCCTTGTTTATTCGCCGTTCAATTTTAGACAGCAGGTCCAACTCCACATTCCGAAAGACATGCCGGATCCGAGGAGCAGCGAATACACCGCTTCAGTGATTGATAAAATTCGACATTACCTCAAACTGACACACGGCAAAGCGTTCGTTTTGTTTACAAGTTACAGGATGATGGACGAGGTATACGACGCTGTCGCGCCTGATTTAGAAGAGGTCGGGATCACTTCTTTCAAACAGGGCGGCGAACTCTCACGGACAGACATGCTTGAGGCGTTTCGTGAGGATACCGATTCGGTTTTATTTGGCACAGCCAGTTTCTGGGAGGGTGTTGATGTACGCGGTGAGGCGTTGAGCAACGTTATCATAACACGGCTGCCGTTTGAGGTACCGACACATCCGGTAATGGAGGCACGCGTGAAACAGATCAAGGAGAGCGGTGGCGATGAGTTTTCGGAGTTTAGTTTACCGGAAGCCATACTTCGCCTCAAACAGGGGTTTGGGCGGCTCATCCGCACAAAGAATGACACGGGGATTGTCGTCATTCTCGATTCTCGAATCAAAACCCGAAGTTATGGGAAGGCGTTCCTGCGATCGTTACCAGACTGCGAAATCGTGGAAGCATAAAAATAGATGCTCGCCGTGTGTTTCCAGCGAGCATCTAATGAAAAGCGGACAAAACTCTCCACAACTGTCAATATACCTGAATACGATACAAATCGACCTAATAACGCTGTGGTGACGGTTGCGCGATACGAATCCCTCTATCGTGCGTGAAAGGGAACACAAATTCTATCTTTTGATAGCGTTGTGCCCCGCCCGGGGGCGGTGCCTTTTCAATCGGTAGGATGACCTTTAATGCTTCAGCATTTGACTTAGTTTGGACAAACGGTAAGAACCCTTCTATGCTGCCACCTGGTGGAACCCCTGTCCGATGGGTGCCGACCTGCTTTTCAACAATAGGCATCCGTTTTTCGATCAAAATTTCCCGTGCGATTTCCAATCCATTTTTGACATAGAGTCCCGACGCACGAGCGTTGTACGTCAAGCGTTCCTCTAAATCATCATAATCCATCCCAGAATAGATGTTCTCATTTTGGTCGATGATCGTACAGTCTTTGACATGGAAGATGATATCTTCGTTCCGATTGTTGGTAATCTTCACATAAAACACATCTGTTTTTTCACCTTGGTGAAGTGCTTCAGTCTCATAGAACGGTGAGAATGCGCTTCCGACATTGAATTTTCGGTCTAAATCTGTACGTCGCCAATAAGCGATAGAAACGGTGATACCATCTTTTGTCTTTGTCAAAATCGGTTGTCTTGAGGGTACCCTAAATAACTCTGGGTAATCAGACATCATGACGACATCAACCATTTTTCGATCTTCGCCGGTTCCTATTTCAATCTGGGTTTTGATTTCCATCCAATCGTTAAGAAATTCGTCCCATTTGTCGGTAGCGTGCGCGTATTCACCGAATGCGAAGATGTAAGTGAGTTCTTCCATATTAGCATCGCGCGCTTTTCCGATCCGGAATCCGATGGAATCCATACCATATTTGTCGAGTACCGGTTTAGCAATCATCTCAGCAGGGAGCGCTGGGACAATTATATTCTCTTCCGGTTTTTCAGCCTGTTCCATCTTCGCTTTCGCTATATTATTCACAGGTTGAATCGGCGACATACTCCTGAGCGAAGTACCGCAACCTATGACGCAAACAGCGAATGCAAATAACAAGACCAAATTGAGTACTGTGAATTTATTCAACCATTTCATTGATGATAGTGCCTCCTTAGTTACCATTCTACAAATGGGATTTCGTTTTCGATTTGCATTCCGGCTACTCAACGGAGCAGCATGCTAATGTTATGACAGACCTTGAGAACGCTGATATCAAATCCAATTAACGTGCAAAAACTGTTCTCTGTCTTAAAATTAGCATAACTCCAATTTTTAGTCAAGAAATATGTTGGAAGAAATTTTCAACCTTTATTTCAAAATAGCCAACCTACCTATTTCCTGAACAAGGAGTGCCGATTGCTCCGCGGAGATACGATAGATATAAATTCCAGACGCAACAGGGGTCCCGCTAAGATTTGTACCCTGCCACTCGAACTTTCCTTGCGTCAAGACATTTTGATGTGTGTCCGTATAGACGAGGGCACCCGCTGGTGTAAATATTTCAAGTTTAATTGTGTCTGCGATTTGGGAGGCAGAGAGTTGATAGGCAAACACCATAGTTTCGTCTGATAAACGTAACGGATTCGGATACACGCGTGTCTCCTCAAGCACAAACGCCTCGGACTGAAGTTGCTCTACACGCAATCGGTAAGAATCAACGCTGCTGAAACCACTTTCCGATTCCACAACAATATAGAGTGTTTGAGTCGTATCGGACTGATATATCAGTTTCAATCCGTTGATCTCAGTTGCGTTCTCGCCAGTTGCATAGGTTTCACCGGCTGCTCCGTGGAGAGAGAGTCGATATTTTTTATCTATTGGAATGTCAGCTAAGGTTACCAAAATAGTGATACCGCTAACGGCTTCTACTTTGTAAACATCTCGGACATCTGTAGAATCGAAAATGAAAGATTCGTAAATTTCCCCGTATTGGATAGGAAACGCTGTCGGAATTGTATCATTCGGTTCATAAGTATCACCGAAGGACACGAGAATTGGGACCGTTAAGCCTTCCGCGCCGATGTTTGTAATTGAGATACCTGTGTTGGTCCCGTCATTCGCCTTGCTATTCGGTAGTGTGCTGGGTGTAAAGGCAGTATGCCCATCATCTAAAGAATACGCAGCGCCATCGGTTATGGTAAACACGTCTATAAAGTCCGCATAAATGCCAAGATGTTCGGGATCCGTTGGATCCTCAAGCCAAACTTGATGTGAGGCATCATAAGTGCCCATCGGATACGGATTCGTTTCATCAATGTGCCAAATCAGGATACCGGATTCCGGTAAATAGGTATCAAAGGTCGCACCGGACGTTTTGTTTCGGTTTTCAATAAGGAAAAATTCTGTCGTTTCCCCGTTAGCCAGTTTCCTTGAGGGATGGACATCAATTTTGAAAAGTATATTGTCTTTGGGACCGAGTGCAAAGCTCGGAACATCTATTTTTTGGTTTTCTGTTATCTGTACGGGTTGAATCCAACCGAGGCGACCATTTTGAGGTCTTGCGTCAAAATCCCACTTTAGGTACCCCGTAATATGGCTCGGTTCCAAGCCGTTTCCAACACCAAATTCTAATGGACCTTGATAAGGTCCAAAGGCTCCCATAAGTCCCCATTTATGGTCGTGTGGACCTCTAAAAAACCCGTAAATATCGGGGGCACCGAAATCGTGAAAAAACTCATGGAAATAGATACCGAGGTGCGGATGCTCAAAATCGGGTTCCTCAGCGACAATCGCGGCGGTATCAACGCGAACGTCATCGTAGATAGCATTAACACCTGGGATAAGGAGAGATTGGATGTCGTAATCAATGATTCCTGTAAATGCTTGGTCGTTGCCGGCATGGATCAGAAAAATGTGGTCTACGACACCGTCTTTGTCTCGGTCATATTGTGAGAAATCAACGGTTGCATCCGCTGCTTCACACGCTTCACGAACCAACTCGCGATAGCGCTCTAAGATTCTTACGCCTTCACCGTAATAGGTCATCGGCTTCTTAGCGCGGAACCACTCGTTCCCTGCAGGCACAACACCGCCCATCGGCCCGGGCTGTACGTCCATCTGTCCATAAGAATTTTCGAGATAATAGGTTTTGAGGGAGACACCTTCTGTAGCGAATAGATATTTATCAAACGCTGCGCCTTCCCTGCGTCCGGGCATATCAGAGAAATCTATTTTCAGAGCGAGGACATATTCAATACCGTCTGATTGTAAAACCCCTTGTTCCCTTGTGAAACAACAACCGTCGAGTGCCTCAAGAAATTGCGCGTTACTTTGAGGGGCTTTTGGGACGAGTTCACCGGTGGTGGGATCTTGGTTGAAAAAGAGATACGGGTTCGGGGGTGCCGCGAAACATAACGTCGAAAAAATAAGCACACCGAAGAGTCCAACAGCCAATTTCTGTGCGGTTGGACGTTGTCTCGAAGACAAACCGCCGCACAGACATGAAAGACGTTTAATCAAATTCGCCGCCGCACTTCCTGCATAAAATATAGAACTGAATATCATCGGATTGGGCATGTTGTATAATGAGATCAACTGCTTGTTGAGGCAGATCAGTCGAACATTTTGGGCATTTATAGAGTGAACCTTCCGTTTCGGGAAATTTGGTAATATCACCCCACATATCTTGTATCCAATACTTGAATTCCCACGGTATCTCAGTCTCCACCGCAGTTGCAATCTGAACGGCATGTCGGATCAGTTTTCGGCATTCGTTAATCGAAACAGGTTCGTAGAGATGTGGTGAATACCTAAGTGGCAAAGGTTGCCCCTCTGTCTCAGTTTGTACGTTGAAATCACGCGCACGCGTAAGGAGGACCTGGTCCAATCGTGATCCGGATTCTCTTGCTTTAGACCAAAGTCGATAGTAGCCGGCTCGCTTGATGTGAAAAAAGGCTGGACGATTTCTGGTTTTGTTGCCTTCCATATCGCTTGATGCGGTATCCCAGAGCCAACGTTCCCACTTAGTGGTATCATCGGGTTCGGACCAAATTTTTATTGCTCCAGGGCCGCCTTCTCGATCCCACGGGTGTGGGGCTGCGTCATCAATGCCGATCCAATATGAATCTTTTCCTCTCTCAAAGAAAACGCGAGCCCAGATGTACCATTTCCCTGTTTTAGGGATGTAAATTTCATGTATGGCGCGTGCGCCCCTTTTGCCTTCAACAGCTTTGCCGCGCGATGCATCTTCGTGATCAACGATATTCACACCCTCATCGAGATGGATGGCGTTATCGGCTTCAATAACGAGTGTATCTTTCGGTATCCGCGTGACTTCTTCAGGTTCATCCGGATCGTGCAGTTCAACAGGTTCACTGAGGTTATAACTCTTTGCTATCCGTTGTGAAACTCTCTCAAACTCTTTTTCAGAAAGGTTCGCGTCAAAGAAACAGTCTCGAATCCCTTTTTTCCATAGATCCAGTAAGAGGAACATCGCTTTGAGATTACCATCTGGACGTTTTCGCGTACCAACGACAATCAACATCCCTGTATCTTTGGAACGGCTAATGAGGCATCGATGGACGGGAAAATCCGATGACGATTTTCTACGAGTTCTGCTTGAGACGACAAGCGGAGCGTAGTAGCGACATTTCGCATCACAGCCAGGTATCTTCGCGCGTTTTGCTCTACAGCATTCTGGACAAATTAAGATACCGCTGAGAGCCGGACAGGTACGTTTCCCGTTATTAGAACGGCAGGTCCGACAACGTTGGCTTGTGCGGCGTCTTACTGATGTTTGCCGTCTCTCACGTCGCATATTTTCTCCTAAAAAGAGCAGTGCCCCAAAAACTATAATAGGATTTAGACAATTTTATACGAATTACCTGCGTCAGGTGAGGTCGCAAACCTCGCCTGCAAGGGAGGGACAAAGAACATACCCCAAAAAAAGTATAAAAAACGCACACCGTTGGCAAATCAAGAAGATTAGCTCGGGCGATTAACAAGGTCCGCCAAGTATTCAGCGATCTTATCTGTAATCTGTTCGGCATCTACATCGGCGAAGTTGAAAAGTTCCTTAAGCATCGGAGAAATGGCACCCGTATCAAGTAGAGCATTCGCGAGTCTCCCCATAGTACTCCGATTAATACCGCCTTGTCCATCGTTGTTCCCCATATCCAGAATCTTGATACTATCAATCTTCTCAACTGGCTTCATCATCTGCTCAATAATATCATCTGCATCATTAATGAGTTCTAAGATCGCTTCTTGGACGAGGACGCGTTGTTCAGCAACATTCCGTGCTTCATATTCTGCCATTTCGCCTTGTGCTTTCGCGCGGGCTTCGGCAAGGATAGCGTCAGCGAGGCGTTCAATCGGTTGTGCCTGCGCTTCAGCACTGATGACTGCCACTTCACGTTGCCACTCCGCTTCCATTACCTGTTCAGTTGCCGTCACGTTCACCTCTGCTCCCATCCGTTCGGCTTCGGCGACTAATTTCTCTTTCTCAGCAAGTGCGGTAACCTGCTGTTTAGCAGCGACATCAATCTTGCGATCTTCATCCGTTAAGGCGACACGCAATTCCTGTCCGATACGCGATTGCTCAACCGACAATATTTTCGCGATTTCAGCGAGTTCGACGTTTCGCATCTGATCAATCTGAGCGGTTTCGACGACGAGATTCTTCTCAATCTCACGCTCCATCACCTGTTGTTCTTGTGAGAAACGTTCCGTCTGTACCACCAACTCACGTTCAATATCTCGCAGAGATATACCCTCTTCCTGTGCAATACGTGCCTTCTCTACGATTAAATCCTTTTCAATCCCTCGGACTTGCTCCTTTTGATCCGCTGCGATTCGTGCCAACTCTACTGTTAATTTTTTCGCAATCTCAGCAGTTTCAACCTGTCGCATCTGATCAATCTGAGCGGTTTCGACGACGAGATTCTTCTCAATCTCACGCTCCATCACCTGTTGCTCTTGTGCGAAACGTTCCGTCTGTACCACCAACTCACGTTCAATATCTCGCAGAGACACACCCTCTTCTTGTACGATACGTGCCTTCTCTACCGCGAGTTCTTTTTCTATGTCTCGAACAGCGATTGCCTGTTCCTGTTCAATCTTCTGGAGTTGAACAACGAGGAACTGCTCAATTTCGGCGAGTTGGACGACTTTGGATTGTGCGATCTGTTGCGTTTCGACGATGAGATTTTTCTCGATTTCACGTTCAGCAACGACCTGTTCCTGTTGTACACGAGCGACTTCAACATCGCGTACCATTTCGATTTCACGTTCTTCGACAACCTGTTCTTGTGTGATACGAGCGCGCTCGACTTCCTGTTTCATCTCGTATTCACGTTCTTGTACGCTCTGTTCCATCTCAAATTGGAATTTGAGTGTTTCCGCTTCTCGTTCAGCGGCATAGATTGCGATATTTTTCTGCTGGTCAGATTCTGCCCAGGCCTGTTCCTGTTCAGCTGCGAGTTTCTCAATACGGGCATTAACCTCAATCTGAACGATGGCGACCTCTTTCTGCTGGACAATGCTCACTTTTTCCCGTTCTTGATCCGCCGTGATTTCAGTGATTTCACGGATACCGACAGCATCAAATCGGTTTTCAGCGTCAAGTGTTTCAACGGGGGTTTGGTCTACGCGTATAATTGAGACGGTTTCAAGCATCAATCCGTTTTGTGTTTGTAAATCTTCACCGCACGCCTCTTGGACTTTATCTGCAAATTCTTGACGTTTTTGTAGGAGGTCTTGGATATCACTTTCGGCCGCGACGCTTCGCAAGGCACCTTCGAGTTTAGGTTCAATGAGTTCTCGTACAGTCTCGGGTGTCATCGATTTATCGCCGAGCGCTTGTGCAGCTCGTAGAACATCATCTTCATCAGGTTCAACTTTAAGATAGAAGACGACTTCAACGTCAGCACGGTTAAAGTCGAAAGTAATTAAAGCCTCTTGTCCGTCTCGTATGACCTCAATCCGCATGGTGTTGAGAGAGATTTCTTTGATCTCATGGATAATCGTGTTAACCCAGAGACCTTTAGTGATATTAATTTTTTCTTTTGAACCACCGGTTCGGACGAGTGCGACATCGGCTTTCGGTATCCTGTAGCGGATGATGGCACCACATGTAGCCGCTAAAAGTGCAAACAATACGACGAGGAAACCTACCAACCATCGCATTACCCCAGTCTGGCCGAAACCATCAAGGTTTTGATAGACGAACCAGCCAACGGCGACTGCTACAACAATTAAAAAGACGATAACAGCAATGAAACGCATTCAATTCTCCTATAGGCAATAATCTGGAAGCACGGAGGTCTGTTTTGATGTCCTCTAAAGTTTTTTTATCGGAAAATTTCTTGATCGCTCAGGTGCGTCCGATATCGCCCCTTGAGCGGTTGACGTGGAGAAGTCTGCCATGCGAGGTTCGCTAAGTAACAGAGGGCATTTTCGATGAGAGGTTTTGCCATTGAGGTACGATGAGGGTCCCGGGTATCGACAGCAAAAGCAACATAATAACCTTCACCCCATTGGAGTTGTATACTGACGGCATCGCCGTTATCCTCTCTGACAGCCAATTTTCGGTAACTCCGATCATCTGTGACCCAGTGATCATCGGTTATTAACGCGTCTACGTTAATTTTGTGCGGCCAGGTAAACATGCCGGTCTTCTGGCCATCATCTGTGACGTTGACATTCCCATCTTCGGAATTAATCACACGAATCGGATGTCTATTGACAGGCAGCCAATCGCCGCGCCACTGAGGTTCAGCGTTATGCACACCGTCAGGTGGGACGATATGATTATCCATTGCAGAAGCCCAGACGACTCCACCTTTTCGGACAAACTCTTGAATCTCTTGCTCAGCATCTTCAACGAAGTATTCACCGTCATGCCCTGGGGCGTTCCACGTGAACCAAATAATGTCGTAGTTTGTGAGTACTATGCTTGAGAGTTTGACTGCATTGTTAGGGTCCCCTCGATTTTCTGGGTTGTCATTGACATGCACAGTTGTAAATTGGAATTCCAAGCCTTCAATTGTTGTCAACGACTCCAACACTGCCGGTTCACTGGTCAGGCTGTCCCCGACAACGATCAAAACACGAAATACCCCTAACGGGACAATCTTTATAGAAGATATAATATCCGAAAAAGATTGTGAGTGTGGTAGCGACCTGAGATTCCGCAGCCCCAACTGAAATTCGCGCGAATTCAAGCTTAAATTTAGACGGCGCCCCTCAAAATTAACGTGTTCGTAGAAGATCACATGGCACCCACTGAACGGGAAACTGGGACCGCGTTGGATGCGAATCGACGAAATTGTGTCATTCATGCCGATCTCGAATACCGAACTGACATCCCGCATAATCACGCTTCGCTGTCCACTATAATCTACGTCGCGAAACACTTCAATGATAACCGGAACGGCACCGTACTCCGGTGGGGTCGGGTGCGCTGACGGGCTAAAACTAATAGCCGTAATTGCATCACCGAAGTTATAAGGGATGTCGTGAATATTGGGGTAAAATCCAGGAGCAAGGACTAACCGTCGTCCCCTATAGTTCTCATGCTCGTGAAAAATAGCCTTGTAGTTTGGCGACGCGTTGAACCCTGGACCTTTGTAAATTTTGATTGAAGAGATAATATCCTGGGCACCGATTTCTGAGGTGTTCGGTACCGACTCAATCAAGGTTAGTTTACGTCCATTAAAATTCACATGTTCAAAGACTTCAACGACGAGCCTCGGCATATTCGCCATATCCCGCTCCTTGTTCTCAGGTGTAACACCTACACGGAAATTGAAATTTAAAATATAATAGCATCACTCGGAACAGTTTGTCAAGGAAAACACAAAAAATTTTCTACTAAGCAGTCCTTGTGCTTCAGTTAATTGAGCCGTGTGCATAAATTTTCGTCGTAGGCATTGGGAAACCCAACCGCTATGATGAACGGATAGCAGGCTTGATATCGGTGGTTTAGAAATGGCGTAATATTGAGTGATTCTGTTTTTTCTTGATTCAGTCAAGCAAATATGATAAAGTATAGATAGCATCTAATCACGAAAACCTTAGGATGAAATATGGTGAACCTGATGTCCTACCAAAGAGTGCTTCTCGTCATTTTAATCATCGGAATCAGTGGGATTCTGGTCTATTCCTTGGTGCGGATGGAGCAGACTGAAACGCAGCAGACAGCCGGATCGCGCCCAGTAGACCTTCCCTATAATTGGATTCGGAATATTGCAAAAGGACATATCGCGGAGCCCTCGGGCATTACATATCACCCGCTCCGGAAGAGCCTCTTTATTGCAGATGATTCAGGTATCGTCTACGAGATCAACCTAAATGGCAAACCTATCCAAACTAACGGTGTAAATGAACTCGACATTGAAGGGATTACAGTAGATCCGACGACAGGTCTATTATATGTAGCAGTCGAGGATGATGAAGCGATCATCGAACTTGACCCAGAAACGCTCACGATTCAAAGAGAATTCAGGATTCACAGAGAATTTAAAGGGAAACTACTCCTGAAGAAAGGCGGTATGGGGATTGAGGCGGTCGCTTTTGTGCCAGACATATCACACCCCGAAGGCGGTACTTTCTGGGTCGGAAATCAATCCTTCAGCCTCAAAGATAAGGACGAACCCTCCGTTGTATGTGAAGTCGTTGTGCCGCTTCGGACTGCAACAGCTCGGAAAGCGGAAGGCACTATTATTAACGCTTACAAAATGGATTTCATTGATATTTCGGGACTCACTTATGATACGCGAGACGATATCTTGATCTTAATCAGTGATACAACGAACCTCTTCGTGGAGATGAATCGGCAGGGTGAAATTTTAAGTAGATACCTCTTGCCCGGTGATGAGCAAGAGGGTGTAGCATTAGACGGACTTGGGTATATGTTTGTCGCCCAAGAGAGTGGAGAAATTATCAAATTAGGTGATCGGAGACTCCGTTAAAAATACGGCAACTTCAATTTAACGAGCACCAAGTTGCCGTTTCTATGTCTCTGTTCTCTGCTGACATTCGGTGGTCTCTTTAAGCCGTAACACCGTAATCCCTGGTATCAGATCTAATATAAGACTAACGGAGGCGTACTGTTCTGCTGTATAGCCGCGATCTATTCGCCACAACACCTGAACGTTTCCCTCGTCGTATAGGATCCCATTCGCGAGTTCCTTTCCATCAGCGTCTTCTAAATGGAAAAATCTACGGCGTTTTGTATCCACAGTTTCCACCCTCAAAAGAGACGTAGCGTTTCGGTTTATCAGCGTGGAATTGCCTGACTATTCGAGCGTGACGAAATCAGCATCTACACGGTGTGGGATTATGCCTGCCTCGTTGCCACGCCGGAGCAATTCTCGGACACCTGTTCTCCCTTTATCGCCATAATCGAGTGTATAGTCATTGACGTACATTCCAACAAATTTGTCAGCAAGTGCGGTCTCCATGTCGCGTGCGTATGTCATCGCGTACTCTAATCCACGTGACCGATGGTCGAGTGAATACTGAATGCTCTGTTTCAGGAGTGCGGTTATCTCACGTATTCTCTCGGTGCCGAGATTACGACGGATGACATTGGCACCAAGTGGGAGTGGAAGTCCGGTCTCTTCGTACCACCATTCCCCCAAATCAATAACTTTGTGAAGCCCTTCGCGGGCGTAGGTTAATTGCCCTTCGTGAATAATAAGTCCAGCGTCCACCTCGCCTTGTTGAACAGCGTCTAATATTTTGTCAAAAGGACGGGTTTCTACTTCAAGGTTCGGTTGAAAGAGACTCAGTGTAAGATAGGCGGTTGTCATTTTCCCTGGGATAGCAATTCGTTTACCTTCAAGGCTGTCAATTGGTGTTTTCGCGACGACAAGCGGTCCATAACGATCCCCGATACTTGCTCCACAAGGCATGAGTGCGTAATCTTTCGCGACATACGCGTAAGCATGAACCGAGATTGCCGTAACCTCAAGTTCTGCCGCGAGTGCTCGTTGATTCAAAGACTCAATATCTTCAATCACATGAACGATCTCATAGGGGTCGGTCGGAATCAACCCTTTAGCGAGTGCGTAGAACATGAACGCGTCATCGGAGTCCGGGCTGTGTCCAATCCGTATTTTTTCTGTCTGTGTCATAAGTTTCCTTTTCTGTATCTGATTGCAGTTTTGTTCTGATAGTGCTATAATTACAGGACTTACGCATGCTGCTCTTTTGTAGCACAAACTTCATAGTTTGTGGCAGGAGACCGCTGTGTTTTCTGAAGATTCTCATCTAACAGAACGGGCTGCAGTCAAAATTGCGTAAGTCCTGAATTAGTTAGTTGAACGGGTTTCACACAATTAAGACTGATCTTGGAGTTAAATCAATTGATGGCGTTGCAAGCAAACCCTACATACCTTTATCTGACAGCGATTCCAGAAGGTCTTACGGCGTTAGTCACTGCCGAGTGTATGACGCTGACAGGGGCTGCCCCGAATATGCACGGGATCACGATCTCAGAACAGTCTGTTGACGTGCGACGGAGCGCGTATTTGAAGAGCTGCAGTGAAATCCTTTTTCAAACTTCAAGCCTCACCGAACTTTGTGCGGACCTCCGTTCTGCCGATTTACACGCCGACGAGTTTCGGGTGTCTGTCGTGAAAAAGCCGCGCAGTTTAGAGGTCAACTCTATGGAACTGGCACGCGATATCGGCAGTGCTATCGGGGGGCGCGCGAATCTTAGCCAGCCACAAGTTACCTTTTTAGCGGTTGTCACAGCCGAACAGATATGGTTTGGGCGGCTTCTCTCTGAATCCGATAACGTATGGCTGGCACACGACCAGCGTCCGTACGTGACATCAAGTTCGCTACCATCGCGATTGGCGCGTGTACTGGTCAATCTAATGGCGCGTCCAGGAGATCGACTCCTCGATCCGTGCTGCGGAACAGGGACAATCGTAATGTCGGCTGCACATAGCGGTATCCAAGCAGTCGGTTACGACAACAACCCACGGATGGTAGGCGCAACAACGAAAAATTTACAGCATTTCGGACTCACAGCAGATGTCGCATTAGGTGATGCACGACAGGTTAGCGGACAGTTCGATGCGGTCGCCACAGACCTGCCCTATGGCATTAACCTCAGCAAGGATAAATCACAAGATATCGAAATTTTGGCGAATTTACGGACGTGCGCGCCAAAAGCAGCGTTCATAGACCTTCGTGACCTTACCAACCCACTAAATGATTTGGGCTACCAGATAGAGACTGTTATCCCCGTTCCAAAACTTAGCATCGTTAGGCGTATCTTCATCGCTTCTGTAATAGAAGCGTAGCGTTTAGACACTGTAAGCAGGGTTACAAACCCCACCTGCAAACGGGGTTGTGCCAGTCGTGTCAATAATCCTCAATATTCTCATAAAAATCGGTTTCTGGTAAGTATTCCTCCTCGTCAAGTTCGTCCTCCTCGTATGCCTCGTATTCACGTAGGCTGAGGAGTGCATCTATCTCGCTCGGATTTTCCATGTAGAATTTACAAATCCACCCATCACCCTCTGGAAAACGGTTAAGAAGTTCAACATCATCTTCGAGAGCCGTATTAATTTCATATATCTCGCCGCTTACAGGTGAGTAGATGTAGTGGTTCTGTCCATCCGATGTCTCAATACGTCCGATTATCTCTCCCTGTTCGTATTCATCAAGTTGCGGTAAATCCACAAAAACGATGTCGCCATATACGTCCTGAATTCGTTCAGTGATTCCGACATTACACTCCCCGGAATCTAAGTCGAGAATTTCAATCCACTCATGCGTAGTCGTATATTTTATGTCCAAATTTTTCACCACGAATTTTTCCTCCGATGAAACATGATGTGAGAGAGCAGTTCCTGCGACCGTTTGTACGGGTTAATATGTACCAAAATTCAGTCTCTTTTGCTTAAATCTTACCGTTAGAAAGTTTGTCCGATTGAAAAGGTATACATGTTTTCACCTTGAACAGTATTGATACGTTCTTCGGTCGTTACGGTGGGTACGAACTGCGGTGTATACGCAGCGTCAAATGTTATACGACCAAATCGGACACCGAGTCCAAAGCAGAAACCTTCAGCTTTCCAGAGGCGTTCCTCCGTTTCAAACGAAGCATCCTCCAAAAGCAGTACCGAAGCGTAACGCATTTCGGTATGACGGAGATAACCGATTCTGGCACCGATTCGATGACGATACCACACCTCAGTCCCGACATTTGTACGGATACCGTCTTGGAAGGGTGGATGTACATCAAAACCGATCCGCAAATCGACATCCGATATTTCACGCTGATAGGCGACACCTACGGCAATTGTCCGCGTTATCCTATCAGGGATAGAAACATCCGTAAAGGAGAGTCCGTTGCTCAGATTTCTTGCGACGACACCGACTTGAATGGCATCACTCAATTGTTGAATAACACCAAAGTTGTAAGCGTACCCGTGTCCGAGGTGTTCCACCTCATCGGTGTCCGTCACCTTGGAACGGATCCACTTTGTATCAACGCCAATAAGGGTGTTCTCCAATATACTTAATCCGTAACTGAGTCCGAGTGCGAGGTTATTTTCAGAAAAACTGTTGAGTGCCTTTCCGAGATGGTTAACACGTCTAAAACGTCCTTCTTGTAAAAACGAGAATGCCACCGCGAAGGTACCGAACCGCCCGACCGGAAATGCCCAGTTTACCGTTTCGATACCGTAAGCACGCTGTTCATACTGACCATAATCTTCATAATTTGCGTTAAAGTTCGGTTTAGATAACAGTGTGATTGTCCGCGGAAAGCGGGTTGCGTGGATAGCAAATTGGTTTGTTTCTGTAGTAGCGATACCGGCTGGGTTACTACTGACAGCGTTTGCCCGGCGTGCGGTACCGACAAAAGCACCCCCCATTCCGTAATGTTCAGCTCCGAGCAGTTGTTTAAGAAACCTATCCGCTGCAGCGGATGTATTCTCTGCTGAGACGTTACTGCTCAAAATCGTAAAATAGAACGCGACGAAAAAAAATAGGGCAACTAAAGCACAATTATGGACGTATTTCACTTCTTACCTCAAATAAAAAAATACCGGCGACATGTCGCCTTTTATAGTAAAGCCCGAAGATAAGCGGACACTTAGAAAACACAACCCTCTCATTGCAGGCGGGGTTTGTAACCCCGCTAATCTTTGGATATCCAATTAATTGTGGGCTTTACTATAATAGGACTTACGCAGGTTACTCTTTTGTAGGATATGCTTTTAGCCTGTTCTCTTTTGTAGGATAGGTTTTTAGCCTGTCCTCTTTTGTAGGATATGCTTTTAGCCTGTCCTCTTTTGTAGCATAGGAAACCGTTGGTCTCCTGTGCACTGAGAACGCTGTTTTTTTAAGCGTTCACCCGCTAACGAAGCACCATATCGTCAAAATTGCGTAAGTCCTGTATAATAAGAGTTACGCAAATCGGGTTGAAACTTGCGGGTCAACTTATACAAGTGCAGAGGGTCACCTGTGCGATAGCATACACATTTGTATGGGACATTGAGACGAACACAGAACTGATATTGCGTTCATCAGCACATCGGCGGACTTCACCATATAGTACAATTTCAGGCTTTCCGGATATATCCGTTTGAATCTCCACATCTTGCCACCGCATACCGGTGGTTAACCCTGTGCCGAGAGCCTTCAGTGTTGCCTCTTTAGCAGCAAAACGGGCGGCAAGCCGCCAGTATCGAGAAGGTGCGTTCCCACAGTACGTGAGTTCCTGATGTGTGTAGATGCGTTGCTCAAATCGTCTGCCCCATCGACGCGACGCTTCTTGAATCCGTTTAACCTCAACAATATCAATACCGATTCCGTATATTTTTTCTTGGTGCATCGATTTATCTACAAAGGGCATCGGTCATCAGAGCGGCACGGACATTCGCCTTGACATCGTGAACACGCACAATGTCTGCGCCGTGTGCGATTGCCCAACACACGGTGGCGACAGTCCCTTCAACGCGCTCGGTTACCGGGAGACCTAAAATATTCCCAATAAACGATTTACGTGAGGTGCCGATGAGCAGTGGTTTGTTCAAGGATCGGAATTCCGAAAGACGTTTTAAGAGTTCAATATTATGTTCTGTTGTTTTACCAAACCCGATGCCTGGATCAACGATGATCTTCTCAGCATTGATGCCTTGTGCTTCAGCATATTGGACGCTTTCGCGGAGTGAGGTGCAAACATCGCGAACAACATCTTCATATTGCGGTGCATGTTGCATCGTGCGCGGTGTGCCTTTTATATGCATCAGGATAACTCCGGCACCCGTTTCAGCGACGATAGAGCCCATCTCTGGATCACCACGTAATGCAGTGATATCGTTGACGATATGCGCGCCAGCCGCCAACGCTTTCTCAGCGACTTCCGCTTTAGACGTATCAATCGAGATCACGACATCAAGTGCTTCAGCAACAGCACGAATAACCGGTAATACTCGATCCAATTCCTCGGTAATCGAAACGGGTGATGCCCCGGGACGCGATGACTCACCGCCTATATCAACGAGTGTAGCACCTTCTGCTACCATCAATTTTGCGTGATTGAGTGCTTGTTGGACATCAAGATATTGCCCGCCATCGGAGAAGGAATCCGGTGTAACGTTCAATATTGCCATCACATGTGTGCGTCCATCTAACGTGAGTATTTTGCCACGGCAGTTCATACAATTGGACTTGGAGGCAGTTGTGGTCGGGGTCCAAGGATTTCATCAATCTCTTCTGTAACAAGGGTCTCGCGTTCTAACAGCGCATCGGCTAACAATTTTAATCCCTCAAGATTCGTCTCCAAAATATCACGTGCTTTTTTATAGCAATCCGTGACGATGTCGTGAACCGCCTTATCAATCGCAATAGCGGTTTCTTCACTATAATCTTGATGGACACCCAATTCCTTACCGAGGAAAACCTGTTCATCACGTCTGCCGAAAGTGAGCGGACCGAGATGGCTCATTCCCCACTGTGTGACCATACGGCGTGCAAGGCTCGTCGCCTGCTCAAAATCATTCTGTGCACCGGTTGTCTGTTCTCCAAAGATAATTTCTTCAGCAACGCGACCGCCGAGAGCAAAAATAATATGAGCAAGTAACCGTTTTCTACTCATATTATGGCGTTCTTCGAGCGGTAACATTGCTGTGACACCGAGTGCTCTGCCCCGTGGGACAATAGTGCACTTATAGTTTGGATCGCTTTCGGGTACGAAGTGTAACATGAGAGCGTGCCCGGCTTCATGATAAGCAGTAATTCGTCTCTCTTCATCGCTAATCACGAGACTCCGCCGTTCGGGTCCCATGAGGACGCGGTCTTTTGCTTCATCAAAGCATGCCATGTCGATTTCAGTTTTGTCGCACCTTGCAGCGAGGAGCGCGGCCTCGTTGGTCATATTTTCGAGGTCGGCACCAGAGAAACCGGGAGTTGACTTTGCTAAAATTTCCAAGTTAACATTATCAGCAATTTTATACGGCGACTTTGTGTGTACTTTGAGTATCGCTTCTCTCCCGCGGACATCCGGTAGATCAACAACGATCTGCCGATCAAACCGCCCCGGTCGAAGCAGGGCGGGGTCCAAAACATCTGGACGGTTCGTCGCTGCGATGAGAATCACACCGGGTACATCTTCAAAGCCTTGCATTTCAACGAGGAGTTGATTTAATGTCTGTTCACGTTCATCATGTCCGCCACCGATCCCGGCACCTCGATGTCTACCGACAGCATCTAATTCATCAATAAAGATGATACAAGGTGCGTTCTTTTTACCGAGTTCAAACAGGTCTCGCACGCGTGAAGCACCGACACCGACAAACATCTCAACGAAATCGGAGCCGCTGATGCTATAGAACGGAACATCGGCTTCACCAGCAACAGCTTTTGCGAGCATCGTCTTACCAGTTCCCGGGGGTCCCATAAGCAGTACACCCTTCGGGATTCGACCGCCGAGGCGTTCAAATTTTTTCGGGGTTTTCAGAAATTGGATGACTTCTTCAAGTGCCTCTTTCGCTTCATCAACACCTGCGACATCTTCAAACGTTATTTTCGTTTGCGTCTCAGAATGGAGTCTCGCTCTGCTTTTTCCGAAAGAGAGTGCCCTATTGCCGCTGCCTTGCATCTGACGTGACAGGAAAATTATTAGGCCTAAGAAAATAAGAAGTGGTACGATAGTCGTCGCAAATATAAGCAGCCCCTGTGGAAATTTAGAGGGCGGCTCAACGTTATAGTTAATCCCTGCCTCACCAAGTTTCTCTTGGATATTGAAATCATCAAGCGCGTCCCGGCTTGCCCTAAATTCACCCTTCCAATTCGGCGGAAGATGCGTATCGGATTCCTGAATCGGCACCTTTTGCAAAATTTGAGCCTTGACTTCATGAACAGCACTCTCGTGAAATCGTCCTTCAATCCATTCTTCATCCAACGTTAAATAATCGTCGAAAACATCTGGATCGCTCGTTATATATTTATGAAAGTCAGAGGTCGCCAGTTGATAGACTGGGTCTCTGCGGTTAAATAGTTGGTAGATACCGAGTACAACGATACCCGCGATAACTACCCACCATATCACCATACTTCTTGTACTTTTATTCAAAACCGATTGCCTCTCTATTAAGGTCTGCGCTCAGACCAAAAATGCAATTTCAAAACCTGTTTAAAAGTATAACAAATTTTTTTCATAATTTCAACTGATTTTTTAAAAAATGCTTTCTTGTAAGCCTCAGACCCGAAATTGCCAATTTTAATTGGATAAAAGTATCGGTTTTAATGTATACTGTATAATGTATACCTTAATAACTTGAAGTAATTGGAAATAGAAACGACAAAATTCTTAATAAAGGTCACGCATTTGTCTGCTCTTATACCACAGATAAAGATACACCATTGAACTGCTTTGAGAAAAAAAATATAGCAAAAGGAGGCATTCATGTACCTTAACAGACAAATAATTGCTATAATTTGCTTTTTACTTATGACGACCCCCTATGCATTAGGACATGTTACAGGTAGAAATCTTCAAAATTTCCAATATAATGCGGAACTTGCGTCAGTCGCGCCTATCGTTGACGGGTATCTTGATGACCCAGTCTGGGAAACAGCGATTCCAGGAAAACTGGAGCAGAATTTAATAACGCGTCAACATTGGGCTGAATCAAGCGACTTTACAGGGTCTTTCGCGGCGGTTTGGCGCAACGGATTCCTTTATATCGCAATAAAACTCATTGACGATCAGCTTGAAACGGATCAAACAAAACTTCTCCTTGAAGACCATCTCGTCATCTATCTGGATCCACACCATTCAGGACGAAAAGATGATCATTATCGCTTTGAAATCCCTATTCGGAAGACACCGAAAATACTAAACTATCCGCTAACGCGCGTTGAATGGGGAAACAACGGACAGACGTGTGAACTGAGTTTCCAAGTTGGCGATATCGCCGAAAAAGGCAATACTGTGGGATTCTCGATCGCCTACAACGATGTTGACGGTGGACAACAACAGCACATAGTCGGGTGGGCACCGGAGGGTCACACAGCGGAAAACGAGTTCCTTCCTGACCTTGTTTTCACTGCAAGGATTGAACCGAATAAACAACAAAAATTAATTCAGTGGGGACGCATTAAGAGTCTCTATTAATCGATTGCTGTAGGGCGGCATCTGTACAGGCTTGTCCTACAGCCACATAACATTGGAGAATCGGTGTATTATATCGGAAAAACGCTTGAACTGATGGGGATAGCCTGTTTAGGTGCAGGACTCTATCTGGGTTGTGTCAACCCGTTTGATTATAGTGAATCCAAAGCGATGGGTGTCGAGATGGGTTTTTTAACGCTCGGCATCTTAGTTTTTTTCGTCGGAAGACTCATCGAAAAACGTTCTTAGCAACCAACCAATACTCAAGAAATGCAATATATACCTGAAAATGCTCAGAATGTTGAGGACTCTCTCCCTATTGACCAAATTATATGTGGAGATAATCTTGAACTCATCCAGCAGTTGCCCGACTGCAGTATCCAATTGGTGATTACATCCCCGCCATATTTTCAACAGCGCGATTATGGCAGCGGTATGGGAAACGAAACGGATGTCAATGAATACATCAATACGCTCCTTTCCCTTTTTCGTGAATGTATCCGAGTTGTGAGAAATGATGGCAGTATCGTGTTTAATATCGGGGACAAGTATATGGATAGCAATCTGTTACTTGTTCCTTACCGTTTTGCGCTCGCTGCCACCGAAACAGGCTTAGTCACACTCGTCAACGAAATTACGTGGGTTAAACGGAACCCGACCCCTCGCCAATTCCGGCGCCGTCTCGTCAGTAGCACGGAACCTTTCTTCCATTTTGTTAAATCAAAGGATTACTACTACGACCTCAATGCTTTCTTAGCACAGGAACGCTCCCCAAAACAAACAAGAAAAAAAGATAGCACTAAACTTGGACAGCGATATTTTGAACTCATTGAAGAATCTGAACTATCTAAAGCCGAGAAGACTGTTGCACGCAAAGAACTTACGGAAGTTATCCAAGAAGTCCTCCAAGGAGAGACACACGATTTTCGGATGAAAATTCGAGGCATTCACGCAGAGCCATTCGGCGGGCAAATAGGTGGACGTACACTGCAATTAAAAAATAAAGGGTTCACAATCATTCGGATGCACGGCAACAAACTCAAACGAGACGTGATCGAAACATCAGTAGCTGCTATTAAAGGCAATAAACATCCAGCAATCTATCCTGTTGAAGTTGTGGAAGAATTTTTAAACCTTCTTACGCCTCCCGGCTCATTAGTGCTCGACCCATTTATGGGTTCCGGGTCAACTGCAATCGCTTGTAAAAAACTGGGTAGACATTATATCGGTTATGATATTAATGCTGAATATTGCGAAGATGCCCGACAACGTATATCAGAAACACCGAATGCTTCCCTACGCCTTTTCGAGAAAAAATGATGAATGACAACATACGCTCAATTTTGGAGGACACTTATCAACGCGCAGCGTCAGGAGATAACACCGGTTCTGAGCTCTCAGAAACCCAAGAAAATTGGATTAAGACTATCGCTGAAAAAGCAGAATCCCAAAAAGCAGTTCTGGCAGTCCTAATTACTTCCCTCACGAAAAAGATTGAAACTCCCACCCAAGATGTCCGCTATCATAAGAGGGAACTTCCAAATGGTTACTCAGGAAGAAGTTTCGATACCTCGTACGTGACACCTTTCATCGCGGAAAAATTTCAAAGATTTGCTATGAAAAGCGGAAGCGGATGGTTAACTCGTTCGCTTGAGCAGGCTCATCCTTATACTCTGGAATACCCTGGGAGAATTCTTGATAGAACCGTGAGGGGGGCTTTTCTTTTCATTCTCAACGATATTGAGGAAAACCAAGCTGATCCAAAAAAATACCTCTACGCTATATTTGCCTCTTTGATTCATGTGATGAAGAGGGCGCAAGTCAGCCTCGGTTTACTTGAAAAGGCCAACATAGATCGCAACCAATCCTCACAATCAGATACAGTAACTATTGAAAATATAGTGACTCTCCTTGATTATCACTTCTCGTATAATTATCGTGTTGCCGGCGGTTCTCGGTTACCTGTATTGGCAGTTTACTCCGCGTATAAAATGCTCATGGCAATTGAGCGGTATAACAGCAAAACACTTTCTCCACTAAAAACCCATACTACATCGGATATTAAGTCTGGAGGAATTGGAGATATTGAAGTGCTGGACGAAAATGGAGACTTTTTTGAGGCAGTTGAAATCAAGCACGACATCCCGATCTCATCAACACTTGTTCGGGATGCCTATCAAAAATTTTCCGAAACTTCTGTCTCCCGTTATTATCTACTCACCACGGCGGAACCAAATGTTGATGATGCCGAAACAGTGAACGCATTGGTGCGTCAAATTCGTACGCGGCACGGCTGCGAAGTAATTGTTAACGGCATCTTACCATCATTAAAATACTACCTACGATTGCTGAGCGATCCAAAACTTTTTTTAGATTGCTATTCAAAAAACCTGCAATTAGATTTTAATCAGAATACAGACATCAAGGAAGTTCATTTACGTTATTGGAATGAATTGTTAGATTCTTTATCGTGAAATTTCCATTTCAAATAACAGTTTCGGTTAATCAGTGAGCTGCATAATCGCAATCCCTTGCTCCCCTGCTACAGAATAGAGCAGCCACTTCTCGCCATCTTCACAATAGATCGCTGGATCCCGGAGTTCATGAACGCGCTCGCGATCTAACCCATTTGTTGACGGTCTAATCGGTAGATCCACACCCTCAAAATCGTATTTCGGAGCGATCACTTCTATCGGTTCAGACGGCTGCCAATCGTTCCAATCGTCCGTTAATTGTACGGTGCTTTTTCGGATACGTTCCGGACTATCCGCATAGAGCGAATAATAGACGGTCAATGTATCACCTTCAAGAAGGTTCGCTGTGTGACGTGGTGCGCTGGCACGTTCTTTCTCCGATTTACGCGGAAAGAGCGGCGTGTCTCGCTGAACAAAGTCTGCTGTCCATTCCGGGGTTTGTCCTCGACTGATCCAACCGTGATTCGTTGCATACGGGTAACCGTTCCACCAAAAGACACGATAATATGGACCCATTTGCCTATTCCGTATATCCGAAGCGGTGTAGTTTATGCCATCGGTAGAGGTTGCCCAACAGGTTGACTGCCCTTGATAACTCCCGTGAAAATACATAAAGAAACGGCGGTTCTCTTCATCTATATGTACATCCGGTGAGGCGATGTGGTCGCCTTCTCGGAACACAGTGTTGTCGCGATGCAGCACACCGGAACGGTAGACGGTATAAGGTCCTTCAATCGCATCCGCGAACGCCATGCGGATATAAGCACCGCGGTGATGCGCGAAGTAGAGGTAGTATTTACCTAACGGATTCTCTACCCATTCTGGCACGCGGACAAGTGAGGGACCGTTGATATTCGAGAACCCGTGTTCTCTATCGAGTTCAGGCATTTCTGGATGAATTAGGAGTGTCCGTTTCATATTGTCCTCTCTTAGGGCTTACGCGATTTTCATACACTGTTGGCGAAGTTTTAAACAGCACCAGCAAGACAAGTACGGGGTTTCTTAATTGTGTGCTTGGAACCGATAGACCTCTTGCGCTTCTTCAGACATATTGTTCCATATCTTTTCTGGGACTCGTGCGCCGAAGATTCCGGGTGCATCTGGAGCGTGATGTAGTCGTCGGAAATAGACAAGTGCGAGCATGTGTCTAACAGTAGATTCTGTCCGATTCGGCATTGCCCGATGCCAACACCGCATATCACGCACAACGACAGACCCCGCAGGCATCTCTAACTGAAATGATGGATAATTTGCGGCGCGATCTTCCTCACAGACGTTATATGGCGTATTGCGGACGGCTTCGTCATCAACGATAAGATGTGAACCGGGCCATACTTCTGTTGCCCCGTTCTCTACTGTAAAATCAACAAGTGGAATGTTAACAACGATTGTCGTAACAGGGAGTGCAAACGGCAGTTCAGGAAAAAGTTGTCCAGAGTCTCTATGAATCCATTGTATTTCATTTCCGGGACGAGTGCTGTTGCACCCGTAGGGCAGATACGCGAAGATTTTTTCACCCATCGCCGCTTTTAGAATCGGCATAGCGAAAGGGTTATCAATGATACGCGGGTCCATGAACGGCATTTTGAGCATTGGATGTTCGCCGTTCTGTTTCTCATCTTCGTTCTGAAGTTCAGTCTCCATAGCGATATTGAGTTCCGCTATCCAATCGCGCGGAATGACGCTTTCAATGACCACCAACCCCGCCTCGCGTAGGAGACGCACACCAGCATCAACGCTTTCTGGTGTAGGTTTGCCTTCAGCGCGTTCCTGTTCGGAGATTTCCAGTTTTGGAATGTTTACTCTTGTTGCTGTCATACCCTAAACCTGCCTTTCTGATGGGTTTTGAGGGAGTTTTAGTTCTGCTCGAACCGCTTGACGCACTTCTTTACAAATGCTTGTCGCATGTTGCGCGTTTTCGGCGGTTGCGGACTTACCAGGATATCGAAATTCCACAGCGTATGGAGCAATAACCAAAAAATCTGATTGCCAAGCGCGCCAACTTGGAATCGTCGGGACAATTAAATCTAACTGATATTTCTCAGAAGTTATTG
>JAAXHL010000020.1 GCA_012270865.1 Candidatus Poribacteria bacterium | reverse complement strand
TGATAGATTTGAGAAATATCAGTTAATTAATTCGGTAATTTTGATTTTCCCCGGGCCGGTAGGTTCGGTTTGGAACCGCACCGGACTTCACCAAAAAATTACCGAAATATTTTCTTAAACTTCATGTAACCGCACCGGATTCTATGCGGAAACCTCAAAGCCTTATCAGCCCAAGGTCCGGTAGGTTCGGTTCCAAACCGAACCTACCGGACCTGGGTTCTGAGGAGTTTTTTTAGTCTTTGAGGTTTCTGCTTCCATTTCAAGATTTTCCTTGACAATTATTTTTAATTTTTATATAATTTAGTCATGCCTAAATTTATTTTTCAATTTTTCTAATAATTTTGGTAGATACTATCTAAAACTGTGTGGGTTTCGGACCTATACATACACCGCATTGTGATGACAGGACTTACGCGTTTTATATGACACCCTATGTGATGGACGGGGTTACAAACCCCGCCTGCAAGTGAGAAATGGGGTCGTGTAAGTTTTGGGATACGATATGCGTTGCATATTTCACCTGCGGATTGGAAAGATCAATGCTTACACATGCAGCAGAAGATTATCTCAAGTCGATTTACAAGTTACAAGAGAAAGGCGGTAAGGTATCAACAGGTATTTTAGCCGAATACCTTGACGTGAAACCTGCGTCCGCGACTGGGATGATCAAGAAACTGAAGACGATGAAGTTAGTCCGTTATGAACGCTATCGTGGTGTAACCTTAACGGCTGCCGGGAAAGCTGTCGCGCTCGAAATCATCCGACACCATCGCTTATTGGAACTTTACCTTTTCAAAGCACTCGGTGTTCCCTGGGACGGTGTCCACGAAGAAGCCGAGAAATTGGAACACGTCATATCCGAAGATGTTGAGGCACGGATGGACGAGTTCCTCGGCTACCCGACCGCCGACCCGCACGGAGCACCGATACCGGATAAGAACGGTGTTGTGATACAGACAGACTCCGTTCCGATGACAGAGTTGAAAGACGGTCAATCTTGTGTCGTTGCTGAAGTGAATGACGGCGATTCGGCACTGCTTCGCCATATCGGGAGTTTTAATCTTTACCCGGGTACAGCGTTCCGAGTGATAGAAGTGGCACCGTTTGAAGGCCCTTTTACGATTGACGTCGCGGGACAGGAAGCAGTGATTGGGCGCGAAGTCGCAAAACACATTTTCGTTGAGCAGGTACAAGACCCCGATAATGTATAGACGCGCCTTGAAAGCGCGTTATCAACACTGAAAGGAAACGACCATGGAACAACAGAGACAGAACCCACCGGATACGAAAACAATTAAGGTTTGGAAAAACCATTTGCAAGATGAAATTGATGCGAGTTTCCTTTATAGTACTTTCGCGGAACTGGAGTCGGATCCAGCGCGAAAAAAAATATTAAGTGATCTTGCCGAGGTAGAAGACCGACATGTTACCCGATGGCAGGAGATGCTCACATCCTATAACGTCCGGTTCAAGAAACAGAATCCGACACTAAAGGCACGGTTGATGGCGTGGCTCGCGCCCAAATTTGGCGGTTCCTTCTTCCTTTCACAGATGCTGAGCGAGGAGGCGAGCGAGGTCAAAGACTATCTAACACTCCACAGGAACAGTACCCAACAAGATGTGAAAGCGACGGCACTCGACTTAGCCAAAGAATCCGCACAGCATACAGAAAATTTGCAGGAACTGACCGGTTCCATTGGTGAACCGTGGCACAAAACCGAATCTGGCGGAATGGTAGGCAACATTGTTTATGGGTTTAACGACGGTTTAACGGCGAACTTCGGATTGGTCGCCGGGGTCATCGCTGCGACATCCGACATCTCCACAATCCTTGTGACAGGGATCGTCGGTACGGTCGCAGACTCGCTCTCTATGGGTGCTTCCGGGTACCTCGCCGCGAAAAGCGAACAAGAGGTCTATGAACACGAAATTGAGGTCGAAAAAGAGGAAATTCTGCTCATGCCGGACGTAGAAGAAGATGAACTCGCACTCATCTACGAGGCACGCGGTGTACCAAAGGAACAGGCACGAGCACTCGCACAGGAAGTCATGGAGGACCCAGAGCGAGCACTCGCAGAAAAAATCCAAACGGAACTTAAAATCGGGGAAGTCTATGCAACCCCCCTCAAAGAAGGATGGATTACTGGACTCGCAACGGCTATCGGTGCTTTTATTCCGGTCGCCCCGTTCCTCTTTACTGAAGGTATGCTCGCTATCTGGATTTCGTTCACACTCGCTATGCTCTCACATTTCGCTGTCGGTGCCGCACGGAGTTTCTTCACCGGACGCGGACTCTTTAGAAGCGGCTTCGATATGTTTATTGTCGGTCTCGGTGTCGCAGGGGTCGGATACCTCGTCGGCGAACTTTTAGAACGCTTTTTCTTTCCAGTTTTGGGGAACTAAAAAATTATGCAGAGAATATACATTTCATTGTGTTTAATAGTGATACTCGTAGCTTCTGGATGTGATCCGAAGGGACAACCGGATGCTACCCCAGGCGATAAACTTCGCGTTGTTACCACAATCGGTATGATAACGGACATCGTTAAAAACGTCGGCGGTGCGCGCGTCGAGGTAACGGGGATGATGGGACCTGGTGTAGACCCACACCTCTACAAACCGACCCCTAAAGATGTTCAAAGGCTCGGTTCAGCACACATCATCTTCTATAACGGATTGCATCTTGAATCAAAAGTGGGTGACATCCTTGCGAAGATGTCGGGGGATACTCTCGCAGTCGCCGTAACAGACGATGTGGATCGGAATCTACTGCTAACACCACCGGAATACGAAGGACTCTACGACCCGCACTTATGGTTTGACGTGAAACTCTGGATGAAAGCAGTGGCTAAGGTTCGCGATACGTTGAGTGAATTCGATGCCGATAATACGCTCCTATACCAGAGCAACGCCGAAAGTTATCTCGCGAAACTCACAGAGCTTGACGAATACGTAAAATCGCAAGCGGAACGCGTGCCGTCTCAGCAACGTGTCCTTGTAACAGCACACGACGCTTTTAACTACTTCGGAAAGGCGTACGGATTCGAGGTGCGCGGATTACAAGGCATTAGCACCGCAACCGAGGCAGGTATCGCTGATGTACAGGGATTGGCAACGTTTATTGCGGAGCGGCGTATTCCGGCGATCTTTGTGGAATCGTCCGTCTCTTCACGGAGTCTCGAAGCGGTCAAAGCCGCTGTGAAGTCAAAAGGGTTTGATGTGGAGATTGGTGGCGAACTCTTCTCAGACGCTATGGGAAACGAAGGGACACCTGAAGGCACTTACATCGGGATGGTTCGGCATAACATTGATACGATTGCGCGTGCTTTGATTCGGGAATCGGGGCTATAGACCGCTTCTACAAGGATATTGGGGTTCCTATTCCCTCGCACAACGGAGTATTGGGATGCAAGCGTCTGAACAAAAAGCGATTCAGGTAACCGATTTAACCGTCGCCTACCAAGACAAACCGGTGCTGTGGGACATCGACTTGGATGTTCCGCCAGGGGTATTGTTGTCGATCGTCGGTCCGAACGGTGCCGGTAAAACGACATTAATCAAGGCGATTTTAGGGTTGGTACGTCCCGCTGCTGGGAACGTCTTGATTTACGACAAACCTTATGAAGCGCAGCGACGAATTGTCGGTTATGTGCCACAACGCGGGAGCGTGGATTGGGATTTTCCGACAAGCGTCTTAGATGTCGTTATGATGGGACGCTACGGCACCCTCGGCTGGATACGGCGACCCGGAAAAAAAGAACGCGAACTCGCCATGCAGGCACTGGAGAAGGTCGGTATGGAGGCGTATACCACCCGGCAGATTAGTCAACTCTCTGGGGGACAGCAGCAACGCGTTTTCCTCGCTCGCGCACTCGTTCAAGATGCGACAGTCTATTTGATGGACGAACCTTTTCAAGGTGTGGACGCGACCACAGAACGCGCCATTGTAACGCTGCTTCAGGAACTCCGAGCCGACGGGAAAACAGTCGTTGTCGTACACCACGATCTACAGACGGTCGCCGACTATTTCGATTGGGTGATGCTATTGAACATTCGCCGTATCGCCAGCGGTCCTGTGGACGAAGCCTTCACACCTGACAACTTACGTGAGGCTTACGGTGGACGTTTAGCGTTCATGAAATAGGGAATAGTTATCAGTATATCTACCAAGTCTTGTAGGTTGGGTTGAACGGAGACCTACGAAAAAATCGCACACAGCACAGCGTTTTCAAGCAACAGAGAAACCTGAAATCATCCAAAACTGAGTGAAACCCAACGCATTTATAGCAAAGCCCATAATTATTTAAACACATCAAATCGAAGCAAAGCCCATCTTATTCCCCCCTGATAAGGGGGGTTAGGGGGGTTATCTTCGGACAAGTGTTCATTTATTTTTGGATTTTACTATAACATTGAAACTTGCTTATGGAAAATTTAAGCACAATCATCCATCTTTATTATACACTCCTGATTGTCGCTATCGGCGCAGCTTTGCTCGGTACCGTAAGTGGTGCCCTCGGTTGTTATGCCGTTTTGCGTCGTCAAAGTCTGCTCGGCGACGCTATTTCACATGCGGCGTTGCCCGGCATCGCCATCGCTTTTCTGCTGACGGGTAGCAAAACACCGCTGATTCTGGTACTCGGTGCAGCGATTGCAGGGTGGTTAGGCACACTCCTTATTATGAGTATTGTTCGGCTCACGCGTATCAAATACGATAGCGTACTTGCTATCGTTCTCTCTACTTTTTTCGGTTTCGGATTGGTTCTACATACGCTGATTCAGCGCACAGGGAATGCAAATCAAGCAGGATTAGATACGTTCCTTTTCGGGCAAGCCGCGACGATGCTGGCGCGCGATGTCCTCACCATCGGCATACTCGGTGGGATCGCTCTCATTGTGATGCTCGTCTTTTGGAAAGAGTTGAAACTGCTCGTATTTGATGAAGGTTTCGCCGCCTCTATCGGGTTTCCCATCCGCACACTTGATGTATTGTTGACGAGCCTCCTCGTTGTAGCGATCGTTCTCGGTTTACAAGCGGTCGGTGCGGTATTGATGAGCGCAATGCTCGTGGCACCCGCCGTTGCAGCACGACAGTGGACGGATCGGTTACGTCTGATGGTGTTCCTCGCTGCATGTTTCGGCGCACTTGCCGGTGTCAGTGGAACAATTATCAGTAGTACCGTCTCCCGTCTCCCGACCGGTCCGACGATTGTATTGTGTGCCACGGTTGTCGTCGGGATTTCAATCGCTTTCGCGCCAAACCGTGGACTCGTCTGGGACCGGATCCGACACCAGCGCAATCGACGGAATCTGAAGATGGAAACGAGCCGCAATTAAATATCAATCTATTATGGACACATCTCAAATTGAAATTCAGCTGATTGCGATTATCACAGCAGTAGCGTGTGCTTTACCGGGTGTATTCTTGGTGCTACGGCGGATGACGTTAATGAGCGATGCGATTAGCCACGCCATTTTGCCGGGCATCGTGCTCGCCTTTTTTCTCACAGAGAGTCTATCCTCACCGCTTCTGATCCTTGCCGCCGCCGGAACCGGGGTGCTAACCGTTGTTTTCGTTGAATTGCTACAACGGACGAAACTCGTCAAAGAGGATGCCGCAATCGGATTGACATTCCCCGCGCTCTTCAGTATCGGTGTGATTTTAGTCTCACGGTTCGCAGGGAACGTCCACTTGGATATGGATGCCGTGCTGCTCGGTGAACTCGCCTACGCACCACTGAACAGGCTAAAAATTTTCGGTTACGATTTGGGGCCCGCGTCCTTGTACGTCATGGGTGCGATGCTCGCGCTGAACCTCATCTTCATTCTACTCTTCTACAAAGAATTGAAGTTAGCGACGTTTGATGCGAGTTTAGCTGCAACGTTGGGATTCGCACCGGCAGTTATCCATTACGGTTTGATGACGTTAGTATCTATGACGACGGTCGGCGCGTTTGATGCTGTCGGCTCAATTTTAGTGGTTGCACTCATCGCCGGACCGCCTGCGACTGCATACCTAATGACGGACAGGCTTTCACGGATGCTCATCCTCAGTGCCATTATCGGCAGTGTGAACGCTGTAAGTGGGTACTGGGTCGCGTTCCTCTTTGATGTCTCAATTGCGGGTTCCATCGCGACGATGACGCTTCTCATTTTCGTGCTTATTTTTCTCGTCGTTCCCAACCGCGGGCTTATCGCGATTGCACGCAGACACGCACGCCAAAAATGGGAGTTTGCACAGACAATGCTCGTGATTCACCTATTCAATCATGAAGGACTCCCCGAAGCCGAAGCCGAATCAGCGATTGCGGACCTCCATGAGCATCTCAGTTGGGACCCAAGTTTTACAAATCAAGTCGTAAGATATGCCTTGAATAACCGATGTGTCGCCCGAAGGGAAACGCAGTTGGCGTTAACCGCTCGCGGACGCTCAGTCGCTCAACAGGCACTTGTTCAATAGTGACGGAAAGGAAACTCAAATGCTTCCACTGACAATAAACATCAAGCGATTCACTTGGAAAAAGATTTTAGGGTGTATCCTCCTGCTCAATTTTCTATGGATAGCAAACGCGGATGAAGCTGCCCTTAAAAATCCAGACGGTTCATGGAAGTGGACGAACCGCCTGATCCATGAAACCAGTCCGTACCTGCTCCTGCACGCGCATAACCCTGTCGATTGGTATCCGTGGGGGGATGAAGCGTTGGCACTCGCGAAGCAGGAGAATAAACTGATTTTTCTCTCTGTCGGTTATGCGACGTGCTATTGGTGCCACGTGATGGAACGGGAAGTCTTCGCAAACCCGGAAATCGCTAAAATGATGAACAAGAACTTTATCAACATCAAGATTGATAGAGAAGAACGTCCGGACCTCGACGAAATCTATATGACTGCAACGCAGCTGCTCATCCAACGTGCCGGTTGGCCCAACTCCGTTTTCCTCACACCTGACTTAAAACCGTTTTATGCAGGAACCTATTTTCCACCAATAGATATGCCGAACAGACCCGGATTTCCGACAATCCTTGGTGCCGTACATGAGGCATGGATAGAACGAGAAGCAGAGGTTATCGAATCCGCAACGCAGATTTCAACCGCGATTGAGATGGCAACGAGTCGCGGGTTCACAGCACTCACAGGGAGAGCACTGGATCAATCCGTCACGACCGCTGCGTTGAACTACCTCCGCGCGGCTTATAACTCTACGGAGGGCGGTTTCGGTACCGCGCCGAAATTTCCGAGTCCTTCCAATCTTGAATTCCTTCTGAGTGAGTACGAACGCACCGCCGATGAATCCGTCCTGAAAATGGTGACACGGACGCTGGATATGATGGCTTACGGCGGGATATACGACCAGATGGGTGGCGGATTCCACCGATATTCCGTTGACGCGAAATGGCTCGTCCCGCACTTCGAGAAGATGCTCTACGATAACGCACAACTGGCGAAAATCTATCTCAAAGCGTATCAGTTGACAGAAGCACCACAGTACAGACGCATCGCTGAAGAGGTCTTTAACTTCATTTTCCGAGAGATGACGGCACCCGAAGGCGGGTTCTATTCCGCACTTGACGCTGAGACGGATGCAGAAGAGGGGAAGTATTACGTCTGGACTGCCGAGGAGATTCAAAAGGTCCTGGACAAAAAAGAGGTATCACTTTTCAACGCAGTTTACGGCGTGGATAAAGGCGCGAATTTTGAAGGTAAAAACGTTCTCTATGTGCCGGAAGGTACAGCATCCGAAGATTCTCTAAAAGATTTAGCCGCTGCACGTGAGAAGTTGTTAACAGCGCGCGCTGAACGCGAATATCCCTTGTTGGATACAAAAGTTATTGTCAATTGGAACGGTTTGATGATAGACGCGCTCGCCTACGGCTATCAGGTACTCGGTGATGAACGCTATCTCAACGCAGCATCGAAAGCAGCTCGGTTTATTCTCCAGACGCTGCGGAAATCCGATGGCGAACTGTCGCATACCTATACGGCTGGTATCGTCAAGCACGAGGCGTATCTTGACGACTACGCATTTCTCGCGCGCGGGCTGCTCGGATTGTATCGGGCAACAGACGATGAACAGTGGCTGGATTCGGCACGACTGCTTACGGATAAGATGATCCAACTCTTCTGGGACGATAGGAACGGTGGGTTCTATTACACGAAGGCGGATGCGAAACACCTGATTGTCCGTTCTAAGAAACCTTACGACTCCGCAATCCCTTCCGGGAACGCCGTTGCCGTCGAAAACCTGTTAGCACTTGGTGAGGACTATCGGCATTACGCCGAGAAGACGTTGCGCATCTTTGCGGAATCTATGGTGCAGAGTCCATCATCCTTCATGCACGCGCACTTTGCGCTCAATAACTACCTAACATCGGAAGACGATCAAGACACCTCGCCACCCGCAACGGTGACCGCAACCGCTACGGTCAAAAGCTCGGACAGCGAAGTCTACAACGTGGAACTAAAGTTGAAAATCGATGCCGGTTGGCACATTAACGCCAACCCACCGGGTCAGGACAACCTGATTCCGACAACCGTTACGGTGGCTGCAGATGCGCCGGTAAAGATTGTCGATATAGCATACCCGAAGGGTAAAACGGTGCGTTTTGAATTTAGCAATACACCCTTGAACGTCTACGAAAAGACGCTTATGATCCCGCTGCAGTTGAAGCTAAAATCGAAGGTACGTGGCGAGGAAAATACCGGAATCATATTACAACTTACCTACCAACCGTGTAACGATACGCAGTGCCTGTTGCCAGAGACAGTCGAGATTCCGTTAGTGCTACGGTAGTTCTCACAGCAATTCATCAACATGCGTCCGAATTTTCTCGAACGCGTCTAATATAAGTTGCATGTCGTCCGTATCGCCTAAGAACATGGCGTGGCTGAAACTGCAAACCTCCTCCCGATAGACGCGCTCTGCGTTTGGACAGTTGAGCGTACTGTAATCAATCGCACGGTCGCCGAGGTATTTTCGGGGTAATCCGAGTTGGTCAAACAATTCAGAGTTACCGAAGGGACCCTCGTTATAGATAGGTTCACCGTGTGCGCCGACACCACAGGAGACGCCTTCTGCGCCGAGTGCTTCCATGAACCGACCGCGTGAAATACCACCGAATTCTTCGGAGACGAACCGGAAATCCCAATAGTAGAAACACCACCGCGTGACACGACTATCGCGCGGAATCGGATGGAGTCCGTCTATCGCTTCCATACCTTTGGAAAGATAGGCGATGTTTCGTTCGCGCGTCTCTACCTGTTCTTCAAACCGTTCGAGTTGGCACAATAGGAGCGTCGCTTGGAAGTTGGTCATCCGCATATTCAACTGTGCGAAACTGCCTGCTTTTCCTGCGAGTTCCTCGTCGTTAGTTATCACCATCCCGCCTTCGCCGCACGTCAACGTCTTCCCCATCTGGAAACTGAACGCACCGAGATGTCCGATGGAGCCCATCCCTTTTCCGCGCCATTGTGAACCGTGTGCGTGCGCGCAGTCTTCAATCACTTTGAGCTCGTGTTTTTCGGCGATCTCCATAATCGCGTCCATATCCGCAGGGTAACCGCCGTTGTGTACGGGAATGATCGCTCGTGTTCTCGGCGTAATGGCTTCCGCAATCGCGTCCGGTGCGATGTTGTAGGTCAGCGGATCAATGTCAACAATTACCGGCACAGCGTTGACGCAGACGACCGATGTTCCCGTCGCCACAAACGTGAGTGCAGGAACGATGACCTCATCACCGGCACTAATACCAGCAGCCTTTAGGGCGCATTGCAATGCTACGGTGCCGTTTGCGAGCGGAATCCCATATTTTGCGTCCTGAAACGCTGCGAATTTTTCACCGACTTCATCGACTTTCTCGCGTCGGTTCCAGGCACCACTTCGTAAGGTTTCTAAAAGTGCGGTCTCTTCGGTTTCATCGAAGATGGGCCAACGCTTACCTAAACCATCTTTGACAACAGGTTCACCACCATTAATTGCCAGTTTTGCCATGCCCACGTCCTCCTTTTTTTGGTATTGTGGTTAGGGATCAATTTGAATATCAACACCCAAGTGAGGTTTCTCTCTACGAAGTCTCTGTATCAGTGCTATATCCTCAATTGGGTTCTGATCGATCCATAATAGGTGAAGCCATGTCAATCCTTCGAGAGGTTTTATATCAGTAATTTGGTTCTGATTGAGCCGTAATTGCTGAAGTTTTGTCAACCCTTCGAGAGGTTTTATATCACTGATTCTATTGTTGCTGAGGTTTAAAAACCAAAGTTTTGTCATCCGCGATAAGGGTTTTATGTCGCTAATCTGGTTATTGCTGAGATTTAAGTAGGTTTTGAGTTTTGTCATCCGCGATAAGGGTTTTATGTCGCTAATCTGATTATTGCTGAGATTTAGGCCCAATTCGAGTTTTGTCATACCTGCTAAGGGTTTTATATCACTAATCCGATTATTGCTGAGACGTAGGTATACGAGTTTTGTCATACCTGCTAAGGGTTTTATATCGCTAATCCGACTATTCTCAATGAATAAAAGCTTCAGTTTATAGTAAACGTTAGAATTAATG
>JAAXHL010000100.1 GCA_012270865.1 Candidatus Poribacteria bacterium | reverse complement strand
AACTAATTGTGACAGACTACTAGTTGAAAGCCCAGAAGGAAGTAATGTATTGGTTCCAAAATGACCAATAAAAGTAGCCACAGTGGCCGCGATTTACATTCAAGAGGAGGTTTGCGATGACTAACAATACACGAAATAAATTCGCTTCTTATGGATTGGAGATACTCAAGTGGGCTGCGCTGTATGTGTTATATCAAGCAGAAGCAGAGGGTAAGACGGTTGTGCGACAGGACGTGGTTCGTCGGCGTCTGGATACTGGAAGGATAAAGCGAGGGATAACGCGCTGATTTATGGGATACTCAAGCATCTGGAGACTGATGAACTTGCACATTGTTATGTTGGTTCTGGATGGTATATCACAGCAAAAGGGAATGTATATTTAAAAATATAGGTGTCTTCTGGAGGGGTATCTTCTATTTTCTTATTTTTACTAAAGTTTGGACAATTCGTATCCCATTGAGGTAGAGTTTACAAAAGGCTGCTGATTTTTTACGAGTTGCACCTATCCACTAAACTCAGCAAAAAATGCTGCACGCACTGTAGGTTGGGTTGAACGGATACCTCCGAAAAAAGCCTCCATAGCAAGCTACTTCGGGCACCTCGGGTTCCCTGAACGTTCCAAAGCCGAGAGAAACCCAACGATTTTTTCTCAAAGCGGTGTGTTTGTTGGGTTTCGCTGCTCCTATTTTGATGAAGGGGTCTCGACGAACAGCAGTTCCGGTAGTACTACAAGGGCACTGAGTTTTACCGCTCAACCCAACCTACGGGTCTGATGCCCTTTCCAGTAACGGATAGGGATTTTCTTCGTTTATAACTTGAAAAGTAAAAGAAGAATCGGCCATAAGATCGTTCTATTAGAAGGAATTGTTCAAAAATATCGGGTGTTTTCAGATGGACGATCGCCTGTTTTGCTATTCGGTGTAACAGACGCGAAATTACTTAAATTTTAGCATAAAAGAGGGAAGGAAAAACAATGCAAATCAACATTCAAAACAAAAACTTCACTATTTTAGACATCCAAGGGAGAGTTATCGGGCAAGACGCTTTAGTACTCAAAACTGTACTTGAAGAACATATCCAGAAACTTGAAGGGCAAGACGGAACACCTACGCTGATTTTCAATATGACGGATGCGGAGACAATAGACAGTGCTGGGTTAGGCGTTCTCATCACCACCAGTACACAGATTCGCCAAAACGGCGGACGGACGGCACTCGTTAACGTCAACAGAGGTATCAGACGCATGTTGATTCGGACAAATCTAACATCACTTTTCGACTTCCCAAAAAACCTCGCCGAGGCCATCACCAAGAGTTTTAGTTAGACAGTACTTGGAAGAGACGAGAAAACAACGCTCACTCCGTATACCCCGTTCTGTCCGTATTTCCGCCATATTTCAGCGCATAGATCAACAGATTTGACATGAACCGATAAACATCTGTCGAACGCCGGAGCCGTAACATCGTCCGGCTTTCGATCTCTGCAGTCTCCATCGCACACAGATAGTCTTTCCGGTTGTAAACCACTGCCAACCGATTGTCAACAATGATCCCTTTCTGAAAACGGAATTGCGTCGGTTGTGCGTTGTTCTCATTCCCCCAAAACACGTCGCCTCCGTTCGGCGGTTTCGGCAAGCGGTAATAGATACTGTAGAGTTCATGGTCATGCGGTATAATCTCCATCGGATACTCAGGAAAAATATCATTGAGTTCATCAGCGACGATATGCGCGAAAAGTCCGTTGAAACCACAATCGTCAAAAAACAGCATACCCCCTCTTTCAAGGATATATTTCCGAAGCGCGACGCGTTCCTCCGGCGTGAAACCCATCTGCAGTGGACCGTCCTCCTTTTTTACAAGTCCGCGACTCACAGTAATATCTTTATCGTGCCCCGTCATAATGATTAACGGGGCATCCATAATCTGCGGATCGGTGAGACGGAGTGCACCGCCAGCAAAATCCATATCCGCCCGAATCGGGGTGTGATCCTCCAACCATTTGATGAGTGAAGGAATCGCCGTCGGGTCCTGCCACCAATCCGACAGTGTGTGTTTGAGCCGAATGAGCCGGACATGCCCGTGAAATTCGTCCTCCGTCCCTTCAAGAACACCACCCAATTTCCCTCTCGGTATTCTCACAACACGCCGCAACACAATATCAGCACCATCGTCTAACGTCGTTGTCGGCAAAGACTTGTCAAGGAATCCTGAGAGTCCAGTGTTGGCAGTCTCTGTGTTTCTACCCCTTACGATAGGGGATGCGGTTCTTTCAATCGTCGGTGCGTTACCGCCAGGGACACCAGAAAAGTCGCCGGACGCTCTGCTCGGTGTCTCAACGTTTGAGGGTGTTGGAACATCTCCGACATCTACAAGTTCCAACGTGTCATCCAGTTGTGGCACCTGCTGCCCGACTTCCGCTTGCACTGTCGGTGCCTGCCTTATATGCGATACTTGTGCCGGCGTGCGAGGCACAGAAACCGCTGTCGTAACCATCGGACTCGCAGTAACAGTCCGGTGTGTCGGTCGAATCTCCATCTCCGTTTCAGTCGGATTCAGTTTAAGAAGTGTCGCCTCAAACGCATCGTTATCCAATATCCGCTGTTCAGATAACAGCAACGCCGCAATTATAGCAAATAGGAGGTGCAATCCAATCGAAGTAACCACTGCATGAAAACGTCGCTGTCTCATTTTTTTAATTTTCCTTGCGGTTCGTTAGAGTGCGGACGATCGTTGACCTGCTTTTCCGTAAAATCGTTTCATTTTATTACGGTTTACGCTTTTTCGCCGAGAAGACAGGAGGCTCTCGGTATTTATCTTGCCTGACACCCGGTATCCTTAGAGGTGCCGCTGAATTTGGTGATAACTCTGCGCATCTAACTCCCGATAATCTGGAATATCGTACCGATTGCCGCGCACATCCGTCACAAAAAGCCGTGCCGGCGGGACCTGCTTGATATTTTGGTTCAACCCACGCACCGAGAACGTTATACGTCCACGCTCCGTTTCAACTTCCCATTCATGGATACCGAACTGCTCCTTGACGCGATAAATCTTCTGGATTGTCGGTGTGAAATACCGTTTATCCAACTCCTCTTGCAGGATTTTCAGACTCTCCGGCGCAAGTTCCGACGGGTTCACGAGGATACCGATCTCTGTATCCTCATCGGCAGCGAGTGAGATGTACCCGTCAGGATTGCTGAGTGGCATCAGCCGACGCGCCACTATTCGCAAATAACAGGCTTCACCCCGAATTTCGAGCCGTGCTGTCCCGACTTCAGCGCGCGTAAACGTTAAGTCGGCCGCGTCGAAGTAGCGCGGCGTAAAATCATCCGGTTCAGGCAACACCAATTCTGCTGTGCTATCCGTGGAAGATGTCTCCTGTGTCTCTCCGTTTGCGTGATCCATATCTAACCCTCCACTATCTGTACTGCAGCACGGATGTTGGCGGCTTCGCGTTGCGTCTCCACTAATTTGTGGTAGATACCCTTTTTCTCCATCAGTTCTTCATGAGAGCCACACTCAACACCTTTCCCTTTTTCAATCACGAAAAGCCGATCCGCATTTCGGAGCGTTGGGAGTCGGTGCGCAATCGCAAAGGTCGTCCGGTTCTGCACCAACCTGTCAATCGCCTGCTGAATCTTCTTCTCGGTCTCTACATCTACAGACGAGGTGGCTTCGTCAAGAATCAGGATGCGCGGGTTATGCAAAATCGCCCGTGCAATCGAGATACGTTGCCGTTCACCACCGGACAGACTGCCACCGCGTTCACCGACTTCCGTATCATAGCCGTCAGGAAACTTGACGATAAACTCATGTGCGTTTGCTGCTTTCGCTGCCGCAATAATATCCTCCATAGAGGCATCTGGGTGCGCATAAGCGATGTTCTCCGCTATCGTACCACTAAACAGATACGGTTCCTGTAACACGATACCAATCTGTCTCCGTAAATCCTTGAGATCAATCTGCTTAATATCCTCGCCATCAATTTCTAAACGTCCAGAGTCAGGTGTATAAAAACGACAGATCAGATTAATAAGCGTTGACTTCCCTGCCCCAGAATGACCGACAAGCCCGATCATCTCTCCGGGTTGGACGTGGAGATTAATATCCCTTAGGACCGGTTTATGTGACTCATAGCCGAAGGTCATATTGTGAAATTTAACCTCTCCAGTGATATTCGGCATCGTTTTAAGGGTCCCGTCATCAAACTGTTCGGGTTGTGAGTCTATGACTTCAAAAAGCCGCTCCGCTGCCGTCATCGAGCGCGAAGCCCAATTGATAAGCGGACTCACATACCGTAACGGCTGATAAAACATAGCGAGATAACCGAGAAAAGCGAACAAGGTACCGAGCGTCATCGGTCCAGTAATAATGTCAAGTCCACCGACATACCAAACGATGAAAGTCCCCAACTGAATAGCAAACATCAAAGGCGGATAGTAAGTCGCCCAGATCATTTCAGCGTGGGTCTCATAGTCCCGGGCATCAATATTCGCATGACTAAACCGGTTAACTTCATCTTTCTGTTGTCCGAAGGCACGGACAACCCGAATCCCAGATACAGAATCGTTGACGACATCGAACAACTTTGAACGCCGCCGATAGGCGCGGTGCCAAAGACTTCGCACTTTCTTCCAGAACCAACCTGCTCCCATGACGATTATCGGAATCGGGATCAAGACAAAACATGTCAACTGCCAATTCATCAAGAAAAGCATGCTTCCAATCCCGAAGAAGAGAAACAGCTGCACACTGAGAAATGACAAGCCCTCCAACATGAAATCTTGAAGTCTTTCACTGTCTTCGGTGATGTGTGAAATAACCGTGCCAGTTGTCCGTTTATCGAAAAATCGGATGGATAGGTTATGAAGATGCTGGTAGACATGTGCCCGGATATTTGAAGCGATACGGAAGGTCAACCAAGCACCCAAACGCTGTTGCAAAATCGAAAAAATTGTACTGACAACCAATATAACTAAAAGCATGCCTACAGCCACGGATAAAGCGACAGCGAGAGGTTGGATACCCCTGAATATTTCACCCAACCACGTCTCTGATGCCTCTGTCCCGGCGTTAGGGGTCTCACTCAACATCAAGATATCGTCAACAAGGATCCGTGTGAAATACGGAGGCATTAATGTAATGAGTGTTCCAATGACGAGGAACATAGCATAGAGGATTGCCCGACCACGATACGGTTGTATGTAAGACAAAATCCGCAACATCACCTTGTGTTTTTTCGTGCATGCCGGACACGGTGAAAACTCGTCTGGTAGCAGGCGTCCGCAGCTTTTACAGGCGTGATCCTCAGTCTTATAGTCCCAAACCGGTGCCTCATCGCGTTTACCGTTTCGGAACTCAATCTCATCGCCGATAAATCGTGCCACGAACCCGAACTTCGGGGCAAAACCGTTGGAATAGCGAATGAGGTCTACCGTCCCATCCTCTGTTTCCAGAACCAAGAGACCAGCATCTACCACGACTTCAGCACGGATAGCCAGCACACTTTTATAAGGGATATAGTGAAGCACCTCACCGGCACCGGTTACGGTGAATATCGCAGCGTCTGTCAGTATGAACCACTCCTCACCGTAGCTGCCCGATGAATTAATGTCGCTTTGAACGGCAAATCGGATCTGTTCTGTCGGTATATTTAGGCTTTGTAGTGTTTTTTCGAGTGAATCGGGTAACGCGTCAAGCGTACCCGTCGATGTCTCTGCAGTTGCCATTCCTTCTCTGTTCTCCCGTACTTATTTTCCCGGTGTACGTTCGTCCGGATATTTCCAAAGCACTTTACGATCAATAGATTTCCAGCGCGTTGAATCAACACGTTGGACGACATATATCTTCCGACCACACCTGCACTGTATATCATGAACGTGTCCATTTGAGCAGGTCTGTTCTTTAACAAAATCAATACTTTCTGGATGCACGCTATAGCCGTGCCTACATGAATAACAAACCAAGTACATGGCAAATATCCATATCTGCTGCGTTCCAATCAACTTATAATTCTCTTTAACCCATTTCTCGCGTTACAATTCACTTCAACAATACGCTTCAAACCACGACAGAGTGCTTCTCCAAAACTGCATCATCCAATTCAATACCAAGCCCCGGCTTCGTTGAAGTTGCGTTTACGGATTCCACCAATACGTCACTTTACCAACCAAAGTGGTATCCATCAAGCCTGATGTCAAACTGTCTGTTCCGTACGTCTGATTGAAAACAAGATAAAAATCGCTACCCGGTCGATAGATATAATTGACCAAGAAATTCGTGGTAATCAAATCTCGGTCACTGTTCCATTGCACATAGAGTTTCGTAAACAGGTCTGTCGAAAAAGCATAACCGATACGTCCACCGAAGACATTCGTGTCAAACGTGCCTTGCGGCAGTGTGACGCGGTTAAACTCGTATCGCGGTTCCAAGCTGAAGCGTTCAGTGAGTCGGAGGTCAAGACGGAGGTCAAATCCTCGGCGGGTCCCGCTGTAGAAATCCCCAATATTGAAGCCTAAACGTCCGTTAAAAACTTTGCCTTCAGCATTGAGCAAGAGGCTATAGTTATTGTAACTGTACTCGCCACTCGGAATAATAATCCCTTTCCGAATTTCAAAATCTTTGGGAAGATTCTCAAAATTTTGGTATATTCGGAGACCGCCCCAACCGTTCGTTTCTAATTCGAGCCACGTGCTCCAGATAAAAGTCCGCGTCTCCAATCGGTTGTCTGAATTCAGGATGATGTCAATCTCCGGTCCAGTCCACAACCGCCGAAAACCGTACCAATGTAGATAAGGCGTGGCGCGCGCTTCTCCTCGGAACCAACGTGATCCTGTCCGATAAACATAACCGACTGCAGGGTTGAAATCTTCGCCGATGTCCGTATAGGAAGCGTTCACGCGTGCGACGCTGCTCTGCCAATTTCCACCGAAGTACAACGCGTTCGCGTTCTTAGAACTCTGTTCCGTGTCGATAGGCTCTTTTTCCATGTCATCCGGTTCAAAAGTCCGTGCCCAGAGTCCGCGAAAATTCATCTCGCCAGTCGGACGAAAAATAAAATCGACACCAGTACCGCGATTGTACCCATCAAAACCTTGCTTGTTGATCGCAATCATACCGAGACTCGACCCGGTGAAAAGATCGCGCTTAATACGGAACACCGAATAATTTGTTCTATCAACATCAATAGCCTCATCACTGTCCGTAGCCTCAGCGGCATACTTATCCGTAAGGACATTCAGCAACCCCACACCGAAACCGCTTACTTTACCCGTAACCTTCCCACCTGCCAAAATCGGGATCGCATGTTCTTCTTCAATACCGATGCGACGACTATAGAAAAGCAGGAGCGGTGGCGGCGCGTTGAAACTTGTACGCGGAATACCAAAATCGAATAAGCCCGCGCCCTCTAAGAAAAATTGACGTTTCTCTGGAAAAAAGAGGCTGAACCGCGTTAAATTCGCTTGTTCTCGATCCGCCTCAACTTGTGCAAAATCGGTATTGACGGTAAGATCAGCGGTCAGGTTTGAGGTGACACCCACCTTCATATCCCCTCCAAGATCAAACACACCGGTCGTCCCTTCCGTCTCTGTCCGAGCAACACCCGGAAGGAGATACGGCAGAAACTCGATATTCCGTCTTTGTGAGATACCAGATAAACCGGTTAACTCACCTAACTGCGTTGTCCGATAACGTGCCTGAAAAGTATAAGCCGCCGGCACCGGTGCCCATGTCCCCTCTTCCTGATTCTTCTGGATGGTACGTCCAAGATTCAAACCCCATGTTAGCGTCTCTTCACCTTTAAACCGCAACTGACTGAACGGAATCGCAATTTCTGTTGTCCAATTATCGCCGTTAATCTTCGAGCGGCAGTCCCAGACAGCGTTCCAATTCTCGTTCCGACTGTCACCACTGTCCATGATCGCAACATCTTCTCGCGCACCCAACGGATTGACCCGAAAGAAGAACCCACTCCGTCGATCGTTATAGGTATCCAGCAGTACAAAGACGTTATCGTTATCCCATAGCATCGTATCGCGACGCATCTTATTGGCAATAATTTTAGAACGGTCAGGTTCACTACAGACAAAACCGAAGTAGATGTGTCTCTCATCATACAGAATCCGAACCTCTGTCGCTTCTGTTAAAGGGGCACCTGCATCGGGTTCAAATTGAATAAATCGACGGATCGGTGTCGCTTTCTGCCAATCGGGTTCTGTGAGTTCACCATCAATTTCAATACTCTGATAGGTACGAAACGCCTCAGCGCGAAGTTCCGAAGTCTCAGCATACACGCCAACACTAACGAAAAAGAGGATGAGAATCAATAACCTTCTACATAAAAAACCCACGGGATACAAAATAGACATTTATAGTGCATGTTCAGGCTTGCAAATCTTGCCAAAAACAACCTCCAAGGTTATCTCAAAACTTTCCTCTATTATACCACAATTACCGAAATTTCGCACGTCCTTATCTTACCCAAAAAACAAAAAGGCTTGACTTTGGTTAAAAATTATGGCATGATTAATATATTCATACTGGCATACCAAATAATTGTAATCGCAAGATTATACTTATGCCTACCGATACGAACCCTGTGGTCCAAGACTTGACCACAACGGCAATGCGGTAGCGACTTTTGTCAGTGCCGATGTATAACATATTTAGGATATAAGTCTCCGAGTTATAGATCCATTCGGATTTTTTAAAGAGATTCTTGAGGAAGGAATACTTCAAAGAATAGATTAGAAAAAAGCCATAATTGGAGGAAATATGAGTAACGAAAGTAAGTGTCCAGTGATGAGCCACTCTCACGCACAAGGCACTTTAGCGAACAAACGCTGGTGGCCAAATCAGTTGAATCTGAAGATGCTCCATCAGAACCCACCGACATCCAATCCTATGGGATCGGATTTCAATTATGCCGATGCGTTCAAGACGCTCGACTTGGAAGAACTGAGACAGGACATCTATGACGTAATGACGACATCCCAAGACTGGTGGCCCGCCGACTACGGACACTATGGTCCCCTCTTTATTCGTATGGCGTGGCACAGTGCAGGCACGTACCGGATTGACGATGGACGCGGCGGCGGTGCCTCCGGCACATTGCGTTTCGCACCCCTGAATAGTTGGCCCGACAACGCCAGTCTCGATAAGGCTGTCCGGCTACTCTGGCCCGTCAAACAGAAGTACGGACGCAAACTCTCAATGGCGGACCTGATCATCTTCGCAGGGAACTGCGCCTTGGAGTCAATGGGACTCAAGACGCTCGGTTTCGCTGGCGGACGAGAGGACGTCTGGGAACCTGAAGAAGACATCTATTGGGGTTCCGAGACCACATGGCTCGGTGATGAACGCTACACCGGCGACAGGGAACTCGAGAAACCCCTCGGTGCCGTTCAGATGGGCTTGATCTATGTCAATCCCCAGGGACCCAACGCGAACCCAGACCCGGTCGCTGCAGCCAGAGACATCAGAGAGACGTTCCGTCGCATGGCAATGAACGACGAGGAAACCGTCGCACTCATCGCCGGTGGACATACATTCGGTAAAACGCATGGTGCCGCGGACGCAGATCAGTACGTCGGTCCCGAACCCGAAGGTGCCGCCATTGAGGCGCAAGGACTCGGTTGGGAAAACACCTACGGTAGCGGTAAGGGTGTCCACACAATCACCAGTGGATTGGAAGGGGCATGGACCGCCACACCAATCAAGTGGGACAATAGCTTCTTTGAAAACCTGTTCGACTACGACTGGGAACTCATAAAAGGCCCCGGCGGTGCATGGCAGTGGACTCCGAAAGAAGAATCCGCACAAGACACGGTGCCGGACGCTCACGATCCGTCAAAGAAGCACGCTCCCATGATGCTTACGACCGACCTATCCTTGAAGGCGGATCCCGCCTATGCTGAGATTTCCAAACGCTTCTACGAGAATCCAGCGGAATTCGCAGAGGCTTTCGCCAACGCATGGTACAAACTGACGCATCGCGACATGGGACCCCGTACACGGTGTCTCGGTCCCTGGGTTCCTGAGGAACCGCAGCTCTGGCAAGACCCTGTCCCTGATGTTGATCATGAATTGGTCGATGCACAAGACATCGCCGCTTTGAAGTCGAAGTGTCTCGAATCAGGACTATCCATCTCGCAGCTGGTCTCGACCGCGTGGGCATCTGCGGCAACATTCCGCGGCACGGACAAACGTGGGGGTGCTAACGGCGCACGTATTCGTCTCACACCGCAAAAGGATTGGGAAGTCAACAACCCTTCTGAACTTCAGAACGCACTTCAGACCCTCAAAGGGATTCAAGCGTCTTTTAATAGCGCGCAGTCCGATGGAAAGCAAGTCTCACTCGCTGACCTGATCGTTCTCGGCGGTTGTGCAGCCGTTGAAGCTGCTGCGAAGAACGCCGGTGTCGCCGTAGAAGTTCCGTTCACACCGGGACGCACGGACGCGTTACAAGAACAAACAGACGTGGAATCGTTTGCTGTGCTTGAACCGACCGCAGACGGGTTCCGGAACTACCTCGCAAACGGACACGAGAGAACAGCCGAGGAACTCTTGGTAGATCGCGCACACATGCTGACGTTAACCTCACCTGAGATGACGGTCCTCGTCGGCGGATTGCGAGTCCTGAACGTAAATACGGGACAGTCCGAACTCGGGGTCTTCACCGATCAAACCGAGTCGCTGACCACTGATTTCTTCGTCAACCTGCTTGACATGAGCACCGAGTGGTCGCCATCCGATACGTCTGAGAACCTGTTTGAGGGACGCGATCGCGAAACAGGCGAACACAAGTGGAGCGGCACCCGTGTCGATCTCATATTCGGATCAAACTCTCAACTCCGAGCCATCGCAGAAGTCTACGGATGTGATGACGCACAACAGGCATTTGTACGTGACTTCGTGGCTGCGTGGAACAAAGTCATGAATCTCGATCGTTTCGATCTTGACTAATCTCCGCAAATACGGATGGTAAGCGCGTGGCACGCTCACGCGCTTACCTACCCTAACCCGCTCCGCGTGATCTATTTTTTTATGAAAGACGACAGAAAATCAATCTTCGGTTGGTGCATGTACGATTGGGCGAATTCTGCGTATATTACCACAGTCGGTGTTGCGCTATTGCCGATCTACTTTAGAGAGGGAATTGTCCCCGCAGAAGGTGTTGCGCTTTTCGGGCAAACTTTCAGTGCGACAGCACTCTGGGGGTTTATGGTCGGAGGTGCCGCGCTCCTCGTTTTCCTCTTCGCGCCAGTACTGGGAGCCATCGCGGATTTTTCTTCGGCTAAAAAGAGGTTGCTCATCGGTTTTGCCTACTCCGGAAGCCTGTTTTCGACCCTGCTCTTTCTTTGCAGTCCGGGGGATGTCTGGTTAGCCGTTGCACTCTATATCAGCACGCAAGTCTGCTTTATCGGCGGCAATGTCTTCTATGACGCATTTTTACCACAGATCGCTTCGGAGGATAAACTTGATACCGTTTCCGCCAGAGGGTATGCATTCGGATACATCGGCGGATCGCTGCAGTTCGGTATCTCACTTGCACTCGTTGCTATGCACGAGAGCATCGGGATTAGCCAAGTGATGGCGATACGTATCGCTATGGCAATGGCAGGCTTCTGGTGGGCAGGTTGGACAGTGCTGACTTTAATATACCTAAAAGAAGATAGAACAGAACAAGCACTCCCCGAAATTTACCGGCATCGCCCCAAATTCTTTGCCTATCTGTCCCTCGGCATCAACCGCACAATCGCAACTGCCAAAAAAGTTGGACACTTCAAACATCTCTCCCTTTTTGTGATTGCCTATATGGTCTACAATGACGGTGCCCACACGGTCACAAGTATGGCGACAATTTACGGGTCCGAAGAGTTAGGATTATCTGCAACATCGCTCATGGTGACGCTCTTGCTTGTCCAAGTTGTCGCAATCGGTGGTGCGTTGCTATTCGGTAAACTCGCAACCCGTATCGGCGCAAAACGGGCAGTCATGGTCTCTTTAGTCCTATGGACTGGGGTCGTCATTTATGGTTATTTTGTCCAAACTGCAACAGAATTCTTTGCTTTGGGAATGGTTGTCGGGATAGTGCTTGGTGGTATACAGGCACTGAGTCGTTCTTTTTACGGCGCGATGATACCAGAGAATGCAAGTGCCGAGTTTTACGGATTCTTTTCTGTCTTTAGCAAGTTTTCGGCAATCTGGGGACCCTTTACATTCGGATTTGTTAAACAGATCACCGGAACCGCGCGGCTCGCGATTATTTCATTAATTGTTTTCTTTATCGTCGGTTTTATCCTACTCGCCTTCGTGAATGAAGAAAAGGCTAAAGCAGATAGAGACAAGTTCGCATTCTGAAACAGAGCAGTCAGTCGTTAATTCGCTAACTCGAAAATAATCGGAATTTCAAGTCGCAGGCTATTACGCTCTTGTCCATCAGGGAAAGACGGATAAGGCACAGCGTTTTGCACGGCAGCGAGTGCTGCGTTATCAAGCGCGTTTGAACCAGAGGAGTCAATAACCACAGGGTTCCGAACCGTTCCGTCTTTGAAAAGCGTAAATCGCACCGTCGTCGATGTCCCATCATCAAGGTTCCGCACACGTGGCGGGAACCGTTGCACCTGTTTTATCCGATCGCGCACCGCTTTTAAGAATTCGTTAAATGACTGTTTCGCATCGCCTAAATTGACCGAAGCAAGCTCTAAATTACCCGGCTCGTTGAATTCGACTTGTGCCAGCGTCGTTCCCATATCCATCCGCTCGACGATGCTTGTACTTTCAAACTTCGGCACCTCAAATTTCGGCATCGTTGTAACGATATTTGCCTGTTGCGTTGCCCTGAACAGATTTCTGCCGATGCCGGCTGCACTCGGTGCCATCACCGGACGTGTAGGCGCGTCACTCGTTGGGAGTGTGAAACTTGCGTTGCCCACCGGAATCTTGGCACTCGTCGTGACAGCCTGTCCTCTGGGGACTCGGACCTTAGAGAATTTCGGCTGTTTCGGTTTTCGCGTCGTCCGAGGCGGTGTGCGGCGTTTCGGCTGCAATTTCGCTTCCGCCATAAGGACACTTTCAAGCTTGTCTTCGTTCTTCTTTAACACCGTTTTATGAACAAAATAGACAGCACCGATAATAATCCCGATTGCGTGGAGTCCGATTGCAAAAGTCCACGCGATCCGGATCGCTTTCTTTTTCCGCTCCTGAGCGGCTTCTCGGTTCTGCCGTTGAACATCGGTAATCGTTATCATATTTCTCCTTTCAGTACCCTCTTCGGTCTACTGCGTCTTCAATTAGTCTTCATAACTCAGCAACTTGTAGCGATCATTCTTAACAACTACCGAGCCGAGAATCCTTAATTCCCCTTTTTCGCCAGCAGCGTTTTTTAACATCAGAACGGTTCCACGTAAAAGTTGGAACCCTTTATACGTCTCTGTGGGTTCATCAAATCGGATTGCCACGAATTCCAGATTCTGACCGCCATAACGGGCTATCCACTTTTTCATACCGATGTTACATTTTTTGTTCAGATTCGACCACGCAAAATCACCCGGGAAATTACTTGGCGGTTGACTTGCCGGGAATGCAGGCCAAATCCAATCGAGATACGTTTCGCGCTGCACACGCAAACGGTTCAACTTTTCTTTATCTCGGTTATTAAGTGCATTAACGACTGCCAGACCGAGTTGACTTGGCGAGTCGAGACTATCTTCCCAAATCGGTTTCTTACAGCCAACCGTACTGCCGTAAAAAAGTAGGACAGTCAATAGCACGCAAGAAACGCGAACGGAGTGTTCACTAATTCTGGTCACTCGTTGTCCACCCTGATAACCAGTTGTTAGACGGGTCTACAGCACCGATGAAGTTAGCCGGTTCAAAGAACCCATCAGACGGTGGCGACGCTGCGGAAACTACTGTAGCACCAGCCCCCGGTGTGAAATCGGGAACAGTTTTATTGAATGGATCTGCCAAACCTGGGTCGGTCTCTTCGTTACCGTTCCCAGTAGCAAAACCGGCTTCGTCAAATCCGTCATCGTCCTTTTCGTCGCCGAAGTTGGCTCTACCATTTCCAAAGAAAATACTGTTCTTTACAACCAGATCGCCACCTTCTGCTTGCGCAATTGACGACTCGCCATCAATGTCGAGTCCGATCTTGTTGAAGCCAGTGACGATGAAGTTGGCGTACGTGCCAGCAGCACCTTCACGGATTAGCATACCGTTGTCGCTTTCGGGACCAGATGGGTCCCCGACGAGCGTCACGTTATAGATCGTTGCAGCGGAACGCGGGGTCGCTTCGTTATTTTTACTGCTGTTATCAACTTCAAACCCGTTATCCGCGTCATCACCGTACTGCTGGGCAATCCAGAATTGACCCTTACCTGTCCAACCGTCTGTCCAGTCGAAGGAATCGTCCCGGGCACCCGTCACGAGGGCATACTTCAGATTGACAGTGCCACCGAAGAACTCAATGCCGTCATCTTGGTTCATGTGTACTTGGATGTACGCTGCGACCGTACCGGAACCCACACCTTGGAAAGCGATACCGTTTAGTTCGTTATCCGGGCTGAATTCGATGCCTGCGTATTCGATACGGACATAGCGCAGCACGCCGCTGCTATCGGTTGGATTATTTCCACCGAAGGCACCCGTGTCGCCTTCACCGAAGGTTACACCCTGGTTCGTTGGCGCACTACCGTTGATAATCAAACCACCCCACTGTCCACGGGCACGGTTACCAATTACCGCGTCACTCGACATAACAATCGGGGCATCCGCTGTACCGTTTGCCATAATTTTAGAGCCTTGAGCGATAATCAGTGTACCGTTGTTCGCCTGCTCACCGAAAATTTTGACGCCGGGTTCAATCGTGAGCGTTGCACCGCCTTCAACAAACACAGCACCACGGAGGAGGTAATCGGAATCTGCTGAGAGTGTTCTGTCGGCATTCAATCTACCTTCAAGAACGACAACTTGGCGACCGTCAACTTCAATCGTTTCTTCCATGAAGGCTTCATCTTCGTGATCATGATCATCTTCATCATCTTCATCACTGCCACAACCGACGAAAGCCAACGCTACGCCAACTGCAAAAACAGCCATCAACTGGAACAACCAATTTTGAAACAATCCCCATTTTCCACTGGAAGCAGGGGTAGACCCAATATTTAACATTAACTAACTAAGCTCCTTTTTTCCTCTTTATACTAAACTTTGGACAATTTACGTCGGTTGGACATTGCGTTTTCCAGACCCGTAGGTTGGGTTGAGCGGTAAAACTCAGTGCCCTTGTAGTGCTACCGAAACTGCTGTTCGCCGAGACCCTTTCATCAAAATAGGGGCAGCGAAACCCAACAAACACACCGCTTTGAGAAAAAATCGTTGGGTTTCTCTCGGATTTGGAACGTTCAGGGATCCAGAGACACCCGAAGTTGCTTGCTATGGCGGCTTTTTTCGGAGGTATCCGTTCAACCCAACCTACAGTGCTATAATTTTTTTCCATCGCCGTCATAGATTCCCTTCGTTATTTAAAGAATACCCATAAATTGTTACAGAAAATTGACAATCTTATGATTTTTTTACACTTTAAAGATGGCTCTCGGGAACCATTGGCTCTCGGGAACCATTGGCTTTTAGCGAAGAGGCTTTCTGATAAATTAGACTCCTCTTGCTGAGGGCTGATGGCTGACGGCTACAGATTATAACTTACCCCAATCGAGAAAGACCTTCCGATCTTGTACCTGAGATAGTCTGCATCCCCCATTTTGTAGTAAACGTCCGGGTCAAGTAGATTCTTCGCTGAGAAACTCAACTTGAAATAATCTGCGACGACCCGACTGAAACTGGCATCCAATTGACCGCGCGCCTGCTCATACACGTCCGGCACCCCGTGGTTCCCGACTTCAGAAAGCCGACTTCCAAATATGTTATACGTAATCGCGCTTGAAACTTCCCAATTAGGCTCCTCATAACCGATGGACACGTTAACGATGTACGGACACTGTCCTTGCAGCGGGCGTTCCGAAGATGTCTGAATCCCGACACCCTCCGGCAAGACCACCTGCGAGGAGATCAGCGCAGCGTTCGTATTAATCGAGAAATTGTTTAAAACCTCTGTGATAACACCTAAATTCTGACGCATCTCTAATTCTAAACCGTAGTTGTGAGCACCTTCGGCGTTTTCATAAGTGATGCGGACCTCTGCTTGCGGTTGAACAATCTGTTCAATCGGTTTTTGGAAACGTTTATAGAACGCACTGACAGCCACGACACCGCCAATCTGTGGGAAGGCTTCCCAACGGAAATCGAAATTGTCGATCTGTGTCCGTTCCAAATCCGGGTTACCGAGAATCGTTCTACCGCCTACGAAATCTGTAAACTCAAAGGGTGCCAGTTCACGGAAATCTGGCCGCGTAATCGTCCGCGACGCAGCGAAACGCAAGTTCATCCGCTCGGTTATACGATACGTCACATTCAAGCCCGGCAACCAATCAAGCGTTTCCAAACTCGCATTAATCTCCGTGCGCGTCGCTGCGAACGGGTCAAACGTCGTAACCAGTTGATCCGAAGATTCCAATCGGACACCGCTCATCACCTGCCACTTCGGACTCAACGGCAGGTCAAGCATCAAGTACCCGGAATAAATATTGTGGTCCGCGAGATAGTTATCCGTAGAGCGAGTGGATTCACGCAACTCAAAGACACGCGGCGCGATGTTTTCGGATTGGAAGAGTGTTTCCGGCGGAGCAGATAGGTCCACGATAGCGTCCACTTGGTCAGAAGGTAAGAATCTGAATCTGCGTACATCAAACGTCCGCGCTCTATCTCGGACTAAACCGCCAAATTTGAAAAGTCCATCTGCACCTACCCGAACTTCCCAGTCAACGCGGGCGTTATATTCATTATCCTCAAGATCAAAGAAAAACCGGCTTCCACTTTGCGTGACATCGCGGAACACGAAGTCGTCATCTCTCTCTTCATAGATATTCTCACGTGTATCGGGTTCATCACGTGAAGCACGCGAATACGTCAGCCGCCAATCCATAGACACACTAGGTTGTTCGGGACCCTCTAATGTCGGTTCGCCAAAGTTGAAGTCGTGCGTACCCGCCAACTGACCGGAAAAGAGTTGGCGTTCGACATATCGGAGGCGCGTACTCTTCATATCCGTGTTCCTATCGGCGTTAAAACCTTCCCACGTTCGGATCTCATCTTCCGCCGTATGCGTGAAAAGCGAGCGGAGATTGACCTGATGTTGCGGAGAAAAACGGAGACTCGTGTTTAATACTGTCCCCCAGTCCACCTCGTTCCCAGTCCGTTCAACCGTGTATTCGGTTACGCGTGAAAGTTTCTCACCTAAACCGATCCGATAAGCATTGCGATTCTGTGTCCCATAACTGTGGCTATTGCCGTAAGAGATGACCCCGAAATAACCGAACTCTCTACCGAAAAGCGTATTGCTATTTCCGAGACTGAACTTGTACCCTTGATTTACCGGGATTGCCCGTCGTTCTGGCGACCAAACGTTCTCAAAAGAGCGTCCAAATTCCTGAATCTTCTCCTGTGTAAAACCTGCTGTTGTAAAACGTCCGCGTTCACGAATCGGTGTCTCGGCTGCTTCTTCTTGAATAACGCTCGGCAGTGCCCGCGAACCGTCGTCAAACCCTAAAAAATCATAATCTCCACCCGGATAAGTCAAACCTTCCTGTCCAGTCGCCTGTGTGTTGAACCCCGTAGACATCGACAAAGACATCGTCAGTTCTTCGGGGAAATCTTTCGTGAGAACTTGCACTGAACCGCCAGCAAAACCGCCCGGCTGGTCCGGTGAAAAAGTCTTTACCGTCTGCAGGCTTGCAAGCAAACTCGCAGGAAAAATATCCATCGGCACGACGCGTCTGTTCGGTTCCGGACTCGGAATCTCAACGTTGTTCAGAAGTGTATTACTATAGCGTTCCCCCAATCCACGCACAAACACATAACGTCCACCGACAATGCTGACCCCCGTGACCCGTTTAATCGCCTCACCGGCAGACGATGCGGGGAGTCGGCTGATTTCTTCTGTACTAATACTGTCCTCAATACCTGAACTGCGCATCCGTTGTTCGAGCAACCCGCGCTCACTTGCCTGGCTCAGTTGGACAGGCATCTTAATGGCATCAAGTTTTAAGACCTGTGGCACCATCAGCACCCGAATCAATTCCGGTGTCGCTCCTGCTTTTACTTCAAACTCAGGAATGGTATAGGTGTTATAAAACTGGGCAGTCGCCTGAATCCTGTAACGACCCGCCGGTAAATCCAACGAAAACGCACCCGTCTCATCAGTTGTTACTCGGACCTGGGTATCAGCGACCCGAATTGTAACTTCCGCAAGTGGTACATCCGTTTCACTATCCAAGACGATACCCGTTACGCTAATATGCCGTTGCGTCTCACGGTTATCAGCATGCACTTCGTAGCGTGCAAGTGATGTGCCGACGACTAAAAGCAACATACCCATACAAAGGTATCCCCTGAAGGATAGAGATTGCAAACCCATATTAAGAAATCCTCTCATATTATTTTTTTATGCAAATTTGAAATCCTCGAAAGAATTGTAACACCTGAATGCAACAAAAATGTGTTATTTTTTTGCCAAAAAAATAGAGAAGATGGTTAGTTGTCAGTTAACAGTACGGCGACTGCGTCGCCTTTCTGTATTCAGTTGTCAGTTAAAGAGACCTATGATTAACCACAGGATTTCTTAACTGAGTACTGACAACTGAAAGATTTTTTCGACCGGTGATTAATGGGATTACAATGATTACCGAGAGAAAACAGGAATCTTATCAGGGAAAATCACTATAATCATGATAATCACTGGTCAAAATCGTACTGAAAACTGAAAACTATCAAAACCATTTCCCTTGATATTTTCTGACATAAACCCTATAATAATTAGGACTTACGCATGCTGCTCTTTTGTAGCATAAACTGTTAGTTTGTGATACAAAAACGCTGTGTTTTCCAAAAAAATTCATCGTAACAGAACAGGCTGCAGTCAAAATTGCGTAAGTCCTGATAATTAAACGTACGCTGTTAGATTGTATCAGAGGCGGAGCAATGATAGACGAACTGCTGCGGAAAAGCACCCATTTAGCAGGACTTACCCTACCGGTTATCTATCTTTTCTTGGATAAACCGACGATGTTAATTTTAGTCGGGCTGCTAACAGGGTTTGCGGTTACGGTGGAATTAATGAAATGGCTCTCGCCGCGCTTCGCCGACATCTTTTTCCGAACCCTTACGCCGCTCCTCCGCAGCCACGAACGCAAAGGTGCAGTAACAGGCGCGACCTATTATTTGGTGAGTATCTTTCTGTGTATCCTCCTTTTTGCGAAAGTGCTTGCGATTGTCTGTATCCTTTTTATGATATTCGGGGATATGGCAGCCGCACTCGTCGGCAAAATGTGGGGGAAAACGAAACTCCTCGCCGGAAAGAGTTTGGAAGGAAGTGCCGCCTGTTTCATCGTTTGTGCCGCAATCGCTCTGGTTAAATTGGACCCTACCATTGCAATCATCGGCGCCTTCGTCGCTACAATCGTTGAACTCATCCCGTTCCCGATTGACGATAATCTCACAGTACCGCTCATCTCAGGCGCAGTCATGCATTTCTTGATGCAGGGTTTTTTCTAACAAATGTAAAGTTAATTATGGGATTGACTATAAAACTGACTGCCGACTGCTGATGGCTGACAGCCACTCCTCTGAAAACTGAAAACTAATATTATGGCAGATATCAAACTCGAAAACGTTATAAAACGCTACGGCGATGTCGTCGCCGTCAAAGACTTTAACCTCGAAATCCACGACAAAGAGTTCGTCGTCTTTTTAGGTCCCTCCGGCTGTGGTAAAACCACAACGCTACGACTTATCGCAGGGTTGGAAACTCCCGAAGAAGGCGACATCTTCATCGACGGACAGCGAGTGAACGATCTCTCTCCTGCCGATCGGGACATCGCTTTCGTATTTCAATTCTACGCACTCTACCCACATCTGAACGTCTACGATAACATCGCTTTTCCGCTGAAAGCAGTTAAAGTCGAAAAATCGGAAATTGAAACACAAGTCAAGCGCGTCGCTGAAATCCTGCAAATCTCGGATATGTTGAATCGGAAACCGAGCGTGCTCAGTGGTGGAGAGATGCAACGCGTCGCGCTCGGGCGCGCTATGGTACGTCAACCGAAAGTGTATCTCCTCGATGAACCGATGGCGAACTTAGACGCGAAAATTCGTGTGGACACGCGCGCTGAGATTAAACGACTCCAACACGAAATCGGCGCAACAACCATCTTTGTAACACACGACCAAGTTGAAGCCATGTCCCTCGCTGATAGGATCGCTGTCATCCACCTCGGTGTCTTACAACAGATCGGAACACCGCACGAGATTTACAACAGACCGCAAAGCCTCTTCGTGGCAGGGTTTATGGGAATGCCTACCATGAACCTGCTCGATGCCGAATTGACAAGCCAAAACGGAGCATCCGTTCTACGTCTGAGCCATACCGATGTGTATCTCCAAATCTCTCCAGAACAACAAGCACCTATCACTTCACGTGGACAAGAAGACGGTTGGGTATTCGGTATCCGTCCCGAGCATATCACAGCCGCAAACCAACCGAGTGAACGGCAAATCCCGGCACAGGTACACCTGATTGAACCGCTCGGTGCTGTCAACATTCTCGATATCCGTCTCGGCACACATTCACAGACGCAGGATCCTATTCTGCTTCGTGTTCGGACACACCCGACGTTCCGCGCCGCGGTAGGCGATACCGTCTGGTTGGGTTTTGATGAGAAGGAGATGCACCTCTTCGACCAAAAAACGGAGCAAGCCGTCTGGTGAAAACAGCCATCAACCGTCAGTAAACCGACCGCTTTGCTGAGGTTCCGATGGTGCTTCACCGCGAAGCAGGTTAAAGGTTTTGCTTGGCGTTTTTTAGCATAGGAGTAAGAAATAAAAAATGAAAATACCGTGTCGCTTAGCGGCTTTCGATTTAGATGGAACCCTACTAAGTAGCGAACACACCTTGTCCGCAGAAAACCGAGACGCACTTCGGCAGCTCGCGGCAAACGATGCTCTCGTCGTATTGGTTTCAGGAAGAATGCACCGCTCAATCCAACCGATCAGTGATCAAATCGGACTCGAAAACCCTATTATCTCTTACAACGGGGGGATGGTAAAACACGCGACGACTGCGGAGATATATCACCATACGCCTGTACCAGCAGAGGACGCGATAGCGATTGTCAACGATTGTGCTGAACAGGAATTACATCTCAATTACTGCTTGAACGATGAACTCTACGTCGCCGAACGGAACGCGTGGAGCGATTTATATGAGGAGCGAACGGGGGTTCCGGCAACACCGGTGGGGGATCTACGTGAATTAGCAGGCGAAACGCCGACGAAGTTACTTATTATCCATACAGCTGAAAAATTAAAACCGCTCTTGCAGGCGTTTCAAACCGATTACGCACAGAGGCTTTACGTTACGCAGACCCAAGCAGAATATATAGAATTTATGAACCCAAGTGTCACGAAAGGTCGCGCATTGACAGCACTCGCCAACCGGTTCGACATCCCGATGGAAACGGTTGTCGCTTTTGGCGATAGTTATAATGATGAAAGTTTAATCAAGACAGCAGGTTTCGGCATAGCAATGGCAAACGCAGTCCCACCCATACGTGATTGTGCCGATTATATCACAACCACCAACGATGAAAACGGGGTCGCCAAAGCGATTTGGGATATAATCCTCTGATGCTTGTTCCCTTAATTCAGTTACCTGTTGATATGCTTGAAAACGTAATAAATCTCCCTATGGAACGCTTATTGTCTCATGCTCATATCGTGGAACTTCGTGTAAGGAAAATCTGCGACGAGAATATAAGAGTTCCCTTCCTGCTTCAAGTTCATCTTGACAGAGTTTGCGGAAAACTCGAAGTACTTTGCCAAAACCTCTGCCAGTTCGTGATGTAGCCGCGTCATAAACCGGTCATCGACATCCACCCTATCCTGCGTGATGACCAGTTTCAGACGCTGTTTGGCAATATTGCTCGATTTCGGCTTGCGTCCGAAGAGTTGTTTGATACTTAAATTCATCGGAAGACTCCTTATCTTTTTTTCGTGAACCAGTTTAGGATATTATTGAATAAACCTTTCTGCTCTAAATCGGGTATGGGTATTCGCTGTCCGGTGACGCGGCGCGCGATACGCATATAAGCCTGAGCACCGGGAGAACCGTCTTCATAAACCAGGGGTATACCTCGGTTCGTAGATGTAATGACACCACTGTCTTCTGGAACAACACCGATGAGGTCGATATTAAGGATATCCAAAACGTCGGCTTGGTCCATCATACTTCCGTTGCCAACCAGTTGCGGTGAGAAACGATTTATGACCAGATTGATCGGTTCAATTTCGGCGTTTTGTAGCAACCCGATGATCCGGTCAGCATCCCGAATCGCAGAGACATCAGGCGTTGTAACGACGATGGCTTCATCCGCGCCAGCGGAAGCATTTCGGAAGCCTCGCTCAATACCTGCCGGCGAATCAACGAGGATAAAATCGTAAGTCGTACGCAGCTTGTCACAGATGGCTTTCATCTGTTCAGGTTGCATATCATCTTTATTATTTTTCTGCGATGCCGCCAACAACATCAACCCATTAACGCGTCGATCTCTAACAAGGGCTTTGTTAAGTTCACACTGTTTTTCGATGACATCCATGGAAGTATAAACAACTCGGCTCTCCAGCCCCATCACGATATCAAGATTCCGAAGCCCGACATCTGCATCAACAAGTACGACGCTCTTACCTAAGAGGGCGAGTGCTGTTCCTAAATTGGCTGTAGATGTCGTTTTACCGACACCCCCTTTGCCTGATGTCACGACGATCACTTTTCCCATAACCGGAACCTCCTTCTGTGAAAATAGGACTCACGCGATTTCCTATATATTGCTTGCGAGAAGCGGGTTTACAAACCCGTACGCCCATCCGTTACCCGGAAGGGAGGTCCCCATCCGGTACTCGGAAAGGCACCCGCAAGAAGCGTCGCGTAAGTCTCCAAAGGTATTAAAACTTAACAAATTTTTCAACGATAATGACATCCTCTGCCCCAATACGTGCGATCTCCGGGTAGCCTCGGGGTTTCTCGTTCAGGTCAGACCGATTGACATAATTTCCGATCTGAAGTTTTAACGGAGCAAAATCCATTGCGATAATCACAGCGGATAACCTACCGTTTGTTCCAGCGTGCGCGCTCCCACGCAATGTGCCGAGTACGACGACATCACCGCCAGCTCTCACTTCACCACCAGAATTTACATCGCCGTAGATAATCAAACTCCCTTGCGGAAACTCCTCAATTTGTCCGGAACGGATCGTATAGGGTACAATACGAGACGGTTCACCCTCGCGAGTCGCCGGCGTGTCCATCGTCTGTGAGATGGCATGCGTCGTCGGCGCTGCTGCAATCGGTGGTGAAACCGAATCATCTTCTAACTCGACACCACGCACTATCAAATCATAATTCTCCTGCAGTTTGGACCTCAGATAGTCGATCTCCTCATCACTTAAGGTCGGAGACTTAAGGTCTATTTGAAGCGTCGCGCCAACCAAAGAACGATTCATACGCGATATCTCATGCTGAATCGCAACTTCAACTTCCGCTATAGATAGGTGCGGCTTGATAATCAGGTGTAAACCGTCCCTATACGCTCTGAGAACCACTGTAGGATTTGCCATTGTGCTTATTCGGTATAAAATAAATCCAATAATATCGTTGAGGTACGCCTAATCGTCTATAAGGCTCACACAAAAAGTAGATTTTCCGTTCTTTAGACCCCTTCCAATTTTGCTAAAACATAAGGTCCTTCAGGAATGACAGCAATTTGGACATCCTCACCGTAGCGGGTTAAGAGTTCCTCAATACCTTCCTGCGCACTATTTAGCGGATGGACAAATAATTTCGCGCGCTGATGATATGGGATGCCATCCGTATAAAAATAAATATCTGCCTTCCGTGCGACCTTCGCCAATTCTTCGAGTTGCCACTGGTCAATGACGAAGTTCGCAGGATTGTAAAGTCCTTGTACAAACGCACTTAAATCATCGGTCTTGAAAATCAGGTCTGTAAACGGTTTGCTACCGATGCCTTCGCTGCACGCCGCAACTAACAAGATACTACCGCCTTGTTTGACAATCTCAACGGCGGTCAAAAGTCCTTTGATGGCTTGATAAAAGGTCGTATCTAACGGGTATCCTGCACTCGAAACAACAACCGCATCAGCCGGTTCTGGAAGCGTAACCTTGGCATGTTTTTCAACAAATTGTGAACCGACACGATGCGATTCAACCATATCTCCCGCGAAAACGCCGGTGATCCGACGGTCCTTGTCAATCGCGACGTTCAGGTTGAAGTCAACACCCGCCATCAGTGCGATCTCTGTGGCTTCTATATGAAACGGATTACCGTCCAAAATCCCGACTGCCGATTTCGGATGCTCCATGAGTTCGGGACCGTGCATCACCTTCATCGTCTCAACCGATGCGACACCCGGACAGATCGCTTTTCGACCCCCGGAATATCCCGCCATCAGGTGCGGTTCGATTAAGCCTGTCGTAATCTTCAGATCCGAGGCAAGGTATGTCTTATCAATGTAAACCGGTGTTCCGTTTTTTGTGATACCTAAATAGTCATGATGCTCCGGATATTGTGAAAAATGGTTGACGATGCGGTACGTGTCCATGATTGAACGTCCGACCATCTTTTCAAGCTCTTCGCCTTCATTAGGACGATGGATACCGGTTGCAATGAGGATAGTAATCTTTTCGCGTGGAATACCCGCGTGTTCCAGTGTTTCCAATATCGGCGGCAGGATCACTTTATTCGGGACAGGGCGTGTCACGTCTGAAATCACGATACATGCTGAGTCGCGTCCTTTCGCGATTTCAGCCAACGGAGGCGAATCAATCGGTCGCGCAACTGCCTCCCGAACCGCGCTATCTTCATCCGATAGCGGCGCACTTTCCGAAATCTCAAGCACCCCAGCAACGTTTTTATCGGGGATCTCGATCGGTAACGTGCCAGTTCCATATCGCATTTCCACTCGCATATTGACGTATCCCTTTGAATTGGCAGGTTAAATACAAATATCAGCGCGTTTTCACACGAAAACACCCTTCCTTACTACAATCATACCGTTTTTTTTACAGAAATGCAAGTTAATTGTGCCTTTAATCCGCATATTTAGCGACTTTACGCCAATTTTTTCCAATTTTTCTATCATCCACACAGAAAAAATGATGTCTATTTAATAGTTTTCAGTTATCACTACGATTTTTTTCCGAAAAAATCTTTCAGTTAATAGTTTTCAGTACACAGTTGTCAGTACGCAGTTAAGAAATCCTGCGGTTAATCATAAGTCTCTTAACTGATAACTGATAACTGATAACTGATAACTGACAACTAATCAACAACTATTTGACTTTTTCAGGATAACATGCTAAAATTTCTTATCACTCATAGCCGATATATCCAATCGCACCGATTACGAGTAAAATCTAAACATAGCGCGGAGAAACAGACATGCAACGCATCGAAATTACCACTAAACCCAACGGAGCAGGACGCAACTGGCTGGAAGTCGGACATTTTGAGACCGACGCTCTCGATCGTAAGCAGTGGATTAAAGAGAACGTTCCGCATCAAGACGGAAAACTTACCGTCGATAGACAGTATTCCGGACGTGGTGAAACGATTGACTGGATCATCATCATCCCGGAAAACTACCCTTTCACGCTCGTCAAAGTTACTTATGACCGACTGAACCCGAAAGCCCTTGAAATCCTATGGTCGCCGGAGGGAACCCCTGAATCCGAGGCTGCCCGTGATGAAAAAATCAGACGCGTCTTTGAACTCGCCGCAGGCAATGATGAACTGACCGATCTGCTAAAGGAACTTTTTCCGAATTAACAACGCTCGCGTGCACAGCACGCTCCTACAAATTAGCAATGCTCGCGTGCACAGCATGCTCCTACAAATTAGCAACGCTCGCGTGCACAGCACGCTCCTACAAATTAGCAATGCTCGCGTGCACAGCACGCTCCTACAGAAAGAGCACCACGATGCGTCTACCACCCATAACGTTCCGGTCCCCACGGTTTGGTAATCAGTTCCTGCTTCGCCATCACCATAGTTTTGCTCGGCACATCGTCATATAAAATAACACCAGGTCCGACAACACTATAAGACCCGATTCGCCGCCCCGGCATAATGATTGCATTCACCCCGGTGCGGCAATAATCTCCCATATAGGTCGCGTTCGCACCGGACGGCGGCACCTCGTAACGTCCCTCCACCTGTATCGGTGTATCCTTATCGTCAAATCGGAGGGTACCGCAGACTGTCGCCGCACCGATATCCGTTGCGCATCCAAAAACACCCGACATCTCGCAATAGTGATAAAGATAGACCTTATCGAACAGCACCCCGGACATCTCCGCACCGTGACCGATAATACACCGATTCCCGATCGCACTACTCTCGACATCGCAATAATCGCTAATCCTGCACTGATCCCCGACGTAGATATTCCCGTGTAAAATCGCACCGTTTGTGATATTGTTATTCGCACCAGCAATTAGCGTGCCGTTAACGACGACGCGGGGTCCAATTACCGTATTTTTTCCCAACACAACGTGTCCATTAATCTCGGCAGCGTCGGAAATTTTCGCGCCATCTGCTATCCTGTCTTCCGTAACCTGCTTCGCGAGGTATTCAACGCATCGCCTATTCGCTTCAAGTACATGCCACGGCTTATCAACATCGACAAAGAAGTCCGATGTCTGAACCGCTAAAACTGTCCTACCGTCGTCAATCATGAGTTGCAGAGACTGAGCGATTTCGGATTCCGGTGGTGGCATCCCGCCGACAGGAACGCTCGTGACGATGCCGGGGTTCCTTAAAAGATACGGCGTCGCGCTGCTCTGAAAAGCGTAGACACCGCAAAGCCGATACGAACCCCCGCGTGGATGTCCCTCAATACCCGTCACTGTCGAGAGGCTGCCGTTATTTCCGTCCGCTGTGCCGATCCCCGCACAGAGCCAATCGCTTGCGTCTTCACTGCCGAGGGGTTGCACAAGTGCCGCTGCTTCCACATCGGACGCACAAAACGCCTTAACAAAGTTACGAAGATTTTCGGAAGTGGTTACAGTATCCCCGTGAATTACGAGGTACGGTTCTGCTTCGAGATGTTCTACGGCTATCAACGCCGCACTCGCTGTGCCGTCAAGTGTCTGCTGTGTAACAAAAACGACGTTAGGTATATCCCCCACTGCACCGCGCACCTGTTGTGCGTGATGTCCGACAACGACAATAATTCGTTGACACCCGATCTCAAGTAGGTTCTCCACAGTCCGACGAACGATTGGTTTATTCGCAATCGGGATCGTACACTTCTGTCGAAATTCGCCATAGGGCCAGACCTTACGTCCGGATCCGGCAGCGAGAACAATCGCATTTTCCATATTATTACAGTATCCCCAATTTCCGCCACGCGATATGCTGGTTTATAAATTCTGATAAAAACGTCAAATCTGGTTGAGGCGTGTCCAACTGTTTCTCGTATGGGACAACACCGATGACGGGGACACCTGTTAACTTTTCGATTTCGACCGGGTTCGTCGCTTCAGCGAGACCGGCGGTCTCCTGCCGGAGTCCGTTGAGGACGATACCAGCGATTTGGAGGTTAAACTGCTCTGCGAATGCGACGGTTAAAAGCGTATGGTTTAACGTCCCCAAGCCAGTCGTTGCGACAATCAGTATCGGCAGTTGTAGCTGCTGAATGAGTTGCGCAACGAGAAAATCGTCTCGAATCGGTACAGCGATACCGCCGACACCTTCCACTATCACGAAATCGTATCGTTTTTCGAGTATTGCGAAAGCCGTCTCAACGTTTCGGAGATCGATATCTCTATCTTCTATCCTCGCCGCCACAGACGGTGCCAACGGATTCCGGAGGAAGATCGGATTAATCACGGAGAGATCATCATCAACCTGTGCGGCGTGTTTAAGAAACTGTGCGTCGGCGGTATCGCCAGTGCTAATCGGTTTCATCACACCAACATTCACCCCAGACTGTTTAAGCACCGCAGCCAATCCGCCAGCAACGACAGTCTTCCCGATTTCTGTCCCTGTCCCAGTAATAAAGATGCCTCGTGTCATAAGGCTATTATACGTCCGATAGCACTTTTCGTCAAGGATTGTTGCGGGACCACTCAATTTTAAGAAATTATTGGATTTTTAGGTCTTTTTTGCAGGATCTGGTGCGAAATCTAGCGAAATCTAGCGAAATCTAGCGAAAATTTCAGCGGTTTTAAAAAAACATAACATATATAAAGTGTTAACGTCTGCGAAAAGGACAACGCCAAAAACGGACAATAGAATAACCCTGAGCGGGGAACAGATTCGTTTATTTTCTCTTTCGTAGCGTATCCTGTTAGGTTGCGACTCTCTTTCGTAGCGTATCCTGTTAGGTTGCGACTCTCTTTCGTAGCGTATCCTGTTAGGTTGCGACCCTTGATTCCCAGTAGACCAAAAGACGGTCGGAATAGTGGAAAATTGGAAGGATAGAAATATTTTGCGTTCAGCGTTTTCTTATGTTAGACTTAACACAGATATATCTAATCGTTCGTTTCTGTTTGATAGGAACAGTTCTTGAGGCTATCTGCCAAGGAGCAAGAAATATGGGCTATAGTGACGGAAGAAAACAGGTACGTCGTATTCTGAAAATAATTGAACGTCTCAAGAAATCATCAAGAGGCATCAAAGTCCGGGATTTAGCTGGATTTTACGACGTTGATATAACCCGCATTTATGAAGACCTGAAAGTTATCAGAGACTTCTACGATCTGAAAAAGGATAGAGGCTCCTATTGGATTGAGGCAGAACGTCCACTACGTTGGCCGCGAATCACATCAGAGGAAGCACAGGTTCTGGAATTGGTGATTACCGCCTCGCCGCTTGCAAAAGAACAGCGTCTTGAAACAATCCTCAAAAGCGTTTTGGAAAAACTGGATGTGTCCCTTGCTGAACATATCCAGTCAAAATTGGAGAAGGATACTCCGGTATTACTTGAACGCGTAGATAGCACCGATGAGACCGATGAACATCTTCATCTTCCAGAAGGTGTGGACCCCTATAGTAATAACGGCGATAACGACGCTGAAAGAAATTTTCGTGTCTTGGAAGAAGCACTTTACGAACAAAAGGTGGTTCGAGCGACTTATCAGCCGGGCGGTAAAACAGAGTTCGTTAGACACATACTCCACCCGTACGCCATCTTTTTCCGAAAATCGGATTGGTATCTTGAAGCGAGGTCCAACCAATCCGAAAACGCCTCACTTACTTTCAAAATCCTCCGTTTTCAAAGGGTTATGCTAACGGACGAGACTTTTGAAATGCCTGCGGATTTTTCATTGTCCGAAGATTTAGCATCTCGATGGGAACTCTTTAGTGGTGACCCGATCCGCGTGACGCTGAAAATCGCTGCCCACAAAGCATATCTCGTGACCGAAAAGGAACGGCATCGATCCCAAGAGATTACGGAACAGTGTCCGGACGGTTCTGTGATTGTCCGTTATGAGGTCCCGAAAGAAGATTTCACATTTTGGGTATTGAGTCTCGGCGATGCTGTGGAGGTCTTAGACCCACCAGAATTCCGTGCGGAGTTTGAAGAAATAGTGCGCCGGATGCACGGGATCTATTCTGGAGATTTGAAAGGGACATAGAAATTGTGTTCGCGTTTTTAGGAATTATACGACCAGATTCCTGAAGAAACAAATAAGCAATATTAAAAAATAATCTTCCGATTTTTTGGAGCAGGGACGATGACAAAATTGTAGGGGCTGGGTTTCCCAGCCCGTCCTTAACATACAATGTGCATATTTAATATTGAAACTTGCTTAGTATAAAAAAAGCAGGACCTACACCCACCACCGAGGGAGGGTTCAGTCCTGCACTGGAAAATACTATATCATTCAATACAAGATAAGTCAAATTAATCCCGAAAAAATTGACACGCTCTTGAAAGTCTGTCATATAGTATTTCTGCTTGTTAGTGATTGCACAGAAAACCACCCCTGTGAGGGGTGGGCAACCTATCCCATCGACCCGTCAACGGGCAGTCTGGCATACGCAACAGTTTTCGGCTGCGATTTTACTTCTGATTCTCATCTAATTTTTAAACCGCGGGTCGTCCGGCAGAAAACCACCTTAGTGAGAAGGTGGGCAACCTATCCTACTGATCAGTAGGCAGCTCGGCATACGCGACAGTTTTCGGCTGCGATTTTACTTCTGCAAGAGAACTATTTGATAATAGTATACCTAATTTTGTGTCCAAAGTCAAGAAATTTACGAGATATTTCACTTTTTTGAAAAAAGGAGCGAATTTTTTGCATTTTTAAGTTAGATTTTTTCTATTTTGCGTAAAACACTAATTTTATGTGGTATAATTTAAGGAAAATTGGACATCAATCGCGGGTTTGCATGATTATATGTACCCCAAGTTGACAAATGGAAGGAGACATCATGGCAAGACAGAAGCCCGAAATCGAAGATTTATTACTCACTTTTGGAATCGATTCAGAAGCAGGCGACATCTTTCAAAATTATATGGACACAATCGCCAATAGGAAGTTACGTAAATATCAGGAAATCATCCAATATGGTGCGAAAGCAGGACAATCGCTTTACCTTCATATCATGAATGGAATTTGCGTGCTGGAGCGGTTGCGTCCGATATTGAACCTTGACGATATTGAGGTTCAAGTACTATTCAGTGCTTTCAGCGTCCATGATCTGAACAAACTTGAAGAATTCCAGGAAACGAAGCGTTCTTTTAACTATCTCGCAAACGCAGAAAATATCAGTAGCGTATTGACAGAACTTGAAATAGGGAATTTCTTCCCTGAATGGGAAGATTATTTGAAAGATATTGAGGTCCTGATTCGCGCCCATTCACGTTTCCACAACACCTACGCTGAAACGCTTGACCTGAATTATGATCCGTACTCACTGGATAAGGACAGGCTCCTGAACTACCTTGTTCCTATTATCCGATCGATAGATGTCATTGACCTATCAAAAACACTTGAGGAACGTGCAAAGAAACGGGATTTTCTCATAGAAATCAATAGTATCTGTGATACTCAGTACAAGTTCGTATACCATAAAGTGAACGAACAGCGCGGTATTTTGACGAACCTCATCCACAATGAAATTGTGAAATATCTGGAATCCGAAAAAGGCTTGCTGCCGCTGCTCTATTATCCTGACGGTGTAGCATATCTTGTTGATCGGGACCGCGATGTTCACATCACAACCGATGAAATCGCAGAAATTGGAAACGCCGTCGTCCATAATATTGAATCAAAGACTCGTGGCGAATTCACCAAGTTTATTCAAGGGAGTCCTGCCGGTATAAAAGTCGATGAAAAATGTATTTCCCTCGGCGTTTCTTTCTCAGAAATTTGGAATGAAGTTTGGAATATCATCAGCGAACGTAAGTATGTCGCAAACGCGAAAGTGGATGCCATGAACGCTAAGTGTCGAGAGCGGCTTGAAGGCGTTCAAGATAAGTTGCACAATTCAGATCCAAATGTGGCTGAACAGAAGGCGTTGTTGGATAAAATCTTAGAGACAGAAACCTATCGACTACCGCCTGACGATGATGCTATTCGGATCGGGGAATTAGTGAGAACATACTATAGCTTCCTTAATAAGCATTTTTCCAAGACTGTTACCGACGCGTGGTTACACATCTACGGGCTGCTTGAATTGCCATTAAATTCTGAGGATACAACCTATCGCGAGCGATACGCCTTGTTTAGTGCCCTTTGGGACCGAGGCTACATCATCGGACGCGATCTCTACAATGCCGGTCGCGGGTTTGATGAGATTTACGAGTTGATTGTCCAAGATGGCACCCAGTTTTTAGAAACTTTAGAAACCGAAAGCGAATTCAATCTGTTGGTTGATTACGTTCTTAAGTACGTTGATTTCAACTTCGTTGCTAATAGGGAACGGGGTTTTGGCACAAATCTAAAACGCTATGTTGAGGATAACCACGTTCAGTGTAGTACTTGCGGGTCAGAATTTGATACCGCTCTCTGGATGAAGCCAGATGTACCAGCGAATATCAAGGTACAACAGTTTTCCAATCGACTTGAGGGCGGATCATCGCGTGAACCGAAACGCCGCGTTTGCAGTGTATGCAGAACCCAATACATGCTCGACAAACTCTGTTACAATGTCGGTGGCAGCACGGCTACATTTTTTATTCATCTATACCCAACCTCCTTTTTTACGAATATTTTTATTCGGGCTTTCCAACGCGCACAAGAAAATTTTCGCGATCCCGATTTCCCATCCGTGTTTCTCAAGACAGATGATGTCCTTCGGAACTATCAGGAAAAGACACAGTTGGAACTAACGTTTTCACCGACAAAAATCAACGGAAACCCACTTCCGAGGTTCTCAGAGGCACTTGGAAATATTCTGACGATCCCCGTCAACACACCCGGGAACAATCATACAGAGAACATTTTATTTGCGATTGAAAACGCCTTGTTATATCAACGCTTTTTAGGGTGCCGAGCAGTGATAACCGATTCGTCAATTCCACTCTTTTCCGGTGACGAATTCAGTCACCTCTTTATTGACCATATCCCTTCTGCATTTCGGGGATGGTTGCCGGATAACAACCTGAACAATGCCATGACGCAACAGGCATTTGAACAGATCCTGAACTTACATACCATTCGATCAAAGATTGGAAGCATTGACGCTGACGATCTGATTCGCTTGATTCGGAGTTTGAATCACGACGCGCTTGAACTCTACTATGTAACCCACCGCATGATTAAACGCGAACAAGCCGGAAATGAACCGCGGCAGTTCGTAACCGTCCGTGACACGGCACAACTTATTGCCGATGTCGTGGCACAGAAAGGAGGAGAAACGATTATGTCTCACATTAAGGAACTCGCCCGTATTGCATGGGAAGGTAGATTGAAGGGTGAGAGTCTCAAAGACAATTCACTCGCGAAACCGCTTGATGTTGCATTTGACTGCCTTGAACGCTGGCAGCCTGAATACGAAACTGAAGAAGAAGCGAGAGCCATTATGTCTAAAGAAGTCGCCCGATCAATTGAACGTCTTAATAAGCAGTTCTACGGTGCTAAAAAATTGGAGAGTATTTCGCAATTTATCGCTGTTCTGTTTGATCAAATTTACAAAGGCGTTTATCAAGGCAATCTGCTTAATTTTCTTGAAAACCGGAAACGGATTCGTTCCGGATATCTTTATTTCATTACCGAAATGATCCCCAAACGTGATAGGGACAAGGAGGAACAACAATCATGAGTATTTTGAATAATTATACCGACTTTATAGCCGAAAAATACGAAAACTTTCCGCAAAGCCGTTATCTGACACTAATTGTCTTGCGGAAGGCGGAATCAGAGATGATCTTCCGGACAGAAGGTTCCGGTGAGGGGTTAAGCCGAGATACAATCCACGCTGGACTTGAACCAGAGAACCGCGATCCTATCTCTCGCGTAACGATTAGTAAACGTAAACAGACCGCTGTTGAGCGTCGCACGGGTCGTGAACTTCTGCGACAACATAACCTACTATTCTACACAGGAGATGAAAAAGAGGAAAATATTTGTGCCCTCAACCGCAATAAGCCGTGCGCACAGTGTGCTGACTGTATGATTTACGGTTATGCTGTCGGCGGTGGTGGTGCCCAAAAATCGCGCGTCATAACAGACGATGCTTTCAGCATTCTACCTTATCAAACCGTTACAGCAAAGCGAACATTCAACGCGCTCTACGATAACAACACGATGCGTGATCCCGTTACCGGACAGGCATCCTCAAGCATTCAGGAAGACGAATATGTCAAACCGGAAACGCTGTTCATTGATATGCAGACCCTCAAAGATTTAACAGCGGGCGAAATCCACTACGTCATAGCAAACGTGTTGCGGAGTCGTCGTTACGGTGCGATATCCTCACGATTGGGTAAGATGCGGAACATACTTGTCGGGGCGATTTTCAGTGATTGTGAGATCTTCAGCAATTTGGAGTTAACGCAGGCTGTTTATGACCGACTCGGTTCAGAGGGTAGGCAGTTCCCGCTCGACAGAAACAAAGTCAAGTCGGTAATTGCCGATGCCGTCGCAGCGTTAACTGGTGAAGTCATAGGCACCGTACAGCCCTTCACCGAAACAGAAATAACTGAGTTGATTGGCGAAATCCAGCAACAATTTGCTTCACCAGATGAAGTGAAAGGGTTGTTAGATAGCATCACAGCACTCTATGGCAAAAGTGAAACGTAGGATAGGTAAAACTATCCTACATTGGAGGTATCTCATGCATATTTATCGGTGTGAGTTTCAACTCATGGAAAACCTCTTTTTTGCCAGCCGCGAGGTAAACAACTTCTTCCAAACGGAGGCCGTCATCGGTAATTACGCGCTTGCTTATGCCCTTGGATTGTGCCGTGCGGGTTACCACAACGATGGCGAAATTACCTACGCAGAGGATTTGGAAAAACTCAACGAGGCAGGTATCTATGTTACGCCGGGTACATTGATCGAGGAACCGCGTTTCACAGTGGTTCGATTCAACGCGCTTTCGGATTCATACTGGTATCAGATGGAACAGAACGCGATCTCAGTCAATCGGGAACGCATTTTTAATTCGCGCTTGAAGGCACGGGCGACGAACTTCCCACAGATTGGAAGGCTGAAACTACTTTCCATAGGCAACAAAGGCGTTTTTTATATAACAAGCCGAGACGAATTTCGAGTGCCACGTTATATCCGTCTCGGTAAGTTCATGAGCAAAGCGAAAATCTCCGCTTACAAACAAAATTATCGTGAAATCGACGCGCAAGGCGTGCCTTACCGATATTATCTGAATCCGAACGATTTACCATCTGAAACACAGATCGGCATGTTCGATCTGCTCAATATTCGACCGACACCGTTAATTCGGCAAGTCCAATTGTCTGGAGACTTCTATGAACTGTCGGATGACGATAAAACACTACTACCAGCACGGATGCGGTTCTATACCGATTTTTAGGTCATGTCAATTTTACATTGCACGCCTTACTCTTAAAAAACCGCATTTGATAATTGAAAATCTGAATACGATCCCGTAGGTTGGGTTGAGCAATAAAACTTTTGTGTTTATACACAAGGTTACACCTTCCCATAAATCGTTGATATAGACAAATGTAGCGAAACCCAACATCCCAAATAGTATCGGTATCATAGTGCGTTGGGTTTCACTCGGTTTTGGTGATTTCAGGTTTCTCTGTTCCCTTGAAAACACTGTGCTGTGTTCGATTTGTAGTAGGTCTCCGTTCAACCCAACCTACGGGCTACGGGTCGCTTCAATTTTTATTTTAAACTCATGTTATACAAGGAGAGTTAGCATGCCAGAGATAACAGTTAGACTGGAAGCAGGATATGAAAAAGTGAGTCCGACAAACCAATTTGATCTCAAATATCCACCGCTCTACCATCAGCAACGCACTTATGATGCATTAAAGGCAAATGACCTTGTCATTAACACCTACAACACAGGAACAGGCAAAACTCGTGCTGCGTTGCTTCGAGTTTGCGATTTGGAAAACGAAAACGTTCTGTTCATCGCACCGACAAATGAACTGATTCATCAACACGCAAATGACATTCAAGAGTTTGTTGAGGAACAGGATTTAAGTTTCTACGTTGCCGAGGTCACGGGTCAGAAACTCCGTGAATGGGAAGTCATTGACGACCCCGGTTATCAGGTTAGAAATGCCCGAAAATTACAAGAACTTATTCAAAATCCGCGCGAATACTTTCCTGAAATGACACAGCGGAAACCGTTGATTCTCGTCACGAACCCTGACATTTTTTATCTCTGTTTTTATTCTGTTTATTCACCTTTGGATAGTGCTAATTTGTTCCGTCGTTTTTTACAAGATTTCAAATACATCGTCATTGATGAGTTTCACTATTATAATGCCAAACAACTTGCCAATTTTCTGATGTTCTTTATTCTATCGAAGGAATATGGTTACTTTGATGCTGGAAGGAAGGTCTGCTTGCTTTCGGCAACACCTGATGAGAAGGTATTCACCTACCTCAACACGATCGGGTTAAAATATTCCTGCATCAGTCCAGATAATGAACCAGTAGAAAGCAACAATTATGAAAAAATACAGACACTTTCTGAACTCGAATTGACAGTACACAGTGGCAAAATGCAGAATCTACTTAAGGCACGCCCTGAATGGGTTCGTGACTTGCTGCATTCAGAGAAAGAAGGTGCTGTTATCAGCAGCTCCCTCCGAACTATCAATGATATTAAACAGACACTACAAACGCAAGGATTGAGAGAAAAAATTGGATTGATTACCGGTGCCGTTGGGACAAAAGAGCGGCGCGACGCAACGAAATCTTTTCCTCTTGTTCTCGCAACACCGACGGTAGATATTGGTTATAACTTTAAAAAGATGGACAAATCACGGCAGAACATTGATTTCGTCTGTTTTGACGCACTTTACGGATCGGAATTCACGCAGCGGATTGGACGGGCAGGCAGATTGCTCGGTAAGAAAGACACCACACACACCAGTGTCGCTCACGCATTTGTGCAGGGAAAACTTCACACGCAATTGCGTGCTGGCGAAACTTATAACCGCCGAGAATTTGCAACCCTCGTTAAAGATGCACTTGGAGAAGATAATCGGTTTTACCATTACATTCAGTCTTACGCAGTGCTTGAGGCGTTCTATCCGATTTACGAACTTTATAGACAGACAGGTGAAGAACAGCAAGATAGAATTAGAGAAATGTTTGAGATAATTCGACAGGTTTTTGCAACGGAGAGCGATATAACATTTGACGAGATGTTCAAAAAGATCCGATGGCACACTACCTATAAAACTGTTATTGATACCTCCAATAACACCTTCCATAACGATTATGATCGTCATCAATGGGAACGGGCTGCGTGGAGTTACTGCCGTCATCAAGCATGGATAAACGAAGAACTGGAAACCTTTGAAAAGTTACCGAAAGAAAAGGAAAAAATAATACTCGCAACGCTTATCAAAAAAAATCGCGCCAATATTCTTGAACACGCCAAGCGGGAGTACACCCCGATCCAATCTCTATTCAACTTTCGCGGTTCGGATATCGGCATCCGTTGCGGTATCTATGACCCAAACAATCTTTTCCAGAATACTGCTAAGTATACCGAATACGACCTTTTTCATGTTCTATCCCACTGTGAATTTACTACCATCCCAACAAAAGAAAAGTATCACGAACTCACAGGAGGCTGGGGAAATTATTGTGATTTTTTCGTGCAGGCGAATCGTTTGAAGACTCCACGAGACTATACGCAATTCAACTACGATGCTGGTGGAACGGACCAAGAGTCCTTTGAACGCCAGCACTGTTGCGGACCCACAGCATTGAAAGACTTACGTTTAGGATTGAAGAATGGGGTTGTCCCACTTGAAATGCAGAATATCTTGACATACCGTTACATAACCTGTTTGCTGTCAAAGATAGAAAATCGGTACGCCCTCAACAAAATACTTGAAACGACGGGGCAGTTTTCTTATCCACTAAATGTCACCTTTGGTGATGGAAAACAGCAAGAGTATCAATTAATCCTCGGATCCCAAGCGTTTCTAATCCATGCAGAGTTGCAAGGCAAATGGAAAGAAAGAAACCAAACTGCCGCAACATAAGGAGAACCATCTATGCCCATCAGCACGCTTATCTCACTTATACCCGAAACCGATGTAACACTCCGCCCTACCATGGGACACCACGCACACGCAGCGTTCCTCTCTATCCTCAAAAAGAGCAATCCAGAGGTCGCGGAAGCCGTTCACGCACACGCCGCACAAAAACCGTTCACCGTTTCACCGCTCATCGCAAAGGCGAAAAAACGGAATAACCGACTCCACATCAGAGCAGGCACCGAGTGTAAACTCCGATTCACGTTCCTTGATGACGAACTGTTTCAACACTTCGGAAAAGCCTTCTTGACGCTCACAATGCCACCCATCCGCTTAGGAGAGGCAGTCTTTCAGGTCAGACAGATGGTCTCACACGCCACAGAGGAACGAAGCTGGAGCAAAAGCGAAACCTACGCCGAACTCGTCGAATCCGCAAAAACGGATACCCGGATGAGCTTCCGTTTCTATTCACCGACAGCGTTTCGTAGAATGACACCGCGTGGACAGAAAACCCGCAACGATGCTTATGTGGATCTCACTCGATGCTATCAGAGTTGGGTCAATAAATGGAACGCCTTCGCACCTATGAAACTTGATAAAACCGAAATCTTGACGTTCATTAATGAGCATGGACAAGTGACCAGCGTCGCCGCCGAATCGAAACGACAACATTTTGGAAAGCATATAGAATCTGGGTGGGTCGGAACCTGCGCCTGTGTTTTCTATCCCGAAGATTCGCTTGACACCGAGCAACTCCGTGCCGTGAACTGTTTAGCCGATTTCGCGTTCTATTGCGGAACGGGTTATAAAACTACAATGGGGATGGGACAGACGCGGCGCGTCGATTAAAGGAGATTTCAGATGTCAGAAACCTATATCCCACTTTCACAAATCAACACCTACAGCAGATCCAACCAACGCGTTACTGAGTTTCGCCTATTCGTTGCTCACCGCAGATATCATCTCCGCAATTCAGACGGTCGGGTTAGACCCTTATATCGGGTTCTTTCACCAATTGAAGTATGGCAAACCGTGCCTCGCCCTCGATTTGATGGAGGAATTCCGACCCGTTATCGCAGACTCCGTGGTGATTACGCTCATCAACAACCGACGCATCAAACCTGAAGATTTCAGAGAATCACACGGCGGTTGGTATCTCAAAGACCATCGGCGGAAAGTGTTCTATGCAGCGTATGAAACCCGAAAGAACGAAACCATCACGCACCCAGTATTTAAGTATAAACTCACATTTCGTAGGGCAATGGAATTGCAAGTCCGGCTCCTTGCGAAATATTTGACGGGTGAAATTGAGCAATATACGCCGCTGACAGTGCGGTAGTGTGAGGGATGGAGGAGTTGTTGATGCATTACACAGTTGTTGATGCATTACACAGTTGCTTACGACATTACAGATGACAAACGTCGAAACAAAGTCGCCAAAATCCTCAAGGACTTTGGCAGTCGCATCCAGTTTAGCGTGTTCGAGTGCAACACCGATCGACGCGCACTGCTACGTCTCCAAGATCGGTTAGAGAAAGTGATTGATTTGCAGGAGGATACGATCACCTTTTATCATCTCTGTGCAGCCTGTGAGAAACAGATTGACCGGATCGGCTTAAAAAAAGGACTTGACAAACAGTCTTATATTGTCTAAAATTAACATAGAAAGTTAATTCTGTCTGCGGAAGGAGACCAAAAAACCTTGGTCCCTCATAGAGAGGTAGAGACCCTTATGGACCGTGCATTCAGTCTTTTATTGCGATGTGTTCTGCGTTTATGGATATGGCAAAGTCCCTCGCTCACAGAAACGCATAAGGTTGAGGCACGTGCGGCAAGGGTTCCGATGGACGGCTCTTGAAAAGAAAAGATTCTCGATTACGAGATTGAAACTGAACATCGCCGGTATATCCTGTTGCATCTTCACCTTTACTTGAAAAGAAAAGATTCTCGATTACGAGATTGAAACATGGTGTAATGCACCCTTGCCGTTGGTAAACTCACGCTTGAAAAGAAAAGATTCTCGATTACGAGATTGAAACTATGACCATTTGAAGCGGACGGTTCGGCAAGGCAAACTTGAAAAGAAAAGATTCTCGATTACGAGATTGAAACATTAAGCACTACGGGCATATTGACAAGCAAAAGAACGCCTTGAAAAGAAAAGATTCTCGATTACGAGATTGAAACGCGTTTATCGTTGATGTTTCGTTTTTGTCGGGTGGCCTTGAAAAGAAAAGATTCTCGATTACGAGATTGAAACTGAATTACAAGGAAGCGGAACGTATCTTGATAGCGGCTTGAAAAGAAAAGATTCTCGATTACGAGATTGAAACCGGAATGCCGTGTTCCTTGATGAATTCTACCTGTTCCTCTTGAAAAGAAAAGATTCTCGATTACGAGATTGAAACTGTGGTGATATGCCCTCAAACCCACCGCCGGGCAGGACTTGAAAAGAAAAGATTCTCGATTACGAGATTGAAACAGAAATGTTGATACCTGAAAAGGTTGAGAACATCGGACTTGAAAAGAAAAGATTCTCGATTACGAGATTGAAACATGCGATCCGCAAGTTTATCAAGGCGACCGATGTGCTTGAAAAGAAAAGATTCTCGATTACGAGATTGAAACCAGTGACATCAACAAATGAGCCACCCGAAAACTGAACGTCTTAAAAAGAAAAGATTCTCGATTACGAGATTGAAACCCAGTCAAAGCGTGTCCAGTATTTTCGTTCTGTGTTGCTTGAAAAGAAAAGATTCTCGATTACGAGATTGAAACATTAGCGGTGAATGGCCCCTGACGCACACCGATGGGTATGTGACCTTGAAAAGAAAAGATTCTCGATTACGAGATTGAAACCTACAAAAAATTCGCGTCCAGTGATACCTTTGAGATTCTTGAAAAGAAAAGATTCTCGATTACGAGATTGAAACGATTAAAAACCTCTTTGTAGACACAACGCCTTATGACCTTGAAAAGAAAAGATTCTCGATTACGAGATTGAAACGTCCAATTGGCAATCGGGGTACGGATTGGATATTTCCTTGAAAAGAAAAGATTCTCGATTACGAGATTGAAACATCACAGGGGCGATTGTCACTGGCGGTGCTACTGTTGTCTTGAAAAGAAAAGATTCTCGATTACGAGATTGAAACTCAAACTGTGAACCCGCTTCAATTATAGCACGCAAGCTTGAAAAGAAAAGATTCTCGATTACGAGATTGAAACTCGGGGACGTGCCTACTCATAGAGGTTTACCATGAGAATATCTTGAAAAGAAAAGATTCTCGATTACGAGATTGAAACTTCGCATACACGATGTCCGTCCCATATTCCAATGACGACTTGAAAAGAAAAGATTCTCGATTACGAGATTGAAACAACGATATTCCAACCCGACTGGATCACATAGTGGTTCCTTGAAAAGAAAAGATTCTCGATTACGAGATTGAAACCAGATTGTTTTCCTGCTGTGATTTCTTGCTCTCCTTGCCTTGAAAAGAAAAGATTCTCGATTACGAGATTGAAACCATGTGCTTCTTCTTCAGTCTCGGTTAGCAGCGCGTGTTCCTTGAAAAGAAAAGATTCTCGATTACGAGATTGAAACTAAAACAGACACCTTTTCAGGATACAGGTTTGGGTGGTTCTTGAAAAGAAAAGATTCTCGATTACGAGATTGAAACGAGGAAGGCAGTAGCCTGTCTGCGAGTCCGACATGGGTCTTGAAAATAAAAGATTCTCGATTACGAGATTGAAACCTCCAAAAGTAACCGTCAAGAAATAACCATCCATTTGCCTTGAAAATAAAAGATTCTCGATTACGAGATTGAAACTGGACACGCTTTAGATTTCAGCCTAAAAAGGCACTTCGCTTGAAAAGAAAAGATTCTCGATTACGAGATTGAAACATTTTATCTGAATCCGCCAATTCACCAAGCCATCTGACTTGAAAAGAAAAGATTCTCGATTACGAGATTGAAACGCTGAGATAATTAAGCCCGAACAGTAATTAACGTGAGTTTGAAAATAAAAATTGAAGCTTCCGTAGGTTGGGTTGAACGGAGACTTACTGAAAATCACACATAGCACAGCGTTTTCAAGAACAAAGAAACCGGAAATCACCACAAACCGAGTGAAACCCAACGCATTATGAGACCGACATGGTTTGGGATGTTGGGTTTCGCTACACCTATCTACCCCAACGGTTCATTGAAGAACGGAGTGCTGTGTATAGCGAAAGTGAGACTGGGACTTTACCGCTCAACCCAACCTACGTCCATATTGTATTTTATTCTCCAACCCACGTTTAATTATCAAACTCACGTTAATTACGTATTGCCTTGAAAATAAAAGATTCTTGATTACGAGATTGAAACGAGTCTGTGTTCAGTTCCCAAGACTCGGAGTCATACAGCCATTCAATTGTCCGTTTTTGGTGTTGTCCTTTTTGTAGGTATTAATACTTTATATATGTTATGTATTTTGAAAAAACGCTGAAATTTTCGCTAGATTTCGCTAGGTTTCGCTAGATCGTGTTGATTTTTCGGGATTCCTATGTTATACTTTTCAAGACGATAAGGAGTTAGAAACGATGGCACAGACGACAGCCGAATTTCTCATAGAACAAGGCAAAGCGGAAGGCAAACAGGACGCGGTACTCAAACTCCTGCAGCTCCAATTTCAGCATGTACCTGAAACGCTTTCACGTGAAATCCGCAATATCGACAACCTAACACGCCTCGATACACTCTTAGAACAAGCCATGACCGCGCAAAGTTTAGACGAAATAGATACACAGTTCGCCTTTAACGCAAACGGAAACGAGTGACACCCTGATAATACACCCCTTAAACGCCTTGACCGTGCGAGCAAACAGATCACGACTCAAGGCGTATTAGACGCGTTGCACAAAGGCATCAAGGATCACCATTATGATTTTAGGTTAACCTACCTCCAATTTTCCGCTCCTCTCCATACCAGAGTCCCGACAATCATTTCCTCTTGACTGTTTTTACCAAAGACGCTATCATTGTTTCAGTAAGACATACAACGAAAAAGGAGAACTCCTATGCAAGATATACAAGAACTCCAGGAACTAATTACGAGGCGAGGCTACAACCAACTCATTACGCCGAAACGGATTCTGTTTGTGGTTATCGGTGTGATCGTCTTAGCGTGCTTGGCGACAAGCTTTTATACCGTTGAGGCAGACGAAATCGCAGTCGTCCTCATGTTCGGAAAGTCTGTCCGACAAGCCGAACCCGGACTCCACTTCAAACTACCGCTCGGTATTGAGAGAGCCATTAACGTCCCCGTCCGGAAAGTCTTTAAAGAAGAATTCGGATTTCGGACGCTTCGAGCAGGCGTACGGACACAGTACGATACCCGCGACTATTCGGAGGAATCTCTGATGCTGACAGGCGACCTGAGTATCGCCGATGTTGAATGGGTGGTGCAGTATAAAATCAAGGACCCGAAAAGTTTCCTGTTTTCTGTACGGAATCCGCAGCGCGCTTTGCGAGACCTCTCAGAATCCGTCATGAGCCGAATCGTTGGCGACCGGACTGTGACCGAGGTGCTAACCGTCGGTCGTATCGAAATTGCCGCAGAAGTTGAACAACATCTACAGCAACTGCTCGATCTCTATCAGACAGGTTTAGATGTCGCAACAGTGACCTTGCAAGATGTCAATCCACCGGAAACCGTGAAAGCAGCGTTCAACGCCGTCAACGAAGCGAAACAGGAGAAGGAACGTCTGATCAACGAAGCGTGGCGCGATTACAACCAATCTGTACCCAAAGAGAAAGGGGTGGCAGCACAGCAGATTTCGGAGGCGCAAGGTTACGCACTCAAACGCGTAAACGAGGCACAAGGCGATGCCGACCGGTTCAAGGCGATACGCACAGAATACCAGAAGGCGAAAGAGGTCACCCGCCAACGGCTCTATCTCGAAGCCATGCAAGAGGTTTTACCACAGATCCAAGAGATTTATGTGATTGACAGTAAAACCAACTTACCTATCCCACTTCTACAACTCAACGAACAAAAACCGTGAGGGAACATTCCCACCTAACCGAACCGCAAGGAAAATTAAAAAATATGAAATCGAAAAAGATATTGATCCCCGTGATTATCGTTATAATTTTAGCCGTTCCAGTCGCTGCAGGAATGTTCTATGTCGTCTACGAAGGCGAGCAGGTCGTCATTACCGAATTCGGTCGTCCTGTCGGACAGCCTATTGTTACCGCCGGATTAAAACTCAAAACACCTTTCATTCAGCAGGTCCATCGTTTCGAGAAACGTGTCCTCGAATGGGACGGGTCCCCGAACCAGATTCCGACAAAGGACAAACGGTTCATCTGGCTTGATACCACAGCACGGTGGCGTATTAAAGATGCCCTCAAATTCTATCAAGCACTCGGAACAGAACAGTTCGCACAGTCCCGTTTAGATGACATCATCGATTCCGCAGCGCGGGATTTGGTAACCGCACAACTCCTAATCGAAGTCGTGCGCGATTCAAACCGCGTCCTAAGCCTCGATCTCGAAGTACTCGAAGGAGAAGAGGGGCAATCTGGTGAACCGCTGGAAGAGATTCAGATCGGCAGGGAACGGATTACACGCATGATACTTGAGAAAGTACAGGAGACTGTTCCGCAATACGGCGTTGAACTCGTCGATGTTCAAATAAAACGCATTAACTATGTAGACGAAGTCCGCAAGAAAGTCTTTGACCAGATGATTTCGGAGCGTCAACGTATCTCTGAGAAGTACAAATCGGAAGGCGAAGGCGAAGCCGCGAACATCATGGGGCAGAAACAGAAGGAGTTGAAGCGCATCCAGTCAGAGGCATATAAAGAGGCAGAACAGATTAAAGGGGATGCCGATGCACAAGCCATCCAGATTTATGCCGAAGCACACGGTCAAGACCCGGAGTTCTATGCGTTTATTCAGACTTTAGAGACGTATCGAAAGACAACCGCCGCGAGTACGAAACTCATCCTCACAACGGACAGCGATCTCTATAAGTATCTGAAAAATAGTGAGTGACCCGGCGGTGAGCATTGCGCGAAGGTCTGAATGGCGGGGTTACAACCCCGCCTGCAAGGATATCGGCACTGATAAACCCAAGTCCTGACAACTGAAAACTGAAAGATTTTTCGCAGAAAAATCGTACTGAAAACTAACCTAATCTATCTCCCATTCGTTCAGACCGAGTGGGACAGGTTCCGGACGTTCCGTTGTGCTTTCGATGATAACATGTTCGCCGGTTTCCGAAGATTTGTCGAAGGCACACATCACCTCAAGCACATGGTATGCCAGCGCGCCGCTTGCACGATGCGGTCGTCCCGAACGGATTGCCGATACCATATCAATCACGCCGATCATCCGAGCGTTGTTCGGGAACGGGATTTCCTCTTCTTCCCAATTGCCACCTGCCGGACAGACATGGACAGGTCCGCCAAAGCCGTTCGGATCGGGGACAGTCATTGAGCCGGTTTCGCCATAGATTTCGATGCACGGGAGCCTGTGTCGCCACATATCGAAACTCATAATCATCGTAATAATCGCACCGTTCTGGAATTCGATAGTGCCAGCAAGATGTGTCGTGGTTTTGACAGGTATCTTCAGACCGCGCATGGCTTCGCTCGTTGCGATGCGTTCTTCAAACGCTTTTGTGGTAATCGCCGCGACACGCTTGACGGGACCGAGGATATTCACGAGTGCCGTCACGTAGTAGGGCCCCATATCCAGCATCGGTCCGCCGCCGATGTCGTAGTAAAATGCTGGGTTCGGATGCCAACTTTCGGGTCCATGTCCGCACATGAACGCGGTACCTGCGATCGGTCTGCCGACTTTTCCGGCATCCAGCACCTGCCGAGAGGTCTGGACACCCGCACCGAGGAACGTATCCGGTGCCGATCCGACGCGTAACCCTTTTTCCGCCGCAGTCTCAATCAGCTGCTTCCCACTTTCCGTATCCACACCGAGCGGTTTCTCGCTATAGACGTGCTTACCCGCTTCCAAAACCTGTAATCCGACTTCAACGTGTGCCCGCGGAATCGTGAGATTCACGACGAGTTCGATCTCAGGGTCAGCAAGCAGTTCATCGACACTTAACGCCTGACAGTTGTGTCTTTCGGCTTGTGCCTGTGCGGCTTCCATTCGGAGATCCGCGCAGGCTTTGATTTTTAAGATGTCGGTGTTCTGTGCGCCACCAAAATAGGCACCACTGATCGTTCCACACCCAATAATTCCGATTTTCATTTTTAACTTATATACTCCTGGACTAAAGAAACGCCCTATCAAAACCCTTCCACTACAAACATGCCGCCCCGCTGGGGCTGAATAGGTGCTGCGCACTTTTTCTTACGCGTTTCAGGCAGGTTTTGGGTCAAGTTGACGTGCTTAAAAGATTTGTGCTGAATATCATAACACTTTTCTCTAAAATAGACAACTTTTTTCCAGAAGGGTGCAGGGCTATTTAGTTCTCGGTTTTTTCGTCCAATTTTGAACACCCAGGGCCGGTAGGTGCGGTTTGGAACCGCACCGGGACTGAAAAGAAAATTCAGAAATTTAGAAAATCTGATGATTTGTTTAAAACTAAATCACCCTGAGAAGAGTGTCGGTGCTTCGGTCAAAAAGGAATTGACAATTACCTATAAGTGCAATATAATCTGATATCGAAACCGTCTTGGGTACGACACAAAACTGCCCGGAGGTACGCAATGAAACAACAAAAGCATCGGAAACCCGCTCGTAGTTTCACAATCAGAGAGGGTGGATACATCACCAAATCCCAACTCGGAAAACGTGGCACGATCCTCTCTGAAACCCAACTCATGGATTTTGAAGTCGAAAGAAAAGTAGGGACAACAACGGGAGGTGTTACTGTGATTACAATCGAGGATTTAAACACGGTTCGACTCTTTCGTTACAACGATATTGAGAAAGCAGAAAAAGAATTGATGCTTGAGAATTTCCACGATGTCTCAATGCGAAAAAGATTCTGTGAGATTTGGAATATAGAAATGGAAGCCCATCCCGACACCCATTTCTCACGCGAAGAACTGTTAGGACGTGGACATTGGACACCCGAACGCGTCGATAGATTCTTGTCCTGGGAATCTTTCTCTATGACCTTTTTAGGAGGACGCTTAACCTATCCAATTTATCCAAAATCCGATGTTCGCAAAGTCGAACGTTCAGACGATTTCAAAATACTGTGGCAAACCGAAAAAGAGCAGAAAGCCGCAGCACGCAAGGCAGTGCGTGAAAAAGAAAAAATCACCCCGACACGGCTCATCTCTGAACGCGGCTGGACAAAAGGTCTCATCAACGACCTGTTAGGCGAACCAGATGTTCTTGTAGATAACCCGCATTATAAATCTGCGGCTCCGATGCGCTTGTACTTCCTGGATCGTGTTAAACATATTGAAGAGACAAGCGATGTGTTTAAATCGCGGCGGAAGGACCGGCAAAAATCCCCCATCAAGAAGAGAAACCAGCCGAATTACCCCAACACGTAAATAAATCCTATAAAAAAAAAGCCATAATTCACCAAAAAAGCAATTGACAAACTGCAGATTTGTTGCTATGATATTTGGCAATTCAGGCGAAAGTGGCTGCCGGTGCAACGAAGCATCGGCTAACAAGGATCCAACACCTTACAACACCTTAGGGAGAAAAGGGTATGGGAAACCGAATTGCAATCGGTAACCTCAGAATAGATGAAGATTTGTACGCTTTGGTCCGAGACGAGATCGCACCCGGCACCGGGATAGAAGCAGAGGCTTTCTGGAAGGCGTTTGACGACATCGTTGCAGCGTTTGCACCGGAAAATAAGGCACTCTTGGAGAAACGGGATTCACTCCAACAGCAGATTGACGCATGGCATATCGAACGGAAAGACGCTCCTATTGACGGTGAAGCGTACGCGGCGTTCCTGACCGATATAGGCTATCTACTGCCTGAAGGACGCGATTTTACCGTAATTACCGAGGACGTTGACGTTGAGATCGCGTTTATCTCAGGTCCACAATTGGTCGTTCCCGTTGATAACGCACGCTACGCACTAAACGCCGCGAATGCACGGTGGGGCAGCCTCTACGACGCACTCTACGGCACCGATGTCATCGACGAATCAGACGGCGCAACCCGAAGTACAACCTATAACCCGATCCGAGGTCAGAAAGTCATTGAATATACCGAGCGGTTTCTCGATGAAATGGTAGCACTCGAAACGGGGAGCTACGCTGACGTTAAACTGTTTACCCTCAATGCCGAACACGACGAACGACAACTCCTCGCGATACGTAAAGACGGTAGTGCGACAGGCTTAGCGGACCCGACCAAGTTCGTAGGATTTACACAAAAAAACGATGAACTCGCGGCTATCCTACTTCAAAATCACGGGATGCATATCGAAATACGGATAGATCGGGAACACCCCGTCGGCAAGGCGCATCCAGCAGGGGTCGTCGATGTTATCCTCGAATCCGCGATTACCACAATCCAAGATTGTGAGGACTCCGTCGCTGCAGTCGATGCAGCGGATAAAGTCCGCGTCTATCGCAACTGGAACGGCATCATGAAAGGGACACTTGAAACAACGTTTGAAAAGAACGGCGAAATGGTGACCCGACGACTCGCACCTGATAAAACGTTTACCACAGCCGATGGGCTTACATTGACACTCCCCGGTAGGAGCCTGCTACTGATCCGCAACGTTGGACTCCATATCTACACAGATGCCGTTCTAACCAAAGACGGCGACGAAATCCCAGAAGGTATCCTCGACGCGATGGTAACCTCCTTCGCCGCAGTACACGACCTCCGCGGAAAAAATCCGCACACAAACAGTAAAACCGGAAGCATTTACATCGTCAAACCGAAGTTCCACGGTCCCGAAGAGGTGGATATGACGATTCGGATGTTCGAGTGGATAGAATCCGCGCTCAGGCTCCAGACGAATACCATTAAAATCGGGATTATGGATGAAGAACGCCGTACAACTGTCAATCTCAAAGAGGCGATCCGGCTTGCAAGGGAACGGCTCGTCTTTATTAATACAGGATTTTTGGATAGAACCGGCGACGAAATCCATACAAGCATGGAAGCAGGACCGATGATTCCAAAGATGGACATCCGCAACGAACCGTGGATGATCGCTTATGAGGATTGGAACGTCGATATCGGCATCGAGACCGCCTTGCTGGGCACCGCACAGATTGGAAAAGGGATGTGGACGAAGCCTGACAAAATGGCGGAGATGGTCGAGACGAAGGTGAATCATCCGCTGGCAGGCGCGACAACCGCATGGGTGCCATCCCCGACAGCCGCAACCCTTCACGCAATGCACTACCATAGGGTTGACGTTGCAAACTGGATAAAGGAGTTATCGGCAAGGCAACGCGCAAGCTTGGCGGACTTACTAACGCCACCCCTACTAAAGGAACGTGAACTGCAACCAGATGAAATCCAACGTGAATTGGACAACAACGCACAAGGCATCTTGGGATACGTCGTCCGGTGGGTCGATCAAGGGATCGGCTGCTCAAAGATACCTGATATTAATAACGTCGGTTTGATGGAAGACCGGGCAACACTACGGATTTCGAGTCAGCACATCGCGAATTGGCTGCATCACGAGGTTGTGAGTAAAGCACAAGTGACGGAAACATTCGAGCGGATGGCGAAAGTCGTTGACGAACAGAACGCTGGCGACCCGAATTATCGGAATATGTCGCCTAATTACGACGAAAGCATCGCTTTTCAAGCGGCTTTAGACCTCGTGTTTAAAGGATGCGAACTGCCGAACGGATACACCGAGTTTGTCCTACACCCGCGCCGACGCGAGGTCAAAATAGGCGGCTAATATAGCGTAAAATCCGAAAATGAGTCTACACATCGCGGGACGGACTCCACACGACACGTCCGTAGTAGACGTTGGGTTCCCCAACCCCTACGGTTTCCGCCGCGTGTGCAAATAATTACAGATTCTACTATAACAGGATTTACGCAAACCCTCTTGCAGGCGGGGTTTGGAACCCCGACTGCCAGACGTATTATGTAGAATTTCATGAAAAAACGCGTAAGTCCTATATAAAAATGATGGAACAGTTGAAGGATGGAAGAAGGGAAGGGTGGAAGATTCACTCTTCCCTTTTTATTTTCTTATGAATCAAGCCGATAAAATTTAATAGCGTTGTCACGGAAGAGGTTTTGCTGTTCTTCGGGTGAACAGTCTGATACTGCGTCTTTCAATGTCTGTACCCAGCGTGGGTAATGGCTTGCTTGTGTCGAGACGGGCCAATCGCTCCCATATATAACGCGATCGAAACCGAAACAGGCGATGACGTGCTCAATATAAGGCTGTAGATCGGCAGGAGTCCACGTTTCGGGGTCAGCCTCTGTTACCAATCCCGATATTTTGCAGTGGACGTTTGGGAACGCTGCAAGCACCTCAATCTCTTCTTTCCACGGGTCAAAGAGTTGGTTCTTGATGTCGGGTTTGCCGATATGATCTAAAATGAATTGGACGTGCGGACACTGCTCCACAAGCCGAATCGCGTTGGCGAGTTGTGGATGGAAAATACAGATGTCAAAACTCAGTCCATAACGGGAGAGTGTTTTGACACCCCTCACAAAATCGGGTTGGACGCAGAAATCTACGCTTTCGGATTGAATCAGTCGGCGGATACCTTTGACGAGTGGGTTATCCGCCAATTTTTCGACGAAAGGCGCGACCCGTTCACCCTCCTCAAGCGGTGCCCACGCGACGATCCCCTGAATCCGAGGGTCCACATCGGCGAGCGATGTAACCCATGCTGTCTCTTTCAAGCCATCATCTGGATGTGTATCGCACTGGACAAAAACGATGGATTCGATCTCTAATTCGCCGTACGCTGCGATATAATCTTTTAAGAGATAAGGCCTATTGAGAGCAGGCACTTCGGAAAGCCACGGGTATCTTAACTGTCCTGGATGCCATAAATGAACGTGCGTGTCAACGATCGGAAATTTCTCCATTGCGATGTGCCTCCTTTCTGTAAAATTTATGAGGCTATTCTAATCGTTCTTTCCGCGATTGTCAAGCATTAAAAGATTGACATCTACAATCAGAACGTGTATAATCTTAGCATAATAATAAAAAAGCGAGTTCGCAGAAAAATTGTGATTCGGTAAACCCGCGAGCAAGTAAAATAAAGGAGTAAATATGTCAGAAAAATCTCGAATTGTTATGGTAGCAGGAAGCGCGAGCCACGGCGGCGGTTCACATGAACATCCCGCCGGATGCGCACTCTTCGCAGACCTATTGAACAAGCATGTTGACGGTGTAGAAGCCGTGGTCTCCCAAGGATGGCCCGAAGACCCCGAAACTCTGGCAGGCGCAGACGCAATCATTGTTTATTCTGACGGTGGGGCAAGGCATCTCAGCATTCCGCACTTTGAACAGATTTCGGAACTCACGACACAAGGGATCGGACTCGCAATGCTACATTATGCCGTCGAAGTTCCGAAAGGTGAACCCGGAGACCGTTTCTTGGACTGGATCGGCGGCTACTTCGAGACGCACCTATCCGTCAACCCGCACTGGACAGCAACGTTCACAGGATTCCCCGAACACCCAATCACCCGCGGACTCGAACCGTTCTCACTCGAAGATGAGTGGTACTACCACATGCGGTTCCGTGAAAATATGGACGGTGTAACGCCGTTACTGAGTGCAATCGCACCCGAATCAACGCTTACAAGACCCGATGGACCGCATAGCGGGAACCCGCATGTACGTGCATCCGTGGCAAACGGTGAACCTCAGCACTTGGCGTGGTGTGTTGAACGTCCCGATGGCGGACGCGGCTTCGGGTTCACCGGCGGACATTACCACAGCAAATGGGGAGATGACCAGATGCGTAAACTCATCCTCAACGCTATCGTGTGGACAGCGAAAAAGGATGTCCCCGAAGGTGGTATCTCAACGCCGACACCGACGAAAGCCGAATTGGACGCGTATCTGTAGTTGCGGAAGCGGGGTTACATGAAGTTTAATTTATTAATTCGGTAATTACGATTTCCCCGGGTCGGTAGGACATGCAGGCGAGGTTTGTAACCTCGCCCAATTATCGATTTATTTTATTCAACTTCATTAAACCCCGCCTGCAATCGGGTTCGTGCGAGTAAGGAGACCAAAGATGGAGCAAGAATTCCAAGATTATCTGTTTGACCTCCAAGGCTATCTCATTTTAGAAAACGCAATCTCAAAAGACGATCTGGAGAAGATAAACGGGTGGATTGACGCACATTGGGCGTACGTCGAACAACCGTGGGAAGAAAAAACAGCCGATAGAGGCACGCCACGCTGGATCGGAAACATTGAGACGCATACCTATAACGTCGAAAACGGCGTAAATTTTCAGAATATCATCGAAGGTGGCGAGGTCTTTCAGAAGTTAATCGACCATCCCGCATGGATCGGGTTGGTTAAGAAATACGTCCACGAAGTGAACGGACTCTCGATCCACGAGAATTTCCTTAACGTCCGCGGTCCTGGTGGCTTCATTCATATCCACTGTGGTGGGCATGTCCCGCTGAGTTATCTGACCTTCCGACAGGAAAACACGGGCGAGTGGATGGTCGGGCAGATTAACGTCCTGATGGCACTCAACGACATCGGTCCCGGAGACGGCGCGCCGGTCCTGGTTCCCGGAAGCCACAAATGCACCGAGATACATCCGCGCCTGAAGCAAGACGGAAAAGGCTTGGTCTATGACGGTGTGACCGGTAAACCCGCGGGGACAGCCTTCGTGACACAGGAAGTCCACCTCAAGGCAGGCGATGTCGTCATGTTCACCGATGCAATCACGCACGGCTCAGCAGAACGGACAAATGAGGGGTATCGCAGATCAATCGTCTATCGTTACTCTCCGAGATACGTCCGCGAGCGGTTCGACTATCCGCATTCGGAGGAATTATTAGCACATCTGACACCAGAGCAACGCAAAATTATCCAACCGACATCAATACGCCGTCCACCGCAGGTTATGTAGTAATAATTGTTATTATCTTAAAACGGAGGGTTTGAAAATGGAAAAAATGGACTTACAAAAACAGGCAACCACGTTAATCAAACAACTCTCTACTGAAAAACTCAAAGAGGCTGTTGATTATCTTGCTGATCTTCAGGGTAAAGACGCAGACAACATATTACTTACACCTCATGTCCAAGAAATTCCAGAGAAGGGACTTGGAACGTTTATCCACAAGCTTTTCAAACAGATCGGTGGAGTGGAACTTGAGATACCCCCACGGGAACCAATGCGAGAACCACCGCGTTTTGACTAACCGAATATGAGAAAACCACAAAAGACGCTCTGGGGTGGACGTTTCAGCACAAGCCTCACGACAGAGACAGTCGCCTTCACACACTCTATTGAAGCCGATACGCGGCTCATCGGATACGACATCTGGGGCAGCCAAGCACACGCGATTATGCTCGCCCGGCAACGGATTATCTCCGATACCGACCTAAAAGAAATCCTACGTTGGCTCCGAAAAGCCGAAGAAGATTTCCAAAACGGCGATTTTGTGCTTGATCCGAATAAAGAAGATGTCCACATGAACGTCGAATCCTACCTGATTGAGAACGCAGGACGCGAATTCGGCGGTAAACTCCACACTGCCCGTTCCCGCAACGATCAGGTACTCGTCGATGCACACCTCTACATCCGAGACGAAATCCTCAATATCCAGCGCGGACTCTCAACACTCTGTGAAGCCTTCTTACAGATTGCGAAGGCACACACCGATACTGTGATGCCGGGGTATACGCACACACAGCACGCGCAACCGATCAGTCTCGGTTTCTGGGCGACTGCATACATCAGCATGTTTCTACGGGACCAGAAACGCCTGCAATCCGCTTACGCACTCGCTAATATGAACCCCCTCGGTGCCTGTGCTTTGGCTGGGACGACCTTTCCAATCGACCGAGAACTAACAACAAAACTGCTCGGTTTCGATGCACCACACGAACACGCACTGGACGTTATCAGCAGTCGGGATTTTATCGCAGAGACCCTCTTCGCGTTGTCGCTCGTCATGGCGAACCTCTCACGGATTAGCGAGGAAATCGTCTATTGGACGACTTATGAATTCGGGATAGCCGTACTCGATGATGCCTATAGTTTCGGGAGTTCCATCATGCCACAGAAGAAGAACCCGGACATAGCGGAACTCACACGCGGGCGTACGGGACGCGTCTATGGCGCATTGTTGGACCTGCTGACGAATCTCAAAGGGCTGCCGATGGGGTATAACCGCGATTTCCAAGAAGATAAACCGCCGCTCTGGGAGGCGTTTGATATTGTCAAGGCGTGCCTCGGTATCCTACCCGAACTCCTCAAGACAACAGACTTCAAAACCGAACGGATGGCTGAGTTGACAAACGCGAACTTCGCGACAGCAACCGAATTAGCGAACCATCTCGTCAAGGAGCATCAGATCAGTTTCCGGGAGTGCCACGAGATTGTCGGATCGCTTGTCGGCGAACTCGTAAAACAGGAAAAGACATTCACCGATTGGGAACTAACGCAAACACTCTTAAAGCAACAGGGTATTGACATACCGATTTCGCAGCTCCAACAGATTCTGGATCCGAAGTCCGCGATTCAGAACAACCAGAGCCTCGGCGGCACATCGCCTGCGGAAGTTCATCGGATGACAGACAACTTTGAAAAACAACTCAATGAAATCGCACAACATATCTATCATTGCCAGACACAAATCGAAAAGGCACACCGAGAAACCCAACAAGTGGTTGATAAGGTTTTGCGAAAATAGTCAGTTTCATAGAAGGATACTGAGATGTCTCTTTTTAGAAAAAAATGGACACTTATCATTATAGGGCTTCTTACCGTCTGGATACTTGTGTCCGTGGCTCTGGATTTAAGGAACTCTCGTCGGCCTGAGACGCTGCATGCCAAGGCTGCAGAACTACATGCGCGGACTGTAACACTGCATGCGAGATCTACCAAACTAAACACAAGGTATACGGAACTGCGTGAAACACTTCCCTCCGAAACACAGGTAAATAGTGCTGAATATCGAAAATTCATAGCTGACTTAAACGCCTTTACCAAAGAAATAAAAGTAATCCGAAGCACAGCAAGAAAAATCACTACCGAATTGGATGTGCTCATTGTCAAAGTACAAGCACTTAAAACTGAAAAGCAGGCGATTATTGACCAGATGAAGGCGATTATTAGCCAGATGAAGGCGATTATTGCCCACTTAGAGGCAATTGCTGCTCAACCGGAGATATTGCCGGCCGCTAACGACAGTGAATAAAAGGACTGTATAGCGAATATATCTCGCTAAAGAGCAAAATTCTATAAGGGAGAATGAAAAATTGAGAGACAGATTAATCGTCGCATTGGATACAGATGACGGTGAAGATATTGATTGGTTATCCGGAACACTCGTCGAAGTCGTCCGTTGGGTTAAAATCGGGTTTCAAGCATTTAGTACCCTTGGAACAGAGGGTTTTCCATGGCTGAACGCAAGAGGGCATAAAGTTTTTCTCGATCTAAAATTTCACGATATTCCCAACACTGTCGCACGCGATGTCAATACAATGACGAAACACGGCGCGAACATGATTAACGTGCACGCCTCCGGTGGACTTGAGATGATGCAAGCCGCAAGAGACAGCGCAGATGATGCCGCATACGAAGAAAACATTCCGAGACCCATCCTACTCGGCGTGACCCTTCTGACGAGCATTGACGAGACCGGCTTTCAACAGAATTTCGGCTCAGAACGACAACTTACAAAACAGGTCGTCTATCTCGCACAATTAGCACAGGAAGCCGGATTGGACGGTGTCGTCGCATCGCCTCTGGAAATTGAAACCATCCGAAAAGCCTGCGGCGATAATTTCTTGATCGTCACACCCGGTATCCGTCCCAAATGGGCAGAGAGCAACGACCAACGCCGTATCACCACACCAGCAGAGGCAATTCGCCGCGGCGCAGATTACATCGTCGTCGGCAGACCGATCATCGAAGCAGAGGACCCGTTAGAGGCTGCCGGAATGATCCTTGACGAAATGAGAGAGGGGTAAATATGAATATTGTCTGTATCTGTTTAGATACGTTCCGCGCCGACATCATCGGCGAAGGTAAGAAATTTAGCCACGTACAAACGCCGAACCTCGACGCACTCGCATCCGAGAGTGTCCGTTTCACACGCGCATTCGGTGAAGGGCAACCGACGCTCCAGATACGGCGCGGCAACTTTACCGGGATGCGAAGTTTTCCTTGGCGGTATAACTTCGACCGACGTGGACATTGGCACCACGCCCCCGGTTGGCATAAGATTCCACCCGAACAGGACACCATCGCCGAAGTCTTGCTCGAACGCGGCTATCTTACCGCACTCATTGCCGATACATATCACATGTTCAAGCCGACGATGAATTTCTCGCGCGGGTTCGCACATTTCGACTTCATCCGTGGACAGGAATCCGATAACTGGCACAGCGGCGATCCGAGACTGATTGAAGACCTGCTCCGAAAACACGTCCGTGAACCTATCAACTGGCGACGACACGCCGGACTCGTCAACTATCTACTCTCGCAACGCCACCGACAATCAGAAGACGACTATAGTTGCGCCCGTGTCTTCCGAGCCGCAGCCGACTGGCTTGAGGACAACCACACCGTCGGTCCCTTCTTCTTATGGGTGGACAGTTTCGATCCGCATGAACCGTGGGACCCACCGAAATCTTATGCCGATATCTATTTTCCTGACTATTCCGGGAAAGATTTCATCACGCCGGGGAGTGCGAATGAAGGCGACGGGCCTACGGAAGACGAACGCAACAGAATCGAGGCACTCTATCTCGGTGAAGTCACATTTGTCGATAAATGGGTCGGTGTGCTGCTTGATAAGATAGAGCAGCTGAACATCAAAGACGAGACGTTGATCGTGCTGATGTCCGATCACGGGACACAACTCCGCGACCACGGGAGTTTTGGGAAAGGCGCGAACAAGATGCACCCGTTCAATACGCAGCTGAACTTGATGATCCGCCACCCAGAGGGACCGAATGACAAGGACATTTCCGCGTTTGTGCAGAACCACGACCTGATGCCGACACTCTTGAACTTGCTCGATATTCCGTGCGGTTGGACGGATGGCGAAGATATGTGGCAACTCGTTACACAGGAGAAAGCGGTACTTCGAGACCGGATTATCACAGGTTGGGCTAGCTTTGCTACGGGCAACGCACGCGGACGCGTCAGCGTACGCGATAACCACTGGAACTTCTGCACTTCGGTCGGCTATAACGATGAAAGAGGCGATGAACTCTTTGATGTCCGTAACGATCCAGAGGAGAAGGTGAACGTCACAAGCCAGCATCCCGCGGTTGTCGCGGAACGACGACGCGACGTTGAGGCACTCATCGGGCAACCGTTACCCGGACACTTCATCGAAGTCTGTGATCCAGGGGACGCGCCGATGAGAAAATGGCTACAGAAGAAACTGGCAGAAATGTAAACGATTTTCTGCTTGCGTCTTATCAATCGAGCGGTCGAGATCCAGGGGGTGATAAAATAACCTCTGGCAGTTCCGGCGGATCTGGCGGTGGCTCTGTGCCATTGAGGTCACCATAACAGAGTGCAAAACCTCCGGTGCCGAACCATGAACCCAACGATAGTAAGTAATTATCGATGTTGTCGTGTGCCAAAAAACCTGCTCGCTTGATGTGGTCGTGCCGCGCAAAGAAAAAGTGACGATTTCCGTTCTGCCACCGCAGTTCACCGTCCCATGAAATACGATAGCCAGCGTTCGGGATGGGTTCCATATCCCTATGATCAACATATTCAAGCGGTATTTCGAGTTCAGTGAGGAAATCCGCCATTGAGCCACCTGCTTGGTGATAGGCGAGGATGTCATTCCAGTCTGCAAGTCGCACGCCTGCGCCCAATTGCTTCTTACATTCCGCCTTGAGATCATCAGTCTCATCCAGATTGTGGGAAACAACGTGAAACTTTTGGTAGCTCGCTACCGGTGTCAGCATCGGTTCGGCGGTCCTTGGCACAATCGCTTGAATGGGACGGTTCCGCATCTCGTCAGCTGGAATAGAGCGGTTCCCCATCCAATTAGGGCGAATGACCTCTGGCTCCGGGGGTGGCTCTGTGCTATTGGGGTCCCCATAACAGAGGGCGAAACCGCCCTTGCCGAACCACGAACCCAATGATAGTAAGTAATTGTCAATGTTGTCGTGCGCTAAAAAATCTCCTCGCCTGGCGTGATCATGCCGCGCGAAGAAGTAGTGGCGATCTCCGTTCTGCCATCGCAGCTCGCCGTTCCTTGAAATACGATAGCCGGTGTTCGGGATGGCTTCCATATCCTCAGGATTAACATACTCAAGCGGTATTTTGAGTTCGGTGATGAAATCCGCCATTGAACCGCCTTCTCGGTGATAGGCAACGATGTCGTTCCAGTCGGCGAGTCGGACACCTTCACCGAGGTACGCTTTACATTCAGCCTTGAGGTCCTCAGTTTCGTCAAGATTGTGGGAAACAACGTGGAACTTTTGGTAACTTACGACAACTTCAATACCTTGCTGGTGACCTTCACACGTAAAACGTTGGCTACCGGTGGTTGTATTCCATGCGATAATGGTGCCATCTTTACTGGCAGTGAGCAGCGTCAATTCGTCAGGCGAAAACGCGAATCTGTAAACATAATCTTTGTGTGCTTTTAAATCCATGATGTTTTGATATTCACCGATTGCATAATCCCACTGTTGCACCCCGCCAACCGTATAATGCCACAAGCGAACCGCATCATCATGCGCACTGCCAAGAAATCTACCCCTCGGCGAAAACGCTAACACATGGGTCAAGACGCGATCCGGCCACTTCATTTTCGATTGTAGGGTACCCGTTTCAGCATCCCATACATGAATCGTTTCATAATCATCACCACTGACTAATGTTTTGCTGTCGGGCGAAAACGTTAGCGCAGTAACCAATCGCTTATGACCCGTCAAAGTATGCAAAAGTTCTCCTGTCTTACCATCCCACAATTGGATTGAGAAGTCTTTATCTTTCCAATTGGGTATCGCGATAGCAAGAAAACGCCCATCCGGTGAGAGTTCAGTTAGCCAAAGCCCGCTCCAACTTTCAAAATCCAATCTTATGTCTGTAACAAGCACGGGAGGTGTTTCGGGGCTAATTTCCCATACATGAACACGTCCAAAAGAGCCGGCACAGGCGAGTTTCGTACCATCCTGAGAAAAAAATAGAGAAGATATGACAATAGGTGACGGCAGCGTTGTGATAAGTTCCCCAGCAGCCTTGTCCCACAATTGAATTTTTCCACGTCCGTTACTGTCCGTTGCACACGCAAGGACGTTCCCATCAGGTGAGAATGCAACTCTCCAGAACCCCCGATCCGGTTGTTTAATCATCGTGATTTCTGTGCCTGTCTGAGCATCGTAAATCCAGATACCCATACTGGTAGCGACAGCGAATTCGGCACCATCTGGAGAAAACTGCATGTCGTTCACACTGCCTTTTCCGAGGCGCATTTTCGCACCTTCAGTTAACTGCCACTGCGTATCATCTTCGGCAAGACTTCCGCTTGAGAAAAGCCCAACAATCAACAAGAGGGTTATGAAGAACAGTCCAATCTTTTTCATAGTTGAATCTCCTTTTTCAAAGTTGTTTTACAGGTATGAACCGAGTGTTTATCTACCTTTGTGCCTGATGTCCTCCCAATCCCAGACGAGAATTGTGCCGTCCGCACTTCCGCTTGCAAGCGTTTCTCCATTCGGCGAGAACATCAACACGTGAACAGAACCTTGATGTCCGCTGAAGACGGTTTGGGTTCTCGGCATCGGATCTAATAAATTCCAGACCTGAATACGTCTGTCTTCACCGCTGCTTGCGAGTGTCTTTCCCCCTGGAGAGAAGGCTAACGCCGCGATATCGTTGACAGCATCAAAGTTATTGACCTGCTTCCGAGTATTGACATCCCATAAGACGATCTTATTGCCACTCGCACTGGCAAGTGTTTGACTATCCCCGGAAAAGGCAAACGCACGAATGGACTTCTTTGTATATCCCATGAGATAGGCAAGTCGTTTGCCGGTCTTAACATCCCATAAAATAATGGTCGAGTCCTGACCACCACTGGCGAACATCTTGCTGTCTGGTGAGAATGCGTAGGCAGTCACAGGACTTACGTGGTCCTCAAGTGTAAATAGATGCGCACCGGGTTCTGTCTGCCAAAACTCGATCTTGTTCGTTCCCATTATGTCTCTACCAACGAGATATTTACCATCTGGCGAAAGTAGCAGTCGCCAGTAACGCATCATTCGGTCTGTCGGTATGGAAGACAGATGCTCTACGGTCTCAGCATCCCAGATCTGAATCGTACCCTGTAATTCGCGTCCGGCAATTTTTTTGATGTCTGAAGAGACCGTTAGTTCACTGATAGGGTTCAGAACACCACCTTGTCCCGGGGTCAAGACGGCGTGTTGTGTCGCGTCCTCAACATCCCAGACGCGTATCCGTTCTTGATATCCATCATTGCTGGCGAGGTATTTACTGTCTTCAGAGAAAGCAAGGACACCGACTAAATCGCTATGTGCGCCGAGGGAGAAAGATGCTTGGTAAAGTCCGGTTTCAACATCCCAGAGATGTAGACTGACATCGCGACTGACACTGATGAGTTGTGTCGCGTCTTCTGAGAATCTTGCTGAATAGACATCGTCCCGCCGCCTCGGCAGGTATGCCTGATTAAGTGATTCGAGTTTTAGAATAGGGGATACAGGTTGCGGTACTTTGTCTTGCGGTATGGGTAGACTTTTTAGTTCGGTACCTACAACATCCCACAATCGCATCGCGTCAGTTCCTACGGAGACAAGTGTTCTGCTATCAGGCGCAAATGCAATATCTTGGATCCCACCGGTATGTCCTTTCGGTGTTTTCTGGTGGGTACGCGTGTCCACATCCCAAAAGTGTACGGCGCGGTCCCATCCACCGGCACCCGCAAGGATTTTACCATCGGGTGAAAAAACGAGTCGGTTAATAGAACCCAAGTCTTTATCGTCGGCGTGTAGCAACTCACCGGTATCCGCATCCCACAAACGTAGCCTGCTACCCGCGCTCGCGAGGATTTTGCCATCTGGCGAAAATGTGACTGCATTGACTGCCCCTGGATGTCCTCTTAGGCTGTTGATAAACTTGCCAGTGCTAACATCCCATAAACGGACTACCCAATCTCCACCTGCAGTCGCAAGTTTTGTATTGTCCGGTGAAAGGGCAATCGCTGTAATAGCATCAGGATGTTCATCAAGCATAGCGAACGCCGCCCCTGTCACTGTATCCCAGACGTAAATGCTGTTCCCGTGCGCACTCGCAACAAGGACAGCATCAGCGGAGAATATCAATACTTCCGGCGGTTTTGTGGGAAAAAACCTTTCCTTTTTGCCAGTCTGTATCTCTGCGAACAGCGAGACGGCTTCTCTGGTCTGCGTATCATAAACCCAGATGCCGATGGATGTTGACACAGCGATTCGGGTGCCGTCGGGTGAAAATATGATGTTGTTTAATTTGCCGCTGCCGAGACGCGCTTTTGCGCCTTCGGGTAAGTGCCATTGTGCCGTATAGTCTTGTGCGAAACCGTTGGATAGCAGTAAGCAGAAAACAAAGAGATGCACAATATAGAAAAGGGTTGTTTTTTTCATACACCGAAACTCCTTCACGGGTCTACGAACCGAGTTTATTTTAATTTAAAAATGGACAGAGTACTATCGCAGTTTATCACATAAACACCAGAATTGCAAGCATCTAACTGACAACTAACTGCTGACTGCCGATGGCTAATTGCTGACTGCCTTTGAAAAAAACTTGATATACATTCGCGTTTTGCGTATAATATATGCAGAGTTAGTCTAAATTCTACGATTTTCTTTTCGGCAGAACTTACGCGCCGAAATCTGTTAGAGGAAGTTTATAAGGAAATAATTATGCAAAGAAGACGCGCCAGGACGCAATATTGTAAAGGTGAATTAATTGAACGTGAGGACTTTTCTGAAGATTTAGCAGCGTTCAAATTCCGTGTTGATAAGGAGTTACCGTTTATACCCGGACAATATGCCACTATCGGCTTTGAAGTTGACGGCAAAATCGTTCAACGTCCGTATTCCATAGTCTCTTCCCCGCACGAACCGTTTATGGAGGTTTTCGTGGAGTTAGTGCCAGAGGGTGCAACCACGCCTCTATTTTGGGCACTGGAGTTAGGCGATACCGTCTTTTTTCGGGAACGTCTCGTCGGGAAATTCGTGATGGACACGGAGAGCGGTATGACACGCCACGTCATGGCTGGAACTGTGACCGGTGCTGCACCGTATATCAGTATTGCGCGGACGCAAAAGATTGAGCAGGAACAAGGCAAAACAAGTCCACACCAAATATTAGCCATTGTCGGCGCGAGCCGTTCTTGGGAACTCGGCTATTATATGGACGAACTCAACGAACTTGCAGCACAGGAAGAATGGTTCACATTTGTCCCGACAGTGAGTCGTCCGTGGGAGGACGCAGAGTGGGAAGGTGAGAGTGGACGTGCCGAAGATGTGATTCGCAAGTACGGCGATCAACTCGGCTATGATCACACCAACGCTGTCGTCTACGCGTGCGGACATCCACAGATGATTGAAAATTCAAAGGCGATCTGGGCGCGGGCACGTTTCCCCGAAGAACGGATCAAAGAGGAAAAATTCTTCGTCATTAAGGAATAGGAAAGAAGGATGGAAGGGCGGAAGCGTGGAAGGATGGAGCACCTTCCAATCTTCCAACCATCCAATTCATCCGAAGATCAAAACGTCCATTTAATAAACTCGCTAAACGCTCCCGTTTCTTGTCGTTATTCGTTCGCTGCCCGCTGCCGCATCTGGTAAATAAACATGTTCGTCATGAACCGATAGACATCCGAAGAACGTCTTGACGCGAGCGGCGCACGGCTATCGATTTCAGCGGTTTCCATGCTGCATAGATAGTCAAGCGGGCAAAACACCACTGCCAGACGAGGCTTACCTAACGCTCCGGGAACCGACATCCCCTTAATATGCCGCCATTTTACGTTCCCACCTTTGTATCCTGTTCCCCAGAATGCTGAACCCCCAACAGGTGTTTTCTTTAGTTTGAAATAGCACTGAAAAATCTCATGTCGCATATCATCGAGCGTTGTCATCGGGTACTCAGGAAATATTGTACGTAACTCGGTTTCTACGAGATTCGCGAACGATTTTTCGTTCCCCCCACTACCACAATAATCAAAAAAGAGCATGCCATTATATTCGAGAATATATTTGCGTAAGGCTGCGCGCTCCGCATCCGTGAACCCTGATGCCTGCGAATTCCGCTCAGCCAACCGTTGGTAACTCTTTGACATCGATTGGTCATGTCCTGTCATAATCACGAGTGGTGCATCCATGATGCGTGTGTCCATTAGTGGTAATGCGCCGCCTGCATATTGCATATCAGCCGTAATCGCGGGCGTATGCTCACGCAACCATTTTAGGAGAGATGGAATCGCTGTCGGGTCCTGCCACCAATCACTCATCTCGTGCTTTAGGCGTATCAGTCGGATATGTCCACGCACGATACCATCTTCTTCGTCAATGATACTTCCGAGTTTATCCCCGATGTCAGTTTCGTAAGTGCCAATGAGTTCCGGGATCCCTTCACCGAAGGCATCTTGTCCGCTGCCACCAGATTCCGTTAAGTTACCGAGACTTTCACCAGCACTGCCACTTCGTTGTCTCACAATTTCGCCGCTATTTCCTGAACCGCGTACCGCGTTTCCGCCTTCGATTTCTCCGCTGCCTCTCTCTATTGTAGCGGATGGAACCTCAGTCGCTGAGAGAATCGCCTCTGGAGAAGGGGCAAGGTCTGCGACTGTGGAGAGCGGTGGTGCCTCTAATTTCGGCGTATCCGTAATCTGCGGGACTGCTGACAATGCTGCCGTTGGAAGTTTCGCTGCTGCGCTACGAATGGAGGGTCCTGCTGTGGTCTGCTTCCGTTTCACCTCTCGGACTATCCTTTTCGGAGCTTGTGTCCGCTGATGCTCCTGCTGCAGTTCGACAAAATCCACAGAGATACTATTTTCTATCATCTGTTCTATTTTAGGTTTCAATACCAATACTGCAGTAAGAAGAATCGCTATCGCGTGCACTGTCAAAGAGAGAAAAAGTGCCATGTTCCTACGCCTTTTGGTATAATACGTCTTAATCGTGCGTGTGTTCATGGTTTATCCCTCTATTTGGGCTTTAACGGTATTGGATAACCCAAGTTGCTACTAACGAATTTTGGATGTTTTAATGGGGTTTGCGAGACATTTTTTCACCCTGTAGGGGTGATATGTCTATAGAATTTGAGGCAATTTGATGGAACCACGAAATGATCATCTGAATCCATTTACTTTTATTCCATTTGTGATAGAATTTCATTTACATCCCAAAGAATAATGGTGCCATCTTCACTACCGCTAACAAGCGTATCGCCGTTCTCAGAAAACATGAGAGCGGTTATCTTGCGGGTATGACTTGTGAATATGCGGCTCTGGCGGACCTCCGGTTCCGAGTCGAAATCGAACAGCCGAATTTTTCCTATTTTATCTCCAATAGCGAGGAAACGTCCACTTGCCGAAAATGCTAAGGCAGTGATCGCACTAAACGAACCTTGGCCATTCCACACTTCTTGACCTGTAAGGGCATCCCATCGCCGGACAGTCCCGTTTTCTTCGCCACTATACAGATGGGTACCATCCGCGAAGAATGTCAATGCAGTAATAGTCCCTTGAGCACCTTTAATAACTTTTAATTTAATCCCCTTATCAACATCCAGCAGGTAAATCCTACCATCCGTGCCACCACTGGCAAGGGTGGTGTCCGCAGGCGACAGTGCTAACGCCGTGATACCGAGAGCATTTCCAGTGAGTGTTGCTTCCAGAATATCATCGCCGTTTTCATTGGAGATGTCCGATACAAAAATTGTGCCGTTTTCACCTCCCGCACTGGCAAGTCTTTTACCATTTTTAGAGAAAGCAACTGCCTGCGTTAACCCTCTATGTTCACCGAGTTTAGCGAGTTGCCTGCCTGTCCCCGCATCCCACAACCGGAGTTTGTTATCTAATCCGGGACCACATGCTTGAATGCGGTTATCCTCTGTGTATGTCAACGCTTTAACACCGCCAGTGTGCCCTGCCAGTGTCAACCGCTCCAAAGCACGCCACATGTCCCATAAACGAACAGTGCCGTCTAAACTGCCACTTGCCAGGGTCGTACCATCAGTTGATAGTTCTACAATTGGGATTATATCACTGTGCCCTTCAAGAGTAGAAGTAACCTCACGAGTGTCAGTACTCCACACCCGGATTTCCTCGTCTGCTCCGCTGGTCGCAAAAGTACGTCCATCCTGTGAGAAATCTACTGCATAGACAGGTGAAATATGTTGCGTCGGTTCAGCAAACCTACCACCGGGTGCGACAAGATTCCACAATTGAACCGTCTTATCAAGACTGGCACTGGCAAGAATTCTGCCATCCGGTGAAAAATCGACTTCCCAAATTGAGTCAGTATGTCCGTCAAACTTGTACACCAAGTCACCAGTTCCTGCATCCCAAACGTGAATCATGCCATCTTCACTACCACCGGCTAACAGTTGGCTGTCAGGAGAGAAAATTGAGGTATTAACAGAATCCCTATATGGCAGAATTGAGATTTGTTTTTCCCTGTCAAGAGTCGCATGAGGATTCCAAATCCGAATAGTTTTATCAGCACTTCCACTAGCAAGCATGCTTCCATCAGGCGAGAACGTGACAGTATGAATCTCGCCTGTATGATTTCTAAAAGTAGTTCTCGGTCGATCCACATCGGCATTAAGATCCCACAGTCTGATTGTATGATCCCAATGCGCAGAAGCCAGCAGGAGACCACCCGGGGAATATGAAATTGAGTTCGCACCCCCCATAACAATCCCTGAGAGCAAAGCCACTTCGTCACCTGTCCGAACATCATAAATCCAAACGCCTATAGTAGTTGCCACCGCTAACTGTCTGCCAGAAGGTGAAAACTTTATATCACGAATCCACCCCTTCCCGAAGCGAGCTTTCGCATATTCAGGTAAATCCCATTGTGTGTGTTCTTGCGCGAAAGTGTTAGATAAGAGTAGATTTGATGTTAGTAGGTAGAAAATAACCAATAAGCAGATTTTTCGCATGCAGTCCAGCTCCTTTTAAAGTGGTGATTTGCCAAATATATTCATATTTCCTGATTTTAGCACACAATGAAACTCAGGTCAAATTTTAAAAAGGGCATTTAGCTTTCTATATTTACTTTATATACCTATATTTTTTGCTGTAGGAGCGAGCTGTGCTCGCGATCTTGCGCAAAAACGTCAACATTCGTAAACGAAAATCAAGCCGAAAATTAAATCGTCCTGAATTTTTAAGAGTGTCAGTTGCGGTTCTCAATGCCAATTTGTAGGCGCAGTTAATCAGTTACGAATTCTATAAGGAGGCGCGCCGGTTCATAATATTCGTCAATCCTTAAGGCACTCTTGGCCGCCTCATGTGCTTTTCCACGGTCATTGAGTTCCAAGTACACGAGACTGAGATTGTAGTACGCCTGTTTAAAATTAGGATCAATACGTATTGCCTCTCCAAACGCTTTTATAGCCTCAGTGTGCTTTTTCTGTTTAATATAAATAAATCCAAGGTAAAAGTGTGCTTCTTTAAATTCGGGGTCAATATCAATAGCATTTTTGAATGCCTTAATTGCTTCTTTATACTGTGATTCATCAAAAAATGTTAATCCGCGACCGTAGTACGCATTCTTATCAGGTGTCTTGGGCTTTGGAGGTTTTGGAGGTTCGTTTGTTTCCCGATCAGTTTGGGGGTCCTTATTTTCCGGTTCTGTGCGAACAACGGTATCTTCTGTATTTGCCACGGAAGGTTCTTCTCCTTCTTTTTTTGAAGCAGACGATATTGACAACTTTTTATCAGCGGTGTCTTTAAGATCCTGCATACGACTTAGCCATCCGTGGATTGCGGAATCATTGTTGCTCCCATATTTCATGTTGGCTTTGTTAACAGTACTGATTACCAATTCATATTTCGACGTATCTGCAAGTGTTTCTGACCAATCACTATATGCCAGAGTCAAATAGTAATACGCTTTGATGGTATATGAACTATCCTCATAATCCGCAATAAGTTTTTTGAAGGCTTCAACTGATTTTCTGAATAGTTTTTTCTCATAGTAGCAACGTCCTGACCAAAAAAACCCTGATGACACATCTTCAGCGGAGAAACTATTATTGGCAAACGCCTCAAACACCTCAGCAGCCTCTAAGAATCGGCCTTCCTTTCGCAGCAGCTGTCCTTTTATAAATAGTTCGTCATCAGGTTCGGGCAGTAGGGTTGGATATATAGGATCAGGCGTAAGATAGGTGCGATGATATGCCTCATAAATTTCTACTCTCCGTCCCCCATCATCTGTACTGTATATGGCTTCCTCGTAATTTTCGCGCGCTTTTATGTAATTTTCTGCTTGAAGATGGATTTCCGCTTTCCCAATATAGGCATCAGTGACATGTTCGCTCTCTGGAAATCGGGCAATAAGGTCTGTATAGAGTTGGTCGGCATCGTGGACTTTGTTTTGCTGTTTTAAGTCGGTAGCCTTGTTGTACATCACCACATCTGGAGAGGTCGTCTCCGGCGGATTAGGCGAATCCGAATCGTTTGAATCAGCACTATCTGAAACTGAAAGCTCACTAATACGCTGCTCTGCTTCGGCTGTAAATGCGGAATGCGGAAATTCTTTTACAAGTCTCTGAAAAGTACGCAGAGCTGCGTCCTTGTCTTCTTGTTGATAGTTTATCTCTCCGATAATATAGAGTGCTTTAGGTATCCATTGACTGTTCGGAAAATCGCTTATGAGTTCGTTAAATTTAGATTCTGCCAGATCAAACTTTCCGGTTTTGTAGAGAATATCTGCCCATAGGTGAGTCAGTTCTTCTCCGTACCCAGCAATGTATGCTTTTGACGAAACGTTTTCGATATGGACAAGGGCATCTCGATAATAATTAACGTCCTGCGTCTTGTCGGCAAGGTAGTAGTAGCATTGCGCAATTTTGAGATTGACAAGAGTCGTGAAATCTTTGGCAATATGTTCTGTTTTTGCTCCGGGTTTGTTTGATGCCTTTATTGCTTCTTTATATTTTTCAATAGCACTCTCATAATTGGAACGTTCATACAACGTTTCCGCCTCTTCAAAAAGCCTCTCCGCTTTTTTGGAATTCCCTAACACAAGTGGCGATAAGAGGGCAAGTAGCAAAGCAACTCCGCCGATGATTCCCCATATTCTTTCATTCATCACTATCTCCTTATCTTTCTATAGGCACAGGACCGATAAGTCTGATACGAAATTTTGTCCTCGCTAATTCCGTTCCATTTTCCGCTAACAATTCAATTTGCAACTGTGTTTCTTGAGTTCCCATTATATTGCTATCTGCTGTAATCGGGATTTTAACTGTTTCTTTACCACCTGCAAGCATTTCCGGAATAATAGAGGTAGGAAGTTCATAACTTATTTTGTTTCCATGTTCGGGTTGAAGTCGAATTCCCACGTTGTGCGCTGGACCACCACTGTTTTTGATCGTCAGGATGAGATCTTCTGTTTTACCCCCAAATATATAATCTTTACTCATAGATCCTTCCATTATGAGGTTCGGATCCGAAACAGGCGGCGGCAACAATCGCCACACGAAAAAGGCTGCTACCATAACAACCAATATAACAGCCGCATAAGATAACACTTTCTTCCGAATTCTTTTATTTTTCTCTATATTCCTCGCGAATACGATGATTTGAATCAATTCGCGAGCCTTTTGACTGTTCGGATTGAGTTTTAACGCTGCCTCCGTTGATGCTTTAGCATCGTCATACGCACCAATTTCAAGGTATGCCTGACCTAAACCGTAATGCGCTTCCATAGAATCCGGATCCGCCTTTATGACTCGGTTAAACGCAGCCGCAGCCTGTTCATACTGCCGATTGTTAAGAAAGGCGAGTCCGCGCTCTAAATCCTGTTGGACATCAGGGGTATCCGTTGGTGGAACTTTCTGTTCGGTAGGTTCAGGTTGCGGAGGTTCCGGACGCGCCTGTCTGATGTCCTCCAAAAGTTGACGCGCAGCATCGGCGTTGGCATCAATCCGCAACGCTTCCCGCACTGCGTTTTCCGCATCGTCTAATTGCTCCATCTCAAGATAAACCGTGCCTAAACCGACGTGTGCGCCCACGAAATCCGAGTCCACATCTATCGCCTTTCGGAATTCTGCGATCGCTTCGGCGTGCATTTTCGATTCCAAATACGCGATACCGAGATCACAATGCATCTCTTGTCTCGACTTCGTATCCGACGATTGTGGATTGATGGGCGGTATTGGGTCCGGCTGTGCAGTTTCCGGCGTTTCAGGCGGTGTAAAACTCGGATCAACCGCTTCCAGAAGTGAGAGTGCAGGTTGATAATTCGCGTCTATTTTCAACGCTGCTCTTGCGGCATCTCTCGCCTTTCCAATTTCCTGCTGCCCAAGATAGGCAAGCGCAAGCGTGTGATACGCCGCCTTATGGTTTGGATCAAGCGTTACCGTTTTTTCAAGCGATGGGAGGGCGCGTTGGTACGCCTCCATCTTCAGGTAAGCCAAACCGAGGTTATAGTGTGCAGTCACAAAATCGGAATCCAACGTTATCGCATTTTGGAAAGCAGTGACGGCTTCGCTATAACGTTCACTGTTAAGGTGCGTGATACCCCTATTGTAATGCGCCTGTTTGATCGTCCCCGCAAGTTCGTGGGCAGGTTGATAGTTCGGGTCAAGCCTTAGTGTCTCTGTGACAGCATTTGTCGCCGCCTCTAAGTTCCCTAATGCTCGGTAGGCGCGAGCGAGATGATAGTGGGCACGTTTAAGGTGTGGAGCGATAGCGATAGCGCGCTCAAGGTGTGGGATCGCTTCATCATGTTCTCCCTGTTCTACATAAGCGTAGCCGAGGTGATAGTGGGCATCAACGAGGTCGGCATCCTGTGTAAGCGCGCGTTCCAACGCTTCAATCGCTTGCGGGTATGCCTTCATACCAATATAAGCGGCACCGAGATGGACATGGATATGCGTCTTTTCGGACTCAGCGTCCTGCGAACTGCCGCCTAAATCCGCATCGAGTGCGATCGCTTTCTGAAACGCTGCGACAGCCTCCGTATACCCTCTGTCATCAAGATGGATTTTGCCCCGGTCATAGTACGCGTCCGTTATCATACCCCGTAGAAGTATCGCCGGTTGGTGAGTCGCATCGAGCTTCAACGCCGTCGTAACCGCAATGCCAGCATTTTCGAGTTCATCCTGCTGGAGATAAGCGCGACAGAGCGCACAATGCGCACCGATAAAATTCGGGTCCAACTTTATAGCCGACTCGAACTCAGGGACAGCCCTGCTGTATTGCCCCGCCTCCAGATAGGCGATGCCGAGATTATAATGTGCCTCTTTTATTGCGTTCATGTGTCTCGAAAAAAAAACAGAAAAAAAAAACAGATGAAGAAGATTTTAATTTTAGTTCATTTTATCACGTCTGTGTTAATTTTGCCAAGAAAAAATAGAAAATTGGCTATCAGAGGGACGGTTATCGGCTTTTGGAAACCATCAACTATCAGTAAAGAGGTGTGTTTTGTTCGTGTTCCCACAGGCTTATCAAAAACCTCTTTTACTGGCTGCTGAAGGCTAATGACTAACAACTAACAACTATTTCCCTTGACAAAGATTGGCGAATTCTCGTAAAATATAGAGAGCCTCTAATGACGAGGTAGACCGCAATCGGTTTGTAGATTTGAGGTTTCCGAGACGAACTATGGAACAGGTACAACAACTTCGACGAATCACAATATGGGGTGTCGGATTAATCGGCGGCTCTATCGGACTGGCACTCAAAAAGAACCGGTTTCAAGGGCAACGCGTCGGACTCGGACGAAATATCGGCAGACTTGAAACCGCACGCACGCTCAATGCGGTTGATGTCATCACAACCGATTTAGCCGAAGGGCTGCAAGAAACCGATCTCGTCGTCCTGTGTCCACCTGTTAACTTAGTACCGATGTTCGTCGAGCGCATCATCGAATCTGTCGGCACACACCAGAGCCAGATCGTCCTGACAGATGTCGGCAGCACAAAATCGACAATGGTTCGAGCCATTGAGACACAACTACAGGCACACGGAACAGACACCGTCCGTTTTGTGGGTGGACACCCGATGGCAGGTTCACATGAAACAGGTGTCGGTGCAGCACACGCGACGCTTTTTGAAAACGCAACATGTATCCTAACGCCGACAGAAAATACCGATCCCGATGCCTTAAAACTCATCGAAAACCTTTGGGAATTTGTTGGCGGTGTACCGCGCCGTCTTTCACCGGAAATCCACGACCTACTTATCGGGGCAGCAAGCCATCTCCCACACCTTATTGCGAGCATACTCACCAACACCGTTGCGAATATAGAAACCGAAGACAGCAAGGCACTGAATTTTACGGCGACCGGCTTCCAAGATACCACGCGTATCGCAGCAGGATCACCAGACTTGTGGACCAACATCTTCACACAGAATAGCGATGTCCTTTTATCTCTGATTGACGACATCATAACGAACTTAACGGAATTCAAAACGCTGCTTCAGACTGATAACCTCGCTGAGATTGAACGTCTACTCCTGGAGGCACAGGTTACAGTCGAAAAACGAAAAAAAGAATTTGGAGGCGTATGAACAAGATTGGACCTCATGTAACAATTGCGATGGATGGACCCGCCGGGTCCGGCAAAAGCACCGTCGCACGGCGCATCGCAGAAAAACTTGGACTGCTCTATCTCGACTCCGGCGCGATGTACCGAGCCGTAACCGTGTTGGCAATACACAATGAACTTACAAGTGATAGTCCAGAACTCATTGATCAAGTAAAAACATGCCATATCAAATTCACGAATAACGGAAAACGAATCTTGCTCAATGACGAAGACGTGTCCGCCGAAATCCGCACGCCACAGGTTAACAGACTCGTCGCAGATGTCGCAAAGATACCAGAGATCCGCCATGAAATCGTCAAGCATCAACAACGTATCGGTAGTGAAGGGAGTATCGTCGCCGAAGGTCGAGATTTGACGACAATCGTTTTTCCAGATGCCGATTTTAAGTTTTATCTCGATGCCTCCGTGAGAGAACGCGCAAAGCGGAGACTCGCAGAACTACGGAAGCAAGATGCAGAGGCAACATTAAAATCCGTTGAGGCAGAAATTAAAGAGCGTGATGAAAAGGACACAACACGCGCACACAGTCCACTCCGCACCGCTAAAGACGCAATTATCGTCGATACAACAGACAAAACAATTGACGAAGTGGTTGACTTTATTATCACAGCAATCTGCAAAGGAGAGAACCCGTCAAAGTAAAGTTATGTGGTATACAAATAACGGTTTCTGGACACAGCGTCCACTCTACCGATGGGGACATCGGCTAACTAACATATTTTGTAACGCCTTTGGTCGCCTTGAGGCGAGAGGCGTTCATCATATTCCAAAGGACGGCGGCGTACTGCTCGTTTCAAATCACGTCAGTTTTCTTGACCCCGTGATCGTCGGCTCCGCCGCGAACCGTGAAATCCATTTCATGGCGAGAAGCAATGCATTTGACATCCCCGGCTTAGGTAAACTCATTTCAATGTACAACGCCTATCCCGTGAATAGAGGGGCACCGGACCTGGGGGCATTACGAAAGACGATCTCACTTCTGAAAGCAGGAAACGTCGTGTTGATGTTCCCTGAAGGCACCCGCAGCGTTGATGGCACATTAGGGAAGGCGCGCGACGGCACCTGTTTTATCGCACATCGTGCCGGCGTACCCATAGTTCCCGTCTATCACAGCGGCGCAGAACGGATGCTGCCACGCAACAGCAAACGATTCCGACGCGCAAAATTGACCGTCCTCTTTGGTGAACCGCTTGAGTTGAGCGCCCCGGAATCCGAGACCCGGCGCGAAATGTATCAGGAGATGGGCAATCAGATGATGGAAGCAATCGCTGATTTACGAGACGAACTGCTCCCTTAACCTTTCCTTGTAGGAGCGAGCTGCGCTCGCGATACTCCTTGTAGGAGCAAACTCTGCTCGCGATACAGAACCAATCACACTCGCCATACAGCATAACTGCCCGCTACCGCGTCGGGTTCGCGAGAATCAATAAGACATCACCCTCTTGAACCTGATAGGTTTTGCCCTCCGCTCTCAGCAACCCTCTGCTTCGGGCTTCCTGATAACTGCCGCACCCAACCAAGTCTTCCCAGTTAATCGTCTCCGAACGGATAAAAGCCTCCGCAAAGTCTGTGTGGATACGTCCTGCTGCCTCAACGGCGGTTTGTCCTTCACGCAGCGTCCACGCACGTATATCGGTCGAATTCATTGTGAAGAACGTGAGGAGTCCCAACAACCGATATGAAATCTGAACAAACCGATCTAACGCAGATTCACTCAACCCCATCTCTTCCATAAAGATTTCGGTATCCGCATCATCAAGCTGCGAGAGTTCTAACTCTAATTGCGCAGCGAGTACAATAACTGCCGTTTGCGGTTCCGACGTATATTTACTGAAGCGTTCAAGGATAGCGTCAGCCGTCTCAAGCTGCGTCTCATCAATATTGCAAACTAACAGCAACGGTTTCTGTGTCAGAAACCCGTAACCGCGTATCATTTTCTCTTCATTAGGAGATAAGTCTAAGACACGGATCGGTTTTCCTTCTTCTAATGTCTGTTGGCACACCTCTAAAACCCGGATTTCGCTTTGCTGCTCTGGCAGTTTCTGGTTCTGATACTGCTTTCGGAGTCGGTCAAGTCTACCCTCAACGATTTGCAGGTCTGATAGTGCGAACTCTAACGAAACGTTCTCTATATCGCGCTCACCATCAACGCTGCCATCAACGTGTGGAACCGCTTCATTTTCAAAAAGCCTGACGACATGCGCAAGCGCATCGACCTTCCGAAGTTCCGCAAGCATCCCTGAATCCAATTCCGCCTGCTCCACATCCGCTTTGGTTACCCCAGCGACATCTACATAGTCTATGGTCGCAGGGGTCATCCGTTCGGATTCAAAAGTTTCGGCTAACCGCTCCAACCGTTCATCAGGAACGTTAGCCGTACTGAGATTGATCTGTCCACGGCTCGTGTAACCGCCGATTTCTGCATTCGATTGCGCTAAAGTGTTAAACACCGTCGTTTTGCCGACCTGCGGCCTGCCTACAATACCGATTTTCATTTTTATTAGACCCGTTCGCGACTGATGACTGCCAACTATTCACGATAGAAAATTCTGTTGACAATCTCTGCGGAAATTGTTAATATTAGAGGTAGATATAGGATACAACCCGGAGGTAAATTTAACGTGAGTACCGAAAACGGAAAAAAGGGACAGCGACTCGTCAAAGTTTTGGCGGCTCTCTTAATCCTTACTATATGCCTCGCTATTTTGCAGTGGCTTATCATCAAAGAGTTATTCAACTTCGGTGCCGATATGGTGAAGGATGCCCTGATTCGGCAAGCACCTGAAGGCGTTAAGCGGGTGGACATCGAAGCGACGTTTGAGCGAGTTAAATCCGCCGGGATGCAGCTACCCTTCAGCTTTCTCACCGGGAGAATTGACCTCCGCAAAACGAGAGCCGTCGGAAGATACGCAATTGAAGCAAACAGTGACGAAGTCTGGGACGCTAACGAAATCAATACACTCCTGCGGATGATGGACGCTTCTGTTGGATTCAAAGGAGGGTCAGAGTAGTTTGCTGACCCCATTTGCAAGCGAAATTTAACCAATGCAGATACATCTAACCCCGCCGTACGAAAAATTCGCTTATGCTTATGACCGCATGATGACAAACGTCAACTATGCGCGTTGGACCCACTACATCGAGTCACTTTTCGACAAGTATGATTGCAAACCGCGCCGAATCCTCGATTTAGCGTGCGGTACCTGTGCCTTGACAATACAACTCGCACAAAAAGGCTATGAAATGACTGGTGTAGACCGCGCAGTCGGCATGCTCGAAATCGCTAAAGACAAAGCAGAAGCACACGACGTGAATATCGAACTGCACCACGGGGATATGCGAGATTTCCAACTCAACCAGCAGTTCGACGCGATCCTCTGTACGTATGATAGTATCAACTACGCTTACGATGAAACCGAACTCAGCAACGTCTTTCAACACGTCGCTGAGCATTTAGAACCAGACGGACTCTTCATCTTTGATGTAACGACTGAACGGAACATCGTTGAGCATTTTCATAACAAGACGTTCGCTTCAAACCATGAAGACTACACCTATATCTGGAAAAATAGCTACCTCTATAACACGAAAATGTGTCGAACCCTACTGACCTTTTTTATCCGTGAAGGCGAATTGTTCAGACGCTATGAAGAGGTCCATCAGCAACGAATTTATGAAGTTCACACTGTCAACGACCTACTCAAAGCAGCGGGATATAAATCGCTGAGTGCCTACGATATGTACACCTTCAACCGTTGGAACCGATACTCAGATCGGATTAACTTCACAGCACGTCTCATCTGAAACCGACACGATACGCGTGATTTCAGACCAAACACCGCTTTCAGCCTTACAGGCCTTCCGCGATGAGATCGCCGACCTCTTCAGTCGTATACCCCATCCGTCCGGCGCCCAGGTCCTTGATTTTCCCGCTTCCGAGTAAATCGCTAATCGATTTTTCGACTTTTTGCGCGGCATCCGCATAGCCGAGATGGTCCAGCATCATCCCTGCTGCACCGATCGCTGCGATCGGATTAATCTCGTTTTTGCCGGTATAGCGCGGTGCCGAACCGTGGATCGGTTCAAACATAGCGACGCTCTCCGGGTTCAAATTGCCAGATGCCGCGATCCCCATACCGCCTTGAATCATCGCCCCAAGGTCGGTGATGATGTCGCCGAACATGTTACACGTCACAACCACATCAAACCATTCTGGGTTCTTCACCATCCACATCGTTGTCGCATCGACAAACGCATATTCCTTTTTAATAGCAGGATAGTCTTCACCAACTTCGTCAAAAACGCGGCGCCAGAGGTCGTGTGCATAAGTGAGCACGTTCGCTTTATCGCAGAGCGTCAAGGTGTTTTCCTTGTTCCGTTTTTGCGTCAACTCGTAGGCATAACGGACGCAGCGCTCTACACCTTTGTAAGTGTTAATCATCTCCTGAATCGCCACTTCATCGCGTGTCCCACGTTTCAGGAACCCACCGATGCCAGCATATAACCCTTCGGTGTTCTCGCGAACAATAATGAAATCAATATCTTCGGGACCTTTGTCTTTCAGAGGGGTCGGCACGCCAGGATAGAGTTTAACGGGACGGAGGTTAATATAGAGATCAAGTTCAAACCGTACCTTCAGTAGGATACCTTTCTCTAAAATGCCGGGTTTAACATCGGGATGTCCGATCGCACCGAGATAGATCGCGTCTAACCCGCGAAGTTCTTCTAACACTGAATCCGGTAGCACCTCGCCGGTTGCGAGATACCGATCGCCACCGACATCGTATTCGACTGTTTCATATTGAATGCCTGCTTCTGCAGCGGCTGCCCCGAAGACCTTCATCGCTTCGCGCGTCACTTCGGGGCCAATCCCATCGCCTGGGATGAGACCGATTTTATACATAGATTTTCTCCTAAGGTAATCATATCTTGAATTTTGGATACCCTATATTTTACCACATCTACGCCAATATTGCAAATTGCGCAAATAAGACCACAACCAAATTAGGTGTTCTCGCAAAAACGGAGGTGTGCTATAATGATTAGCCGAGCGGCACAGTACCTTGAAATCTTGGAGGAACACCTTGATCAGCGAAGCGCGTCTGAAAACAATTCTCAATAACTTCCGCGAACAACGCATCCTTGTCGTAGGGGATTTCTACCTTGATGCCTACTGGTACATAGACAAGACGCGATCAACGCTCTCGCTGGAAACGCCGTGGCATACGAACCCCGTCGTCGAACAACGTTACAGCCCGGGTGCTGCAGGAACCGTTACGAATAACCTGAAAGCGTTAGGCGTTGGGACTGTCTACACCCTGGGGGTCATCGGTGAGGACGGGTTCGGCAGGACACTCCTCAGCTGCCTACGCGAAAACGGATGCTTGACAGATTTTATGGTACAAGCACCCAGATGGGTTACGCCGACCTATCTTAAACCGATCCATCGCGGTCATGAAGGTGTCGAAACAGAGGGACCGAGATTTGATATTGAGAACCAATCCCCCATGCCAGCGGAAGTTCAAGATGCCGTTATTGCGGCACTTCAAACCTGCCTTCCACTTGTTGATGGGGTCATCATCGGAGATCAGATGCCGATTGAGAATTTAGGAGTCCTCACAACACGCGTACGGGAGGCACTCTGTCAGTCAGCAGCGCAATTCCGAGAAAAAGTTTTTTTCGCCGATTCTCGCACACGGATTGGTGAATATCAAAACGTCATCATCAAACCGAACCGATTCGAGGCAAAACGCGCCGTTCAACCGGACTGGCATGGACAGCAAGTTGACATTGAGGAAGCAAAACAAGATGCCATTCGCCTCGCGGAGAAGACGCAAAACACCACATACATCACCCTCGGCGAAAACGGTATCCTCGTCTATTGGAACGACACGTTCACACACATTCCGGGGATCCCGATCGACGACCAAACCGACCTTGTTGGCGCAGGTGACAGCGTCTCGGCAGGTCTTGTCTCGACACTCTGTTGCCTCGGAGCAGATCACGCCGTTGAAGCAGCTTATGTCGGAAATCTGGTGGCTTCTATCACTGTCACCAAAATCGGCACAACCGGGACTGCCTCACCCGCAGAAGTCCTTGAACGCCATCGGAGCCTCGCTAATCCATGAATGTTTTTGATACAATGACCCAACGCCGAAGCCATCGTGGTGCATTTCAAGAACGCGCAATAGATGCCGACGACCTTCAGAAACTCATTGAGGCGGCACGATGGGCACCCTCACCTTTCAATGTTCAACCTTGGGAACTCGTGATAATTCAGGAACCGGAAGGCAAAACGGCTCTCGCTGACTTGACAGAACGCGCAGTCATCGCACAATTCAAGGACCCAAAATTCCTTGACGACAACAGCCGATGGATGCGTGTAACAGAGGCAGAATGGCAGGCACGTGGCGACGGCGTTCTGCTCTCCGAACACGTCACGCTACCGAAACCGCTTCAGGACGCACCTGAGAAACTACTACAAGAATTCCTAAAAAACGCAAAATCGTTCACGCTCCTCGGACATCTCGGTGCTGGAAAACTTCCTGCGAGAGAGATAGCGACACAGGTCCGCGAAGCACCACTGCTCATGTTAGTGACGATGAACTGCAAAAGATTCCCGCCCGGTCAAGGCGCGACCCGATGGATGTGGTTGAGTATGGGGATGCTGATTCAGAATGTACTGCTTGCCGCGACTGCTTTGAAAATCGGTGTGCAGTTTGTCAGCGCACCACTCGAAAGTGCTGCGGATCGTGAACAGATCCGCCAACGCTTTAACGTACCGACCTCTCACGAAATCATTACACTGCTCAGGATGGGATATGTGGAGACGGAAGGCGGGGATTCTGTACGGTTACAAACTTCAGGGTTTGTACACAGTGAAAAAATCAAAACGAAGTAGGCGGGTACGGCGACCCGCCGCAACTACGGATGCCGGCATTAGGCTTCACGATTTTGCAACAGTTCTTTCAATGCCGCTTTCTTTCTTTTTAACCGACGTAACTGGCGTTGACGGATCTGTGTCCGCCGTCGGACCTGTCCGCTTTTACTTCTTGGCATCGTTTTACCTCCTCTCTTCAATTGTTTTCGCGAGATACATCACGCCGGATGTACAGTGCGCTTCTACTTCTGCCATCGCAACGGCAAGTTCCGCTTCAGAACGCGCATGTAACTGCAGCCTGTCCTCGGTAACGGTGATGTACCGCTCGTTATCTGCATCAACAAACTCAATCTTTTCTTCGTCCTCGTTCACCAAAGCATAATGCGCTAACCCTTCCTCTGAAGGCGCGCCGTCTGTTGACTCTTCAAAACTCTCTTTTATCGCTAAACCGTCAAAATTTTTATAGAGTGCTCGTGCTGGAAGCTCATCAGGCGACAGTGTTGGGACAGGCTCTGGCGGTTCCGGTACTGTCTGAAGATACACAACCGGCTCCGGTTCCGAAATTTTCTCCGATTCGATAGGTGGCTCCATCTCTACCGCGTTCTTAAAGGTAGACAATAGAACTTCAGGTTCGACTTCTGCTGCCTCCTCAACGACGCTTTCCAGCGGAACCGACGCAACGGAATCAGATGTAGGGGTAATAACTCGCTCAACATCCTCTTCTAACGGTGCTTCTGGTAAAACAGACACCGATTCGGATAGATACGGTTCTAAGTCATCCTGTGCCAAGACATCCGATAGGATCCCTTCGACCTCTTCGCGACCCTCAGCCATTACATCCATATCCGCCACAAGTGCCTGTAAAGTTTCGATACCGATGGTTTGGATCATCGGGTGGAACGCCACGACTTCCGGGGGCGCCGCTTCAAAAAGTGAACGCGTAACGAAAGCGACCTCGGCGAGCTCTCGATTGCCAGTCCGCCTCAGACGTGTTTCACAGGCTGTCAAGGCGCGTGTTAATCGACTTATGAAATCTGGTGTGAGCAGATGTGGAAGCACCTGAACCCGAAAATGATCGCATGCCTCTTCCGCTGTAGACATCGGTGTCGGCATCTCGTCCAAGCCTATTTCATCAACACCTTCATCAGTTGGAGAAGAGGAGACAGATTCGTCAGATATAAGAAAATCTTCTAAATTATTATCCAGCGTGTCCGATTCATCAGATACAAGAAAATCTTCTAAATCATCGTCCAGCGCGTCCGGTTCGTCTAATTCGATTTCAGTAAGGACTTCCACGACACGTTTCTGCGTCAACTCTGGGTCAAAAAGCACATTTTCCAACTCAGGTTCATCAAGAAGTTTCTGGCTCGCTGCAATACAGGCGTGTAGATGTTCTTCTTCTGATCTGCTATGAAGAAGCCTACGTTGCTTTTCATGAGCGAGTTGCTTCTGTCTGGATTTCCGGTCGCGATTCCGTTTTTCACGCTTCCGGGCCACATTGGTGGAGCGGCGCCCTTTTTTCTTTGCCATGATGATGTTTTTTTATTAATATGAGTTCCGCAAACCAAAAGCTTGCACTACAAAACGTTTGGATAATCAACACGCTAAGTCTAAACTATTTTTTAAAGTATATACCAACAGATTTTTAATGTCAAGGCTAAATTTGATACCCGCAATCCCATGACTTGCTTGAAAACGTGTCTTCTAACGGTATTCACGCCAGATCAAATACACAAGGACAGCCCTCTAAAAGTGCTTAATTGACAATTTTTGGACTCATATCACAATTTTTTATGCCATAATTTGCTTAATTGCGTCATATTTAGTATAATTATAGTATGTGTTGTAAGTGAAGCGTAGGTTACTGACTGCGTTTTCTACCTTTTTAATCCTACACTCTTTTCTAAACCACTATAATAAACAAGTGTTTCATTAATCACCAGTTATACGATTAGCAATCGAAATCTGGCGTTCGCGCCGATACTATCAGGGGGAATAGTAATGTTTTCCAAAAATCATATTAAACCGATTGTCGTTGTGCTTGGCATCGTTTTAGCCATTTTGATGTGCTCGTTCACGACAGTTATAGCAGACCAACACGCTGCAGAAGAAGATGAAGCAGAAACCACAGAAGAGGCTGAGGCATCTGAAGAAGCATCTGCAAGCGGCGACCCTATACAACTTGAGAGTCTTGTTGTCGTCGGTACGCGTGCCCAACCGCGTTCCATCTTGGATTCGGCAGTACCGATTGATATTGTGTCAAACGAGGCTTTTGAAAAGCAGGGTGGCGCGGATCTACCGGATCTGCTGAGAGCTTTGGTGCCATCTTATAACGTTAATACGCAGCCGATTAGTGATGCGTCAACAGTGGTACGTCCAGCGAATTTACGAGGACTTGCCCCAGACCATACATTGGTACTCGTCAATAACAAGCGGCGACACCGTGCCGCAGTGATTCACTGGCTCGGGAACGGTCTGTCTGATGGCTCACAGGGACCCGACCTGGCACCTATTCCGGCAATCGCACTGCAACAGGTAGAGGTCCTCCGTGATGGCGCGTCCGCACAATACGGTTCTGATGCCATTGCTGGTGTGATGAATTTTCGATTGAAAGATAACTATGAAGGCGGTTCGATTGAATTCAAACCCGGTATCTACCAATTCGGCGACGGTAGGCAATTCGCGCTCGCCGGCAACATCGGTTTAGGGGATCCAAACGTGTGGACTAGCCTCAGTTTTGAATACGGAGGCGCAGATCCCACCATCCGCTCCATCCAACGGACTGATGCCATAAACTTGATTAACGCAGGCAATTTCAGTGTGAAAGACCCCGCGCAAATTTGGGGACAGCCGATTATAGAGAATGATGTCAAATTGTTTGCAAACTACGGTGCCACGCTCACAGATACCATCAAACTCTACGGGCACGCTAACTACGCAAGCAAGCGCGTTGAAGGTGGGTTCTATTTCCGAAATCCAAACACTCGTAACGGCGTGTTTAGCCCAACCGGGCGGGATGATACGTTGCTCGTCGGGGATCTGCGGGGCTTAACAGAGGAAACAGCAGCTTGGGATGCCGCAATTGAAGAATTTGGCGAAGAATATGACGATTGGGATGCAAGGCGGATGGAAGCGGAAGAAGCGGGTACACCGTTCGACGAGCCGAAACCTACTAATTTCGCCGCTTGGCCAGCCGCACAAGAAGCAGTCGCGACTTGGGAAGCAGATCGGTTAGCAGCGGAAGAGGCTGGTGAACCCTTCGACGTGCCAGAACCCGACTTTAGGGAAATCTCTCCCAGTGATTTCGACGATATCCCGATAGTCAATCACGTTCCTGATCCAGAAAAGTTGCAAGCCGTCAGGAATGACCCGAATCTATTCAATTTCCAAGAGATGTTCCCAGGCGGATTCACACCCAGATTTGGCGCATTCATGTGGGACAGTTCCGTCATCGTCGGCATTAAAGGCACCGCTCTCGAAGAAGCGTTAGGTAAACCCTTAACCTGGGATCTCAGCGGTTCTTTCGGACGCAACCATGCCGATTTCTTTATCTTCAACACTGTTAATGCTTCGCTCGGCCCAAATACACCGACATATTTTGATCCGGGCGACTATATCCAGACGGATTATAACCTCAACTTTGATGTAACCTATCCGCTCAGCGACATGGTGTTCCTCGCTTCCGGTTTGGAATATCGGGACGAAGCCTTTGAAATCATAGAGGGTGAACGCGAGTCGCATCAGATCGGACCCCTCGCAGCGCAAGGTTTCACTGCCGCATCCAACGGATTTTCGGGGTTCAGCCCAGTTGCTGCAGGCAAGTGGCACCGTTACAACGTTGCCGCCTATCTGGAAACTGAAATCAGACCGATTGATCCACTCCTGATAGCACTCGCTGTACGCGGTGAACAATTTGAGATTTTCGGCAGCACCCTGAACTACAAAGCCGCCGCAAACTACAAACTTACGGAAACGATGCGGTTGCGGGGAAGTTATAGTACCGGGTTCCGCGCACCGACACCCGGACAGCAAAATACGTTCAACATTACCACTGAATACGATTTCGCGAAGGGTGACCTCGTTAATAAAGGAACAATCCCTTCCACCAACGCCGCTGTTGGTGTTGTGACAGGCAAGGAAGATAACTCGCTTGACCCAGAAACATCAAATAACTTCACAGGTGGATTTACCGTTGATATTTTGGGACTCAATCTCACGATGGACTTTTTTGATATTCGGTTGAAAAACCGGTTATCGGTGTCACAACACTTTACATTGACTGAACCGCAGAAGGCGGATCTCATCGCCGCAGGTGTAACCAGTGCAGCGAACCTGGAAACATTCCAGTTCTTTATCAATGACTTCAGTACCACAACTCAAGGTGTTGATACCGTCGTTACGGCACCAGTCCTGAATGGTATGATCGTTGCCGTGTATAACTTCACGAACACCACAGTTACCGACCACAATCCAGACACGCTTGACGATCATCGAATCAGGGAACTGGAAGAGAATTTACCCGAACACCGAGCCAGCTTGACTGTCCTCCAATCCATAACGGATGTGTGGAGCGTACTCGGGCGAGCCAGCTATTTCAGTGGTTGGTTCGATTCTGAAGATTACTTACAGAATCCAGATGTAGAAGGCACCGGAGAATACACTGGAAGGGTTATTTTCGACTTGCAAACCACTTACACCGCAGGGTCCGGAATAACGCTCACGCTCGGTGGAAGAAATATCCTTGATACCTATCCCGATGAAAATCCGAATGGTGCCGGTTCTGTCGGCAACAAATATGGGCAGTTTAGTCCGTTCGGTTTTGATGGGGCGTTCTGGTATGCTAAAGTCGGATACAGTTTCTAAAACCTATTTTACGAAAAGTGATTAATATGCTTTTCACAATAGGCGCGGTTAAAACCGCGCCTATTCCATTTATAGTGAATTAGGACTTACGCAGGTTGCTCTTTTGTAGCATAGGAGACTGTTAGCCTGTGCACTGAGAACGCTTCTGTTTTTTGAGAGTTTACCTGCTAACGAAGCACTATATCGTCAAAATTGCGTAAGTCCTGTGAATTATAATAAGTTTATAAATTTCTGTTTTAGATAAGAGTGCCTTTTAACAAAATAATAAAGGAGTTCATTCATGAAAGTCGCACTTGATTTTAAAACGGTGCTGCTTCTGATGCATATTGCTTTCGCTGTTTTTATAATTAACTGATATTTCTCAAATC
>JAAXHL010000030.1 GCA_012270865.1 Candidatus Poribacteria bacterium | reverse complement strand
ATCAACTTAGATGTGACAGAACACTACAACTCTTCGCTAACTATTTTTTTTTACTTCAATGAAGAAGGAGCATTGCAATGCTTAGATTTCAAATAGCCTTGGCTATTATTTTAGTCGGTTGTGTCGCTATTCTATCTTGCGGACGAGCGCAAGAGATGTTGGAAGATCCAGTTACCGAAACACCCATGGAAATGGAAACACCCATGGAAATGGTGATGGAAATGATGACAGAACCCGAGTACAGATCATGGGACAGCGTTATGCTTCCAGCACCGCCTACGGAAGTTACCAAGCCTGAAGAGAGTGGTGGCGCACACGGCATGGGCAGCCGGACTGTCTATTTCAACGAAATGGGTGCCGAGGCGAATAGGGCAGGTATATTGTCTCCCGCAGAATATCCGGTAGGGACCATGATTGTCAAGGATGTCATGGATGTTACTGAGACATTTATCATGCATGTCGCAACAATGACGAAAACCGACGACCCGATGTATGCAGCGCATAACGGTTGGATGTACGGTGTGACGCAGCGTGATTCAGCAGATGCAGAGTTGATGATGCCAACCCAACTTAGTGTTGAGATGGCTCAAGGATGCCACGATTGCCACACAAAAGCCACCGAAACAGTTGTAACTACAACTATGACTCCAACTGATAGCGTCTTCGTCTCACTCCCAATGGCTCAGATGACGGGTGAAACCATGGAAGAAACCATGGAAGAAACCATGGAAGAAACCATGGAAGAAACCACGGGTGAAACCGCAGAAGAAGGTGGAAGCGACAATGGTGGAGACCAGTAATTCCATCTCATAACACTTACATAGCACTTATAAGAAACGGGTTGGTTACTGCCTTCTGTGGTAACCAATCCTTTCTTTTTTAACATACATCGTCTTTCACATTTTGATAAAGTAACCGATTCGACTTGAAGTACCAGAACAGTTGTCTTGCTCAATTTTACTCTCAACAAAAATAATTTTGACTTTTTTCCCTAAATGTTTTATAATAATAATAGGATTGCAGTAGCAAGCGGTTGAGGGTTGCCGCAGCTTCGGCACAATATTACTTCACTTCACAAACAAAGCCCTCCGAAATAGATTAACAACGCTTTGTCAGTTTTACTTTATAGTAAAACTTAGAATTATGTAGACACTTATCTCTTGACGAATACCTGTTTGTAGTAGGGAAACTATTCATTGCCGGTTGTGCCAAGAAGTGCTCTAATATTTTTAGGTTTCACTATAAAAATATAGAGGAAGGAACAACACGTAATGGCTAAATTTCAGATAATTCTCATTGCTATTTTGATCGCTTGTGTCGCTTTTGTGTCCTGTGAGCGGGTACGAAATGTGGTAGCCCCGTCAGCAGAAACCACGGAAGAAACCGCTGAAGAAACCGCTGAAGAAACTGCTGAGGAAACCGCTGAGGAAACTGCGGAAGAAACCGCTGAGGAAACTGCGGAAGAAACCACAGAAGAAACTGCGGAAGAAACCGCTGAGGAAACTGCGGAAGAAACTGCGGAAGAAACCACAGAAGAAACCACGGAAGACATGGGCAACGGCAATGGCGAAACCCAATAACCTCAGTCCATAACATCAAATAAAAGAAGGGATTGGTCACTACATGCTGTGGTAATCAATCCCTTCCTCTCTGTGTCAATTTTTAGGCAATAAAAAAAGCCGTGTTCTGTGTACACGGCTTTTCTATTGTATATTATGGATTCTGGCTATTTATCGCCCCAGGCGGGTCCGCGTGGTATCCATAAGAATTGTCCGACACTCAGTTTCGTCCGATCAAAGATGTAGTCGTCCTGATTCGCTGCGACCAATCGCTTCCACATCTCTGGATCGTCAAAAATCTCAGGTCGTGCGGCAATGCGTTTGAGTGCCGCTTCACCGTTTTCTTCCTGAATATCTTCTTCCTGGACGCGGTATCTGTCGAGTCTGTCAGGACTGGTTACACTGAAACTGAAACTGTGCGGGTTCACAAGCACATTGCCAGCCATATCTGCGGCACCGGAGACAGTGACGGTATACATACGTCCTGCGCGCATCGGCATATCGGATGTGAAGGTAACAGAATCGCCGCTGCCGGTCACAGTACCTGATAGCGTTGCGTCCATCGGTTCGCTCATCGAATCGTCCGTTTTGGTGACTGCTACATTGATAGAGACGCTATCGTTATTGACGGGTTCACTAAACGAGACGGACACGCTGTCCATCACATTCAGGGAATCTTCGTACTCAGAAATGACTGTGCCATCAGCCGGTTCGTTCATCGTCACAGTTGGTGGCGTTGCGTCGGTGTAGGTAAACTGTTGTGGAAGCGTAGCGGGAACTTCCGGTTTTCCAGTATTGGTAACAACGACACTGACAGATTGTCCTGCCGTACCGGCTGGCGTTACTGCCGTAATTTGCGTCTCACTGGGGACTGTTACACTTTGTGCATTTTTTCCACCGAACGTCACGGTTACACCGTTTTTCATATCAAATTTTTCGCCGGTAATTTGAACGGTCGTTCCGCCGGTTTCGGGGCCTTGTGTGGGACTCATTCCGGTTGGTAGCGGTTCTGGGTTACAGCCAGCGCAGCCTACCATCCACGCGCAGACAATCGTGAGGGCAGCCAGTACCGCTATGTTTCTCGTTTGTTTCATGAATTCTGTCTCCTTATCGTCAAAAAAGTCTCATTCCGTACCGCGGTTTTGGCGCAGCTTGCTGGTTCCTAAAACGTGCTACACTATCAAGGCGTGACGCAGCTTGCTGGGTTCCAAAACGTACTACTACATAGGATCTTGTGGATTAGAAGGGAACCTCTAAATTATACCTTAAATTATTATACACACAATTAGGCGGAGTTGTCAACATTTTTTTCTACGGTTTAGATTCTACCAATAATTAGCCGCGCCAACTCGTCCGCTTTAACGGGTCTTGGATGGAAACAGCCAATTCGGGACCGAACCCTTCTATTGACAATCGGACTGTATCGCCGTCTCCGACTGCGGTGAGTGCTTCGTGGTGTGTACCTGTGGATACAACGTCTCCCGGTTCCAACGTTATAACGTTGGTTACTTCTGCAAGGAGTTCAGGAATGAAACGGGCCATGGAGTTGGTCGAGAAATCGTGTTGCAACCCGTCGTTGATCCAGAGTTGTACGCCGAGTGCGTTCCCGTCAGCCACTTCATCGGCGGTAACGAGTGCCGGTCCCATAGGTGCGAATGTGTGCCAACTTTTGCCTAAGAAGAACCCACCGGGTAGACCGCGCGCCGATACGTCAATAAATTGTGTGTAACCGAATACGTAGTCTAACGCATTCTCTTCAGAGAGGTGCTTTGCTGTTTTACCGATAATGATCGCTAATTCGGGTTCAAAATGGAAAACCGTCACATCTGCTTCGGGGAGTTGGACTGTCTCCTTTGTAGAGACGATGCCGGTCGGCGACTTCAGAAATGCGTTAAATTCGCCGCGGGATGGGCTGTCCGGTTCAATGTAATTACCTGCAAGGCATACGAGTTGACCTGGACGCGGTAGCGGTGCTTTGAGGTTCACATCATCTAAAGCGATTGCGGGCCCATATCCGACGGCATCCGTTATGATTGAACGCAGGCTGTCAAAATCCATAATCACCCTTTGTATAAGTTCTTGGGGGGTCCGGTGTCGAATCCCGCTGAGCGAATCGCTAACACTAACGATGCCGTCTCCTGTTATTACACCGAGTTCGTAATCATCAAAGAATGCAAGTTTCATTCAGTTTTTTGCTCCTCTATTAAGACGTTCCGCGAGTGGGTGGTTCCGCTCTTCCAATGGCAGTTGCACCTTTTGCCCACTAAAATGGGAAACGTAGGTTGCGCTTACACACGCAAGCGATGTAAGCGCGTTGTGTCCACCGAGTTCTGGTTGATTTCCGTCAAGAATTGCGTCTCGTATATTTTTCGCACTCCATATCGTGTGGCGAGACCGCCACGCTTTTCCTGAGATAAGAAATGCCGATGTGTCGAGTTCTATCTGTTCCCATTCGGGTGTGTGCGCCGCGAACGAAACATCAAAAGGGCAATACCACATCTCATCTACGCCTGTATCTGGGTTCGGTTTGATCATGAGTTGTCCATCTGAACCGAGCAGATGGGGTCCCATCATCCAGCCGTGTCTCGGTTCGCGGCAGTAAAGTTCCATGATGCCGTAAGCACCTTGCGCACCGCCGATATGTACGAGCATCGTATCGCCGGCGACAATACCGTTATCGCGCCGATCGGTTTTGCACAGTTCACTGCTGTGCATAATGTCTGCTTCCGTCACGTCGTGCCCTTGATAGGTGATATGCGCTTGGATCCAAGAGATACCCTCTAAGAAGAAGTCCATCTCGTCAAAATAGTGCACCCCCATCTCCATCAACTCGAAACCTGCTTCTCGTCCTTTACCGACCTCGCGCACAGAGCGGAGTTCGCCGATTTTACCAGCATCAATCAAGGCTTTCGCGTGCCGAAAGAGCGGCGTGAATCGGAATTGATGGCTGACTGCCAAGTGGACTCCTGATGCCTGACATGCCGAGAGCATCTGGTCCGCCGTCTCTAAATCGACAGACAACGGCTTTTCACACAGAACATGGATACCAGCATTCGCGGCGGCAATCGTGATTGGCGCATGTAGCGGCGCATGTGTACAGACGCTTACGAGGTCCAACGACTCACGGGCGAACATCTCCGCGTAGTCCGTGTACCGCTTCGAGACGTTGTATTCGTCGGCGCGGTTGTTGAGCGCATCAAGATTGATGTCGCACATTGCAACGAGGTCAATTTCCTCAAGATTGGCGTATGCGGTGGCGTGGCTTCGACTAATCCCACCACAACCGACAACTCCCGCTCGTAAAGTCATAATTGTCTCCCGAACCCAATTGTGACAGGTGTCGTCTATCGGTTCATCTCTAACAGTGCCTGCCACTGCATCTCGTCGACGAGGACCCCTTTTTCGAGGCTCTCCTGCCGTGTCCGCAACATGCCTTCCCCAGGATACCGGACCTTTTCATTTTCATCTATAGGTGTCGCTGTATGGAAATCGTTGATAATCGCTGCGACTGTCTCATTTAGCACGGTTTGTCCCATCAATCCTGTGGCATTGATAGCGATGTAGACCTGCGAAACGGCGTATTCTGATCCCTGCTTTCCGATTTCGTGTGTGGCTTGCCCACCCGAAATAACCGATGCCATTGTATCAAGGACGAGTGCCAATCCGGAGCCTTTCCAGTAGCCGATGGGAAGTGCTCTTTTGGAATCCAGGATCTCACCCGGATCAACCGTTAGTTCGCCTTTGGTGTCGTACCCACCGGGTAGCGGTACTTCTTTTCCTTGTAGTTGGAGGACCTCTAATTTTCCGTTTGAATACTGGCTCATCGCCATATCCAGCAGGATATGTCCCCCTTCTCTCGGAATGCCAATCGCCATCGGGTTGTTTCCGATCTTCTTTTCTGCCGAACCCCAAGGCGGCATCAGTCGTGTTGTGTTCGTCCAGCAGATGCCGATATATCCGGCTTCCGCTGCCTGCAGTGCGTAAGCACCGCCGCGCATCCAGTGGTTTGTATTTGAAAGCCCGACGCACCCGATACCGTGGACTTCGGCAAGTTCCGTTGCCCGCTGCATGCAGATATGCGCATTAATAAGCCCGACCCCCATCTTACCGTTCCACCGTTCTAACGCGCCGAAACTCTCGGTTTTTTCCGGTTCTGCTCGGAAATCAATCTGCTTACTCGCCAACCCTGCGACGAACCCAGGAAAGCGATTGAGTCCGTGCGAGTAGACACCATCGCGTTGGTTTTCAGCAAAAAGTCTGGCACATAACACGGCTGGCTTGTCGGTAAACCCTACTGAAGCGAGCACACGATAAAATTCGTTCTTTAAAGTTTGAAAAGGTACACGTTTCATACGCTATTAAAAAAACCACCATTGCAGGCGGGGTTTGTAACCCCGCCTTCTATAGATGTCTCGTTAATTGTAGTTTTTACTATAGTTCCTTTGATGTTCCTGTCTACCACATCTCAAGCCACTGTTCCACCGGTGTCACGGGTTGCGTCTCGCTGCGGATGACCCACTTGAAATCGGGGTCCTTCCAGTAAATTGTGCCTGGATGATCACCGTCCCGAAGGTAGCGGATGTCGATTGCCCACCGTACGATCTCACTTGTGGTGTGCGGTAGCGATCTGTGGAGCGTGAGATTGTGGAAAACCAAAGCGTCGCCTATCTCCATAGGACAGGTGAAAATGCAAGAGTCATCCACAAGTTCATCTAAAACTTCGAGGAACCTGCCTTCCCGCTCTTCTGTTCGATGATCAATCACACCCAGCCGATGTGAACCGGCGACAACCTGTAGGCAACCGTTTGTTTCATCTACTGGTACCAGTGGTATCCATGCGGTGGGGATGAGCGAATCTTCGCTCACAGTACCGAAATAGCCGCTGTCTTGGTGCCACGGGACTACGGTTAACTGCTGACCGGGAAGTTTGGGGCGCGCGTTGAAGACGGGATGCCCGATGACATCTGTACCTGTGAGTTGACCGATTGCGTCTACGAGGCGCGGCGCGTGATGGATATCAAAAACTTCAGACGTTGCAACTTGGTCACGCCAAGAACGACCGAAACGGTTGGCGTGCTCACCAGCGACTTGCGCGAACCGCGTTTCAAATGGGAGTTCCATCCCTTCATCTTCGATAATTCCGTCTTTTTTCAACTCATGAATGATACCGTCTACGACATGGGCAAAACTGTCGCGTACGCCATTGATGGCAGATGCAGGGATAACGCCTTTCAGGAGCAGGTATCCATCGTTCTCCCACTGGTGCATCTGTTCGGGTGATAGTGGTGTTGTGTGTTTCTGCGCAATCTTCATATTTTTAGATTATTGGTGTGGTCTGTCTATTGTGCTGACCAACGGTTCTCGGTTTCTGGTTAAAAATGGTTACGGGTTCGTCTATCTGTTAACTTCTAAAAAATCATAACATATCTCGCGAAAAAAGTCAAAGGTTGACACTTTGTTTAGAAGATGTTATATTACGAGGCAAGGAGGACGCATGATGGCAACTTTAACGCAGACCGAAAACCGAATCAGACCACTCTATATTGACGGATATACGCATCAACTCAGTTATGCACCCGGCGAAGAAATCGCGTTCCACGTCTCAACGAGTGCGGGCAGCTACTCGCTTGAGATTGCGCGTATCGGCGCGACGCGCGAGGTCGTTTGGAGTCAAAATGAAATTCCGGGTGCAGCACATCCGATCCCAGCAGATGCTTCATCGCAGGGATGTGGATGGCCCGTTTCTTTCACGCTTGAAGTGCCTGAATCGTGGCAGAGCGGTTACTATGAAGGCACACTCCGTACAGCCGATGGTGGCGGTGACACTATCTATAGGAACCATCGCACGGCTGAAAGCACGCTTTTCTTTATTGTCCGTCCCGCGAAACCGGGCGCGAATACACCTATTCTGTTTCAGCTCTCTACGAACACCTACAACGCTTACAACAACTGGGGTGGTTTCAGCCTCTACGGGTATCACGGGGCAAGTAAGATACAAGGAAACCGCGTCTCGTTTGACCGACCCACTCGCGGCATCTTCGGTAATTGGGAAGCGGCTTTTGTTGTCTGGGCAGAAAAAAACGGATATACACTTGATTACGCCGCGAATTCCGATCTCGAATTTCATCCTGAGATGCTGGAACACTACAAACTTGTGTTGAGCGTCGGACACGACGAATACTGGTCTGCCCCGATGCGCGATAACCTTGAAGCGTTTATCGCAAACGGTGGGAACGCTGCCTTCTTCAGCGGGAATTCTGTCTGCTGGCAGGTGCGTTCCGAAGATGACGGTCGGGCACTCGTCTGTTGGAAGCAGACCTACAACCAAGACCCAGTCTACAAGACTGATGACCACAGTACCCTCAGCACGTTGTGGAGCCATTATCTGGTGGATCGTCCTGAAAACCAGTTGACTGGCGTGGGTTTCCTTCAAGGCGGTTATCATTTGAGTCACGGGCAGTTTATGGATGGTACGGGGGAATATACAGTCCATCGTCCGGAGCATTGGGTGTTTGAAGGGACGAACCTCTCGCGAGATAATGTCTTCGGTGGTGCAAATACCATTGTCGGTTACGAATGCGATGGCTGCGAATTCGCCCTTGAAGACGGTTTACCGGTGCCGACCTATCGCGACGGCACGCCTGAAAGTTTTACAATCCTTGCGACGGCTCCCGTCCGTTGGCATCCGGACGATTGTGAGTGGTATGAACGTTGGGAGAGAGGGAGAACCGGTGCCGCAACGATGGGTATCTACACACAAGGCGGGACAGTCTTCACCGCTGCCACAACCGATTGGTCCCATGGATTAGCAGGTGGCGATACGGTGGTTGAACGGATTACGCACAACGTTCTGCAACGGCTTACGCGTTGATAGACTGCCTTTGTGTTGTAAATCTCGTGATGACATGCTATCCTATTTAATATGGAAACAGAAGTACGGACCCTCTCAGCGATGCATACCCCCGGCGCAGTCCTCCTGATTTCCTGCTATGAACTCGGGCACCGACCCATTGGACTTACGCGTCCGCTCCACGCCCTTAAAGCAGCAGGATTCGCACCCGATGCGATTGATATTGCTGTCGAACCGTTGGATACTGAAAAGGTAGCACGGGCACTATTTATCGGGATCTCCGTGCCGATGCATACCGCACTGCGACTCGGTGTCCATCTCGTACACCGCATCCGAGAAATCAATCCGGATGTTTCTATATGTATGTACGGACTTTACGCGACGCTCAACGCGGACTACCTGCTTTCGCACGGTGTTGATTTTTGTATTTCTAACACAAGGTCAGAGGAACTCGTCGAGTTGGTAGAATCCGTTATACAAAAAAAATCGGTTGAGCGGTTAGATGATAGTATTTCTGTTGGGAAATTGCCACCTCTGCAAGTCTATGCCCAATTTGAGGATAAAGATGAGATGCGGACTGTCGGATATACAGAGACGACACACGGATGCAAGCATCTCTGCACACACTGTCCGATACCGCCGGTCTATAACGGTAAGTTTTTCGTTGTTGAACGCGACATTGTGCTCGCTGAAATACAGGAACAGGTATCGCAAGGCGCGACACATATTACCTTCGGTGACCCCGATTTCCTCAACGGTCCGACGCACGGACTCCGTATTCTCCGCGCAATGCATGAAGCGTCCCCGAACCTTACCTTCGATTTTACGACAAAGATTGAGCATATTCTCAAACATAGAAAACATTTCTCGGAATTCGCGCAACTCGGATGTCGGTTTGTCATCTCCGCTGTGGAGTCGCTGAGTGAGACGGTATTAACGATTTTGGAGAAACATCATACACGTGCGGATGTCGAAGCCGCAATTGACATCGTTCACGGTGCAGGGATTGCGTTGCGTCCGACCTGGGTGCCGTTCACACCGTGGACAACCTTAGAGGATTATCTTGAAATGCTTGCGTTTGTTGAGACGCATCGTCTTGTGTATCACGTGGATCCGGTACAGTATGCCGTTCGGTTGTTGATTCCACCGGGTTCATATCTCCTGAACCGTCCAGAAACCAAAACGCTGTCACTGACGCTTGATGAGACTGCTTTTAGTTATACTTGGGAGCATCCGGATGCGCGGATGGATGAACTCCATAAAACGATCAACGCGCTTGTAGAAAACGATGCGCGGATGGATGTTGACACATTGGACACCTTTTACCGAATATGGGAACTCGCCGCCGATATGCATAGTAGCAGACACACACCGCTGGGTTCCCGTAGCAAAGCGACGCATCCTCCCGCACCACGAATCACCGAAGCCTGGTTCTGCTGAGCGGAACCTACCGAAGGGCAGTTTGCTCCAATACAGATTTAGGATTCATTTTCATTACAAAACAAAAGGAGAGACATGTCAGAACAAATTCAACAACTGCTTGATTTAGAGACCGCGCCCGTTGCTGTAACGTTTCACGATGCACAACCAGATGGTGTTTCCCGTGTAGAAAAGGTTGAAGCCTCCGGTTGTACCTATTGGCGACGTGCAGCGGAAGGCAAAACTTTCTATACCGAAGCATCCGACCACTACAACTGTCCGATCGGGTGTTATACACATAACGTTGAACTCCCGTCCGCACAAATGGAGGAACTCGAAAATACCCTCGGATTAATGGGAGAACTCGGTTATATTACGATGGAAGAGGTCCCCGGCATTCCAAGGCAGGAGGACCCTTTCAAAAATGCAGTCTATTCGCCTTTAGCGGATACGACTGGCACGCCTGATGTCGTTATTATTTCCGGTACACCGAGACAGATGATGCTCTTGATGGAAGCCGCGACTGCTGCGGGTATCGGTACTGGAAACGGTGTGATGGGTAGACCGACGTGTGCTGCGATTCCGGCTGTCATGCAAAGTGGTCAGAGTGTGAGCAGCTTGGGGTGTATCGGTAACCGCGTGTATACTGCACTCTCCGATGATGACTTCTACTTCGCTTTTTCGGGTGAACACATTGACGCGCTTGTCGAGAAATTAGAGACGATTCTGAACGCGAACCGTGCGTTAGCGGAATATCATCAACAACGCCAAGCGGATTTTTAAACTTACCTTGCGGAAAACGACGTGGATTGGATATTGAATAGTTTCTGCCAAAGAGTCCCTTCCACTTCGTTTCAGGCTTAGGTTCCGGCACTAATTTAATGCGGAGATATGGATGTCATGAAAAATGTGGCTGTCATCACGGGTGCAGCGAGCGGTATCGGACGAGGATTAGCGGAGCGGTTCGCTGCGGAGGGTATGAAGGTTGTCCTTGCCGATGTCGAAGAAGCAGCGTTAGCCAAACTTTCGGCGGCGTTAGAGGCGAAAGGCGCGACGGTGCTCGCTGTGAAAACGGACGTTTCAAACGCCGCTGAGGTCGAAAACCTTGCAGAGCGGACGCTGGAGACCTTTGGTGCCGTGCATATCCTCTGCAACAACGCCGGTGTCGCCTGCAGTCGTCCTATCTGGGAGCATACCGTTGCCGATTGGGAATGGGTGTTAGGCGTTAACCTCTGGGGCGTGATTCACGGCATCCGAGCATTTGTACCGCGTATGCTCGCACAAGGGGATCCGTGTCATATTGTGAATACTGCTTCTATTTTGGGTCTGGTCAGTGGGGGCGGGACAGGCATCTATAAGGTAAGTAAGCACGGTGTCGTCGTACTTTCCGAGGTTCTCGCTGATGAATTGGCACAGAAAGGCGCAAATATTCACGTGCATGTGCTTTGTCCGGGGTGGGTACGCACAGGGATCCTGGATTCTGAGCGGAACCGTCCGGATGCGTTGCAAAACCACAAAACACAAACACCGTCGCGTCTACAAACTATCGGTGGTTCTGGTGATGCCCGCGCTGAGATGGAGGCAGGGATGTCGCCTACGGAGGTTGCGGAGCATGTCTATAACGCCATCCAGAATGGCACCTTCTATATCCACACGCACCCTGAACACAAAACAGCAATTCGTGAACGTATGGAACGTATCCTTGAATAGTCGTTATCAGAGAAGTCCTTCTAAAAGTATAAACCTGAAAAGACAATGGGCAATCACAATAGCGAGGTTAAAATCAGAAATGAAACGTAGATTGGAAGTGGAATTAGACTTTATTACAAATCGCATTATAGCACTTCTGAAAGAAAATACAAAGCACGATTTAAAATTGACATACATCAGCAGAAAAAGATATAATAAATTGAAGGGACTTCTTAATACGCGAGGTCCGCAAGCTACACCTAAAATGTACAACAGGAGAATTGATGTGTTTCGCTTTAATTTACAATTAGGAAAAGTCGCTATTGTCGGGGTGTCTCTGCTTGCGATGTTTTCATGTGGGAGTGGTGAGATTCAGAATTTTGAGGGCATCGCGATCCACGCGGATCCGAGGACGGACAGGATAGATCTGCGGATTTATCTGACTGACAAGCACGGCACACCATTGATATGGAACCAGAGCATCCTCAGTCCGAATGTCGGTGTGAGTACGATCTCCGAATCCGATTTTACGACCAACGTTAAAGTCTACTCTATGCGCAACGGCGAAAAACATCGGAAAGTCTACGATGAACGGTTGATTGACCTGCGTTGGGCACAAGAACTCAATAGACTCGATCGCCTCATGACTGCGGAGATTCCGCGTATCTTCATTGAAGAAGATCCAGAACGGGATACACACTTAGGGATTATCATCGTTGAAATCCAGACAGAAAAACAGGGACCTTTCACGGATACTTTGGAAAACGCTGAGATTTACAAGTTCTAAATCACATAAGAAACGAGGCGACATTAGAAGATATGCCTATTCACACACAAAACTATCGGCATTGGGAAGGCACACTCAACTCGCGTAATCATACGCGGTGGTGGATCATTACGAAGGCTGAACTCAAGCTGCTGGCACAACGTAAAATTGTCCGATTAATCGTCGCTATTCCGCCTGTTATCTACATCATCGTTCATGCGATACTTATCTATATCTTCAATCAGGTACCGGATACGTTGCTCTGGTTTGAAGTCGATGCCGAGTTTTTCCAGCAATTCCTATTCCGAAACCCCAGCACAGGGCCCCCTTCCTCTTTTCTCATCGCGCTGATCGCTATTTTCGGGGGTTCGGGATTAATCGCCACAGATTTAAAGAACAACGCACTCTCCCTTTACCTCTCCAAACCTATTTCATGGATAGACTACCTGATTGGAAAATTTGCTGTCATCGGTATCTTAATCGGTTGCCTGACGTTAGTTCCCGGACTATTGCTGTTTCTTGAACACGCGCTCCTGACTGATACCACTTTTCTGAAAGAGAACTACTGGGTTCCACTTTCGATCGTTGTCTACTCGGTGCTTATCACGCTCTCTGCCAGTCTATTGATGCTATTGTTCTCATCGCTTACTTCAAATCCTCGTTATGCGATGATCGGTTTCTGCGCTGTGTGGTTCGGCTCACCCGTTATCTACGAGGTACTTAAAGCGATTACGCGGAGCAGTAGAACGGCAATCGTCTCAATTTGGGCAAACTACGACATTCTCGGTTCAGTCCTCTTTAACGCTTCACACAAGCATGTTGTGCATTGGAGTTTGGCACTCCTCGTGCTGATTGTACTGATAGCCTTGTGTCTGTTCGTGCTCCACCGTCGGATTCGGGCAGTTGAGATTGTCAAGTAGGCGTTAGTATAGTCTGGCACCGTTTGCGTCCCACATCTCTTCCTGCGAATAAACCTGCGGCGGTGTTATCGGTGTCAGTGTTGGCAGCCAATCTTGACGGAATTGTTGGACGAGTCGCACGGCGTTCTGGTAGGCGATACGTTCCTTTATCTCATCGTCGAGACGTGCTGTCTCAATCTGATTTTGGACTAACCGAAAATCGTAATACGGCAGATCGCTGCCGAACATAAGCCTATCGCTACCGAGGTTGTTGACGAGGTGTACGAGGTCCCAACTTTCATCCGCGCCCTCCGGCTTCTGTGCTACGTCAAACCAGACGTTTTCACACATTCCGCACTGTTCAATTGCATCGAGATGTCCGCCTTTGTTCATCGACACATGTCCGATGATAAACGTTATTGACGGAAACCGTTTTGCGTACGCGGCGATGTTCCGCGTGGAACCTGCCTGATGTAACAGACAGAGTCCGTCGTGCATCGCGACGACTTCGAGGAATGCGTGAAGCTCACCGCCGAGCGAATGTCCAGATAGAGCCGGATGGCAGGCGAACCCGACCAAGCCGTCTTCCTGCATCGTCCGCTCTAATTCATCAACGCCAACCTGTTCGTGTCGGACTTCCACGATTCCGAGTCCAATCGGAAAACGTTCTGGATGAAGCCTGCATGCGTTGGCGATTGTTTCGTTTTGGGTTCGCGTGTCGAGTACACCGCGCGCTTGTGGTCCGCCTGCTGTTGGGCAAGGGATCGCACCGATAACATTTGCCGAAGCCATGCGTGCGAGGCACCGTCCGACACTCTGCCCGACAACCGGGGCACGTGATACCGTCATACCGATGTGGCAATGAACGTCAAAATAGGGATGCATTTTTTAATTATTCCTTGCGGTTCGGTGAGGCGAGTTTAGCAATCGCGTGCTTTTCCGTAGAGCCGCCCTCCATTTCACTACGGGCTACGCGTTCTGGCTAATATTCTTTCAACGCTCTATGGGCGCAATTCCGCTGTTAGAATTCCGGCACAGGCGTGTAGGTATTAAAGCCGTCTGTTCTATCCTTACCCTGCAACAGATAGATATAATGTGCGCGCCGCCACTCCGCGCCCGGGTAGCGGACATCTGCTGGCATGTAGCGCATTGTGTAGCCACATCGCCGTTTCTGAGAAACGTTTGGACTCGAATTGTGGATCGTCCATGCGTCGTGGAAATGGCACTCGCCGACCTCCAATTCCAAGTCCACTGCTTTGGATAGATCTAAATCCTCATCAACAACTTCGCTGCCGAAGAGCATATTTTTCCGATCAACAGTTTCGTAACGGCGGTCGCGTAGGTTGTGGCTTCCGGGGATAACACGCATACATCCGTTTTCAACTCTCGATTCATCCACCGCGAGCCACATTGTGATAACGCGCATCGGGTCAAGCGATTCACCCCAATAAACACCGTCTTGATGCCATGGGACTTCCATGCCATCGTTTTCACGCTTGCTGATAAAGTGGCTCGACCAGAGGACGATGTCCGGTCCGATAAACCGTTCGATGACCTTCAACACGCGCGGGTGTGTCAGATATTTGAATAGATACGGATGCTGGAAATGTGGAACATCCATCTGCTCTGGACGTCTACCGTCTGGCAGATTCGCAATCATCTCGTCCACATAGTCCCGCAGTTCGTCTAACTCCGATTTCGTGAAGATACGTCCGAATGTGAGATACCCGTTTTCCTTGTAAAATTTGACCTGCTCATCAGAGACAGTCGTTTCCAATTGCCAGTCCATATACCACCTATTCTTGAATTTTTGATTTGTTATAATTTCTTAAACTTCATGTAACCTCGCCAATGTAAAGGTAATTATCGACGTTACTATAAATCGTACTTTATTTTTCCCCAAGCGGTAGCGAGTTTACCGTTTGGGGAGACAGCCTCTGCCCCCAACGTCCGGGCAAGTCCTTTTTCAACGATGTCAGCTATCTGGTCTTCTGTTAGCACGACGTTGAAGAGTGCGACTTCGTCTATAATGCCGTTGGCAAGAGTCCGAACTGCGACACCGGCTTCACCACCAATCGTGAAAGGCTTTAGATTGTCTTCATTCTGGTTCGCGTGTGCGGCAATATCGTTCTCAACTTCCAGTTCACCGTCACGATATAATTTCATCGCGCCTTTCCGGTCAGCAGTTGCAGCGAGATGGTGCCACTTCCCATCGTTGATAGGTGATGTCCCGAAGAGATGGATACCTGCCCCCTGTGCCAATCCGAACCAGAATAAAGGTCTCCCTTTGTTGTTCGGATCAAGATCCCCGCGAATTCCCAAAATGTAGCCGTGTCTCGGCATAGCGAGGTCAGCCTTTGAGATGAGGGCTGTGTACCATCCGGCGGATGTCTTTGAATACTTGAACCATACGACCATAGAGAAATTCGATTTTCCGACGTTCAGGAGCGGTGAAGCACCAGCGTTAACCAAACCACCGCTTTTGAATTCCAACCCTCCGCCGAATTTGCCATCCGTCCACTTCACAGGATCAAAGGACTCCGCATCGAGTGCGTTTTCTGTTAAGTCCTTGGCGAGATCGCCGCCATCTTCGTTGAAGAGCCAGACACCTACCGCCGTCGCGGGGTCAACTGCGGTGTGTCCTTGTATGGTAAACAGTAGGACAGCAGCACCTATAATAGACCAGAAAATGCTCGATTTTTGATACTGACCTCTCATCACTCTTCGGGCAGGAGACCCC
>JAAXHL010000066.1 GCA_012270865.1 Candidatus Poribacteria bacterium | reverse complement strand
ACTCAACATTGAACGACTACTAGTGGCGGTAACGCACTAACCATGTCACACAGACAGGTAATTAAGCGCGTGAAAGAAATTGATTCCCCTGTCATTGTTACCATCGGTGATATTATCAGGACCGCCGAGTCTCAATTTGACGCACAAAAAGCCAACGTATCTGGTGCCAAAATCCAACTTGAACCACTTACTTACAGCCACGAAGGGATGGTATGTCACTTCTCCATAGATTTTAGTAATGCAATACAAGAACAACTTAACTGGCATTTTGTCCAGCGTAAACGGGGCTTCAAGCGGAAAAATATCAGCAACAGTAAGATGATTCCAGAAGAAAGATATCGATTTTCTGGTTCGTGTTGGGAAAACGGTGACGAAATTACGATTCGGGAAACGCTGCGCGACCTACACACCGGTAAATTTATAGCAAGCAGCGTAGTGACGTTTATGAATTCACGACTCCGTGAGCCGCTTGTTTGCAAACCTTCAAATTACCCACAATTCCACAAGACAAGAAAAGCTTTCACACCCAGATATATTACGAAAAATCAAGTTACCATCAGGCCCACGAAACCTATTGAACCTCAAGTATCCCCTGTTGGCGGCTTAGAGGTTGAAGTATGGACAGACAAAGGACGCGATCCTGTATATTACATGGAAGGCGAAACAATGAAGGTTTTCGTGCATGTGAATCAACCTGCCTATATTCGGATGCTTTATATTCTTGCTGGTGACAGGAAATATACGCTTCTTGAAAACAACTACTACATTGATTTATCACGAATCAATAGTGAGGTAGAAATTGGCGAGTTTGTGTGTGCACCACCGTTTGGTGCGGAAATGTTAGTTGTTGCGGCACGAACGGAGAAGTTCCCACCTATTGAGACTTTTGAAGATAATGGATATTTCTTCTTGGTAGATCAAGATCCTGAATCGGCTGCTCGGGCTTTTCGTGGAATGAAGCCAATCCCTGGCAAAAATCAGGTTGACTTTCAGCATAATGAAGCACAGGTTGTGGTGGTAACAAGAGAAAAATGATGAAACCAGTAGCAATTTATCATCTGTCTGTCCAGCACGAATAATGAATTGTTCTACCACAAACCTACAAAGCGCAGTCAGAAGCCGTGCCTTTTGAATGTTAACACGCTTTCAGTGGCCAAAAAAACAGGAGACCCTCTGTACCAATGAGAATATTACGGACGCTTTGCGTTGTTTTATCCATAATTCTGACCTTTACACTATTTTGTAGTGGCAACCTTCAGGCTGCGATGACTCCTGACGCTTCTGGCACCGTTTATACGGATTATTTCGATCACATCACGCTCTTTTCTGATGGCAGGATTACCCGATTCACGGAGATGCCGATTCGGGTCTATATCTCGCCAGTCCTGAAAGAGAGTCCGTACCTACCGGAAATCCGACATGCGATGCAGGCGTGGCACACGGCGAGTGATGGCGCTGTCCGTTTTGAAGAGACCGAGACACCTCGGGACGCAAACATCCGTGTCAGTTGGGGGCATAACGCGCTGTATAACGGCTTCCAAGATATGCGGCTCGGTAGCGCGCAACTCACGCGAAGAACATCGGTTGGGAAACCGATGCTAGCAAAAACTCTCCAGAATAGCCGTCACTCACCAGCCGTCAACCATCAGGAAGATAGCCATCACCCATTAGCCGTCGGTTTCCATCAGCAAGAAAACGTCCGTTCACCAGAAACCTCTTTGTTGAAGGTTTCCGATAGCCAATTTACCGTTGAGATTGTCCTGATGTTAGAAGGCGATGGCACTATCGGTGAACTCTCACAAGAAGAGATGCGGACAGTCTGTCTCCATGAGTTTGGACACGCCATCGGATTATGGGGACACAGTCCACACCCCAATGACATCAGCTACCCGACAGCGACAGCGCAACATCCAAGCGCGCGCGATGTCGCGACGTTACGGAAACTCTATAATACACCACCCGATACACCGCAGCACGCAACTGCGGTTAAGGTGTTGAAAGCCGAGATCGAACAGAAACCGCACGCCGATAAGCAAAAACATCTTCGGTCTCACTACTTACTCGGCACCGTCTACCTCGATAAAGGCGATACAGACACCGCAATCACAAGTTTCTTGACTTGTAGGCAGTTAGATGACGAGTTCCAACCTGCTGTTGAGAAACTGATTCAAGCCTACCATGAAACGAATAGAACGCCTGCAGCGATAGCACTCCTTGAGAAACGGGTAACGCAAACACCGTCGCCTGCAGATTATAACAAACTCGGCATCTTCTACTATGAGAAAAAAGAGCCTGAGAAGGCGATACAGGCGTTTGAAAAAGCACTCCATATCGCACCGTACCACAAGGCAGCGCGCCGAAACCTACATCAACTCCTCCGTGCCAAAACGTTCAAAGCGTTGGCGACTAAAGATTTTGAGACTGCCACCACTACTTTTGAGCGTGTGATTCGGATGGACCCGCTGGATGCATCTACTTACCAACTGATGGGGAACGGCTACGCTCACGCCGGGCAGTTTGAAACAGCGATCGGTTATTACCAAAAAGCCGTTGATATTAACCCTGTCGATACACTGACGAAGCACTATCTTGCGAAATGCTATAATAACTATGGGGTGGCACTGCGTAATCGTGATGAATGGGATGCGGCGATTGATGCGTATCGCAACGCGCTGCGGTTAATGCCGACGTTGAACATTGCCCGTAAAAACCTTGGCGATGTATTCACACGAAAAGCGAGCGCACATAACGAGGCGGGTGAATTAGATGAAGCCGTGAATGCGTACCTTGAGCTCAAGAAACTCTATCCGAACGAAACACACATCCGCAACCTGCTTGGGGAGTTGTATCTAAAAAAAGGTGACTATGCCGAGGCTCTGTCGGAATTTCAATACGTTTACAATATCACGCCGAATGCTGACCACGCTTTACATAACCTCATCGCGGCTTACCATCACTACGCGCGCAGCCTCAGTGAGACCGGGGCGTACACGACAGCGATCCAGCTGCTTGAAAAAGCACTCCGACTCGCGCCGACCGATGCGAATTTGCGTCTGAGTTTGGCGAATGCCTATCAGGGCGTGGGCGATTATGAACGCGCCACTGTGGAATTGTCGCGCGTCTTGGCACAAGAACCGGGGAACTCGCGAGCGAAGGCGGAGCAGATCAACCTACGCATCCGACGCGGGAACGCACTTATGGAACAACGAAACTATGCCGCCGCTATCGCCGAATTTGAGACAATCCCCGAACCTAAGCGGAACTTGGAGATTGACAACACGCTCGCTTATCTCTATCTCGTGACGGGTGAACACCAGAAAGCGTTCGCAGGTTTTGAAACTGTCCTGCAGAGAGATCCGATCAATATGCCAGCATTCAGAAATTTATTGTCGTTGGAGTCACAATTGGTCCGATACCGTTTTAACAAAACGAAAGCAGATCTGCTCACCGAGGTCCGATGCGCCCTCGCCATCACTTTAATCAGACGGAAACAGACCGATGCAGCGGTTGAAAAATATAAACTCGCCTTGAAATCCAGGTCCGAAGAGATGTCGTCGCTGCTTATCGAAGCGGGTAAACAACTCGCGGGTTGGTTCGATCAATATGGCGATACCGAAAACCGAGAGATGGTTCTCCGTTGGGTCGAAGAACGCAGCGGTCGATGATTTTCGCAAACGTTCCAGATAGTTAAAAAAGAAAGGGTCAGGCGAAGATACCTGACCCAGAATACAGGTGCGTGAATAAGACGCACGGAAACCGTTTCTAAACGATGCTTACTGATTACCACCGCCGCCTCCGCGACGACCGGCACCTTCACGGAACCGATTCATACGTTCCCGTTGTTCGTTTTGACGTTCCTGACGTTTTTTTGTTAATTCGGTGAGTTTAGTCAACTGTTCTTCTGTCAAGACCTCTTTGAGACTTGCTTGGAATTCTGGTCCCGTGGTTGCAAGGAAACTTTGCATTGCTGCTTGTGCCCCCCGCATATTGTCTGAGGAACGAATCTCTTCCATCTTTTTCATAAACTTTTCACGCGTCGCCTGATAGATAGGACGTGCTTTTACGAGTGTCTCATCGTCTACTTTCACAGCGAATGTCAAATCTAACCAAGAATTGTCAACAATAGACACATAGTTCATCATTCCCATACCCATACTTCTGCCTCTGTCACCGCGCTCACCACCCTGGCGATTTCCACGTTGTTGATTCTGGTCGTTCCGGTTGGGACGTTGTGCTGAGGTCGCGTGTTCAAAAACGAAGACACCGACGATTGCGAGAACTGCGATTGTCGTGATTGCGAAAAATTTCTGTTTCATTTTATTTCTCCTGTAAAAATTTCGGTTGTGTGAAGACCTCAATGTTTCTTTTAAGGCGTTCACATTTTAGACTTGCTTTTTTAGTCAGATGTGTTCAGAAAAGGTTCGTTTTTTTCTTTTCGTAAACGCGAGACTACCAAAACTTACGCACATTATAGTAGATCCCGTAATTATTTGCATACGCGGGGGAACCGTAGGGGTTGGGTAACCCAACCCCTACGATCTACTGGGTAACTCTCCAAAAAATATTGACATTCCCGATTTGCTATGTTAAACTCTTAAAAAACAAAATGAACCATAGGCTACGTAATATTCAAGACTTCGCAACTCCCGATGTAGGTACGCGTCAAGGCACCCACTACCTAAAGGTAGGAGCTTGTGCTTCGTAGCAGTTAGCGTTTCCGAGGAAGCGTCTTACATCTGCTCCACAATGGGACCCAAGCAGCCCATTCAACCGAAGTTGACTATTTATTTTTGAGAGTGCTTTTTTACGATTTCACGATTTTACCTGTGACATTCATTACACTCAAGTTTCGACAAGTTTGTTTGTGGTGTGAAAGCGAAAATATCTTTTTAGTTTTACACTCCGCAAAGATATAGTCCCACAAACTGCGGCTAACCTCACACACAACTCTGTGTGATCGAACTTTCCTAAAGATATTATAGCATTTTTAGGAACTTTAAACCAAAAAAAAAGGAGCGGTGTTTCCTCCCCTACCTAAAGGCAGGGGTTTCCACACCGAAGAATTTTGATGAAAAAATGCGTAAGTCCTAAAATATTAAAAGACGCCGAAACGAAAAAGGAATCAGTATGAAACAGATCTTTGCAACTGCGGTTAACAACCGTATTAGCAGTGTGGTATTGACGGTTCTTGCGCTGTTTATTTTAATCGCAAACGCTGATGCTGCACACAATTGGACAGAACAGATTGCAGCTTTCAAACCGATGGTGGTGAACGTTGAAACCTCTTCCGAAGTTGTCTTTGAGATGGAGCGGAAAGGTACAAGTTTTGCCACCGGTTTTGTTGTAGACGCGGAACACGGCATTATTGCAACAAACCAGCATGTTACCGGGACTAGCCCTTCTTACGTCAAAATCAACTTCCACGACGGTAGTTTCACGGAGGCTCGGATTCTCTATTACGATCCGACACACGACTTCGGGTTCTATCAGATTGATCCGGCTGAGGTTGAGTTTGAACTTCAGGCTGTTGAACTCGGCGAATGGGATTCACTCTCGCTCGGAGACGAGCTCCTACTCATCGGGAACAATGAGAAAGAAGAATATTCAATCAAATTCGGGGCGGTTGCGAACCTTAATGTCAACAAAGGGGACCGACACTCCAGTTACATCCATACCACATTTGATCGGACAGGCGGTTCGAGCGGAAGTCCTGTCTGGAATACCGCAAGCCAAGTGGTCGCGATTCACGCACGCGGCACCGATACCTCCAGTTTTGAACTCCCGATTGACTATCTCGTTGATGCCCTCGAAATGATTCGGAATAAAATTTCCATCCGACGCGGCGAAATCGGTGTCGATTTAGAACTCATCTCTATCGGTGAAGCCATCAAACATTTCAATTTTCCTGCCGAATTGCGAAAAGAGATTGGACCCTCGAAAGCTGGCACGCCAAAGGTTATCCAAGTCGAGTCCATTGTACCCAGGACGACCGGTGTGCCTATCCTGCGCGCCTCCGATATTATCTATCGCATTAATGGTGAACCTATCAAAGATGATCTTTACACCTTTGATGCTGTCTTAAATCGGAACGTTGGGGAAAGTGTTAACTTGAACGTCTATCGGAACGGAGATAACTTGAGTCTTGATGTCCCTGTAGAGGACTTAGAGTCGAAGAAGGTACGTCGGTTCGTCAGGTTCGGTGGGGCGATTTTTCATGACATTACGCCGAAACTCCGCCGTACGCTCTTCTTGGATGCCGATGGTGTCTATTTACCGCATGCCGTCGCTGGCAGCAGCTTTTCGCGGGTCGGTGTACAAGAACGGGATGGGAACTCTAAAGTCGTAATTCTCGATATTAACGGGAAACAGATTCGTAATCTCGACGACTTTGTTGAAGCCTGCAAGTCGATTACCGATGGACAACACACTTATGTCGTCGTCCGAGATTTCAATCTATTTGACAGTTCCCCGAAGCCAAAGAGTTTAACGCTCAACCTCAAATTCGGTCCCCTGCAGCAGTTTGAATGGAGTCAGGAGATATTGGACTGGAATGAGATCGCGGATGAATAGTTATCAGTTGTCGGTTTTCAGTTAAAGGGGTTTTGGAATAACCGGAACATGTCTTAGCTGATTACTGAAAGCTGATAGCCAATTCAATAAAATCGGATGCAGATGGCTTTTCAAAGATTCTGGCGTAGTTGATATGGATGCCTTTCCATGCAACGCCTATCCCGGTTGTAAACGTTCCGTTTGAGATACCGAATCGGATGGGGAGAACAGGGAACGGGTGCCACTCGGTGCCGATATAAAACTCCGGGACTGTGCCATCAGTCGGGAACGCAATATCTGCTGAGAATTGGTAAGCATCGTAACGGTAAGCGGTGCCGAGTGTCAGCCACTGAATACCGTAGCCTTCAAGATTTTGTGCGAGGCATCCGAACTTGAGATTCGGGCGCGGTTTGAAAAGCAATCCAATGTCATAAGCGGTCTGATACCCAAAAAATTGGTAGACATCGGACGGGTGTCTCCGCTTAAACTTGAGACTTAATCCTGCAGCGATGTACGATCCGAATTGCCGAGCGATGCCGTAATAGTTGAAATCGGGAACGCCGCTGTCAACACCGAGCGCGATTTTGTTGCCCCAGAACAGACCATAACCGCGATAACTGTAGCCGACACCTTTCGGGTCGAACCGGTAATCGTCGCGGTCGTAAAACTTATTGACCCCGAAGAGTTTCACACCTTGCCACTGAATGAGTCCGGCGGGGTTCCAAAAACCGGCACTTGCATCGTCAGCGACGGCGGTGAAAGCGTTGCCCAACCCTAACGCACGAGCACCGACGTAAAGCGGGCGCGCCGACGCAAACGGGAATTCTGTCTGGGCAGATATTGGCGTTATCAATGATAGAAAACTTATGATAATGAAGGTAATTTTCATTGCCCTAATTTAGCATGAAACGCCCAATATAGCAAGGGGAATGGCTTTCAGCCATCAGTCATTAGCCGACAGTCGTCAGTAACTTTGTTGTGCGGTCAACGGCACCTGAAAGCCGATAGCCACTGAAAAATGCAAAACACGCCATCTGGCACGCTCTATCTCGTTAGCACACCGATCGGAAATTTGGAGGACATCACGCTGCGCGCACTCCGTATCCTCGAAGCGGTGGACCTCATCGCTGCTGAGGATACGCGCCAGACCCGTCGCCTCCTAACGCACTACGACATTCATACGCCACTCACAAGTTACTTTGAAGGTACTTCTTCAGCGAAGTGCGACAAACTCATCGCGCGGATGAAGTCAGGTGAGGCGATCGCCCTCGTTTCAGATGCTGGCACGCCTATTATTTCGGACCCCGGGTATCCGTTGCTACGTGGATGTATTGACGCAGGAATCCCGATTGTCCCGATTCCCGGCGCATCAGCCGTCATCACTGCCGCATCCGTTTCCGGATTACCCTTACATAACTTTGCCTTTGAAGGGTTCCTCTCCCCGAAATCTGGAAAAAGAAAACGTCAATTAAGTGTGCTCACAGACGATGAAAGGACGTTAATCTTTTTTGAATCTCCACACCGGATTTGCCGTTTCCTTGAAGATGTTCTTGAAGTGATGGCGGATCGCGAGATTGTGGTCACACGCGAACTAACAAAACGGTTTGAGGAGATATTCCGTGGGAGCGTCAGTGAAGCACTTGAGAGATTCCGTGATACCGAGCCGCGCGGAGAGTTTACGATCATTATTGCCGGAAAAAAGGAGAAGAGATGACAGTTGATGAGATTAGACAGATCGCCGTTATCGGTGCCGGGCTGATGGGACACGGCATCGCGCAGGAGTTCGCCGGCGCGGGCTATAACGTCCGTATCCACGACGTTACCGACGAACGCCTCGAAACCGCACGCGCACAGATCGAGAGCAACCTCACGGCACTCGCTGAAAATACTGTTATTCAGAAACGGAGCATCGCGCCGACGCTGCAACGTATACAGACGGATACTGAACTGTCCAAGGTCGTTGAAGATGCCGATTTCGTCGTCGAAGCCGTCACTGAGGATTTGGCACTCAAACAGCGGATATTTGCGGAATTAGACGGAATCTGTCCGTCGCACACAATTTTGGCGAGCAATACGACCGCATTGATGCCGAGCCAGATCGGGATAAAAGCGAAACGCAAGGATAAGATACTCAATACGCACTATTTTAATCCGCCTTACCTTATTCCGTTGGTCGAACTCATTCGCAGCCCTAACACCTCCGATGAGACAGTCGCGGTGGTGTTTGATCTCTTGACGGCTATCGGGAAGACACCCGCGATTATTGAGAAAGAGGTACTCGGTTTTGTCGGACCGAGACTGCAAGCCGCTCTAATTCGCGAAGCTTTCGCGATTGTGGAACAGGGGATCGCGAGTGCGGAAACCGTTGATCTCGTTGTCCGGAACAGTTTCGGACGCAGGCTCAGCGTCGCCGGTCCCTTTGAGGTCTTTGAACTCGCTGGCTGGGACCTCGTACTCGCTGCTTTTGAAGAACTCTATAAGGACCTCAACAGTTCATCTGACATCAATCCACTCCTCCGACAGATGGTCGAATCTGGTAAACTCGGCGTGAAATCGAAAGAGGGTTTCTACAGTTGGACGGACGACAAAATAGAAGAACTCCGAGACCGAATGAATCGCGCTCTTATACAGCAGGCAAAAGAGAAGTAGTAGGCAGACTCCGTTCTGCTGTCCATACATGCAATCTAAAATATTAAACAGACTTCGCTCGGTTGCTGTCTATAAGAAGTGGCGCGTTGTCTTGCTATTGTTCGTATTAATAGGTGTCATCATTTTAGCGGTCTACCATAGACGCGTGTGGGCGTATCTCAGTGAACTCACCGCCGCTTTCCAGAGTATTGAGACGGCACGTGCGTACATCGCGAGTTATGGTGCGCTCGCGCCTATCGTATCGGCGATTCTCATGATCTTTCAGAGCGTCATCGCACCGCTGCCAGCGTTCCTGATAACCTTCGCAAATGGCACGCTTTTCGGGGTCTGGTGGGGTTCACTCTTATCGTGGAGCAGTTCGATGATCGGTGCCGCGCTCTGTTTCTCTATTGCCCGCGCCCTCGGTATCCAACGTATAACGCGGCTCATTAGCCAGCCGGTTGTTGAGAAAACAAACGATTTCTTTGAAAAATATGGTCCCTACGCGATTCTTGTTGCTCGATTAATGCCGTTCATCTCTTTTGATGTTGTTAGTTATTTTGCAGGCGCGACCCGGATGCGGTTTCTCGGTTTTTGGATTGCCACCGGTATCGGTCAGTTACCAGCTACCTTAGTTTATTCCTATTTGGGTGAGACCGCATCACCACACATCAAATGGATATTTTTTATTTTTGCTATCGTCATCGCGATTTCAGTGGTAAAATGGTTAATACGGAAATAGTCTTCAGTTGTCAGTTGTCAGTTAAAAGGGGTTTTGGATAATTCCAGAGTCTCTTTATGAAAACCGTACTGAGAACTGACAACCATTAAAAAATGGAGAATACAAAATGGTACGTATAGGTGTAGTCGGAGTTGGTGGCATGGGAGGTTCCCATTGCAACGCGCTCCCGAACGTTGAGAATTGTGAATTTGTAGGCGTAGCGGATTTACGCTTGGATGCCGCGCAAGCGGTCGCGGAAAAACACGGGATTCGCGCCTTCCAAGACTATGAAGAATTGTTTGCTATCGTGGACGGTGTCGTCGTAGCAACGCCACCCGTAGCACATACACAGGTCGTCGTGGATGCAGCGGAGGCAGGGGTACACGCTTTCTGCGAAAAACCGCTCTCACTGACGCTCGCCGACGCAGACGCGATGATCGCCGCATCGGATAAGGCGGACACACATCTGATGGTCGGACAAGTGCTACGTTTCTATCCTGTCCACGAACTCGGTAGACAGATGGTGGACAATGGCGATATTGGTGACATCACCTACATCGAAACCGATTATACCGGACCCTATAATGCCCCGCGCAATCGTCCGGAAAGTTGGTACGGGACTGTCGGCGGACTTCTGGAAAACGGTATCCATAAATCGGATCTGATTAACTGGTTCGGCGGTACCGCGTTGACTGTCGCCGCGGAGGTCGGCAGCTTCTCCGGACACGACGATTGGGAGGATTATACCGTCTCGCTCATCCGCTACGATTCGGGTGCCGTCGGTATCTTACGGTGGGGTGGTTTCCTCGGCGCACGCGGTACCAATGAGACGATTATTGATGGCACCGAAGGGTCGCTCCGTTTGGATATGGGAGCGGACCTCGCGTATCTGAAAAAGCGCGGCGGTGACTGGGAAGAGATCGTTCCGAACCGAGATGGACCGAGGGGAGTCGTCGGCGAATTGACCCATTTTGTTGACTGCATCCGAGATAACAAAACACCGATGATTGACGGGAGAGGCGGAAAACACGCCGTAGAGGTCGTTCTCGCAACCTACCAATCGGCGAAAGAGAAGACCAAAGTAACACTGCCGATGGCATAATGGTTATCGGTCATCAGTTGAATTAGTTAACAGTTAACAGTTGTCCGTTATCAGTTACAACTCTCACTGCGAGGCACTCTTAACTGAAAACTGAGTACTGTTAACTGACAACTATTTTAAGATGCTCTTCCTTGTTCTCAATATCATCCTGCTTTCCGGTTTTGGTTTATTTCTCAAGCATGCGAAAAACAACCAACAACGTCTGAACCCGATCGGTTTTGTCAATTACCTCGCCGCGTTCTGCATCAGTGTCTGGGCACTCTCACTCAAACAGGACTTCGCGTTTTCAAAGTTGACACTCGCATTAGGGGTGACGAACGGCGTGACGTATGCTATCGGGTTTGAACTTTTCACGATCGGCATCCGTTTGAGTGGTGTTGTCATCACGGTCGCGATCGTCAGGCTCTCAATTGTGATACCGATTTTGGTATCAATGCTATTTTGGCAGGAGATCCCGAACCTTTGGCAGAGCATCGGTCTACTCTTGACTTTTCTGGCGATCCCGCTCCTAAGCCAACGCGAAAAAGAACCTATTGACAAGTGGACACCGAGTAGACCCGAAATCAGTCAAGGCTTAGGTTTCGCCGTTGTTATCACGATTCTACTCGTTACCGGTATATCGCGGCTGACGATGAAAGCCTTCAACGAGATGTGTCCTATTGACGAGAAATCGTTCTATATGACGCTACTCTTCGGTGTGTGTACAGTCGTGTACTTGGGTGTATGCCTCCATCAGAGAGTATGGCCAAACTGGTGGGAAGCGTTTTACGGCGTGTTAATAGGAGCCTGTAACGTCGGTGGGAGTTGGGCACTTCTCGTCGCGCTGGATAAGGTGAGTGCCTTGATCGCTTTTCCGATGTCAAGTTCTGGGGGTGTGCTGTTCACGATGTTTGTCGGGATGGTATTCCTTCGTGAGCGGTTGAGCCGTACTTCCCTTATCGGTGCTCTGCTCGCGATGATTGCGTTAATCTTCGTCAACCTGAAGTCTTGACTGCAAAAAACATTTCCTTTGACTTTTTTCGGCACTTCTGCTATATTATCTGATATTTCTCAGAAGTTAT
>JAAXHL010000013.1 GCA_012270865.1 Candidatus Poribacteria bacterium | reverse complement strand
AATAACTTCTGAGAAATATCAGATGTACAAAAAAATATGGCTAATGGTCATGGCATGTCTGATGAGTTTTGTGTTTATGACACATATCGCTGATGCCGAAAAACCAATCGCAGGACCGTGGCTCTGGATGATCGCACCCACCGATGCCGGTCAAGGTGGACAAAATTCTACCGATATTGATTCGCTTGATGAAGAAAGCAATGGCAAAGTCACCGAAGAGATGGTCGCAAAAAACGGTGCCAGAGAAGGTGATGAAGTTGGAGACTATGAATGGACTCCCGGTGAACTGCCAGCAAACGGCGACATCAACGTGTGTGTCGTGAATATTAAGATGACAAACAACGGTGGTTTCGACGATGTTACGTCTTACGCGCTCCTCATACTCGAATCCAAACAAAATCAGTCCAACGTGACAATGGGTGCCAGCAGCGATGACTCTCTCAAAGTCTGGCTTAATGGTGAAGAAGTTCATAAAAAAGCCACCAACCGCGGACGCGGCGGCACACCCGCAAATATCAATGGCTACCAAGATCGGTTTGAAGTAGACCTGAAAAAAGGTGCCAACCTCTTGCTGGTCAAAGTCAGTGAGCGCGGCGGTGGATGGGGACAGTACGTCGGTATTGATGCCGATGTCGAACACCACATAGATTTTGACGGGTTTCAACCCGTTGAACCCGCTGGAAAACTTGCAACACAATGGGCAGAAATCAAAAACGCACATTAGTGCGATCGTTTTTAATCCGAACATTTTCGTTGCCAGTTTGCGGTGCTTTGGCATAGAGATATTTCACTTTGACCGTGCAACGAAAATTAAATTCTTTCAACACCATTTTTTAATCTTGATTTAATTTTGGTTATTTGTTAGACTAACACTAAATAGTTGTTCGTCCTTAATGTCGAAAAGCGTCAGAAACTGTAACGCAATAGATGAACACTGTTAAAATTTGAAGATATTTTTTGAAAAATTAAATGGAGGATTTTCATGTACAAGAAACTCTTTGTAGGTTTAACGTGCCTGATGGCAATTTTCTTCATAACGCACATCGCTGATGCGGAAACGCCAATCGCGGGACCCTGGCTCTGGATGCTTGCAACTACCGAAGCCGGACAAGGTGGACAAAATTCTACAGATATTGATTCGCTCTCGGTCGCCAGTGGCGGTGATGTTACCGAAGAAATGGTCGCAATGAACGGCGCAAAGGAAGGCGACGAAGTCGGCGATTACGCTTGGACAGTCGGTGAACTCCCAGCAAACGGCGACATTAACACAATGGCTGTCGACACAGGAATGACAACAAACGCCGCCTTCGACGACGTTACCTCTTATGGACTTATTTACCTTAACTCCCCGACGGATCAACCCGGTGTAACACTGGGTGTCAGCAGTGATGATTCTATCAAAGTCTGGCTTAATGGTGAAGTGGTCCATACAAACGCTACAAACCGTGGACGCGGCGGCGCACCCTCGAATATAGATGGCTACCAAGATAAGATTGAAGTCGACCTCGTATCAGGCGGTAATCTTTTGATGGTAAAAGTCAGTGAACGCGGCGGTGGATGGGGACAATACGTCGGCATTGCTGCCGATATTACCGGTGTCTCTACTGCGCCGCCTATCCTTCACATCACCGGCGAATGGGTCTGGATGATTGCACCTACCGAAGCCGGACAAGGTGGACAAAATTCTACAGATATCGATTCTCTCGCAGTCGCCAGTAACGACGATGTCACCGAAGAAATGGTCGCAATGAACGGCGCAACCGAAGGCGACGAAGTCGGCGATTACGCTTGGACAGTCGGTACACTCCCAGCAGACGGCAACATCAACACCATGCTCGTCGAACTCGGTGTCACTGAAAACGCTGATTTCAACGACGTTTCCTCTTACGCTGTCATCACACTCGTTGCTGATGAAGACATAGAAGGCGCGATGATGGGTGTCAGCAGTGACGACTCCGTCAAAGTCTGGCTTAATGGTGAAGTGGTCCATACAAACGCTACAAACCGTGGACGCGGCAACGCGCAATCTTTCCAAGATACCTTCGCGGTTAACCTCGTCCAAGGCGACAACATCCTGATGATAAAAGTCAGTGAACGTGGCGGCGGATGGGGAATGTTTGCCGGTATCAACGTCCCTGTCGAGGCTGTCTATAAGTCATCTGTCGAATTAGGGACTTCCGTTGAAGCCGCTGGCAAACTCCCGACAACATGGGGTAGCTTGAAAGTCAAGTAGTTCCTAATGTTGACGCGAGTGTATGTCTCGCAAATTAAAAAGAGAGGGCGCAGATGATAGATTTCAACTGCGTCCGCTCTCTTTTAAAATTTTAAAATCTCCGCATCTATCGTCCCATAAGTTCCATAAAAACCGGCAACGATTCCCTGAACCCGTCCTCGCGTGTCCCACCCACCGGCGTATAGACACTCTCTAAAGAGATCGCACCTTCGTAACCATCTCGTTCCAAAGCACTCACGATGTCGTTGTAATACGGAGCCATCTGCCCTTGACGCATCGCGCAGAAATCAAACGTCGCCGCCGGGAGGTTCACAACGCCATCCTTCAGATGGACATGCGCAATATGTTCACGAATCACCTCGTAGCCATCCGGATACGGCACCTCCGTACAATAGAGCGAACTACACGGATCCCACAAAACTTTCAGATGCGGCACATCTAATTCGTCTATTAACTTTCTCGCAAGCAACGCTGAGGTCACGTTCCCAGAGATCGCAGTCTCAATCACAAGCGTGATACCGGCATCGTCGGCAATACGCAACGGCTCCTCCAAACGATCCAGAAGCGTTGCCCATGTCCCTTCCGCAACAATCGGCTCCGCGCCGAAAAGCACCATCTCTTTCCGAAAACTGAAAATACGGACGAGGTTCGTGCCGAGTGCTTTCGCAATATCAATACACCGTTGCAACGTCGTAATATGCTCACGATAGGCAGGCGCGACCACTGCCGTATCAACCGGAAGTGCCGACAAATTATGGTGTGAGATACACGATACCTTCAAATCCCGAGCCTCGATTAAGCCCTTAACGCGCCCAACATCCGCATCCGTCAAGTCGCCTACCTGTTTCTCCCAAAGGTACTGCAACTCAACATATTCCAAGCCGGTCTCAACCATAGTGTCCAGCGCATATTCAAAGTCCCGACTGATTCCATCCGTAATAACCCCCAATTTGAACATTTAACACCCCTCATTTCTTTACAAAGTTTCCAATCTTCCAATCTTCCAATCCGGTCCAATAATATCTATTCTGTCCGCCTAATTTCGATACCCGCAATATTTTCCAAGATTTTGATAATCGTCCAGTTATCCTCATCTGGGTTCACTGCCTTCCCCGCTTGAAACAGTTCAAAAGCGGCACTCGCTGCAAAAAGCGGTACACCACAATCGTTTGCCATATTCTTCGCTAAACTCAGGTCCTTATACATAGTCCCGATATTGCTCTGACCTTTGAAGTTACGAGACAAAATGTTTTCTGTCGTATCTCTAAAAAGGAAATTCCCAACGACGCTTGTGCTGACAACATCGCGAAGCATCTCCGGTGCCACACCTGCCTTCACCGCAAGGGTCAACGCTTCAAAAATACCCGCATAAGTCGTACCTATCAGCACCGCAAGAGCAGATTTGACCGTCTGACCCATACCGATCTCCTCACCCACGTGATAGATGTCCTTGCCGACGGATTCAAGCACCGGCTTCGATGCCGCAAATATCTCGTTCTCTGCTGCTACCATCATCGTGAGTGTACCAGCAGCCGCGCCCGGCGCACCGCCGCTCACAGGCGCGTCAACGATGTTAACGCCTTTTGCCGTCACGAGTTCAGCAACCTCCATCACCTGTGAACGTCCGATCGTCGCCGTACAGATCACCGTAGAACCCGGTTTCAGACCCGCCAATAATCCGTCCTCACCCAAAAGTACTGCCTTGACCTGTTCAACGTTCAGCACCATAATAAAGACGGTATCCGCGGCGGCACCGACACCTCGCGGCGATGCAGCAGCCGACGCACCCGCTTGCACTAACGCCTCCATCGCTTCGGGACGAACATCATACATCGTCAGTTCGTGTCCGGCTTTCAAGATGTTCCTTGACATCCCCGCACCCATATTCCCAACCCCAATGAGTCCAACGCTTGCCATATATTACCTCAAAAAAAATATTACTGAAAATTGATGTACACCAACAAACCGTGCTAACAAAAATCAACAAAGTCTACCATATATCGCGAGAACCGTCAATTTATTTCTCCTCACACATCAGCACTATTCAGTTAACCTGACGGCTAACAGCTAATAATTTTTTTTACAATTTTTTCTCCAGTGTGCTATAATAACGCATTCATACACGAAAAAGGAGTCAAAATAAATGGCAGATACCATTAAAGGTGCCGTCCTCGGATACGGCGCAGCATTTAATATGGGCAGAGCCCACGCAAATATGATGCAGAATACCGATGGTATTGAATGCGTCGCTGTTTGCGACATAGACCCTGAACGAACCGATGCCGCAAAAAAAGATTTCCCCGGCATCCGTACCTATAATTCAGTTGAAGAACTCAACGCCGACGACGGTGTCGAGCTCGTCGCAAACGTTCTACCCCATAGTTTACACTGCGGACCGACAGTCGCAAGCCTTGAGGCTGGCAAGCACGTCGTCGTTGAAAAACCGATGTGCGTCACTATCGCAGAAGCCACAGAAATGATTACGACCGCTAAAGAGAACGACGTTATGCTCTCCGTTCATCACAACCGACGCTGGGATGCCGATTTCTGGACGCTCCGAGAACTCGTCCAATCCGGCATCATCGGTAAAGTCTTCAGCGTCGAAATGTGGGGCGGCGGTTACGGAAGACCCAATCCAAACTGGTGGCGAAGCGTCAAAGCCATCTCCGGCGGCCAATTCTACGACTGGGGCGCACACTACCTCGATTGGCTACTCAATGTCCTCGAAGCACCCATGATTAACGTCACCGGCTTCTACCAGCCGAACCTCGTCTGGGACGACATTACCAACGAAGACCACGTCCAAGCTGTTGTTCGCTTCGCAGGGGCAGAATTCGTCGCAGACGGCGCATCCGCAAACATCCAGATGTCCAACATCGCCAAAATCGGCGGACAGCGATGGAAACTGCTCGGATCACACGGCGCAATTACCGCCGAAGGCGGCGGGTTCAAAGTACTCTCCGAAGTCGAAGGGCAACCTAAAGAGCAGGAAGTCGGTCATCACGGTAGACCCGGACCCAGCTACTATCAGAATATCGTCGCTCATTTAAACGACGGGACACCACTACTCGTCACACCAGAATCTGCTCGCCGTGTCATCGCCATCATGGATTTAGCAGAAAAATCCGCTAAAACCCATCAATCAGAAACGGTACCTTACGAATTTGAATAACCGAGAAGGAATAGTTGTCAGTTGTCAGTTATCAGTTATCAGTTAAAAGAGGGTTGGGACAATTCAGAAGGTCTCTTTACTGACAACTGAAAGGTTTTCGGAGAAAACCGTACTGACGACTGACAACTACTGACAACTGAAAGATTTTTTTTGGAGAAAAAAATCGTACTGACAACTGATAACTGATAAACGCATGAAAGCTATCGTCTTCGAGAAAATTCAGCAACTACGCATCCGAGAAAAGCCTATCCCTGAACTCGCTAACGGCGACGTACTCATCCAAACGGAACTCTGCGGTATCTGTGCATCCGACCTCGCAGCACTTCGCGGAGATGTCTCAGATTACGCACCACCCGTCGTTATGGGACACGAACTCGCAGGCACCATCGTAGACAGCCGACACCCCGATGTTAAAGTCGGTGAACGCGTGACCGTCAACCCTATGCTCTCCTGCGGCGCATGCACCGAATGCCAAAACGACCTCGACAAATACTGCAAAAACATTGAAGGCATCGGACACGACATCGATGGCGGATACGCCGAATACATGCGGATGCCAAAACACGGCGTGGATACCGGCAAACTTATCCAAGTCCCAGACAGCATCTTACCTGAAGAATTGCTGTTTCTCGAACCTTTAGGATGTTGTCTAAATGCCATGCAAGAGACACTCTTCAAGGATTCCGTCGCGATCCTCGGTGCCGGTCCCATCGGTCTAATCCTCACCCAATTAACCAAACGAGCAGGCTTCGACACATACATAATAGAACCCCACGCACACCGTAGGGCTGTCGCAGAAACACTCGGTGCCGATCACACCTTTGATACGTCGCCTGAAGCCGTAGCACATCTCCAAGAACTTACCAACGGCGGTGTGGATACCGTCATCTCCGCGACAACAAATAACGCCTCAGCAATCGCATTCGCATTCGAGATCGTCCGTAGAGGCGGATGCCTCAACTTCTTCGGACTCGCACCGGAAGGCGAAGAAATCCGCATCAACCTCGAAGAATTCCACTACGCAGGACACAAACTGATGGCTTCATGGGCATTCTCACGCGCCAGCCTCGAAGAATCCAAGCAACTCCTAATCGAGAAAGCACTCAATTTTGAACCCTTACTGACCGATCGGTTTCCGATTGCAGACGGCTTAGCAGCGTTCGATAACGCTGCTGCCCAGCACGGAGTCAAAACAGTCCTCCATCCGTGATGGATATACCCGTTGTTCATTCCTTTCCGTTTTAGAAGATTTGCAATCTGTATCTGGAGTATGCTATAATTATTTTACTGAAATTTCAACAATTAGCAGCAATGGAGATACTAACGGAGATATGATTCTCGGTGCACACGTATCCACTTCAGGCGGAATACACAACGCCATCAAAAATGGTACCGACCTCAAGTGCGACACGATACAAATTTTCCTGCGAAATCCACACCAGTGGCAAGGAAAGCCTCTCACCCCAGAGATCGCCGAAAAATTTACCACAGCACGGTCAGAAGCCGACCTCGGTGAGGTAATTGTTCACGACATCCACTTAAGCAACCTCGCTTCTCCGAAAATAGATGTGCTGGAAAAGTCGCGACAAGCGTTCCGAGAACAGATGGAACTCGCGCAGCAACTCGGTCTCCGCTACATCGTAACGCATCTCGGCGCACACCTCGGTGGCGGTGAAACAGTCGGTTTAAAGCGGCTAACCGATAGCTTCGATTTCCTGTTTGAAAACGCCGAAGCACCGGATGTTATGCCGCTCCTCGAAACCACCGCCGGACAAGGGACAAATCTCGGCTACCGTTTTGAACATCTACGCGACGTGATCGGCATGTCAAAACACCCAGAGCGGTTCGGGGTCTGTTTAGATACCTGCCACGTCTTTGCCGCTGGCTACGATATGCGAACCGAAGCAGATTGTCAAGCGACTTTCAAGCAGTTTGATGACATCATCGGACGCAACCGATTAAAGGCTTTCCATCTCAACGACGCAAAATCGGAATATCAAAGCCGTGTGGATCGACACGAACACATCGGAGAAGGAAATATCGGCACAACCGCATTCACATATATCCTCAACGACCCCCGATTTGCTGAAACCCCACTCATCATTGAAACACCAGAAATGAAAACAATGCACGAGGTAAATCTCGCTACTTTACGGGAATTAAAGGCATAGTTTGTAAATTTTCCATCTTCAAAAAGAAAAAATAGCGGCGGATTAAAGTGTGTCTATCGGTTTTTGGGAAGTCGCATTCCTCATCACGCTCATTTTAGGAATCATCATTGTGTCGCGTCTCGTTGAACGCTTTCGGACGAAACGCGTCTGTCCAGAGTGCGGGTTCGTAATTCGCACGCATACATCAACCTGTCCATCATGCAAGCACACTTTCCAAAGAAAAAATAGAGGAGGCTAAAGATGGGGTTCTTTGAACTTTTTGGTTCGTTTGGAATTTTGGGAATCGTCTTTCTGATTATCTTTTTCATCTTACTTGCGATAAATATACGGCGCATGCTCGGTGGTTATACAGGAAGACGGATCTGTCCGGGCTGCGGTTTAGAACTGCACTCCTATAAACGAACCTGTCCCTCGTGCGGACAGACTTTCAGATGAAGAGGGTTAAAATGGAACTCGTTATTGCTGGACTTTTTTCTCGCTTCCTGTGCTTATAGTTGTGCTAATACACTATTTTGGCTACACAGAAACGGATAAATCTGGTAATATATATCGCAGAAGACGCTTCCATGCACAACGTATCTGTTAGGGTTGCGGTTTACTGATTCACTGCTATCCCAACGTGCCCTTCGTGCGGGCGCGGTTTACCAAAAGGAACATAAAATCATGCAAAAAACGAAACTACAAATCAGCGGTATGTCTTGTCAACATTGTGTCAAAACAGTCAAAGATGCCTTGACGGAACTCGAAGGCGTTCGGCGCGCAAAAGTCAACCTCCGCAAAGGCGAGGCAATTGTACATTTCGATGCAGATCGCACGACTACCGCCAACCTTACGCAAGCAATAACGGAAGCCGGATTTGAAGTGTTGTAACCCGCTGCACAATTCAGGCAAGTGTAAAAAACATGGACACAGCAAGAATCCAAGTCAAAGCAGGCAACGGCGGTAACGGATGTATCAGTTTCCGCCGCGAAAAATTCGTCCCGCGCGGCGGTCCTGACGGTGGGGACGGCGGAAATGGCGGAAATGTCGTCCTTATTGCCACCCTCGGCATGAGCACACTAATTGACCTGCATCATAACCCGCGCCAGATCGCAGAAAACGGCGGACACGGCACCGGCAAAAAACGAGACGGCGCTGACGGCATTGACTGCGTCGTTAAAGTTCCCGCTGGCACCATCATCAGAGACCTAAATACAACCGAATTACTCGCAGACCTCACGGAACCCGATGAAAGCGTCGTCGTCGCACGCGGCGGGATCGGCGGCAAAGGGAACGCACGCTTCAAAAGCAGTACCTTCCAAGCACCACGCGTCGCAGAGAAAGGCGAACCCGGAGAAGGCCGCGACATCAGCCTCGAAGTCAAACTCATCGCAGATGTCGGACTCGTCGGCTATCCAAACGCCGGTAAATCGACACTATTAGCGAGGACCTCTGCCGCAACACCGAAAATCGCCGCGTATCCGTTCACCACGCTCCGTCCGAATCTCGGCGTTGTCCGAATCAACCGAGAACAGAATTTCGTCCTCGCAGACATCCCCGGACTCATAGAAGGCGCACATCAAGGCGCAGGCTTAGGACACCAATTCCTACGGCATATCGAACGCACCAAAATGCTCATCCATGTCATCGACCTAAGTGCCACCGATGGACGAGACCCGATTAAAGATTACGAACAATTGAACCTCGAATTGGGGCATTATAACGAACTGCTAACTAAACTCCCACAAATCATTGCACTAAACAAAACAGATATGCCCGAAGCGAAGACGAACCTGACGCGCGTGCAGGAATACTTCGGTAACCGGAAAACTTTTCCGATCTCAGCAATTACCGGCGACGGGGTGAACCAACTCATGCAGCAAGCCTATCGCTCCCTGCAGTACTTGGAAGCACGCGCACGAAAAGAAGCAGAAACAGCAATTATCTTAGAACAAGAACTGCCACCGGAACCATCAGCACGGTTTGAACTCACTGAAACCGAAGATGGTTTCAGTGTCACCGGTTCAGAACCGAAACGCGCCGTTCTCATGACCGATATGGAAAACGAACAGGCACTGGTTCTGTTATATCGTAAACTGAAAAATATGGGAGTGATGAACGCGCTCGCACGCGCAGGCGCGGAAGAAGGAGATACAGTCCAGATTGATGAATTCGAGTTCACCTATAGCCCAAAATCGATGCAGTCCAATTGAACAACGCGCCCGTTTAGCGGACGTACGACGCATCGTTGTAAAGGTCGGCAGCAGCACCATCACAACGGACGGGATGATCAACGAAGCCGCCCTCGACGGGCTTGTTCACGATTTAGCACTCGTCAAACAGGACGGTGTCGAGGTCATCCTTGTTACATCAGGCGCAATCGCCGCCGGGTGGCCACAACTCGGTTTAAAGCACCGTCCAAATACCCTACCCCACTTACAAGCCTCCGCCGCTACCGGCCAGATCCTATTAATGACGGCTTACCGGGAACGGTTCGCAAATTATGGACAAAACGTCGCACTCATGCTCCTCACACGCGACGACTTCTCGAACCGGAAACGCTATACCCGCATGAACGACACCCTCCGCGCACTCCTCAATCTCGGCGTGACCCCGATTATCAACGAAAACGACACCGTCGCCGTCGATGAAATCAAGGTCGGCGATAACGATACACTCTCCGCCTATGTAACGAATCTCGCGCAAGCAGAACTTCTCGTTATCCTCTCTGATCAAGCAGGTTTCTACACCGCCGACCCAAGGCACACACAGAACCCAGAACTCATCCACACCGTCAATACCATCTCAGACGAAATCTGGGAAGCCGCTGGCGAGGCTGGCACAGCAAGCGGCACCGGTGGAATGATGACGAAACTCAGAGCCGCTGACATCGTCACCGGATCCGGCGAAATGATGATCCTCGCACACGGACAAGAACCCCTCGTCGTCACAAGACTATTGAAAGGTGAATTGCTCGGAACCCTTTTCCTACCCCAAGAACGGATATCCGGACGAAAACGCTGGATCGCCTATTCCCGTCCACCGAAAGGTAGACTCATCTTAGATGACGGCGCACGCAACGCACTCGTACAGGGCGGTAAAAGCCTATTACCCGCCGGCATCCGACGCGTCGAAGGCAATTTCGACTACAGCGATACCGTCTCGTGCCTTACAGAGAACGGTGTAGAGTTCGCACGCGGACTGGCAAACTATAATGCCACAGAGACCGCCAAACTCGCTGGAAAACAGACCACAGACATCGAAAAAATCCTCGGATACCGAGACTACGACGAAATCATACATCGCGATAACCTCGTCCTACTCGACTGATCTGTTTCTACGACTCATTTGGAATTAAGGGGTTGTTCGGCTTTATCGACGAGAAGCGATTCTATGTTAGCAAGCCTTGCGTTTATTTCATCAAGCGTTGGATTTGAACCCTTTATTTCTTCGTCCAAAGTTTTTCTAATATCTCTCAATTCATCAAGAATCATCTGCTCTATACTCATGAGTGTTTTGATATTTACCATCCGTACCTCCGTGGTGTCAACCAGTGGTATTATTCTTGTATTCTATCATATTTGACCTAAAAAAGTCAAAATATTCACCCTTGAAAATTCCTAAACGATATGTTAGAATAACCCAAGTTATTACGGGCAAGATCTTAGGCACGCAGCTGCAGTTTCCATTCTAAAAAGGAGAAATGCATGGTTAGCCGAGAAACTATTCAAGCCGTTGTTGATGATATCGTGCGCGAATTCACGCCGCTCCAAGTGATTCTCTTCGGCTCCTATGCCTACGGCACACCGACAGAAGACTCGGATGTGGACCTGCTCGTCGTAATGGATATTCCAAAATCAGAGTTTCGCAATAAAGCTATAGAGATTCGGCAACGTATTCCGTACCAGTTCGGCATGGACCTCTTAGTCCGTTCTCCCGAAGAGATTGCATATCGTGTCGCCTACAACGATTGGTTTCTCCGCGAAATTACGGAAAAAGGAGAACTCCTGCACGGATATGACACACATTGCACGATAGAAAATACACAAAACACACCTGATATATTCAAAAAGGAGAAGGTCCTGATGAACCCGCTAACGCTGGAGTGGGTGGAGAAGGCCGAAGAAGATTATAGCTTAGCACAGTTGGCACAACAATCGTCCCATCCATTTCACAATTCTATCTGTTTCCATGCACAACAGTGCATCGAAAAATATCTAAAAGCGTGGCTTCAGGAGGCGAACATTCCGGTACCAAGGACACACAATCTTGAGGAATTACTGATGTTGATTGTGCCGACGCTGCCCGCTTGGGCTCAGTGGCACCCTGATTTTAAGATAATCACGCTGTATGCAGTGGATTCTCCTTACCCTGGCGATCCGGCGACTGCTGAGAACACAGAACATGCTATTCGTGTATGCGACGCGGTGCGTCAAGCCATCCGTTCCTCGTTGAAACTTCCAATTATTGATCACGTCCACTAAAGGAGCACTATGAACGAAAACATCCAAAAAATGATCCAATCACAAGCGAAAAAGGCGAAATCGGCGATGCGTGTTTTATCACGAAGTTCCGCCGACATACGAAATCATGCCCTCTTAGCAATGGCTGAAAGCCTCCAGAATTCTAAAGATAAAATCCAAGCCGCCAACCGCATTGACCTCGATAACGGCGAAAAAACCGGACTCGCCGCACCCCTCATGCAACGTCTCCTGTTAGACGATAAAAAGATTGAACGCATGGTGGATAACCTCCGACAAGTCGCCGCACTCCCCGACCCAATCGGTGCCGTCATCAGTATGGGAGAACGTCCGAATGGACTCAAAATAGGCACAGTCCGTGTACCCATCGGTGTCGTCGCTGTGGTATACGAGTCGCGGCCAGATGTGACCGTTGAAGTCTCGGCACTCTGCATCAAATCCGGGAACGGCGTTATCCTCCGCGGCGGCTCTGAGGCAATACATTCCAACGCAACACTCGCTCGGATACTCAGCGATACCGCCGCCGCAGAAGGTGTCCCAGACGCAATCCAATTCGTTGACACCACCGACCGCCAAGCAGTCTACGAACTCATCCGCCTACCAGACGACGTTGACCTCGTAATCCCGCGCGGCAGCAACGAATTCGTACAGTACTTGATGAAAGAATCCGATGTCCCAGTACTCGGACACGCCGACGGCATCTGCCACATCTACGTTGATAAAGCCGCAGACCTCGAAATGGCGAACAAAATCTGCATGAACGCCAAGGTCGGATACAAAGTCGCCGTCTGTAACGCCTTAGAAACACTCCTCGTCCACACCGATACTGCTGAGAAATTCCTGCCCACTTTCTGTAAAACGCTACAAGATGCCGACGTTGAAATCCGGGGATGTGAACGGACGCAGCAGCTCCACCCAACCGCTAAACCCGCAGCCGAAGAAGATTGGCGCACAGAATACCTCGACTACATCCTCTCCATCCGCGTCGTGGATGACATCGAAACAGCGATTGATCACATAGAAACCTACGGCTCACACCATTCCGATGCGATTGTCACCGAAAGCTACAGCACAGCGCAACGTTTCCTCAAAGAGGTCGATTCCGCCGCAGTCTACGTCAACGCCAGCACCGTCTTCACCGACGGCTATGAATTCGGTCTCGGTGCCGAAGTCGGCATCAGCACACAGAAACTCCACTCCCGCGGTCCCATGGGACTCGAAGGACTCACAACCTACAAATACATCGTCTACGGAAACGGTCAAGTCCGTGAATAGAAGCGCGCTACACGCGCCTAACGCAGTCCATTACCGGAGGAAAATCATGGCAGCCCGCGCAGCACAAACCCATCTCACACCTGAGGAATATATTGCTTTAGAACGCAAAGCAATACCTGATGCTGACACTGTCAGAAAAGACTGGATTTTCACCGCTTTCCAAGCACTTGAGGACATTTTGCCACTCACTTCCATCCAATGCCAACTGCCCTTGCAAGAAATCTACGAACGCGTCACATTTCCTGATTAGAATTTGGAGAACCATATCCTACGCGAAAACCTTGAAGACTCCAAACCCAAAGTATGCCGTTCAAACATCGCATGCCGAATAACGCCACCAAAAAAGAACCCTCTATCCTCAAAAATATCCTCGTCGTTACACCCCTGAGCCTGATCGGACGCGCCGGCACATTCCTTATCTACATCGCACTCGCCAACTGGTTCGGCGACCCAGTAGAAATGGATTTTATCTACTACTATTGGGGCATCGCTGTATTCTTCATTGAGATGCTCAGTTCCGCCTCCGCCTACTCTGTCCTCGTTCCAATATTAGCCGAAGCCCGAATAAAAGGTGAAACCGAAGCACAACGCTGCGTCCAATCCATCTTTTCCCGTTATATAATTACAATGCCTTGGTTCTGTTGTCTCCTCGTCGGCATCGCATGGATGATCTCTCAACACTTCCTACCAAACACCGGACTCACACCGACCACCACATTCGGCATCGTTTCTGGATTCCTCTGTCTCGCAATTATCACATCCATCCGTTGGATGCTCAAGGCAGTATTAGACACTTATCAAGCATTTCAGCTCCCCGTTATTTTACAAGGACTCCGTGCCGCCGTCGTCATCGGAACAATCTACTTATGCAAACCCTCTCTAACATGGTTCAGTATACCCTTCGCGCTGATCCTCGGCGAACTTTTTCAAGTAAGTGTCCTGTTCCCACGATGCTGCACTATCCTGAACCTACGGATGCAGCAACTCAAACTCAACTTACAGGAGACACCCTATACCAAACAGTTCTTCCCGCAATGCCTACTCATGATTGGTGCGGCAATTTCAGATGGACTGAATCCCGTCGTTGATAGAGGAATGGCAAGCACATTAGGCGCGGGTTCCGTCTCAAAATTGGATTACGCATTCCGCTTGTGCGCAATCCCCGAAACGCTCACAGGTGTAACACTCCCTGTCCTACTATCGCATTGGTCAAGGATATCATCGTCTGAGCAGCAATCAGAACACGACGAAAAAATTAACGGAACGCAATTCCAACGCAGCGTCTGGCAAGGGGTCCTCATACTGTTGGTATTAATGACACCCTTCTTGGCAGGCTTCTATCTTTTTCGGGGAAACATCGTCTCAATTTTGTATGGACAAGGTGAATTGTCCGAGGTAGGTCAGTTGCATATCGCTTCATTGTTGGGGATCTATCTACTTGGAATGCTTCCGCGGCTAATGAGTAGGTTGCTCATCCGCGCACATCTCGCACGTCAGGCACATCGCACCGTCGTAGCCGCAACCCTCATCAGACTCATCCTAAATCCGTTCCTCAATTGGTTATTCATGCAGTACTGGGGATTAGAGGGGATCGCTTGGTCAACAGCACTGTTGTCCTATCCAATTTTCGCATACATCGCGATCGCGTTCTGGCGAGGCGGACAGACAAACAAAACTAAACCAGAACAAAGCGTTCCGGGTAATTAGACGTAATACCTTGAACACCGAAATTCTCCACTTCGCGCATCCGATCAAGGTCATCTACCGTCCAACACCATAGCGCAATACCACGCCGACGGATTTGATACGCAAATTCCGCTGTGATTAACGGGTGATGGACGTTCAGCAGATTGCACCCCAATTCTCCCAATCGCTGACAGAGATCGACAGGTGAAGCACCGTTGTTATGACTACCAACCAGCCACCCTGTCGGAATACGGGGTTCCAAACCGCGAACATCTTCTAAAACAGAAGTGTGGAACGAGATAATAACCACCCATTCAAGCGCATTCATTCCACGGATTTTTTTCACAACCGCTTCACTGATAGTCGGGTCCTTAATCTCGAGCAACGCAATCGCATCTCCAGAGAGGCATTCCAAGGACTCGGCAAGCGTCGGCACCAACTCACGACAGGCTGCCGTCTTTCCCGGAACCTGTTCGCCGCCGACATCACGACGAAACCAACCACCAGCATCTGCCGTCTTGATTGTTTCAAGGGATTTTTCCCTAACAGGTCCACTGAGATTCGTCGTTCTGTCCAACGTCGCGTCGTGTATCGCAACGATTTCGCCATCTTTTGTCCCATGCAAATCGAGTTCAACAGCATCCACACCAATTGCGAGTGCCTTCTTGAACGCCGAAAGCGTATTTTCCGGAGCACTCCCAGATGCTCCACGATGCGCAACCCGAATCCACGAACCCATAGTGCTTCTCTCCTGCCGTGCTTACGCAATATCATCAGCACCGCTGCTCTGTTTAATCTTCTTTAAAAGCGTCGTCCGACTCATACCCAACAACTCGGCAGTCTTACTATGATTGCCCGAAAATTCATCTATAACCAGTTCAATCAACACCTTGTCCAACTGATTGACGACATCTTCGTAAATCCCCTGTTTCCCTTCCGAAACAGCCTCCTGAATCGTGTCCCGTAAAATAGACTTAAGAGTTGACTCTAATTGCGAGACATCGGCAGCACGCACCGCGTGTCCACTCCTAATTTCTGGCGGTAGATCATCCGGAAGAATCACATCTGAGCGAGACAACGTCGCTGCACTTCGGATACAATTTTCCAACTCACGGACATTCCCCGGCCACGGGTAATCTTGCAGCAGCTTCAACCCTTCCGCAGAAATACCGCGAATCGGTTTGCCGAGTTCCTCCTGAATCAGTTGCAAGAAGTGCGTAACAAGCAGCGGAATATCTTCTTGACGTTCCCGTAATGGTGGAAGATGGAGCGCAATGCGCTTGAAACGGTAATAGAGATCCTCACGAAACTGCCCCCGTCTCACCATTTCGCCAAGTTCTTGATTCGTAGCAGCAATCACACGGACATCCACTTTAAGTCTACGCGTACCACCTAACCGCTCAATCTCTTGCGTCTGCAAAGCACGGAGCAGTTTAACCTGCAGTGTTGCAGTCATATTACCAACTTCATCAAGAAAAAGCGTACCGCCGTCTGCCAACTCGAATCGTCCCGGTTTCCCCTCCGTTTTTGCCCCTGTGAACGCCCCCGCTTCATAGCCGAAGAGCTCACTCTCCAGAAGTTCATCAGGAAGCGCACCACAATCCACCGGAATAAATGGTTTCTCCTTGCGTTCACTCCCAACGTGAATAGCACGCGCAACGAGGTCTTTACCGCTTCCGGTCTCACCCTCAATCAACACAGTCATCGCATTACTCGCCATAATCCCAATGAGTTTGTAGATTTCGCGCATCTGGCTGCTTTTACCGACCAACCGGTGTCCGCTCGGTACCGCCGATTCGTCCGTCGCATCTACTGTCAAGGAACTGCGAACAGATTGCGTTCGGAACGCACGCTCCAGCACACCTTTGACGACATCCAAATCAATCGGTTTCGGAACAAAATCAAACGCCTGCAAACGCATCGCCTCTATTGTCGTCTCTACATCGTCATAAGCCGTGATGATGACCACAATTACCCACGGATAGTGGGCTTTAATCTCTCCTAACGCCTCCAAACCACTCATTCCAGGCAAGTTCACATCAAGCAAAACAACATCCGGCTTGTCAGCAGCGATACGGCGCAAACCTTCCTCGGCACTGTTCGCGACATCCGACGCATACCCCTCACTTTCAAGGAATTGCTCAAATGCCCAACAAATTTTCTCGTCGTCGTCAATGACCAGTACATGTTTCATTTCGATCCCACCCAAGCACATTTGACAAACGCCTCAGGGTTTTCCTACGGATTCTTCTCGGTCCGTTTTCCGCCCTCTATCGACAACAGAAATTTCTCGCCATCATCACCTATTTCAGGCGTATCACTTTCCGCTGCTTCCTTTTCTAACTTCTGCTTAAGCACCGGATAAGCATCTACAACCGGTATCTCTTCGAGTTCTGTCAACGCCGATTTGCGTGCCTCTGCTCTCGCAATCGCTTCAGCGAGCCGTTCACTTTTTCTTTCAACCTGTGCAACGTCCCGCACCTTGAAATCTGGTAGCACCTTTTCAGCAAACAATTCCAACGATTCGACTATATCTTCATGACGGTTCTCACCAGCCTGCTGAATGAAAACGACCTGATCCACGCCAGCATCTTCCATCACTTCCAAGTGTTCACGCACCTGATCCGGCGTTCCGATGCCCGCTCTACCTTCAGCAGGTTCCTGCGTCGTCTCTCTATACAGCCGCCAAATATCCGTCTGTCCGGGTATCTGTGAGCCGCCGTGATAATAGTGTGCCAAAGCAAACCGGAAGAAACGGAACCCATCTAATCCACGCGCGACAGCAGTCGCCTCATCGTTATGACAGGAAAACCCCGACACCATGGCGATGTTAGGGTTGACCCGCTGCGTCAGCGGTTCACATTCCTTCTCAAAAATTTCGTAATACTCCTCCACCCAAAATTTGGCTTCGCTTGCATCGACAAACGCGAAAGTCAATGCACCGAGTCCATACCTTGCTGCAAAACGAAGGCTATCACGACTTGAACATGCCACCCACGGCGGCGGATGCGGTGTCTGCAACGGTTTCGGCACAACATTCCGCGGCGGCATCGAAAAATACTGACCGTCATACCCAGAATACGGCGACTGCGTCATCATCTTTGCCGTCTCACGCGTACACTCCGCCCACATCTCGCGTTTATGCTTCGGATCAACATTGAAACCACCGAGCTCTATATGCGAAGCAGACTCCCCCGTTCCCCACTCTACGCGTCCATTTGATACGAGGTCAAGCGTCGCAATCCGTTCCGCAACACGGGCAGGATGGTTGTACGCCGGCGGCATCAATACAATTCCATGACCCAACCGAATCTGTGTCGTCCGCTGACTGCAAGCCGCAAGAAACACCTCCGGCGCAGAAGAGTGCGAATACTCCTCAAGGAAATGATGCTCCACCTCCCAAATATAATCGAAACCAAGTTTGTCAGCGAGCTCTACCTGCGCCAACGCATCTTGAAATAACTTATGCTCCGCACCCTCATACCACGGACGCGGAATCTGATGCTCATAAAACAGTCCAAATTTCATTTTTATAATTATACCTTGCGGTTAAATAACGCGGATCTGAAACTTAACGTCCGTTTCTCGAGTCCGCTCTCCATCTTGCGGCGTACTCGCCTACCCCCTTGAATGAAGTTTAATTTATTAATTCGGTAATTCCGTATTGTGTCCGAGACCGGTATCCTCCACTGCAGGCGAGGTTTGTAACCTCGCCCAATTACCGATTTATTTTCTGAAACTTCATATAAGGGGGTGTCTTTTGCGAATCTGCTTCATTGCGCTATTTGCCCCTACATTTCGGTATCAAGCGTTTGCATCTCCGCATCGGTCAACTCCCAATCAAAGACATCCAAATTCTCCCGTAAATGCGGGACTGAACCCGATTTAGGGATTGTGATGATCCCCTGCTGTATTAACCATTTTAACGCAACCTGTGCTGCGGTCTTTCCATGCTGCTTACCAATCTCGCCTAATACTACATCACCAGCAAGGTTACCAACAGCAAGAGGGCGATGCGCTGTCATGATAACATCACGCGCATGGCAATAATCTTTCAGCTCTGACCGGTTCCTGCGAACATGATACTCCACTTGATTCGTGCAAATCGGAAGCTCTGAAACTTCACACGCCTCTTCAACCTGAGCAATGCTAAAATTGCTGATACCGATGCTTTTGACTTGTCCTGCATCGTAAAGCTTTTGGAAAGCCTCAAAAGTTTCAACAACTGGAACAGAGTTGCTCGGATGGTGAATCAATAACAGATCAACATAATCCATTTGTAAATCGCTGAGACACTCTTCAAACTGGAAAAGAACTTCAGCATGTTTGAGATGCGTGTGCCAAATTTTAGTCGTAAGAAAAATAGCTTCGCGGTCAATAGGCACCTCGCGAAGGGCATTCCCAATCTCGCGTTGGTTTTGATACATCCACGCTGTGTCGATGTGCGTATAGCCCAAATCAACGGCTTCTTTGATGATGCGTTCGCACTGCCGACCTCTCAGCTGCCAAGTTCCCAAGCCCAATATTGGTACTTCGTGTCCTGATGCAAGTTTAACATTTTTCATAATACCCTATAATATGCGATTTGAAAAAAAAAGTCAAGTCCTTAAGAAACCCCAGTTTCCCCAGGACACCCTTACATCGCCAGAAAAACAGCATACAATTCCACGCGAACATAGTAGAATCAACGCCTTTTGAAAAATAAAGTCAAAAAAAGTTGACAAACACCCGAAAGATAGAGTATACTATTAATATTATTTCGGTCGAGTGGTGGAATCGGTAGACACAACGGACTTAAAATCCGTCGCCCTAAACAGGTGTGAGGGTTCAAGTCCCTCCTCGACCATGATTGAAAATAATATTCTTGCCGCAGGGTAGAGCAGCCAGGTAGCTCGTCGGGCTCATAACCCGGAGGACGGGGGTTCAAATCCCCCCCCTGCAATCTTTTCAACCCGCATCCGTTCTTTGATACATCGACAATAGCATACAAACAATACCCTTAACTTCATAGTTTCTGGAACCCATCCCAAAACGCGCCGGTGTAGCTCAGTGGTTTAGAGCACACGACTCATAATCGTGCTGTCCGGAGTTCGACTCTCCGCACCGGCATCGCCTTTCGGCACAGTTTGAAACACCGGACTCCCCGTCCGTTACCGGGAATGGAAAAAATTGGCGACCTCATGACAACCGACTTCGTCTACCAGATGCACCGCTTCATAAGACAGCATAAAATGATCATGGACGGTGAAACTGTACTCGTCGCAGTCTCAGGCGGCGCAGATTCGCTCGCACTCCTATACGGGCTGCACGCTTTACGCCAGAAACTCAAATGTCATCTGCACGTTGTTCATCTAAACCATTGCCTCCGCCCAGAGGCAGACACAGACGCAGACTTCGTCCGACAACACGCAGAACACCTAAATCTGCCTTGCACTATTGAGCAGGCAGATGTGTTCCGTTTGGCAAAACAGTGGAAACTCTCTGTAGAAACCGCCGGACGCAAGGCACGCTACCAATTCTACGATTCCGTCTGTTCGGAAACCGACGCGACGAAAGTCGCCTTAGGACACCAAAAAGACGACATCGCCGAAACGGTTCTAATGAACCTCATCCGCGGAAGCGGAACCGACGGATTGAAAGGCATTAGTCCTGTCAGGGATAGGAAATTTATTAGACCTCTGATAGAACTTACACGTCAACAGGTTGTGACGTTTCTGAATTCTATAGATGTTGTCCCGCGACAGGATGCAACCAACACGGATACATACTATCTTCGTAATCATATCCGCCACGAGTTGATACCGAGGCTCGCGAACAATTATAATCCGAATATCAGAGCCGCATTAAGCCGCACTGCCGATGTATTAGGTACTGAAGCGGAATACTTTGATACAATCGCCCGCACAGCATTTGAAACGTGCCAAATACAAGTCTCGCAAGAGACTATTACCCTTGATAGGGAAAAATTTCGACAGCACCATCTCGCACTGCAAAGACGAATCCTCCGGCAAAGTGTCTCTCAAATGTTAGGTGCCACGAGTGACCTCTATTTCCCACACTGCAATGCAATGCTAAGTCTTATTGAAGGCGAAACCCCTAATGCTGTCCTGCCACTTCCAAACGGTTTACAATTTCGGCGTGCATATCAACGTCTCATCTTCGAGCAAAAAACAGCTGAAATAGGAAATTTTTCCTATCCAATCACCACTGTTGGTGAAACATATATCGCGGCTTTAAACGCAAAAATTACCGTAGAATTTGGGAATGTAATATCTAATAGAAAACGGACATTCCCTGACGGCAAATTTGAAGCAATATTTGATTATGAAATGTTAAGAATACTTGCAGAACCGTTCGAGGAAGCACTCCCGCTTACGCTGCGTAATCGACGAGAAGGCGATCGGTTTCAACCCTATGGTATGCAAGGGAGAAAAAAAATTAAAGATTTTTTCATAGACGCAAAGGTACCTCGCCACGAACGAGACAACATTCCACTCCTTGTTTGCGGCGATGTGATCTTGTGGGTTGTCGGTTATACGACCAGTGAACCCTTCAAGATCGAACCGCACACGCAACGCTATCTCTACCTAAATTATGCCAACAGCAACGAAACCGCTATCTAAATCTGTTCTTATCTCTGAATCGTGCCTACAGAAACGCATTCGCGAACTCGGCGCACAGATTTCTGCCGATTATGAAAATCAAGAATTAGTACTCCTCGGTGTACTTAGAGGGAGCGTCATATTTTTCGCTGATCTCTCTCGTGCTATCTTCGAGGCACAACTTGAAAACGCCAGCAGAGACGTACAAATCCGCTTTGAATTTGTACAACTCACGAGTTATCACAACAGCACACAACCATCGGCAGTCGAACTTATTCACGGCGGCAGCAATTATCTCAAACAGCGACATATCCTCATCGTTGAGGATATTGTGGATACCGGACAAACTTTGGAGACTCTCTGTGAACACCTATGGACACTGAAACCGAAAACCCTTAAGGTGTGCACACTCCTTAATAAACCGGCTAAACGTCAAGTACCTGTCACTATCGACTATATCGGTTTTCAGGTGCCAGATGTTTTCGTCGTAGGATACGGACTTGACTACGCACAACAATATCGGAATCTACCCTATATCGCCGTGTTGGAATCAACCTAAACGCCTCCAACCGACGATAAATACCATACAGCACCGCAATATTTGATGAAAAGCACTTTTTATGTAATTTTTTGTTGACATAATTTGAATTATTTGCTATAATATTTAGAGTACATTACTAAGAGGGGGTTTATAATGCGTAAATTCGTTTCGTTTGCCCTATGTGGCGTTTTAATCACGGCATTTATCTTCTTCACACAAGCACAAATGTCAGACAAAGCGCAACTGGGGCGCGAACTTTTTCACGATCCAACTTTTAAAGGAACAATCAAACCAGGTAAAGTAAAAGGCTATGCCACCGGACTTGCCTGCGCAAATTGCCACGCAGATTTTGACGAAGCAGCAAAACCAGATGGTGTCATTCGCGCTGGACACAGTATGATCGGTGTCCCACACCGCGGACAGGCAAAAGGTGGAATGATCTCAGCCGACATCTTTGAACGCGCAGCAGGCGGCGGCGGTTTCTGCTACCAACACTTCTTACAGCGAATACCAGGTCCCGAAGTGGACCCAACCGCAATTCCTGAAGAACACGCTGAAGCACTCATGGCATATTTCAAAGCGATCTCCGGCGATAACAAAGGTCCCCAATTTGAAATAGCAATGTTAGATGACGAAGCCAAAAAGGCTGCCGGGGAAAAACTCGCCGCTATGACCGGCGACGCTGAAAACGGATGGCAACTCTTCGGACGCGCATGCGTCGTCTGCCACCCGACACCCTATAAAGCCGGTATCGGACCCCAACTCATCCGAACCAGACCGCCTCGGAATATCGATGCAACACTCGAACGTTGGGCAACTAAAATCCGTGGGGGCGGCGTACTCATGCCTTTCTATGCACCTGATATCCTCAGCGACCAACAGGTCGCAGATATTATCGCATTCCTGCGCCAAGAATTAGAAAACGCCGGAAACTAACCGAAATTTAGGCTGGGGTCAAACCCTCAGCCTAATTCTCTTGCGCTGAAAATACCTATTTTGTAACTTAATCTCTTCATTATTCGTTATTTCTTGACAAACCAAAATGTTCCACACGATCCGAATATGAAGAGAGGACAGCGGCATGAGAATATCTCGAATTGACATGGTTTTCTACATGTCCCTAATAGGGATTTACATTTTCCTAATAGGGATTGTCCTGAGTTTAACAAGTTGTGGCGGTAGCAACCTAAAAAATCCTGTGTCGGAATCAGAAACGGTCACAACAGAAGAAAAAGGTGAAATGACAGAGGATATCGTTGTACTTACACAAGCCCAGGACGTGGCAGAACCACAACAGATTACCGACCTTGACGTAAAAATTACCGTTACCAAGAAAACGGTACAACCCGGTGAGGCAGTAGAACTGACCGCTTCACTAAAAGAGGTTAGAGGCACCAGTGTCACACTGAACTGGCTCAACATTACCCAATTTGGTGAACTTTCGGCAAGCACCGAAAATCCTGTTACTTGGACAGCACCACAATCGTTAAATGGAGATAACGTCCAAGTCGAAGTTATTCAACTGGTTGTAACTGTAATCAGCGAGGTCGTCTCAGTCGGCTCCACCGGAATTGAGACTGATACGCAAATTTTTACAGACACCAAAAACGTTTTACTAACCGTCAGAAATTAGTTAATAGCAGTGGAAATCTGTCTACATGAGCAACATCTGCTCCGCTTAAAAACACTACAGAATTTGACGCTATTGTATTATTTTTAAGGCAAGAGATGAAGAGAAGGTCAATTCACACTTTTACATTTATAACTGTTTTGCTTATAGGGGCACTCCCTGGAATAGCATTTGCCGCCGGTTTCCATCAGCACATGATCCAAAAAGGTGAAACGTTGTCGGAAATCGCACAGAAGTACAAAGTACCGGTCAAATCAATTATCCAAGCAAACAGCATTAAATCAGCACACCGTATACAAACCGGGAAAACATTACGTATACCGAGCAAGGCATTCGCCCTTAAAGAAATCATGTATCAGGTTAGACCTGGGGATACTTTGATCGGTATAGCGAATCGCCATAACGTTGATTGGAAAGACCTACAAAAACTAAACACAATTTCTTCGCCTCGCAGTCTACAGATCGGCACAGAAATTCGGATACCCTACGACGGTGCCTTCGGGTTCAGTGATCCGCTCCGAATCCCGTTAGTCCTTACCTCGAAATACGGCTATCGACCCCATCCTGTTACAGGTCGTTACAGGATGCATGATGGGATAGACTTACGTGCCGCTGTCGGCACACGCGTCTACGCCTCCAAAGCCGGTAGAATTATATTCGCAGGACGCAGGGGCGGCTACGGAAAACTCGTCGGAATAGAACATGAAGACAACTTTACGACATGGTATGGGCATTTGTCGCGCATCAGGGTAAAAGTCGGGCAAATTGTAAGTCAAGGTAAGGTCATCGGATTGTCCGGAAATACCGGAATATCTACCGGACCCCACTTACACTTTGAAATTAGGTACAAAGGCAGAAGTGAAAAACCAACTAAGTACATTACCATACCGTAAATGGTGTCTGCTACTCGTAGCGACTGTCTTTCTTCTATTCACGTATTTTCTCGGTCAAAAAAACACATTATCAGACCCGCTTGACCTGAGACCAGAAGTCGGTACACGCGGAATCGGGTTAGGTGGGGCATTTATAGGGAGTGCAGACGACGCAACAAGCCCCCTCTGGAACCCCGCAGGGCTTGCTGCCCTGCAACACGGGAACATCATATACGACCTATCCCAAGGTGCCGTCTCCTTCGCTTATCCTATCCAATCTATCGGAACATTCGGGATCAATTTCATTGACCTAAACGCCAATGACCGCTTCCTACTCAAGCACGCCGCAAACCCAATCGGCAGCTTTGAACTCGGAAATAATCAGGCACTCTTCTCTTATGCCAGAAGACTCGGATCGCTCCAAATCGGTGCCAGCACAGGATTCAGCCGCGCACCTTACTACGGAAGCCTCTGGGCACCAAACTACGATGTCGGTCTACTCACAGAACTTAACCCCCACCTCGCTATCGGGATCCGACTACGCGATATTGCCGGTGTAAACATCCGACACACAGATGGATACGTCTTACAAACCTTCAACCAGCAGCTCGCTATCGGAGCCGTCTTTACTCCCCATCCAATCATACGATGGCACAACCGATTTGACATCGCACCGTCCCACTTCGGAACAAGCATAGAAATCGGAAACAAAACAATCGCCGCACACGTCGGGTCAACATTTGCCTTTAACGATGAACTTCCATTCCAATCATGGCGTGTCGGGTTTTCACTCAACCAATCAGGAAAAGAATTCAATTACACCTATCTCAATCAGGAAAATCTCGAACACAGACACCTCATCTCAATAGGGATGTCTTTCAACGGAATACAAAATACTGGATATACTTCTCAGGCTAACAAACAAGAACAAAAATCTAACGCGACAGGCTCAAGGACGATAGCAACATCAATACCTAAACCCCTGATTGTCATACCAGAAAAAAATGGAGCGAGCACACCAACATCCGAAACACAAATTGAAACCGAGCTACCAGGACAGACAAAGGGAGAGTATCTGAGCGTCCAAATCGCGACAGAATACCATATTGACTTACCACTTATGCTCGCCATTATTTACGCTGAATCTAACTTTAATCCACTCGCCGTATCTAAGAATGGAGCCGCCGGATTAATGCAGGTGATGCCAGCTACCGCACGCGACCTCGGACTTAAGGTGCCACAGTACCAAGATAAACGGGAACCAACACTTAATGCCAATATAGATGAACGATTTGACCCGTACAAAAACTTGCACGCCGGTCTCGCTTATTTCAAGATGCTTTTAGAGAAGTACAAAGGTAACCTGACTTTGGCACTCGGTGCTTATAACGTCGGTCCCGGCAAAGTACGGATAGACGGGCCGCTCGTCAGCAGAGGTAAACAGTACGCAAATAAAGTACGCAACCGTGCCAGATACTACCGTGAAAACACGACACAAATGGAAGCAGACCTTAAGCGGTTAGAAGCAGTCCTAAAATCGAGAGAAGGCATATAGAAAAACGCAGGCACGAACAAGGGGACGTAATATGGACAAAATTAGATTGGCGATCGTCGGATGTGGTGGGATGGGACACCGCCACATGTATGGGTTAGCTGAACTCCATCAGGCAGGTTGGCAACGGTTTCAACTCGTCGGAGCATGCGACCCCGTCCAGGCAAACGCCGAATCGCTTGCCGCACAAGCAGAAGAACGTTTCGGTGAAAAGCCTACCGTTGTTGGAAACCTTGAAGAACTCGCTGAAGTCGGTGTAGATGCCGTTGATGTAACAACCACACCACCGTATCATCACACCGTGGCGATTGAAACACTTGAACGCGGCTGGCATACCATGGTCGAAAAACCGATGGGGCTAACTGTCCGCGCGTGTAACCTCATCCGTCGTGCCGCTGACGCATCTGACGCTATCCTCAGCGTCGCTGAGAACTACCGACGCGACCCTATCAACAGACTCGCAAAAGCACTGCTCAACGCAGAGGTTATCGGCACACCACGATTCCTCATGCATCACGCAATCGGCGGCGCAAACCGAATGCTTATCTCTGTCTGGCGACATCAGAAAAACCAGAGCGGTGTACTCCTCGATGTCGGCGTTCATTACGCCGATATGATGGAGTACCTACTCGGCGAAATCGATACCGTCTACGCGCAAACCCGACTCCATGAACCCATCCGACATAATTCTGCTGCAGTAACCGGTGAATCCGGCTCCAATCCTGCTGGTGTCTACACGAAATGGCAACGTGAGATGCCCGCCGAATTTGAGGCAACCGCCGAGGATGCCGCTTACGCCACACTCACCTTCAAAAACGGTGCCGTCGCACAATACATCGAAGATCACGCAGCCTGGGGACAAGGCACATGGCTCCGACAAATTCACGGGTCCCGAGGTTCTATGAAACTTCCCGGCGACCGAGGCGGCGGGAATATTACCCTCAATATTGACGGACACGGAACAATCGACGACCAACGAATCCTGGACCTCGTGCCAGACTTTCGATTGGACGCTGTCACAGCAGACCTCTTCGGCGGAGACCGGCTATGGAACTACAGCTTTGCCCAAGGCGACGCGAAGAATATCGCTATGGAATATGGTGAATTTGCTGAAGCCATCGCTGGAAACAGAGAAATCGAAGTCGATGCCTACCAAGGCACACGCTCTGTCGCCGTCTCTTATGCTATCCTCGAATCGGGTGCCACCGGACAAATCGTCCAGATGGATCGGATGTTAGACGAATCCATCAATACCTATCAACGCGAAATTGACGAAGGATTAGGCATCTGATTCACAGCTATAGTCTTATCACCAATCACCTCGCCGGTCATCCCAAAGATGCGCCTTAACTACCTCCTCATTTAATTCTGTCCCCCACCCCGGACGCGTCGGAGTCTTCATATAACCGTCCACAATCTCTGGAACGTGCGTCGTCAAATCCTCCTTCCACGGGACATCATCAATATCAATCTCCATGATACGCACATTGGGCAGGACCGCACAAAGACTCGCACTGATATAAGTCGCGAGATGACTATAATAGTTATGCGGCGCAACGTTCAACTGAAACACATCCGCAAGATCGCCAATCTTCTTAGACGGCGCAAACCCGTTCCACGGCACATCTATCATAAAAACATCGGCAGCACGACACTGAAAATAAGGGAGATATTCGCGCATGTAATAGAGGTTCTCGCCCGTACAGATCTTCGTCGTCGTGGAATCCTTGATTTGACGGATCGCTTCGTGATCGTACATATCAATCTCCAACCATAGCATATCGAACGGCTCCAGCACCTTAGCGATACGCATGCACGCCTCCGGTTTGAAATTGAAGTTCAAGTCAAGATTGATACCAATATCCGGTCCGACAGCCTCTCTGAAAGTACCGATTAAGGTTTCAATGTGCCGTAGAAGTTGAGACGTTACGTTGCCATCCGTCGTACCCGATCCGCCGCCGAAGCCACTAAAATAGACGGAAGCAGGGTCCCCCGGAATAACAATGTTCGTTTTGAGAGCCGTGTACCCCTTCTCAACGACCTCGCGCCCCAATGCAGCGATGTCATCCATCGTTCTTAGTGGCGGCACCCCGATGAGTTCATAGTTGCGGACACGTGAAGTCCCACAGTGAGACCAATAGACACGCACATCGTCGCGCGTCGGTCCACCGAACAACTCCACAACAGAGATTCCCAACGCTTTCGCTTTAATATCCACCAGTGCGCATTCAATACCAGCGATCGCCTTTGCCGCAATACCACCAGGGCTTTGTCGAGAACCGCGAATCATGTCCCAAAACCGCATCTCATAAGCACGCGGATCCCGTCCGACGAGCAGCGGCGTAAGGTCTTTGATAGTCCCTACCACGCCATTAGGATTCCTGCCATCACTACATTCACCGTAGCCGGTAACCCCTTCATCGGTCTCCACCTTCACAAACGTCCAAGGTCGCCACCCCGCATCCACAACAAAAGTCTCAATACTTGTAATCTTCATGCAATTCTCCTTACAATTTAACGACTTCTTTTCGCCGATCTGATTCAAGCAGCGCATCACAAATACGCATCGTGTTAACAGCAACATCCGACCATTCCGCCTCAAGATTTCCAGAGTGCACAATCTGAGAGAACCGCTCAATCATCTCGACCTCTTGGATGCACCCATCAACGGTATTCTGCTCGTTTCCATCGGAACCGTGAACCCAAAACCGGGCAGTATCCTCGGAGGTCGGGACAGTGAAATCATCACACACAATTGAGGCACGCGTGCCTGCCACTTCAAACCACTTTCGGAGTCCCGTGTCGAACCCACAATCCAAAGTCGCAATACGTTCATCGTCGAACCAGAGGATACCAGCGAGATTGAAATCGACACCCACCTTGTAGCGGGCAGTCGCGAAGACCTGTGTCGGCATCTGTTCAAACGCCCAAAGAATCGCACGGACACAATAGTAACCTAAATCGCCGAGGCTCCCGCCTGCGAATTCCTTCATTGTACGGATATTCCCAACCGGAATCGTATCCCAATTGAAAGTGAACGCCGCCGTCACTCGGCGCAGTCTACCGAGCGCACCATCCGTTAATTTCTGTTTCATCGCCGCTGTACGCTCATGATGCACCCACATAACACCGTCCATCAGTTGTACACCGTTCTGACGACACGCATCCGCCATAGCACTCGCCTCGGCAGCATTCGCAGCAAGCGGTTTTTCACAAAGGACGTGTTTACCGTGTTCCGCTGCCTTGATCGTCCATTCCGTGTGAAGTGATGGCGGTAATGGAATGTAAATCGCATCAAGTGAATCATCAGCGAGGAGTGCATCGTAAGTCCCATAAGCCGTAGGGACGCTGTGTTTCTCTGCCCATGTCGCAGCGCGTGCCTCTGTCCGACTCGCAACCGCAATTAAATCCGCATTTCCTGCAAGATGGATCGCACGGGCAACCTTCGTAGCGATATTCGCTGTACTGAGAATCCCCCAGCGGACACTCGATTTTACTTCTGTTGTCATATTACTGTTATCCTTTCACTGAATATTACAGAAGAAACCCGTATATCAGTGCAGTTCCTCATTCCCTTTACTGCCTGACCCCCTTATGCTCAAAGCATAAGTAGCCTACAGAGTCCAGAGGCGTTTTACATCTCGGTGCTACCCACCGCGATGGTTCTTAAATTAATGGCGGCGTTTATATCGCGATCTACGGTATATCCGCAGGATTCGCAATGATAGACGCGTTCACTTAACGCCAACTCTTTTTTCTTATGCCCGCAATTACTGCATGTTTTAGACGATGCAAAAAACTGCGGTGCTTCCACGATTGCTATGCCGAGAGCATCGGCTTTAGATTTCAGCATCGCAAGGAATCCGCCTAACGCTGAATCGCTAAGGGCTTTTGCTAACTTACGATTTTTTACCATGTTCGTCACTCTAAGCGTTTCGATACCAATTTTGCTGGCATTTCTAACTATAGCGGTAGTCGCTTGATGATGTGCGTCCTCTCGGATACACGATATGCGGTAGTGAATGCGTTCCACTTTTAGTTTCTGTTTATGCCAGTTATTTGACTCGTATTCCTTACGGCTTAGTTTACGTTGCTCTCGTGCGAGTTTACGTTCATAACGTTTTAGCGGTCGCGGGTTATCATACTTCGTGCCGTTGTCAAGTGTGGCGAGTGTGTTGATACCTACGTCTATGCCGATGACGGGCGAGGTAGGGGCTGCTGCCTCTATAATAGCGTCCGTCTCGACAAGAACGCTGGCAAACCAACAATGTGCTGTCCTTGATATCGTAACACGCTTGATTTTACCTTTGAAACGTAGCCTTTCGTGCATGGATACCCAGCCGATTTTAGGGAGTTTGATAGCGTTATCGGTGATCTTTACCTTCGCGCCTTCCATGCTATAAGATTGGCGGGCATTATGCCGTTTGCGTTTTGGGCGCTTGTTTTGTCCCTTACGGTAGCGGAGGATTGCGTCTTCGAGGCTCATAATGCCATACATCGCCGCTCGCTGATCCATGTCCTTACACCAGTGATATTTACCGTATTTGATAGCGTTAAATCGCTTACGCAAATCACCTAATTCCGCGCCATGGTTCCAATCGTGCAAAGCGTCGTTATATGCCACACGCGCGTAACCGCACTGCATAGCAAACCACCGACGCTGGCGAGCCGTCGGTCTTAAGGCTATCTTGTGTCCGCGTAACATAAGGGTATCCTCGGTGTATGAAGTTTTCGGTGTCCTATTGGTAGTAGGTGGCAGAACGCTACCAACGTTCTGCCTACACCGATTACTATAATAATACCACACATATACGCATAAGTCAAGTTTTTATTCCCTTTCTACCAGGACGATTTAGTTTTCAACTTTTTCGTCCAATTTTGACACCCCAGGCCCGGTAGGTGCGGTTTGTAACCGCACCGGGACTGAAAAGGAAAATCCAAAAATTTAGACAACCCGACAATTTGTTTAAAACTATAGTAAAACCAAGAAATAAAAAGACACTTTAAAGAAAAACAAACCGTCCCCGTTGCAGGGTTTTTGCTGGGGTGTTTCTTCAGGGTTTGTAACCCCGCCTTCTATAGATGTCTCGTTAATTGTAGGTTTTACTATAAATAACCCTGGTAGAATATAGGCGTTAAGGCGAAAACCGTTTTAATTTGATTTTCACAGGGAAAATGATATAATAAGGACAATTATAGTGGAAAGCACACAATATATGTTATTCTATTCATAAACGAACGAATAGCCACACACTGTGCGCCATCAAAGGAGTTTTATGAACACTAAAAAAATCATAACATTCACATGTCTATCCGTAGTTATCCTCTTGATTGCAGGACTGTCTGCCTGTGAACGAGTCACACAAATTACCCAACCTGCACCCCAGATGCCAGAACCGGGAGAAGAAATCTCAATCGGTGTTGTCCTACCTTTAACAGGACGATTCGCCGATGCATTTGGTCCACCGATACAGCAAGGTTTTGATTTAGCGTATGCCGAAATCAACACCACACGACCCAATATCCCAAAGTTCAAGTTTATCGTTGAGGACGATCAGAGTACCTTGGAAGGAGCAGTTGAGGCTTTCAATAAATTGATTCACCAAGATAGCGTGTCTGTTATCCTCGGACCTGCGACATCAGGTCAAGCCGAAGTGACTTTCCCAATCGCAGAAGATCAGGTCGTAGTGATAAGTCCGACATCCTCAGCACGCGGTATCAGCGCGCTCAACGATTTCGGCTTCCGTGTCGCACTCGCTACAGATGTACTTATCCCCAACGGTATTGAAATAACACACGCGAAACTCGGCTACCAAAATGCTGCAACACTCTATGACGAAATTGATGCCTTCTCTATAGATGCCGAAGCAGCAGTTCAGGAAGTACTCACTGCCAAAGGAATTGGAGTCGTCATCACCGAGACCTTCCAGAGCGGCGATACCGACTTCTCTGAACAATTAACCCGAATACACGAGTTGAATCCTGATGTTATCTTTGTTTCATCTCTACCACCAGAAAAAGTCGGAATACTAACCAAAGCACATCAACTCGGTATAACTGCTCCCCTTATATTGCGCACATTGACTGCAGCAGATGTCGAAGCCGCAGGCGCAGCTGCCGAAGGTGCGATGACTTTTGTAGGGTGGGCTGCGGCTGTTAACACACCAGGAAATCAAGCCTTTCTCGATAGTTATAACGAGAAATTCGGAACGCAACCAAGCAACTACACCGCGCGTTCCTATGCGACACTCCATATCCTCGCAGAAGCCATCGCGAACGCACAATCAACCGATGCCTTCTCAATTCGGGACGCATTGGCGAATATCAACAACCTCGACACAATCCTCGGTTCGTTCTCTTTCAATACCGACGGAGATGCCGTGTACGACGCGAAAATCTTAATCGTCAAAGACGGTGAATTGGTACTCTTTGAATAACTAAAATACATTTGGGCGCGCAGACCTTTTTACTACAATCGCCATAATTCTAAAAGGTTGCGGGCGGGGTTTGTAACCCCGCCCACCAAAGATAACACATAAACAATTGCGTAATTCCTATCTATCTTCTCCAATCGCCATAATTCTAAAAGGCAAAAAACTGTGAAAAATTCACTCGATCAGTTTTACACAAAACCAGAAATCGCAGCGACGTGCTGGGAACACTTCACCGATACACTCGTGAAACTAAACCGAAACCCGAACGATATGTTCTTTATTGAACCCGCTGCCGGCAATGGCGTATTCTACAAACTCCTACCACAGCAGAGACGGCTCGGTATCGACCTCGTACCGAAATGCGATGACGTGAAACCTCAAGACTTTTTTGAACTCACCGATCTCCGATCCGCGCCCAGAGAGACCGCAATCATCGGCAACCCACCTTTCGGCAAACGTGGAAAATTAGCAATAGCCTTCTTTAATCACGCAGCTCGCTTAGCAGACACCGTCGCGTTTATTGTCCCAGTCAATTTCCGTAAATTCAACACCCACAAAAAGCTTAACCCAGACATGCACTTCATCAGTCAATTGCCACTACCGAGAGATGCCTTCCACCTCAGTACAGGCAAGTCTTACGCAGTAAACACAGAATTTCAGATATGGACACGTTTACCAACCGCACATCACGACATGCGCCAATACAAACCGTTACCCATTCAACACAAAGATTTCCAGATGTGGCAGTACAACAACACACCTGACGCTTTAAAGGTCTTTCAGAACCCGTTTGATTTCGCCGTGCCGTGTCAAGGGTGGCAAGACTATTCCCGTAGAGAGACAGACGAAAAGCAGTGTGAACGAAATAAGCAGTGGATACTTTTAAAAGCGAACAACTCTACCGTCTTAGCACGTTTGATGGAGATTGATTACGAACATTTGGCACAGGAGTGTGGCACGGCTGTCCCAGGTTTTCGGAAGGGAGATTTAGTAAAAGCGTACACCGAAAAATATGAAGAGTTAAATACATTCAAGACGAAAACTTACGACTCTATTAACCATTGGAACGCAGACTAAACCGTTCTGGACGATAAGGCGCAAACCAATCCACCCGAACACCATCCACGATTTCTAACGTCGCCATTTCACCCACCAAAGGTGCCAACGTCACACCGCTGTGCATGAGCGCAACATATAGATTCCGTACCGATTCCGTGAATCCGAGTACCGGAAACCCATCAAGCGGCATCGGACGATAACCGACGGGTGTCGGAATCGCCTGCGCATCCCCTATTGTCGGCAGATACGTTCTCGCACGCTCAAGCAGCGCATCCGCATGCCGTTGCGAGTCGTCACGATTTATCCCTTCTTGCGTCCCCTGTCCGATTCTCAGACTTCCATCAGAGAGTTGCCGAAGGTGGAGATGTTGATGATCCTCATCTGTAGCCGGGGCATGGATAACCGCTACGGTGTCTAAAACCGCAGCACACGGTGTCGTCTTAATAACAATACCGGGACTCCGTTGTTGTGGAATCTGCACTTGTGCCAGAGATGCCAGTTCGGTCGTCTGAACACCGCTCGCCAAAACGACAACATCACACGGAAACTCGGCATCGACAGTTTTAACTGCGACGACGCTACCATCGCGAACAACAAATCCGGTAACCGCTGTCTGTGAATGCACAACCGCACCCGCTTCGCACGCACGCCGGAGACAGACATCAATAAATATATCCGTTTCGATATGGATATCCGCCTCGGAGAGAGACGCTGCAAGGACATCACCAGGGTGTAGGTGTGGTTCAAGTGCCAACATTTCCGCACGCGTGATTAAACGGCACGGATACCCCCACGTCTGAATCTGTCGGACACGTTGACGCAGCTGCGCCGCGCGATGCGGATTATTTTCCCACCGCATTTCACCGCCGTAACGGATGCCGGCATCTGCATCCAAAGTGTATGCCAACCGATACCACATATCCAACGAACGCCGATTGAGGGTATGGTACTCGCGCGGGTCTTTGCCGAACCCATTCACCCACGCAAAAGAGTGACCGGACGCACCCGCACCGGGGACATCACGTTCCAAAAGCGTCACAGCAATACCGTCGCGCCGCGATAGATGATAACCGAGCACGGCACCGATGATACCCGCACCCACTATGACAACGCTTTTCGTCTGGGAACTATAACTTCTGTTTGACAAGGAGACCTCTGCAAAACCGATTTGACAGTCCGATTATCTAACGATGCGCCGCAACAATAAAACCCGTTAAGCCAGCAAGCAACAACTGGAAACCGGTTTCAAAAAACAGTATGAAAAACGGTTGGCAGAGCGCAACCAAACCCAGTGTGATTAAGCCGACAGATAGGCGTTCACACACCGTTTTTTCTGAAAAGACAATCGAAAAAACAAGTATACCGGGAAGGAGCAGGTGTAGAGCAGTACCGTCAAGCGACGGAAAAAAAGGTTGGTAGAGAAAAATAATGCCGAGACACGCGAAGAGTGCTGAACCGATCGTCGCAAGCCGCTTCGCTGATGTCGTCATCCCAAACGCAATCGCACCAGCAAACAGAAGATGAAACGCAGAACCGCGCAGAACCGCAGGGATAGGGAGATAGAGAAATCCGAGTCCAATAATTAAACCGACACCCGATATAACGGCTATCCGCTGTCTGTTCTCAAAAGCAGTCCCACCGAGAATCGCAGCAACACTCAGCAACACGAACGCAATGCCTTTCAGCAGGACAGCATTCTCCAGAACAACAGAAGGCAACACGGAGATACCATCTATATACAGAAAAACAATACCAAAAACAAAAAAACCGATTGCAAGCAGTTGATTCCGTTTTCTTTTCGTCATAGCGATTTTGACCAGCGATTTTAATGAATGCCATGATTATAGAATTGCATAATCATGGTTAATCACAATAATCACCGGTCCCGTTTCAACAGACGATCCATCCAACCCTTAGATCGTTCTTCTGCCAGTTTATTCTTTAAACCCTCAATTTGTGAAACCCAATCCGTTCTCTCGGCATCAAAAGATTCAATCGTCTCTCGAAGTTCCGCATTTTCGGCAGCAAGTTTTTGCGTATCCGCCTCCAATTTGGCACAAGTTTCCCGCAGATATGTAATATCAATAACTTGGCAACTGAGATTCTCAATAATATCATCCGTCGGAATATTATAAGAGAGCCTTTTTATCAGCGGCGCGAGGCCGTCAATCCGCAGTTGAATCTGTGGTTGCGTGGAACCTCCAGGTTCTTTTAACCGCGCAGACACAACCCGTAAAAACGGTTCAATATCTGCATCTTGCCGTTCTAATGTTCGACTGATGATCCCTTCTTCCACACCTATAATTTCTGATATCTCCGAAGGTTTCAAATAGAGGTCCATGCCAAATTTTCCTATATCAGTAACCAGTGACAAGTAACCAGGGACCAGTGAGAAAGAGACTCTCTTTTCTGGCAACTGGTAACTGGTAACTGGAAACTTCTTTGCCGATCGCTAATTTACGAAATCCCCTCCCAATACTTCCACATATCGTCAGGAGTCTCAAACTTAATCTGATCTAAATCTTTGCGACGGTATCTACTGATAAGAGCGATTCTGACCCTACGACCGCAGTTCGGACCCGCAGTATGGCTCATCTGATGATGCCAGAAGCAGACATCACCCCCCTCTCCTGTAAATTCATAACTCGGTCCCAAATCAAAGGGCGCAACACCCCCAGGGAGGCTATCCAAATCGTGATGCCTGAAATATTCCGCCCAAATCCGATGGCTTCCAGGCCAGACTGTAAATCCACCCCCTTGTTTCTCAACTTTGTCGAGATAGACAGTCGCACCAAGCGTGAAGGACCCAACAACACCTTTCGGTACGCCGTTTGTAGGCGTATGATAACCGTCAAGGTGTCCCCCCGGTTCCCTCCATTCTCGGTCCGGGTCAGGGAAGTTGATATGCGGTCCCGCACCACCACCACTATTTAATGTGTCCTTACCAACCAGTTCTTCACCCATCTCAAAGACCCGATTGCCGTATAGCGTCCCGCGGACAGCATCTTCGCCACCCACAGGAACCGTACGATAACCCTTACGAATCCAAGATTCAGGGTCGTTCCTATCTTCGTCAAGGGCTCCCCAAACTTTATCAAGCGCAGCATCAACCGCTTCCGGTTCCACTGCTCCGCGGACAACCAGATACCCGTTCTCTTTGAAAAACGTTTTGTCTGCTTCCGTTAAATATGCCATAATTTTGTTCTCCTCTTGGCTTGCAACCTTGTACGCTTTGTGAACACACTCTTACGCGCGGACATCAAACCCGTTCTCTTCACGCGCTTTTTGGTAAGGCACTTCCTCTATATTCAACCCGAAACCCGGACTTTGTGGCACATTTACATAACCGTTGGATACCGAATAGCCCGAATCATCTATACCCGGAGTCGTCGCGTGATCCCACTCGGTGAACTCAAACCGTTCTACCTTCGCCGCGAGATGACAGGTGACAAAATTGCCGTAGTAACCACCATAGTGATGCGGTGCTGTACCAACGCCGGAGGCATCCAATTCGGGTCCCAACTCAAGCCAACGTGAAAATCCCGGATGAAAAATATCGTATTGAACGATGTCAATGAGTCCATCTTTCGCCCAATTCACAAGATGCGGCGACGCACCACCCTCGCCATCAGCAATACGGGTTTCTAACCCCTCAGCATTTAGCCACTCTTTCAACAGACTATAGACACGCGCATCCTCATGGAACGCCTCTTCCATCCAATACACCTTAGCATCGGCAGCACCACCCAATACCCGCTTCGTAAGGTTGAGGTTATAGCCGTTGTTCGCATCTATCAATATCGTAGCATCAGCACCAACTGCCTCGCGGACGGCGCAGATAACATCAATATCCCGCTGTGTCCCTTTATCAAGAGGCATGTGCATCGCGCCGCGTCCAACCTTGATTTTGTAAGCGTTATGCCCGCGTGCTTCCCCTTCCAAAGCCTCCGAAGCGATGAGTGCCGCCGCTTCAGCATTGTCATCAAGGTGCAAATCATCAATATAGAGCGAGGTATCGTAACACGGCGCGCGAAACGCACCGTTCTCACCAGAAAGCATCGCATAGACCGGCTTCTGTGCCAACTGACCGACCAAATCCCAGAGCGGGTACTCTAACATTCTGAATTCTTCAACGACACCACTTTCTGCGTCAAACGCATCACTGAGTCGAAATCCGACGATAGCTTCCGCTTTCTCACGCGAAATCGACGAAAAACCGAAACCGCTCACACCATCCGTTGTCGTTAAACGAGCGATCGGAGGACGGACATGCAGTCCGTGTTCACCGAGCCGAGAATTGCAACCCGCTTTCCGCGGACGCTCGCCGATTAAACGTGCCCATTCAATACGTTCAATTCTTACATTTTCCATTTTTTAAACTTTCCTTGCGGTTAAATCAATCGGGTTTGTCCTTTAGAGTCCTTTTCTGTGTATCTGAAGAAATACCCAAGCAAAAACGACCAGTGATTGACCATGATTACAGTGATTACCGTGATAAACACCAGTCGATAATCATGGAAAATCTCACCAATCCCATAAATCACCGGTCAAATTTATAATTGCGTCTCAAGCAGTGCTATACTTTTCGGATCCAACTTATTATAGTTCTCAATTTCGTAACGGTTACCATCCGCATCCTTAATCAGGACACGACCATTCTCAAGCGAATCAATATCATATCGAGTACGTAAACCGAACTGTACATCTCCTTGTGAAGTTTCAACCGCCCACTGCGTAACCCCGAACTGTCCCTCAATCGCATTGATTTTGGTAATCTTCGGCATAAAGTAGCGTTTCTGTAACTCCTCAACGAGAATTTTGCGCGACTCGTGTGGTAGATGCTTTATATCCTCAATAATACCGATCTCATTAGATTCTTCATCCATAAGAGAAATATATCGGCTGGTTTCACTGACCGGAAAAGCATACACCGGCTCGACTTTCGTCTGAACCGTCCCGTCTGGAAGTTGGACAACCAACTCTTCAAACGCGTTCCGCTCAATCCTGATATGGCTTGCATCAATGAACTCTAATCCATCCGTAACTTTAATCGCTTCCTTCATAAATATAGCCTTCCATCACAAACCGTTTGCAGGCGGGGTTCGTCACGAAACCACCCTTTGCAGGCGGGGTTTGTAACCCCGCCATCCCACTTCAAACCCAGATTACCACGCACGAATCCTCGACAATTCAGTCTGCTTCGCACACAAATTCGCGTAGGTACCGTCTCTCTCAATAAGCTCCTCATGCGTCCCGATTTCGTCAACCTCACCCTCTTTCAGCACCACAAGCCGATTGGCGTATTTAAGCGTTGACAGCCTATGCGCAATAGCAAACACAGTTCGTCCTTGGATAAGCCGTTCCAACGCCTCTTGGATTTTAGATTCCGTTTCGGTATCAACAGAGGAAGTCGCCTCATCCAAAATAAGGATACGCGGGTTTTTCAAAATTGCGCGCGCAATAGAGATACGCTGCCGTTCGCCACCAGAAACCCGGGCACCTCTTTCACCAACCATCGTGTCGTAACCATCGGGAAACTTGACAATAAAATCGTGGGCATTCGCCGCTCTCGCAGCAGCGATGATCTCCCTCCGAGACGCTCCCGGTTTCGAGTAACCGATGTTCTCCGCTATTGTACCTTGGAACAGGAACGGATCCTGCAAGACGACACCGATCTGTTGACGCAACGCCTTAACCTGAATGTCGCGACTGTCATGACCATCAATGATTATCGCGCCATCATTCGGGTCATAGAAGCGCGTAATCAGGTTGATGAGCGTGCTTTTCCCAGCACCGCTATGTCCGACCAACCCAATCATTTCACCCGGTTCCACTGTAAAACTAACACCGTCGAGCGCATTTTTCTCGTTATCATAAGAGAAATAGACATCTCTAAATTCAACAGCACCACGAATATCTCTAAGTGCCACCGCATCGCTCTTATCCGCAACACTCGGAGGGGTATCCATAATTTCAAATACACGCTCGGCAGAAGTACCCGCCCGGATAAACCGCTCATTCATCTCACAAAGTGTACGCACCGGACCAAAGAATTGCATCATGTATCCCTGAAACATAAACAGGACACCAATACTTAAATCGCCTTGGAAAATTTGCCAACCGCCTACAAGCCAGATAATGGTAGTACCCGAATAAGTGATAAATGTCATAATCGGACGGTAAAGACTTCCAAGTCTCGCAGCATTCATCTCACCCGTAAACACTTGATACGTTAACTCGTTAAACCGGTTTATCTCGTACCTTTCTCTCGCAAATGCCTTAACAACGCGGACCCCTGGAATCGTGCTCGCAAGAATCGTACTAATGTTCGCATACCGTTTCCATAAGACATGGTACACCTTGCTCATCAGCCTTCCAAAAAAGATTGTAAAAAAGATAAGACACGGAATCGGTATCAACGTCCAAAGCGCAAGTTTCCAGTTATAAGAAAACATAACCGCACACATAAAAATGATCGTGAGAGAATCACCAATAATATCTTGCAACCCATTCGCAATAAAATCACGCAGCCGCGATACATCGTGCGTGATCCTTGACATGAGGTTTCCGGTATCCCGATCATGAAAAAAATCGATGGAGAGCGCGTTCAGGTGTTCATAGGTTTCATTTTGGAGCCGTCTCGTGATATTCTGACCCACCCATGCCATCATATAGCCGCGCACAGATGACGCAACCATCGAAAAAACCATAACGCCTGCCATCAGTAGAATAAGCACGATGAGATGCCCAAAAGTCCCAGCAACTGGTATGTTGTCAAACCACTCACTGAAAAAAATAACTGTCCCTTGAAGGTGCCCCCACGTCGTTTCAGGGAGAGGCTGCCCGGCTGTGACAGCAGTTTCAACCGGTTTCAGAATCGTGTCAATCAATTCCTTACTAAGAATCGGCGGGTAGACCATAACAAACCGGATGATCATCATCAGCAGAAACGCTGGCACGATAACATGCAAAAACGGAATCGCGTACTTCAGAAGCCGAAAGATCAGCTTCCCTTTTTGAACGCAGTTGACACAAACACCCGACCAACTCGGAATCGGATGACCACACTTCTCACATCGTCCTTTATCCGGACCTCCGAACATTCCACCGGGACCCCGTCCGCGCCTACCGCGCCCGCGTCTACCGTTAGGTCTACCTTCTGAATTCGCCTCGGTTTCCGGTATCAATTGCTCCAACTCTGAGACAGCAAGACCGAACTTCGGTGTCAACCGCTTCGAGTAACGCGCCAGTTCAAAAGCGTTGTCCGCAGTACTTACCTTCAGAATGTTATTCCCGTACATCTCAAGGATTTCAACATCTTCGATGGACGAAAGTGGCACCTCTCGGAGATGGTGTCCGAGAACACCACTCTGATTAAAAGCAAGGAGCCGCCTATTCGTAATTAACAACCAATCCTTGCCGTAGGTGCCATCAAAGCGCAGATCCGTCGAAACAGAAACCTTGATCTCTTCACCCGCTTCCAGTCGCGCCTCTGCCTGCTCTTTTAGGAGTTCAGGCACCTCTTCTGTCGTCGACAGAGGTTCATGGTCTAACTTCCGTAGCCGCCCGCCGCCATTACTATAAGAACTTGACCGTCTCCGAGATGATCTTCCCCTGTCAAAATCGCGCATAAATCAATCCCCCACAGGTTAAACGTGTGGTCTCCAAACACTTAAGATACTTAATTTAACGAAAATATGGCGAAAAAGTTGAATTAAAAACACAAAATGCCCGTCCGCAGGCACGAGTAACCCGCAAATCAGGCATTTGATGTAAAAAAACAAGGTTTTCCGAGTCGATTTATGGATTCGGTGGAGACGTACAGATTAGCACCTCCATAGATTCATCACCTGTGTTCTCAATCCCGTGCTCACACCACGGCGGCAGATGGATGAACGTCCCCGCCTCAACAGGCACCTTCTCACCCGCAAGCGTCATGACTCCCTCTCCTTTAAGAATTAGGTAGCACTCCTCCGTATGATGGCTCCCCGGTTCAAGAACCACATGCGGCGGCACAAAAAACACGACGAGACCCAAATTTTGTGCAGGTGCCTTCGGGTTCGCAGGATGCACCACACGCACACCGATTCCCTCACAACCCGGATACTTTACCGGTACACCATCCTGAACCGTGACAACATTCGCCTGAACCTGATGCGCAGGTTTCGGAATCGGCGGTTCACCTTGATACCCTCTAAACATAGTAATCTTTGCCATTTTCCATCTCCTTTATAATTACATCTACCAATCTCGTGTATACCCCGCGGTCCATCCGCCATCCACCGCAAGGACACTACCGTTAATATAACTCGCATCCGGCGAAACAAGGAACAGCACCGCCGCAGCGATCTCTGTCGTTTTTCCCGGTCTCCCAAGCGGGATGTGCGATAGCAGACTCGCAGCATTTTCTGTATACGCACCATCCTCTCCATAAAAAAGTGCTTGTGTGCCGCGCGTCAACGTCGAACCCGGAGCAACGGCGTTTACAAGAATCCCTTCCGGCCCAAGTTCCAACGCCATTGAACGCGTCAGATTCGCAACACCCGCTTTCGCCGCAACAAAAGCACTCTGCAAGCGCAGCGGTACCAACCCTGCAATAGAACTAATGTTAACAATACGTCCAGTAGCGTCTTCAGAACCAGACCTGCTATGAGATTTAAGGATATATGGGATAACAGCACGGCTCATCGTGAAAACACCCGTGAGGTCTACCTGCAAAATACGGTGCCAATCTTCTAAGGTATACTCGTGAATCGGCACCCTATCGCTCTTGGTATTTATTCCAGCATTGTTCACCAGAATCTCAATTTTGCCGAAGTGTCCCGCAATCCGATCTGCGACAATCTCCATCTGTGCAGCGTCTGACACATCACCCTCAATAAATAGGCATCTCCCGCCGTTTTGCTTAATTTCTTCGGCGGTCTCAAGACCTGTCTGTGCGTCAATATCAACAATTGCCACGTGTGCGCCGTTATCAATCAGCGCGTCCACAATAGCGCGACCGATACCTTGTGCACCGCCTGTGACAACTGCGACCTGTCCCTCAAGTGCAACCTTCATATAACTCTCCTTCCTTGAACGTTACGGTAGACAGCAACACCACACGTTTATGTAGCGAGTTTTGGCTTGCGAGCTACAACTAAAAACAGCAAAACAATTACAGCCGTCCCACATCCAATCCCGATCGCTGAAGAGATACCAAGTGCCGCAGGGAGATAACCACAAAGCAGCGCAATACTCGCAACGGTCAGACTGTAAGGCAGCTGGGTTCTCACGTGATGAAGCGCGTCACAACTACTGGCGATAGAACTCAGAATCGTCGTATCCGAAAGCGGCGAGCAGTGGTCCCCGAAGATCGCACCATCAAGCACCGCACCCAGGCAGATAATCGTCGTGAGTCCATAACTATCGCCGTCAAGCGAAAACGCCACCGGAATCGCAGTCGGAATCAGGATCGCCATCGTGCCCCAACTCGTACCGGTCGCAAAAGAGGTCACGGCACCACAGATAAACACGAGAATCGGGAACCAGAGTGGCGATACAACATCACTGAGCATCGTCGCAAGAAAATCGCCTGTCATCAGTCTATCGCAACTCGCTTTTAATCCCCATGCCAATAACAGAATGCTCAAC
>JAAXHL010000163.1 GCA_012270865.1 Candidatus Poribacteria bacterium | reverse complement strand
GGCGGATCAAGACAGATCAGGTCAATCCAGTTATCAGGAAAAGCTTGCATAATTTCAAGACAATCACCATAGTAAAGCGTATTAGGTTTCGCATTGATATTCATATAGCAACTCCTTTATGTTTGCTATATGGTCTATGTTTTCAGAAATTTGTCAAGTAAAAACGTGAAATCTGATATAATCTATGTCCAAAACTACTTATTGCGGAAAAATTTATTCAGGACTTACGCAAATTTGACCACAGTCTGTTCTGTTAGATGAGATTTTTCGGAAAACACAGCGTTTTTGTATCACAAACTAACAGTTTTGCGGCGTACTCGCCCAGATGCGAAGTGCATCATGCTACAAAAGAGACGCAGGCGTAAGTCGTATCTGTTATTAAAGAACGGCAAAACATCCCATAAACCTCCAATATATATTATAGTTGCTTTTGGTAAGGTTGTCAAGGACAACGGGTAGATGTAAATATTTTGTCATATAAGCCGAAATTTGACTTCTGTTTTGGCATTGTGGTATAATCTTTGGCAATGGAGGCACTATTTCAAAACTTGTCTTTATATTTTTTATTTTTTAAGCCTATAGAAAAGCCCCTTGGCGAGGTAAAAATTTGAGTATTGTTGTTCACGTCACACATGAAGCCGTCCAAAAGATGGGAGGCATCGGCGCAGTTTTAGAGGGGTTGTTGACAACCCGTAGCTACAACGAAGCCGTTGAACGCACATTTCTCGTCGGTCCACTCTTTCCCGGTGCCGACTTGAGTGGCTTAGATACTGTCCTTTACCGATCCAGTGAAGGAATAACAGATACACCACACGCACAAGCTCTCACCGAAATTGAGCAGACCTATCACGTGGAAATCGTATACGGACAACGAAAATTTGAAAACAGACACCAGAAAGTTACAACCCTCACAGATGTCCTCTTGGTGAACGTATCGAACAGCAACGAAGAACTGACGGGACGCTTCAAATGGCAACTCTATGAACATTTCGATATCGAATCGAGTCGTTATGAGAACGAGTGGGAGTTCGAGGAGTATATCCGTCTCGCGGAACCGGCGTATGCCGCGTTGCAGGCGATTATCGGCGTTGAAACGACCGCACCGGTGTTCCTTATTTCACATGAATTTATGGGGATGCCGCTTGCCCTCAAAGTGCTTATCGAACGGAAGCGTAACGACAGCGTAAATGGGGCACGAAACATGCGAACCGTCTTCTACGCACACGAGGTCGCAACGATACGTCCGATTGTTGAAGGGCACCCCGGACACGATGTCCGTTTCTACAACGTTTTAGAACTCGCGAAAGCGCAGCAACAATCCATTCGAGATATTTTTAACGATCCGTTCTGGTATTTCAAGCACGCACTGATTGATAAGGCGCATCTCTGCGATACCATCTTCGCCGTTGGTGATCTCGTTGTAGATGAACTCCGATTCTTGGCAAAACCGTTTGAAGATTTTCCGATCAACCTCGTTTATAACGGTATCCCTGCGTTTGAGGTGAGTTTGCAAGAGAAACTGACCGCAAAGGCATTGCTCCAAAAATATGCGAAAATGCTTTTAGATTATCGTCCCGATTACGTTTTCACACACGTAACACGGTTGGTTAAAAGCAAAGGGTTGTGGCGTGATTTACAGGTACTCATGCATCTTGACAACCTGCTCGCATCTAATGATAAGACCGCCGTGTTGTTTATCCTCTCCACTGAAATCGCGACAGGAAGACCGAACGAAAGTATCCACGAGATGGAGGAGGCGTACGGTTGGCCCGTGCATCACAAAATCGGTTATCCGGATCTCGTCGGGGCAGAAATCGAATTGAACAACGGTGTCTCTGCCTTCAACTTACAATCTAAGGCGATTAAAGTGGTCTTTGTGAATCAGTTTGGGTGGAGTCAAGAGGCTTGTGGGAAACGGATGCCGGTAGAGATGGAGTTTATGGACATCCGTAAAGGGAGTGATGCGGAATTCGGGCAGTCGATTTATGAACCTTTCGGGATCGCTCAGGTGGAGCCGTTGAGTTTCGGTGCCATTTGTGTCGTTAGCAACGTGTGTGGATGTTGCGGTTTTATCCAGCGTGCCACCGATAATCGCGAAGTCCCGAATGTCGTCATCGCGGATTATACGAAGCTGCAGATTCCGCCGAAATCGTTAGATGATATACTGCATATCGGTTTAGCAGAACGGAACGCTATTGAAATGGAGAATAGTCGAGACATCGCGGCGAAACTCTTAGGACGCTTACCGCGTAAACCTCGTGATGTCGAGGATATGCTTCGAGAAGGCTACGACATCGCTTCCCAGATGAGCTGGGAGGTCGTCGTTAAAGATTATTTCTTGCCTGGATTGACACAGGCATTGTAATTCGGACAGCTGATTTATAAAAGGCTTTATTATGAAAGAAGTACGCAATTCTAATGATCCAATGCCGTTGTCTCCGGGAGAGAAATTGATGACACCTGAACAGAAGTTTTTCTTCGACTTACGGGGTTGGATTTTATTACCAGCGGTATTATCAGAATCGGAAATCGAAGAGATGAAGGCGGAAGTCTATGCGGGTGCCAGACACAGTTATCAGGGAGCACTCCAGAATTTACTTGATCATCCTGCTCTTGTCGGTATTTTAAACGAAATCCTTGCTGATGAGCGATTTATCTTTGAGGATTGCTACGGCTTTCGATGTGAGAATTCGGTTACGACGGTCAGGAAACCTGGGTGGAACACTTCTCCTGATAGGGGTACTGCGGTGCCGCATGTCGTGCGCCCGCCACAAAAGGCAAATGCGATGCGGTATCAGGTTGCGGGTGGAAAGATCTTCGCAGGACTGACACGTGTGATTTGGGAACTTGAAGAGGTGAAAGCCGGACAGGGCGGTACGACTTTTCTCAGTGGTTCTCATAAGGCGCATTTCGACTACGGTGGACCGGACCCATACCGTCCGAATATTGGTGAATCACTTTGGGAGGATAAGATGAGGGATATGATGGAGGACTATAGCTGTCCGCCTGGGTCGTTACTTATTTTCACTGAAAGCGTTGTCCATGCTACCAACGACTGGACGAACCCTGACAATCCGCGTTGTGCTGTGTTTAATTGTTACAACTCGGTATGGGCGCAATGGTTCCGGTTGAATTTAAGTCATGAAATCATAGAAACGATGCCTCCGAAACGTCAATCTTTATTCCGTGGAACTTGGGCAATAGGTGGTGGTCCTGGCGGGAATCGTGCGTATTCGCTGGAGAATAACACCACATAATTCCAAAACTATTCAAGTTACAAGGAGATATCAATGCGAAAAGAAACGTTTAACGATGAACCCGTACCGATGACACCCGAACAGAAGTTTTTCTTCGACTTACGGGGTTGGATTTTATTACCATCAATATTATCGGACTCAGAAATCGAAGAGACGAAAGCGGAGGTGTATGCTGGTGCGAGACAAAGTTATCAAGGTGCGCTTCAGAACCTGCTTGACCATCCTGCAATTGTAGGTGTACTCAATGAAATTCTGTCCGAGGCCCCTTTTGTCCAACACGACGATTGCTATGGATTCCGATGCGAAGGGTCATTTACGACTGTGAGACCGCCGGGTTGGAGTGTGTCGGAACGTGGTGATAACGGTTTGCCGCACGTTGTGCGTCCACCGCAGCAGGCAAATGCGATGCGGTATCAGGTCGCGGGTGAAAAGATTTTTGCGGGGTTGACGCGTGTCGTTTGGGAACTTGAGGAGGTGAAGGCAGGACAAGGTGCTACCTCTTTTCTGAGTGGTTCACATAAGGCGCATTTCAACTACGGTGGTCCTGATCCGTATCGTCCAAATATTGGTGGGTCCCCGTGGGAGGAGAGTATGCGTGAGGTGATGGACGACTATAGCTGCCCACCGGGTTCCGTTGTCATCTTCACGGAAAGCCTTGTGCATGCCGCGAATGATTGGACGAATTCAGACAACCCAAGATGTGCGGTCTTTAACTGCTATAACTCTATCTGGGCGCAGTGGCATCGGTTGAACCTGAGCCACGAAATTATTGAAACGATGCCGCCGAAACGGCAATCGTTGTTCCGTGGTACATGGGCGATTGGTGGCGGTCCCGGTGGAAACCGTGCGTATTCGTTGGATAATAATACGACGTGATAACTACACGCTCAAAAGGCGCGGTTATGAACCGCGCCATAAGGGTCAATTTAGGGATTTTCATGGTGTTCACGTGCTTATAAACATGCCGCCCTTACAGGGCTGAAGACTTTTACACTGATGCTGCTATAAACATACCATCCCTACGGGACTGAAGAGGTTTTTGAAGTCTTCAAGGTTTCCGTGTAAGATCCGGTTCGGTTAGAAACCGAACCTACCGGGCCTGGGTACGAGGCGGTTTTTCTTCTTAAATTGACACTTATGGTGCGGTTAGGGAACCGCACCTACCGGTTTTAGAGGAACATAGAATTACCCAAATATTTTATTAGATTTCATTGTGGAAACACTATCCATACCGTACGTATTTGGGCAAAGGTATTATCAGAAGGTAATGCAAATCTTAATCTGCGGCTTCACCACGCGTTGATTTTGTGGGCGCGGGTTTCTCAGCGGGTGGTTCTGGATCGACGAACTTATACTTGCCGGACTTACGCATTTCCTCACCTGATTTTTGGTAGTATTCAAGTATACGATTAAGATCGTGTCCGCATTTTTCTGAAATTTTCATCCGCATTTCGCGAACTTCCTTGACGACTTCGTTCATCTCTGTACTGCAAAGATCAATTTTCTTAGCCATTTTATGGGGTGCCTCCTAAGTAGTCACGCGGTGTTTTTAGTTCTGGTGTTGTTAATCCCAATTCTCTGTTATAAATTTGACTTTTTTTTAGACACCAATACCTGTGCACTTCGGGCGGGGACGTAGAGTTGAATTGACTGTGCCTGTCCTTCCATTTCTACATTCTGCCACGGGTAGTGGACACCCTCTACGGCACCGTGACCACCGTAAACCGTATCGTCGGTGTTGAGGATAAGACGGTAATCTGCTCTTTCAGGCACGGGGATCCGCCAATCTGTGACAGAGGCATTCGGATGAAAGTTGAAGGCGAAGACGAGTCCGCCGCGTGTGTAGACGATCTGCTTCGCCTCCTCGTGAATGAACAATAGCTGGATATTTTCATCAGCAAGTAGACGGTGGGTTGCATCGAGGTGCTGCATGGCGCGATCAAAAGCGTTCAAGTCTTTGTAGCGGAGGGTGTCATCTTCAACGAGAGACCACTGCCGACGTGCATACCAATAGGAGTTATTATTCCCGGCGCGTGGAAAGTCGATCCACTCCGGGTGTCCGAACTCATTTCCCATAAAGTTGAGATACCCGTCACCGCCTAAACTGAACGTCAGAAGTCGGATAAGTTTGTGGAGCGCGATGCCGCGAGAGATGAGATGGCTCGTCGTGAAAGTACTCATGTGCGTGTAGAGTTCAGCGTCCATGAGTTGCATAGCAAGCGTTTTATCCCCGACGATTGATTGGTCGTGGCTTTCGACGTAAGCGATATGTTTTTCGCCTGCCCGACGGTTTCGCAACATCCCGTATATCTCGCCGATGTGCCAATCTTCGTCCTGCTTCTCCTTCAACAACCGAATCCAGTAGTCCGGGATTCCCATTGCGAGCCGATAATCAAAACCGAGTCCGCCATCTTCGGTGGGACGTGCCAGCCCCGGCATACCGCTCATGTCCTCAGCGATTGAAATCGCGGCAGGATTGACCGCTTGAACCACTTCGTTTGCCAACATCAGATAGGCGATCGCATCCAGTTCAACATCGGTGTCAAAGTAATCCGCATAACCGGTAAACTCACGTTCTAATCCGTGATCGCTATAGAGCATGCTCGTGATACCGTCAAATCTGAACCCGTCAAACCGATACGTCTCCAACCAATAGCGAATGTTGCTCAGCAGAAAACGTTGCACTTCGTACTTGCTGTAATCGAAACATAACGAATCCCATGCGACGTGTTCACCCTTCGCACCGGCGTGGAAATACTGATGTTCCGTGCCATCAAAACGGTTCAACCCTTCGTTGAGATTCTTGACAGCGTGGCTATGCACGAGGTCCATGATAACCAGCAGTCCCATACCGTGTGCTGTATCGACGAGTTCTTTGAGTTCCTCAGGCGTTCCGAAACGGCTTGAGACAGCGAAAAAGTTGCTCACATGATACCCGAAACTCGCATAATACGGATGCTCCATCACCGCCATCAGTTGCACAGCGTTGTAACCTAAACCCGCAATTCGGGGCAAAATGTTCTGCGTAAACTCAACGAAAGTTCCGACCTTTTCCGCCTCCTGCGCCATCCCGATGTGTGCCTCGTAAATCCGTAAACCTTCGGCGTTGATGTCGAATTCGGGTGCCTCATGCTGCCACTGATATGGATGCGTGGGTTCCCAATACTGTCCCGTAAAATCTGCATCGCCTTCTTGAACGACGCGTTGGATATACGCTGGCATCCGATCAAGTCCGCGTAGAGGCGAGGTGCCCTCGTCCCTACTGACGACATGCACCTTAACACCACTTCCGTGCGTGAGGCGATCAGCGTAATCCTTGTCGGGTAAAAAGATGTGCCACACACCCCAATCGTCAACAGACATCGGGTTCGCGTCGCGTGACCAGTCGTTGAAATCGCCTGTGAGCGCGAGTGCTTCCGCACCCGGTGCCCATTCGCGGTACCAGACTCCGGTTTCGCCTTCGTGTTCACCACGGTTGAAACCGAAATATCGGTGTCCTTGACTTATCTCGCCTAACAAACCGCCCGTCTTTTCAACCGCTGCTTTGAAACGTTGATAGTGTGCAAACCGTTCGCGGAGTTGCGCAGTGTACGGTTTCAACAACGGATCGGTTTTGATGAGGGCAGTGCCATCAGTGCTATGTTCTGTTGTGTGTTGTTTCCGCATAATGTTTTAGTTTAAGCCAATCTACGAAAAGGTGTCTATTGATAACCGATGATTTACGACAACCGGGTCCGCCTATTCTGATAGGAACAACTTTTCGATTTCTGCCGAACGGTCTGCTTTGTTGAGACCTGAAAGCCTTTGGAACTCCGCATCGGTAAGTGTTTCAAAGACTCGGTCAATCTCCGCATACAATTCGGTGGTATCCTCTGTCATTTCCGTATGCGTAGGCGCGTTCATATCAACGGCGTACTCGTTTCCGTAAATATCGGTAATTTGGATAACGCCGCGTTTAGTACCTTCCGGCCGGACCAATCCTTCCGCTTCCAAGACCCATCCACCACCAACTTCTCCAGGAGCAGACGCGATGCCGAAGCGCATTGGTGGTGCTTTTTGCCTCGGACGGTCGGGTAAGTTTCTGATTTCTTGAATATAGACCTCAACGCTGTTTTTCGTCAGCCGTTTTTCGAGTGCTTCAAGGTGTGAGATTATTGACTTCCTGCTGTCGGCAGGCAAATCTGTTAACTTGGTTTTAGCGATCAGTGCCAAGATACTGAAGTGTCGTATATACGGATCAACATCCGTATCGTCAGGGAAAGGTGGCACACTATTCACGAACATCAGTTCAGGATTATTGCGGTATAACGTCATGCTATGCCCTTCCAACCGAAGCTGCTCGCGCTGAGGCAGCGCGTATGTTTTTGCGACAGAAGGTTCAACGTCCATAATCGAATGCGTAAATTCGGAAAAACGTTTTTGCTCTTCCGGTGTGAGTCGTCCTGAATATTCATAGATAGGTGCGAAAAGTTCTCGTGTCTTTGCGTAGTTCGCTTGGCGTTGGGTATGCCAATAGAAAACCCCGACGCACAAAAGCACGATACCGAGCAGGCTGATAAAAAGAATCCGTTTTTTGTTCATAAGGTATTACCTCCATAGGTTAATTTCATCAAGATATTTCTGTATCTGTCCAAATTGGACAATTCGATTCTATCTCCTTCTCATGGAACCCCAGGTTGTTATTTTAACCTTTCTTTTTGATGGCGAGACGGCAGCGATGGCCTCAAATGCTTTCGCCTTCACTATGAGTAAATCTAATTCGTTGGTTACACCATCATCGTTAATATCGGTGTCATACGACACTGAATTTTGCATACCACTTCTGACAATTATGACATCGTATAAGTCAACATAACCGTCATCATTTACATCAGCGTCTATAGATACTACCGCAACAGGCACCACGGAGATACCCATTTCTGTGGCAATAGTTTCAACAAAGATTTTATCTTCAGTGTCTACGGCTTCATACCAGTCCTGCATATATTCGGACATTCTACCCTGTGAATCTGGCATTTGTCGGACAGCATTCCATGCTTCAGGGTTTTCTTCAAAAATAGGCAGGAATTTATACGAGAGTTGTGAGACTCTTGCGTAAGTAAAAACTCCAGGTTCATCGCGACGCATAGGTTCTTCCCACCTGTCTAACCATTCGGCACCAGTGCCAGCGTATTGCACTTCTGGACGACTCATCAACCAACCGTTCGCGTAGTCTATGAGCGCATGCCTATAGTCCGCCCAATTCTGGTAAGGTGCGCTATGCGCCCAAGTTTCACCCATTCTTCTGATAACCCATAGACTTGCAAGTTCACAAATCGCCTCATGAAACCAGTCGTTAGGGTTATCTTTTAATTCATCGTGATTTTCCATGATATGACAGAACTCATGCCCAAACTGATAGGCGAAATTTGCCCAATATGTATCTGTCACTGATAATCCAATTTTATATTCATCTGGTTCGCCACCAAAGTAACTTCTATAATAAGCAATCGGTCCATTAGGTCGGTAAACGATAGTCAATTTACCGTTTACCTTGTGTCCATCTCTAAGTTGTTCTTGGAAGTGTAATGCGACATTTTCACATAACCTTTTAATATTTGAAGTTGGAGCATTTCCCCAACCTCTATTAGGTTCAACTGTTATACTTAACTCCGCGAAACTGATAGCAGGCAACAGCAATAACGACAATACACATAAAACAAATTTTCTTTTGAACATTTTTCTTTCCTTTTTGAAAACGAGAGTTTTATAAATTTTGGACTTATGTAGCGTATACTGTTTGTGCTACGATTCACGGATACCCTGTGATGCGGAAATAGAACCAGCAACACATCCGAAATGATTAATCAAACTGGCGTTAGACAAGTTAAAAATAGACACGAAACGAAGAGAAAAAGAGGTTCGGATAACTACCGAACTCCGATCGCAATTCGGTTAACCCGTCATCTTCTGGACGGTTTCCGAGGCTAATTAGACCCCCGATGGAGAGGTGGATATCTTCCGCGATGTTATAGGAGACCTGCGGAGCAATCCAAGCCGAGACATCGGATAGGTTAAACAAGAGTTGCCCACCGAAACCGATTAAGGGTGTTATCTGACGTGTGAATCCGGGTGCGAGATAGTGCCTACCGAGCAGATAAACACTGCCGCGTGTGTACGCCGGTTGCTCTAAATTCGTGAGATAATTTTCCGGTTCCGGCGCGCCTGCACCGTTGAAATGATACTCAATAAAAGCGTAAGTCTCGCCGCCGAAGCTATAGTCTAAACCGATAGAAGTTCGTAGGTAATCCTCCGATGTGTCGGATTCATCGTTAAACGGTTCGGTAAGGACGTAAGCCGTTTCCAACCAGAACCCTGCGCCGCCGATACCGCGAGCGACATCCAGACCGATAAGCAGGTCTCTCTGAAATTCCAACAGTAAAATCGAGAAGTCCGTCTCTGCGGCGTTCAATTGCGTTCGGAGAAAGATGGCACTCTTATCAAAGTCGAAGTCGGCTCCAGAAATGTAACCGGCATCTATTTCGCCCATCACACCTACCGGAATACGTACCCGAAGTGCGTCTACGCCAACGCGGTCTTCTGTGTCCAACTGATCGTAGGTATAGGGTGCGACAACATCGGTCGGATTTACGACCCGCGCGCTGCCCCATGCAATCGCGTCCCGCCCAACAGAGAAATCCGCGAAATCTGTACTGAACTGAAGCGAAGCGCGGTCAAGGTTGTGATAGATACCGACACTCCCCGCTGGTGTCTCCGCACTCGGATAAATCAGCGAATCAAAATCCGTAACGCGATAACTGGATGCGGCTGTGCTAACAGCAATCGGAGATTGAGAAAAGAGCAGCGGGTCTTGGACACGCGGCGTAAAATCGTAAGCGAAAGCGAAGGAGAGCGAATCCGTTGGCGCGTAGGAGAGATTGAGCCGTAAACGGTTAACCACAATGCCACTTACTGATGCCTCTGGAATCGGCGAATTGAATAGCGTGGAAAAGTTTTTGTAGTAGCCACCGACGCGAAACTCCGCATCAGCGATTCCGAAAAGTGGTATTGTCATCAAAAAGGTGATGAGGACCCTTATTTTTCGCATCAGAAATCTCCAGGACTTACGCAAACCTTTTAGCAGGCGGGGTTCCAAACCCCGCCTGCAGTGCCTATTATGTAAGGAGCTATAAAAAAATGCGTAAGTCCTAATCTCTTAACCGAAAACTGTTACCTCGTCTCATCTGTGTCTACGCGTCCGTCTCGAAGCGTAATCATACGCCTTGCCCCCTCCATCACCATCGGGTCGTGGGTCGAAAAAATGAACGTCATACCGGTCTCCTCGTTGAGGCGGCGCATCATCTCAAGCAGGTCGCCCCCAGTTTTCGAGTCGAGGTTCGCTGTGGGTTCATCGGCAAGGATAATCGCAGGTTCAGAGACCATCGCGCGTGCGATAGCGACACGCTGCTGTTGTCCCCCTGAAAGCTGCGTCGGTACCCGATTGGCAACGCCTTTTAACCCGACAGCTTCGAGCATTGTTAGAACGCGCGCGTGTCGTTCTGCTTTCGGTACACCTGCTAAGAGCATGATGTATTCGACGTTTTCCTCAACCGTCAGCACAGGGATTAGGTTGTATGCCTGAAAAATGAATCCGATGTTATCACGCCGAAAGTCGGAGAGTTCGTTACCACTCATATCTGATAGCACTTTACCTGCAAGCCACACTTTCCCATCCGTCGGACTATCCAACCCTGAGATAATATTGAGAAAGGTGGTTTTGCCCGAACCAGAGGGACCCACGAGTGCTGTAAACTCTCCCGATTCAATGGTTAAATCGATCCCGTTAAGCGCGTTGACAGGGATGCCATCGGCTGGATAAACCTTTGTCACACTTTCAGCAACAATAACATCTGCTTTCTGATTCTGTTCCATTTCTTTAATTTTCCTTGCGGTTGGACGGTGATTGGGTTTACAACGTTCTTCTTTTAAATCCGCTTTCCACTTCGTTTCAAGCTGCGTTTTTTCGACTATTATCTTTATTTTTTTTCTTAATGTGCCTACAAACCAGGGGCATTCAATTTTAACAGGACTTACGCAATTTTGATTGTAGCCCGTTCAGTTAGATGAGAATTTTCGGAAAACACAACGGTCTCCAGCCACAAACTATGAAGTTTTGCGGCGTACTCGCCCAGATGCGAAGTGCATCGTGCTACAAAAGAGCAACCTGCGTAAGTCCTATATTACTTAAAAACTCCGGCGCATTGCGTCTGCTGGTGACATTTTCGCCGCGTAGCGGGCAGGATAGAGTCCTGCGATGATTGTGAAAACAAAGAGCCATACCGGATAAATCATGAACTGTTCAACTTTCATGACTGGATAGATGAATTCCTGCACTGTCACACCGACCATTTCGATGCCGGTATAATCAAGTCCGATGCGACTTAATACTGCAGTCAAAATGAAGCCGAGGAGCATCCCTAACCCGATACTCACGACTGCTAAAGCACCCGCTTCAAATAAGATAATACGCGCCATCCCGAAAGGACGCGTCCCGACAGCACGCAGGACACCGAACTCAAACATCCGTTCATACAACGACATAAAGAGCGTGTTGATAATCCCAAAGATGACCACCACAAACAAGATACCGCCCATGATGTATTTACTGTATTTTGTCATCTCTAATATCACTTTCAATTGCGATATTAGTTCTGTCCAACTTAAAACTTCGTTGCCGTGTTGGGAATACGTCTCCCAAAAGGGCAGTGTCGGGTCTTGTGCGTAGGCGATAGCGGTAAATTTAATCGCGATTTCGTGCGCTTCACGTCCGATAGCGAGCATTTCCTGTGCTTTTTCGATCCGTACGAATGCCATACCGCTGTTCATCTCTTCGCCGGCAAATTGATAGATACCTGAAATCCGGAACATCTCTTGGGAGAGGTCTCCACTTTCGGCTTGCGCTACGGTCAGAACCACCCGATCTCCAAGTTCGATTTCTAAGATTTCAGCGAGTTTCGCACCGATAACAATATCGCGGCTGTTATCGCCTTCAAAATATGCGCCTTCGGTTATCACATCGTCAATCTCGGATAAGAATTTCTCTGTCGGTGGATGAACGCCAACGAGATTAATCGCACCGACATTCGCTGGAGACGTAATCATCGCCGATGCGATCGTTCTTTGTGTGAAGTGTTCAACAATGGTTTCCTGAGCCAATCTCTCTGTTACTTCGTCAAGTGCCTGAATCGTTAATGAGACCTCTTGTGCGTCTCGGAAACCCATCCGATGAATCTGTGCATCGCCGAGGAAGGTGCCGGTAGCTGTCCGGACCATGTTCTCGGACATCCCAATCATGAACGCATCAACAAAAATCAGGGCAGCCAGACCGATACCGATGGCTGTTGCGGCGATGAATGTCCGCCGCTTGTTCCGAAAGATGTTGCGCCAAGCAAGTTTGATTAAAATCATTCTTTTTAATTTTCCTTGCGGTTCGGTTAGGTGAATTGAAGCTTGAGGATGCTCTCCCGTAGACCCGCTTTCCACTTCGTTCCAAGTTTTTTTAATTTTCCTTGCGGTTAAGTTGGGTTGGTTATGGTTTTCACGTTCCTTTCTACCGATCGCCTTCCACTTCGTTTCAGGCTGCGTGCTTTTGGTTTAAAAGAGTGATGTAGTGTACCTAATGCTGCTTTGCTGATGGCTGACGGCTGAAAGCTGCATCAATGTGTCCGCATCGCCTTTGCAGGCATAATTCGGGCAGCTTTTATCGCAGGGAATAGGCTGACTATCGCTGCTGATAACACAACAATTAGAGCAGGTGTGACCAGAGATCGGATACTGATCTCAGCATACAATGTCTTGAGTGTCATACCACCGTAGGTAATTTCTTCGGGATATGTGATGCCGTATATAGATAGCAGATAATTGGCTAAAACTGCAAGAATCGCGCCGACACAGATACTCGCAAGTGCGACGATGACGACTTCGCAGACGACGAGCCAGAAGATTTGCGCCGGTTTCGTCCCAACCGCCTTCAGCACACCATACTCACGTGTCCGTTCTAACACCGACATCAACACGGTATTCAGGACACCGATAGAGACAATCAACATAATCACCAATCGGGTAACCGAATCGCCTTGTTGGTCGGTTCGCATGGCGCGATAGAAAGATTTGGCGACCTCCTGCCAAGGTGCGACATCCAGCGTCGAATCGTTGAGTTGTGTTTCGAGTGCCCCTGTAATTTTATCGACGCGATTGATGTTTGAAACAATCAAAATAATCTCGTGAACGCGTCCGTCAAGCACGAGCAATTCCTGAGCATCTTCAATATGCAGATAACACCCGACCCGATCTGTTGCATCGTCCCCACTCTCTACGATACCGACGATGCTATACACATCGTTCGCGATTGAACCGTCGGCACCTTGTGAGACGATCACAATTTCACTGCCAACCGCCGCAGATAGGATCTTGGCTAAGCCTTTCCCGATGACCGCCTCATGCGACGGTGTTTCCGCGAGTGTGTTGCCGTCAACGACTTTTTGATCAAAGCGGGTCGCTTCAGTTTCGCGAGCGACATCAACGCCGATGATTTGGACAGTTGTGCTCTTCTCACCGACTGAACCGAGTCCTGCGCCGTATACCCTCGGTGTCCACGCTTCAACGCCTGCCACGCTCTGAATTGCCTCACCCACGGTAGGGACGTTGTCGATTGTTTTGTAAAGCGACGGTTTATCAAGGTATCCGTCGCGATGCACCTGAATATGTCCGATACGGTTACGCGTGAACATCGTGATGATGTTCCCATAGGCCCCGTCGGACAAACCGATGGTTACCGATAAGAGCGTAAAACCGACAACCATTGCGAGTCCGGTAAGGATTGTACGCCGTTTCTGACGAAAAGTGTTACGAGAGGCAATCTTAAGTATCATAGCTGTAGGAGGACCCGCTTCGCACCGTCCAATCTATCTTCTTCTTTGAAGATTCCGGCGCGTGAAAACCTGATCATCAATGTCCGAATCGAATGTTGCATTCAACCATCGGACAACCGTTTTGTGTCCCTCTTTGTTCTGTGGAATCATCTCCATCACAGATGGCACGATTTTGTCGCCAAAAGTCTTGATCTCTTTGAAATTCATCACACGCATCAGGTTCCCTTTTTCGTCATAGAACCGCTGCCATACCGGCATATAATCCTCAGACTGTACAGCTGCGACGATCTTGCCCCAAACGATGGGTGAATCCTCTTTCGGGACGAGTTGAATATAGAGATGCTCTGGGACCGCGTCTTCTGGTGTAATGCGTTGGTACGTGTAATCATCAAGCATCGACGATTCTTTAACCAAGTCATCGTTCGTAAAATCCGAACCCATCCACGACCCCATCATCATTGACGGCGGGATTTTCATCACCTTGTTCGTCTTCGGTAGATAGTTCCACATCTCGTTTTTGATGCGCAGCGTCGCGACCCCTTGTTCTTTTTTCGGTGCCGTGATTCGGATAAAGGTCTTGCTCATCCCTTCTGTCCAGATCGTCATTGCGAGTGTACGTTCCCAGTGTGGTGTGACGATGTGCATCTCCATATCAGCGTGACTCGTCTCACTACGGTAGAGTTGATCAATCTTTTTGACGATAGCTTCAACATCAGGCGCAGTCTCATCAGCTGGCACTGACACACAAAGTGGGACAACCAACACAAGCAGGAACCACACCTTCATCCCTCGTAATCTGTTCTGTGTATTGCTTCTATATTTCGTCATTTTTCGATTATCCTTTCCACTGTTAGAGAACCCGTAAGTTTCATTTTCCTGTTTTTATTATACCACAAAATGCTTTTTTAAAGCGAGGTTTATGACTGAAACGTTTATAGCGCGTATCTCGTAAATATGAACGATTCCAGATTCACACAATTAACACTTGCACCGCTTTGAAAAATCGGGTAAGCTAAACAGGACAGTAGGGTTCCGCCGATGCCGGTGACGATGAAACTGTCTGCAATGCCACGTGTGGCATCCGCCTGATTACGCGGCTCATCTGAAATGAATTGGGGTCTCAAACCTCCAAATTCGGTTGATATCTGCCCCTTTTGCATGTTATCATTAACCTCAAGCAAAGCGTCAAATCTTTCAAGTCACTCGCATCTTGGAGGAAAAAGATGAAAAAAGCACACAGTCAAAAACGTGCTGAGGCGTATTACAAGCGCAGGTTTGCTCAAAGAAAAAAAGCAGATTATGAGTGTGCCGTTGTAGACTTTACCAAAGCGATAGAACACAATCCAGAGGATGTCTCTGCCTATACGAATCGTGGTGTAGTTTATTACAATAAGGGCAGGTTTTACCGAGCAATTGATGACCTTAGCAAAGCAATAAATCTCAAACCTGACGATCCATTTGCCTATCATGTCCGCGGAATGGCTTACCGCAGCTTATTGGTTTTTGAGAAATCCATTGAAGACTTTAGCACGGCAATAAGCCTCAAACCTGATGAGGCTGCTGATGCCTATACCGAGCGCGGTGTAACCTACCACAGCAAAGGGGATGTAGACAAGGCGATTGAGGACTATAACGCTGCGATAGCACTGGATCCAGGGTTTGCAGAGGCTTGGACGGGGCGCGGTCAAGCTTATCGTGATAAAGGCGAGGTCGATAAAGCGATTGGAGATTACAACAAAGCCATAGAACTCAACCCAAAATTTACCAAGCCTTATACCTACCGCGGTCTCATCTACAACCAACACGGTGAAGTCGACAAGGCGATTGAAGATCATAGTAAGGCAATCGCGGGCAACCCAGAATTTGCCGAGGCATACCTCAATCGGGGACAGGCTTATTACGCCAAAAACGAATTGGATAAGGCGATAACAGATTATGACAGAGCCATAGAGATCAATGCAGAACTGGTGGAGGCGTACACACATCGGGGCAATGTCTATCGTGCGAAAGCCGAGTTAGACAGCGCAATCGCGGATTATACAGAAGCCCTAATACGCAGACCAAAGGTCCCTGAATCCTATTATGTAAGAGGTGAGGCGTGGTTGCTTGCAAAAAGTTGGGAAAAAGCGGAGACTGACCTGACAGCTGCACTCCTACAAGGTGTAGATGTCGCCGCTGCGTTTCACAATACCCACAAGAGCATTGCTGCCTTTGAGGAGAAGATAGGGAGTCGTTTGCCGAAAGAGATTGTAGTGTTATTGACCCAGCGGAGCGAGCCGTTTGAAATTGATAAAGATGCGCGGATCGCTTTGGGAATGAAGTACTACGGAAACGACGAACTTAGCAGTGGACTCGCAGCGCGCCTTGCGGGTGTCTCACGCGAAGAGTTCTGGTCCCTAATGGGGGGTTACGGTCTCTCTCTGCTTACCCTTGATGAAGAAGAGCTCCCCAATAGCGGATTTTAGAGAATGCCGATACAACTAGTTATTAGCAATAACAGTCCACTCGTGGGACTCTCGGGGATCAACTTGCTTTCTCTGTTGCGAGATCTTTATACAGAGGTATGGATTCCACGAAAAGTTGAAGAAGAGTTTCTCAGAAAGGATCCCATAGTCCGCGGAGAAATCCTCAAAAATGCGCCCTGGATTAAGACTGTTGATTTAACGGATCCTCAGGCCGCTGCGGTTTATGTGAGACTTCACGAAGGTGAATCCGAGGCCTTGGCTCTTGCGGTTGAACATGATGCACGTCTCATTCTACTTGATGAAAAAAAAGGAAGACAGCAAGCCAAGCAAATTGGATTAAGGGTTAAGGGCACAGTAAGCGTTTTGCAAGAGGCAAAGGAAGAAGGCTTGATTGATGTCATCAAGCCGCTTTTAATTCGGTTGCAGGCTAACGGAATCCACCTGAGCGAATCACTCATCAATAACGCCCTACAAGATGCCAATGAGATGGATTAGCAGACATGTTTACAAAGTGCACTCACATTGTATGCAAGTGCCAGACGACTCTATCCCACCAAACCGCCTCCAGTCGAACACAAGAGACCTTGAAAAAATATATTGACAGCATTGCTTTTTGCAGTGTATGATATGCAGAACATACACCACTATAGGAGGAAAGAGATTTGGCGGCAGACATTGGACTCATCGGATTAGCAGTGATGGGCGAGAACCTCGCTCTGAACATGGAAAGCAAAGGCTTTGAGGTGGCGGTCTTTAACAGAACCGTCTCACGTGTTGACGATTTCATCGCAGGTGCTGCAAACGGCAAAAATATCACTGGCACGCATTCTATACCAGAACTGATTGAGAAACTCGACAGTCCTCGAAAAATTATCTTGATGGTGAAAGCAGGGGAACCTGTCGATGCGTTTATCGGACAGTTAGTCCTACACCTTTCAGAAGGCGATCTCATCATTGATGGCGGGAACTCCAACTTCAACGACACCATTCGGCGACATGCGGAACTCGCTGAACAGGGAATCCTGTTTATCGGAACGGGTATCTCTGGTGGAGAAGAAGGCGCGCTCAAGGGGCCGGCGATGATGCCGGGGGGTTCCGCTGAGGCTTATGCACTCGTAGAACCGATCTTTACGAAAATCGCAGCGCAGGTGGATGGCACACCGTGCTGCTCCTATATCGGACCCGACGGTGCCGGACATTACGTCAAGATGGTACATAACGGTATCGAATACGGCGATATGCAACTGATCTGCGAAGCCTACTCGTTGATGCAAGACGTTTTAGGCATGAACGCCGACGAGATGCACGAGGTCTTCAGTGAATGGAATCGCGGCGAACTCAATTCCTACCTCATCGAAATCACGGCTGACATCTTCACACAGCACGACAGCAGCGGTACACCTTTCGTGGATGTCGTGTTGGACCAAGCCGGACAAAAAGGCACCGGTAAATGGACGAGTATCTCCGCACTGGATCTCGGTATCTCCGCGCCGACGATTGCAGAGGCGGTTTTCGCGCGCTGTATCTCCGCTGTCAAAAGCGAACGCGTTGCCGCCGAGGAGGTTATCCAAGGACCCGTCGGCACATTCCAAGGCGATCGTGATGCGGCACTTAAGGCAATCCACGATGCACTTTACGCAGCGAAGATTTGCTCCTATGCGCAAGGTTTCGCCTTAATGCGTGAGGCGAGCGAAGAGTTCGGATGGGATTTAGACCTCGGTAAGATTAGTCTCGGTTGGCGTGGTGGTTGTATCATCCGCGCAAAGTTCCTGCATCGGATCGCTGAGGCGTTTGAACGGGACCCCGCACTTCCCAACCTGCTCCTCGATTCCTATTTCCGTGGCGTGATTGAAGCGGCACAACCGAATTGGCGAAACGTCATCGGCACCGCCACGCAGCTCGGTGTTCCGATTCCGGCGTTCAGTTCCGCTTTAGCCTATTTCGATAGTTATCGCAACGGCAGGCTCTCTGCGAATCTTATCCAAGCGATGCGCGACTACTTCGGTGCGCACACCTACCACAAACTCGATGCAGATGGAAACACGATCCTCGGAGAAGACGGCGAGCCTACGGTATTCCATACCGAATGGATGCTCGACGGTCGCCCAGAGATCATTGTTGAATAGTTGTCAGTACGATTTTTCTGCGAAAAATCTTTCAGTTTTCAGAAAGAGATGTGTTTTTGCTTGGGTGTTCCCCTAAGATTATCTCAAACCTCTTGTAACTGATAACTGTTTGTGGCAGATACAGCAAACGGGACTGCCACAAGCTCTCACTGCAAGGCATCTTAACTGAAAACTTATAACTGATAATTCTTAAAAAGGAGCGTTTATGGCATACGGACCACAACAGGGACTCTACGATTTTGAACCGCAGCACGATTTTTTTGTCGGCATCGACTCAGACGGTTGCGTTTTTAACAGCATGGAGGTCAAACACAACGACTGTTTCAGCGTGAACCTCGTCAAACATTTCGGATTGGCATCCATCTCACGACAGGTACATCAGGCGTGGGATTTCGTGAATCTTTATTCTAAAACACGCGGCACGAACCGCTTCAAGGCGATTTTATTGGTATGCGATTTTTTACGCGAGATGTCACTCGTGCAGAAGATGGGTGTCTCGGTACCGGAACTGCCTTACCTCCGAGAATGGTCAGAGACGGAAACGAAGCTCGGCAACCCCGCACTCCAAGCCGCGATTGACAACGCTAAGGGAGAGAGACTTGACGAGTTGAACCAAGTCATGGCATGGAGCCTCGGTGTGAACGAAAGCGTCGCTGAGATTGTCTATAACCTTCCACCGTTTCCCGGCGTGCGTGAGACGTTGCAACGGCTGCAAGGCAAAGCAGATGTTATTGTCGTCTCTGCTACACCGGACGAGGCACTCCAACGCGAATGGGTCGAACACGAAATTGATACCTACGTCGCACTGATTGCTGGACAGGAGATGGGGACGAAAACCGAACACCTCACAATCACAACGAAAGATAGGTACCCTGAAAACCACGTTTTGATGCTCGGCGATTCTCCGGGCGACCTGAAAGCGGCGCAAGATGTCGGTGCGCTGTTCTTTCCCGTTAACCCCGGTGCCGAAGACGCATCATGGCAGCTTTTCCTTGACGAATCAATGGATAAGTTCTTCGATAATCAATACGCCGGTGCTTATGAGGACGCATTGATTGACAAGTTTCAGGAATTGTTGCCGGAAACCCCACCGTGGCAATGAAAATCAGAGGATGGTGGAAGAAGGAGGGAAGCTTGGAAGGAACCGCGCCCTCTCCTACTTCTTCCATTCTTCCAAACTTCCACGCTTCCAATTACCTATATCACATTACGAAAGGAAATTTATGAAGATTTTACTCCAAGGACGTGTTGAAGGCGAGTTGTTAGAGAGACTGGAAAGTATCATCGGTAATGAGCACACCTACGTTGCCCCAGATTCACGCGAGGCACTGATTGAGGAAGGCAAAGATGCCGATATCTTCTACGGATATTGCAGTGAGGACATCTTCCCACACCTACCGAATCTCAAATGGATTCAATCCACGAGTGCGGGTATGGATCGACACATGTATCCCGCACTCCGTGAAAGTGATGTTCTCCTGACGAATGCCGCAGGCTTATATGGCACACATGTCGCTGACCAAGCGTTTGCACTCTTGCTCGGTTTGGCGCGTGGTATCCACGATTCTGTTCGGAATCAGGACAAACACCAGTGGGGTGGTCGCAGAAGTTCCCCGATGATCGAGATTGATGGGTTCAAAATCGGTATCGTCGGGATGGGTGGTATCGGGATGCAGATGGCGAAACGTGCGAAAGGGTTCGATATGTACGTTATCGGTGTAGATGCCTATCGTACCGATAAACCCGATAACGTCGATGAATTGATGCCGATGGATCAACTCTCAAACGTGATGAGCCAAGTGGATGTCGTGATGATTGCATGTCCGTTGACGGAAGAGACGCGCGGACTCATCAATAAGGACAACCTGTCCGTGATGCAGCCGACAGCGTTTTTTATCAATGTTGCCCGTGGACCGATTGTCAACGAACCCGATCTGATTGAGATTCTGAAGGAACGGAAAATTGCGGCTGCAGGACTGGATGTCACCGAAATCGAGCCGCTGCCCGCGGACAGTCCGTTATGGGATCTGGATAACGTTATCATTTCGCCACATTCGGCAGGCGGATCGCAGCACCGCATGCGCCGTATCACCGAGTTTTTCTTGGATAACTTGGAACGGTATCTGAAGGGTGAAGAACTCAAGAACATCGTGAACAAGCAGCTCGGTTTTTAGTAGTCATTTATGTAGCACGCTGTTGGGGAGCCTATAATGGCGGATGTAGTTCACATCCGCCCACTTCTTACGATTTTTATAGAAAGGAATTATATGAACAAAGCGGAAATTAAGGACAATGTCCTCACTGAAAATACAGCACAGAGCGTTTATAATCATCTCCAAACACTGAGGAAAACCCCAGACAGTATATACAGATGGGTTTGGGAACTTTTGCAGAACGCACGCGACGCTTCAAAAACCTCTAATACTCTGACTGCCTCTATTAACTATCGTCTTGGAGAGCTCGTCTTTTTGCATAACGGACGTGGTTTCAAAGAGAAAGAGATAGGTCACCTCATTTTTCATGGTTCAACGAAAACTGAGGATGAAGGGAAAATCGGGCAATATGGTAGCGGTTTTCTAACAACGCACTTGTTGTCATGGGCAATAGATGTATCAGGTCAACTTGACGACGGTCGGTGGTTCGATTTTTGCCTAGAGCGAAAACCTGATTGCGAAGTGGCACTGCGTGAGTCAATGGACGAAGCATGGAATAATTTCAACCCTTCATCATCTCCAATCTGCAACAACGACTTCAAAACCGATGAGGGCTTCACCACACGATTTGTATACCCTATTCGTACAGAGGAGGCACAGAAAGCTGTAGAAAAAGGAATCGTAATGCTCAAGGAGTGTGCCCCTTTCGTAGTCGTTTTCAACCCAGAATTCGCTGGGATTAACATCAACATTGACACCGAAGATTGTAGCGAAAAGTTATGTTTTAAGGTTATTGAACGCAGCCCTTTAGATGAATCTGGAATTGAGAAAATCACGGTGGCAGAAAGCAATTCGGAGGTCAGGAAATATCTTCTATCACAAAATGATAAGGCATCCGTTACCGTCCTAAATAGTGAGAATTCGGAATGCCTATCCCTGGAAACGATACCACGACTTTTCTTAGGTTTTCCTTTGGTAGGTACAAAATCTTTTAGTTTCCCTGCTGTTATCAATAGTTTCAAATTTTCTGCAACGTCTGATCGAGAGGGAGTCTGGCTTGCAAAAGACGAAGACGAGGTAACCATCGAAAACCGAAACATTATTGAAGAAGCTTGTGTGTTACTGGTCGATTTGGTCAAATACGCTGTATCAAAAAAGTGGGAACATGTGCACCAATGGATGAAAGTCCCTCCTATTGAGGACCAGAAGTGGCTTGATACAAACTGGCTTAGAAACTGTATTAGAGATAATCTCGTTGAAAAAATCCGTCAAACACCTGTGGTGCTCAATATAGATAACAACGCTATAGCCCCGAAAGCAGCGCGCCTACCTCTGCTAGAAAATGATGATGAGATTGAAGAAAATGGTGATGAGGTTGAGATGCTTTGGGATTTATTAAACAATGTGCAAGGATTTCATGAGACATTGCCTAGGCGGGATGAAGCAACGGCATGGTGTAACACCCTCCAGAGTTGGGCATGTCTATATGAGCAGGCCGCTTCAAAGTTTGATGAGTCATTTGATGGCACGCAATTAGCAAAGTATGTACACAGTATATCACACGACAAAACTGTTGAACCGGAAACACACCGAATCAGCCAACTCAATCTAAAAGAAAACATTGTTGCAATCCATTGGCTAGACTCACTGATCTACTTTCTCCAAAAAAGCGGCTTAGGTGGAGTAATTCGCCAATATTGGATCGTTCCAAGCCAAGAAGGTTTTCTTCGCCCGCTTGGTCGTCTGTCTCGAGATCCCGGTATAGATGATGACCTGAAAGACATTGCCGAACTACTTGATTGGCGCATCCGTTGTCAACTTCGCGATAGCCGGTTGAATTCATTAACTGAAGTCGAGGGAGACGAAACTATGAATCTTGACGAGGTTATTAAGGGACTCTGCGAAAAACTCATTGCCCGTGCCAACCAGAACCCAGACCATGATTTCAAGGTGGCGAGTACACAACTCTTTGCTTGGATAATCCATAAAGAGAAGTGGGACCTTTTACAAGGGTTTCCTATGTTCACAGACAATAGCAAACCTAACAGTTCCCCCGTTCTTCGGCTTCCAATTGCTGATATGGGCAGTCGTCCATTGGCTCCGTTCCGTGCGTGGGCGAAAGATCTGGAGCAGTTCTCCGAAGTTTTCCCACCAGAACTTGTATTAGCTGATGCTTTCTTTAAGGCATTACCCTCTCCAGACACATGGAAGATGCTCGATGATGAGAAAAAACTTCGCAATAAGTAGTTTTGGGATGGGTTAATTTTGGTTTCACAGAAAATGATGCGGGGATTGCTCGTATCGGTGAGAAAAGGTATTCTTCGTAACCTTGAAGGTTGCGAAGATACCTCACTCACCGACCCGCATTTTTCTTACAAAACGACTCTTTCACGCGGTGGTAGTTTCGGCAACTCACCGCGAAAATAGTCTTGAATTTGAAAGTGTTGTAAACTTGGATAGAGTTCTGGATTGAACGGGTATTCATAGAAACCCGCACGCATGATTTCCTGTTTCATTCCACGTGTGGGTGGTGTTGTCGCGACGAACACACCTATATCGGCATCATCGTTGTTCATAGCGGTTCTAAAATCTCGGACATGCCCCAGTGTGGGAGTTCCCCCTTTTACTTGTGCAACTGCCTTGCCAAATGCTTGTTTGCCGTTGACACGCCCCACTGGGAACTTCATTCTGCCGTCTATTCCACCATCCGCCACTTTCTTAGCATTAGATTGGAACTGCAAGACGTGTGAAACGCACCACGCCTCAAAACCAGCATGATCTGATCTTGCTAACTCAAGTGCTTGGTTAGCATCTTCAGGCGTGCCAATGACAATGATTTCGTCTCGGATTTGCGGACAAAGTTTCTCTATCTGAAGTTTCACCGCACCTATCGCGAGATACGTCAAATCTATACCAATCCACTGCCGACCTAACTGCTCTGCTGCTATGGCAGTTGTGCCACAACCTGCAAAAGGATCTAAAACAACATCACCTTTGTTTGATGACGCTTCAATGATGCGTCCGTAAAGCACTATCGGCTTTTGGGTTGGATATCCAGTACGTTCATTCTCCATCGCATTCAAAGCCTGAATATTCCAAACATCAGGTGCCAACTTCTCTGTGTCGCTTGCCTCAATTCTTGCACCTTTGGGATTAGCAGCTCGTTTTAGTGACTTAGGCGTTCTGGGAACTTTGACTCTCGTTAAATCTATAAAATACCCCTCCAGTTTAGAGTAAAAGAGTATTACATCGTGTTTGCGTCCAAACCATCTCTTGCTAACACCTCCTGTTTGATATGACCAGATAATCTCATTTCTAAATTGAGTTGTGCCAAATACTGCATCTAATAGAATCTTAAGGTAATGCGAAGCATAGGGATCACAATGAAGATAGAGACTGCCAGTATCTTTTAGCAATCGGTGCATCTCCACTATCCGAATTGCCATCATGACGAGATACGCCATCATAGGCGTTTCGTTAAGAAACTTTCGTAACCCTTCAATCGTGTCACCAATCTGCCCACCAACATCAACGACCAACTCTTGATACGTCAATTCTGCTTCCTCGCCCCATGCCCAAGTATCTGCAAAGGCTTTGACGAGAATATCAGGCTTTTGTCCCTTCTCGTCCTTATATGGCACGAAGTAATCGCGTTTAGAGTTAAAGGGTGGATCGGTTGCTATTAGATCAATACAAGCGTCGGGAAATTCCCGCATTGCTTCAAGATTGTCACCTCGAATCAAAGTCCTATTTGATACGTTCACTCCTTAGTACGCGTTTCTACACCAAAACGGACTCGTTGATAAATTT
>JAAXHL010000194.1:2719-6387 GCA_012270865.1 Candidatus Poribacteria bacterium | reverse complement strand
GAATGCCTGTTATAGGGATTCAGACTGTTTGAGAGTTGCCTCGCAGTGAGAGATTAATTATAGGTTTTACTATAATGGTAAGGATACACTCAAAGTCCCCCTGATAAGGGGGATTTAGGGGGTTTCTTCTAAAACGAATAAGGAAACACTGGAGGAACGACAATGCCAGGTCCACTGGACGGCATAAAGGTCTTAGATTTAACACGCGTCCTCGCGGGTCCCTATGCAACAATGCTCCTCGGTGACCTCGGCGCAGAGGTCATCAAGATTGAGCAGCCCGACACAGGCGACGAATCCCGGAATTTCGCTCCCTTCAAAAACGGGTTTAGTCTCTACTTCATGAGCGTAAATCGCGGAAAGCGAAGCGTAACGCTCAACCTTAAAACCGAACGTGGACAGGCAATATTCAAGCAGCTATTAGCACATACCGATGTCCTTGTAGAAAATTTCCGACCCGGAACCATGGAAAAATTGGGGTTGAATTACGACACGCTGAAACCTGAACACCCTTCGCTTATCTACGCCGCATGTTCCGGTTTCGGACAAACCGGTCCCTACGCACAACAGGGTGCTTACGATATGATCATCCAAGGCATGGGGGGCATCATCAGCATCACGGGTGAACCCGAAGGACCACCAGTACGGGTCGGCACCTCTATCAGCGACATCACTGCCGCACTCTTCACGACAATCGGCATTCTCTCTGCGCTCCACCACCGCAACCAGACAGGAAAAGGACAGTTCGTGGATGTCGCAATGCTCGATAGTCTTGTCGCTGTTTTGGAGAACGCTGTTGTCCGTTATTTCGCCACAGGTGAAGCACCGAAACCGCTCGGTGCAAGACACCCCGCAATTACACCGTTTGAAGCCTTCGCATCTGCCGATGGACACGTCATCATTGCACTCGGAAACGATACACTTTGGGCAAAGTTCTGTACGCATGTCAATCGGGAGGATCTCATCTCGGACAAACGATTCCGCACAAACGCCGATCGGACGGAGAACCATGCTGAATTGTTTCCTATCCTCTCCGAGATTATGGCGCAACGGACGACCAACGCGTGGATCGATGCACTCGGAAAGATTGGGGTGCCGTGCGGTCCCATCAATGCGATGGACAAGGTAGTGAGCCATCCACAAGTGCAAGCACGGGAGATGATTACCCGTATCGCACATCAGATTACAGGTGAAGTTGAAGTACCCGGCGTGCCAATCAAGCTTTCGGAAACACCCGGAAACGTAGACGCACCCGCGCCCAGCCTCGGTGAACACACAACCGAAGTCTTGACCAATGTATTGAAAATGTCGCCAGACGAAGTAGCAAAGTTAAAACAAAACGGCGTTATTTGACTGATTACTGGCAACCGACAACTGATAACTGAAAGCCGATAGCCGACGGCTACACTACAAAGGAGCCCGCATGTCAAACAACAATACGAATCAAGCACTACACGGAACCGACCTTCTGACATTGGATGGAGACCTCGCCGCGCAGATGGTCGAGGCACTTGATGGATATGTTACCGATGCTGTGGCGAGTTCCATTGAAAAACGGGGGACATTTTGGCATCGCGACTACAGCTCTCACAATGCGTATGCCGAATCTATCGAACCGAATCGCGAGCGGCTTAAAAAGCAGATCGGATGTATTGATGAACGGTTACCAATCGAAGTACTGAGTTACGTCGCCTCGACAAAAGACACCGCGCACATCGTGGAAGATGAGAGTTACACCGTATCCCGCGTCCGATGGCAGGTTTTTGATGAAGTCGAGGGTGAAGGTCTGCTCTTAGAACCGACACATAACGTCCCAATGATCGCGCAGGTTGTCGCCATACCAGATGCAGACTGGACACCGGAGATGATAGCCGGCGTAACCGATGAACTATCCCCTAACGCGCAGTTTGCCCGACGTTTAGCGAAAGCAGGGTGTCGTGTTGTCGTTCCGTTGCTCATTAACCGCGATGATACCTATTCCGTTAACGCAGCTATTGGGGCAAAGACGAATCAACCGCATCGTGAATTCATCTATCGGATGGCGTATCAACTCGGCAGACATATCATCGGGTATGAAGTACAAAAGGTGTCAGCATTAGTGGATTGGATGGCATTGTCTGATATACCCATCGGTGTTATCGGTTACGGTGAAGGTGGACTCGTCGCGCTCCATAGTGCTGCCGTAGATACGCGCATCCAAGCGACAGCTATCAGTGGATACTTCCAATCACGGCAGGAGGTCTGGCGAGAACCGATTTACCGGAATGTCTGGGGACTGCTACATGAATTTGGCGATGCCGAAGTCGCGAGCCTTATCGCACCACGTCCGTTGATTATTGAAGCGAGTCGTGGTCCTGAAGTCACCGGACCGCCACCACATCGCGATGGACGCGGCGGTGCTGCACCAGGGCAGCTCGTGTCACCTCCACTCGATGCTGTAGAGTCGGAATTTAGCCGCGCACACGAGGTCTATCTCCAACTTGATAGCGAAGATGCCGTGTCCCTCGTCTCTACTGACGATAGATTACCGGGTGCGCAAGAAACCTTAACCACTTTGCTCACTGGACTCGGTGTCGAAAATGCACGTGTTGATGGATACCACGCCTCGGCTCCGGCAACGGTTGACGATTTCGATTACGAGGCGCGCCAAAAGCGGCAGTTTATGCAATTAGTTAATCTGACGCAACGCTTTTTACGGGAGGCAGCATCGCGACGGCAAAACTTTTTCTGGGAAAAAACCGATACCACTTCGCTCGAAAGGTGGGAAGAAACATGTGCTGATGCCAAAACCTATTTCTGGGACGAGGTCATCGGTAGATGTCCAGCACCCGATGTGCCTGCCAATCCAAGGACCCGACTGATCTATGACGAACCGCGTTGGAAAGGCTACGAGGTTGTCCTTGATGTTTGGGAAGGCGTTTTCGCTTACGGCATTTTACTCCTGCCAAATGATCTGCAACCCGGTGAGCAACGACCTGTCGTTGTCTGTCAGCACGGTTTAGAAGGTAGACCACAGGATACTGCCGATCCGAGAATCGAATCCGTCTATCACGCTTACGCCGCAAGTTTAGCGGACAGAGGGTTTATCACCTACGCACCGCAGAATGCCTACATCGGTCAAGACGCATTCCGCGTTATCCAACGCAAAGGGAATCCGATAAAATGGTCGCTCTTTTCGTTGATCATTCGCCAGCATGAGCGGACGCTCGACTGGTTGGCGGAACTGCCTTTCGTTGATGCAGATCGAATCGGGTTTTATGGACTCTCCTATGGGGGTAAGACAGCGATGCGTGTCCCCGCCGTTCTCGAACGCTATGCCTGCTCAATCTGCTCCGCTGATTTCAACGAATGGATCGTCAAAAACGCGACCTTTGATTCCCGGTACAGTTATATGTTCACCGGAGAATATGAGATGCCAGAGTTCGATTTAGGAAATACATTCAACTACGGCGAGATGGCAGGTCTGATCGCACCGCGCCCGTTTATGGTGGAACGTGGACACGACGACGGGGTCGCACCCGATGAATGGGTCGCTCACGAGTTTGCTGTCGTCCGACGGCTTTACGTCCGATTGGGTATCGCCGATAGAACAGAGATCGAATTCTTTGATGGAGGACATCAGATCAATTCCACAGACACGTTCAGCTTCCTACACCGCCACCTAAACTGGC
>JAAXHL010000194.1:0-2607 GCA_012270865.1 Candidatus Poribacteria bacterium | reverse complement strand
CTATCACTACGAACTGCGGAGCATCTCTTCCTCGTTTTAAAGCGGATACCGAAGATGACGCGCTCACGTAGCTCCTTAGCGGCACTCAGCGGTTCACTCACACGCTTCAATTTCAAAGAGACGTTTGAATGCTGCAGACAGGTGGGAATCAACGTCCGAAAACGGATGCCGTTTCGCGTAACGAGCCGACTCTCAGGAAAACGGAACTTCCGACGTACCGACCTCCAACGTGTGATTGAACAGGCGTTATCGAAACGGGGGTGGTATCTGACATCTGGTAGCTCGGCACTCGATGTCTGGGCAGAAGTCCACGGAGATGACGGTTATATCAGCGTCAAACTCTCAAGCAACGATATGGCGCAACGTCCTTATAAACAGGCACATATCCCCGCATCCCTCAAACCGACGTTGGCTTATAGCATGGTACGCCTCTCGCGACCGCATCCGAACGATGTTTTTTTGGACGCGATGTGTGGTGCGGGGACGATTTTGTTGGAGCGCGCACTGATCAATCGCTATCACTACCTTATCGGCGGTGATGTCTCTATAGACGCATTGGACGCTACTCTCACAAATTTCGGTAGGCAACATCAACCCCGCCAATTTTTCCACTGGGATGCGCGCAACTTGCCGCTGCAACCGAACACAGTCGATAAAGTCGTCTGTAACCTTCCATTCGGTGAGACCGTCGGGAATGTACCACAACTTACCAATCTATACCGGCGTTGCCTCAAGGAATATGCCCGCGTCCTGAAACCGAGAGGACGGATGGTGTTGCTCACTTCACAACGGACATTCCTTGATGACGAACTGCAGCTATTGCGTTTTCTCAAAGTAAGAAAACAATTGACAGTGGATGTCCGCGGAAAACGGGCATGGATATATGTCATCCACTTCACATAGCACGGCAAGAAAAAAGGCGAGGTTACAAACCCCGCCTACCAACTAACTTCCGATGGCTGATGGCTGACAGCCAACGGCTATATACTAAATCTCCGGCACCCGCACCGCAACCTCTTTCCGAGTTTCATGTGAACGGAAAATGCCGTCCATAATCACATTCGTGAGCAGGACACCCTCCGGCGGTATCGGGGACGGCGCGTCCGCCTTAACGGCTTCACGGAACGCTGTCATCTGTGCCTGCCAGACATTGACCTCAGGAAACCCAGAGAACTGGATCGTCGTCATACCTTCTGGCGGGTTCGCTTCCGCAGTAAGTCCTTCGGATTTGACCAACTTCTTAAGATCATCTGTATATGCATCGGCGTACACGGTTGGACCACCCAGAGAGATCCCCATTTCTTTACCGAGACAAAAACTCGGACCCAGCGAATCCTGATGCACCGCCCAAGAGATCTTGAACACCATCACACCGCCATTGTCAAACCGCACCCATGCCACGCCGAACTCTTCAACGTCCATGATACCGCGAAACCGTGGATCTTGCTGCGAGATGTAATCCTCCGTGATCGCGGAGACGCGCACCGGTTTCGGATACCCCATCGCATACAACGAATCATGCATGTTGTAGACACCGATGTCTACAATCGCACCCGCACCCGCTGTCTTTTTGTAGATGAACGTGCGTGCTGGGTTCCCGCGGCGTCTGCACGCCGCCGATTCAGCGTAATAGATATCGCCGAGCAGCCCTGCATCGATCACCTTCTTAGCAAATTGGAGTCTCGGATTAAAAGTGCTATGGATACCGATTTGCAATATCTTACCCGACGCTTTCGCTGCCCGCACCATCGCGGTTGCATCGGGGAGTGTCGCCGCCATCGGCTTCTCACAAAAGACGTGCTTACCAGCGTTCAACGCTGCGACCGCTGGACGACGATGCCCTTGGTTGTAAGTACAAACACTGACCGTATCAATTTCGTCCATCTCCAGCATCTTGTTGTAACTCGTGAAAACGTGCTTTCGGGGGACACCCCACTGATCCGCAGCTTCGTTCGCCTTGCTTTTGATGATGTCGCACACCGCAACAATCTCAAAACCACCCACTTGCGTATAGGATCGCTGGTGCGCACGTGAAATTCCACCTGTACCCACAATACCGACTCGGATCGTCATACGATTATCTCCTCATATCCGTAAAATGGTCAACAACTTTAGATACACTTCGTTGCTTGACGAGTAACCTCAACTGCCACAAGAACCCTCTTAACTGACAACTGGCAACTGGCAACTGGCAACTGAGTTCAGCAACTTTAGCACACTTCCCAACTTTAGATACACTTCCCAATTTCTATTCTTGTAGAAGAGAACACTGATTCCCGATCTTGCTTACCGTCCATGAACCGCTCGCAAATCTAACCGTGCATCAACGTTGTCAGAGACGGCGTTTGTCCAATCCACGTCGTCAACACTTTGCAGGCTCATCAGTGCAACGTTCACCATAGGATTTGAGAGAGAGTAGTTCAGCAGAAAACTGTCTACATCAACATCCGCCATCTCGTTCGGAAAGCACTGTTTCATAAGATTCTGGAAGGCGTTACTGGTCGTAGACCGCATCAGCACAATCCCCATCTCCTGTGCGACAGCATCTGGGATGACACCACGCCTGCCGAACGCATCACAAGTGCTCTGATACATCAGGTTATAATG
>JAAXHL010000119.1 GCA_012270865.1 Candidatus Poribacteria bacterium | reverse complement strand
TCATTAATTCTAACGTTTACTATAATTCAAGAGATTTGAAATATTTATTCCATCAGCGCAATCACACCGCAAGCGATGCGGGCACCGCCACCTGCTCTTACTTGTACATCTCTAAGCACTGTAACGATCCACGCACCGAACGCCGTATCGTCACCTTGAAAATAGCCTAATACCCACGCTGTCGTCCGAGCATCCAGAAAAGTGGTGAGGAACTGGTTATAACCGACGATATCAGCAGGGTTTTCAAAGTCTATTCCTGACATGATGTAGTGGTGTGTTAACCGCATCCGCATCTCCTGCTCAAAATCTTCAGGTGCTCCGGTGGGAAAGGTATCTTGATACTGATTGGTGAAGAAATCGGGATCAATAGGCGCGCCTTGAGACAGCAGAAATTCGTGATAAGCAGCCAAGCTGCTCGATCTACTTTCCAAAAGTGCTTGAAACTCTGGCAATTCTGTAATCTGGATCACAGACAAAAATGACAGATCCAGCAGTTGCTCAGAGGTAAAGAAACAAGAAAGCAGCAACTCCAACGGATCATGACTATGTTGATCCACCATTTGACCCGGGAGATGATGATCAAGTTCCAAATCGATCTGTTGACCAAGCACCCTCAGCGTACAGATGTGTGCAACTTCCACCATCGTCATTTCCGTTTCCATCTGCATCTGTGCCATATTGTGGGTATGCGTGGCAGTCCCTGTGTGCGGATGAGTCCGGAACGTGTCGCCTGTTTCGTGGATGAGTATCAGTTTACTGAGAATATCGGTACTCGGATCACCGCCAAGGGACCAGAGCGGCGTTGTAAATTCTAAAACCCCTGTCCCATCTCCACTGACCGGAATGTTGCCGATTTCACCGATACCGATGGGCGGCATCTCAGGTGTCGCCTCGGCGACAGGGACACCGACCCTGCCTGCGGGGACACCTGTAGGGTGCCAGTGCGCACCCACGTCGGTGCAAGTGCCTTCATGGAGGTGCGTCGCGTGCAAACCGGGGGTCGCATTCTGGATTTCGATCCTAACGTGAACCCCCGCATCCGTTTCGACAAATGTGGCTTTGCCCATCAGACCGCTCCCATCTTTTTCAGAGATAACGGCAACTGCGATTTTTTCGTCAGGGACTTCCGTGGTAACAACCTGCGTCGGTATTCTTTCGCAACCGCCTAAAAAACATGCCGTGATAATGAAGATTAGTAATGTTATGTGTGTGTTGTATCTGACAAGCATAAATAGATGAATAACTCCTTTTAGTTATACACTACAAGCGGGGTTACAAACCCTGAAAAAACACCCAAGCAAAACCCTGCAAAGGGGGACCGTAGGTACTGAAACGTTACCATAATTCAAAAGCGTACTGCCAACCGGCAACGATTGTCCATCCTAACGCCATCTGTGGTCCGTCGAGATTCTGATAGACAGGCATCTGAATTTCGACAGCGAGCCGTTGTCCTGCCAGAATACTGCCGAGCCTGTCCGGCACGACGAAATTTACACCCGCGGCTAAGTTCGCGCGTGTTCCACCTTGAAGATTAGGGTCCATCGTCGGAGACATGTAGAAGGTTTGTGTCGGTGCATCCGGTGCAGCGTGGCTATCGTGGTCGTGTCCGTCGTGGTCGTGTTCATCTTCCGAGGCTTCCATTTCCGTGTGTTCGGCGGACGTGGTGATGTTCCCCCAATTTTGAATCGAACCGCGAACAGAGATGCTGAGCCAGTCGTTGAGTTTACGTGCACTCCAAAGCGTCGAACCGACAGTAGGTGCCAATCTGTAATCTCGACTATTTTCATTGAGTGGGATTGCGGCGCGTGCTTGTACGCCATAGGACCAGGACCCACTCGTTCCTGCAAAGGTTACTGCCGGTCTGAGTTCAAACGAGCCAGAACCCAATTGCATCGGGTAGGGTAGAACAATCAGTTCATCCCCGCCGTGCGTACCTTCCACATCAATCGCACCCGTCGGTATAGAGACCCCGGCATTAAGGATGAGATCCACATTTGACGCGTTGAGCAGTGGAATGAGTGCGGAAAGTCTGAGGTCACCGAGACCGGCACTCTCCATCTCTTGATGTCCTACGGGATGGTCGTGTCCACCAGTGGTGTGTGTATGCGCGCCTTCCATCTCCATGAGGTTGCTTCGGTAACTTGTCATCGCCATAAGCGTAACACTGTCATGCGGTGCGAACATTGCACCGAAACTATGCATCTGCATCCGCATAGCGGTCGGCACCATCTGATAGTCGAGGAGTGCATCTTCGGTTGAGAGAGTGTCCGTTCCGTCGAGGAGTCCTCCCATCGCCATCCTCATGAATCGGTACGAGAGCATCAGTTCTCCTGCATCGTGCGCATGGTCCCCCATAACACCGAGCGGTGCATGGCTATCGGGTCGATTAGAAGTTACTTGGCTCGTGGATTGTTCTTCTGATGAGGTGTGGATTCCGTTCGCAAATACGCCTACAGTGCTGCCGCACAAAAGGAGAGCGAGAAAAGCGACCCACACCTTTTTTCCTATTTTCATTAATTTTCCTTTCTTATTTTTCAACCGGTCAACCGTAGTGTCTAATGTAGATATATAGTATCACATTCTGGTGCTGAAATCAAAAAGAGGTCTCCTCCATTTTATAGTAAAGTGAATAATTAAAGAGACATTTCAGTGATTGCGGCGTATTATGATACGAAGACGATTTGGGATGTTGGGTTTCGCGACACCTAAGTCCTGTAGGTTGGGTTGAACGGAAACTTACTAAAAAATCGCATATAGCACAGAGTTCCCAAGTAACCGAGAAACCTGAAATCACCACAAACCGAGTGAAACCCAACGTATTGTGATACGAAGACAGTTTGGGGTGTTGGGTTTCGCTACACCTGTCTATCGGAACGGTTCATTGAAGAACGGAGTGCTGTGTATAGCGAAAATGCGCTTGTGGCTTCACCGCTCAACCCAACCTACGGGAACTATATTTGGAATTTAATTATCAAACTCACGTTAAGTATATCTTCGGGATTTACTATAGTTTGCGCCCTATATATGCACAGACTAACAGTCTATGCTACAGGGTTTTTCAGACTATAGGCAGCAGGAAAGATATTGAAGATGCGTTTCCAAACTGTAAAACCAAATAGCCCAGATTCCTACTTGACATCTCAGCGTATATTGATACAATTGGAGCATCATTATTAAAAAAGATGGAGGGAATTAGATGGGATACAAGCTTGACCCGAATGCGATGTACCGGATGCCGACGCACTTTGGACCGAGGACAGGACCGAGATACGGACCTGATGGCAGAAAATTTGAATGTGAAGATAACCCGAAATCGACATCAATTACAGTGAGTTTTTTGACCAATAGCGAGCAGTTAGAGGCTTTGCTGCCGCCAGGATTTTCGCTTAACGGTGAACCTGTCGTATCCGTGTCCGGAGGCTATATGAAAGAAATTGAGTGGTTGGCAGGACGCGGCTATAATACGCTTGGCGTGAGTTTTCCGGCGGCTTTTAACGGTGAAGTAGACCACGCAACGGGGTCGTTCTTGACGGTACTCTGGGAAAATCTGACGGACGCGATTCTGACAGGACGCGAGGAATTAGGGTTTTCCAAAATCTATTGCGAACTGCCGGAACCGCTAACTTTCAACGGTGAGACACACTGCACCGCGAGTTGGCTCGGCTTTAAGTTTATGGATATGCACGTGAAAGCGACGGAGCAGGTACAAGTACAACCGCCATCCGCGCCTCGAAACCGACCGAGCGGCGAGCAACCCCTCACCGGCACACTCCACTATAAATATATGCCGAGAACCGGTGAATGGGGTGTCGCTGATGTCGCTTACGCCGTGCTAACACCGGCAAGCGCGCCGAACCGAGTCGTGAAAGAGCATTGGCGCGGTGAAGGGACTGTCCAATTCCACAAAGCCCGTTGGGAAGACCTGCCGACACAATACAACATCGTCAACGCCTTCCATGAACTGGAAATTAGGGAATGGCGCGGCGCATCTATCGTGAGAACCGTCGGTGGAAAGGACCTCAGCGATCAACGCATCTTGCGTTAGTTTTTAATCCATCACTGAACCGCCTGAGACGGTGATGGAAACCCCTGTTAGGTAGGCGGCTTCGTCTGAGGCGAGGAAAGCAGCCATCTTGGCGACATCTGCTCCCTCTGCGAGCCGCCCGAAGGGGACAGCTGCCTCGGATTGGCGTGTGTATTCCGAGCGTTGCTCATCCGCGGGAAGATTACCGGGCATTAGCACGGATGCCAAATGTGTAACGCGTTCTGTGTCCACAAGTCCAGGACAAATGGCGTTGACATTAACACCATAAGGCGCGAGTTCGTGTGCCAGTGATTGTGTGAAACCGATCACGGCGAATTTTGAGGCACTATACGCGGCGAAGCGCGCCGATCCACGTTTCCCGGTAACAGAAGACATATTGATAATTTTGCCACCGGTTCCTTGTTTGACGAGATGGCGCGCCACCGCTTGAGAGCAGAGGAACACGCCTTTCACATTGACCCGTTGTACCCTGTCCCAATCTTCTTCAGTTAGATCTACGACAGGCACGCGATCTTTACCAGCCATTGTTCCGGCATTGTTGACGAGAATGTCAATTTTTCCGAAATGCGCGATGACCTTATCAACCATCTCACCGACCTGTTTCGCATCTGAAACATCTGCAACGACGCTGATGGCACGCCGTCCCATCGCCTCAATTTCACGTACGACATCGGGCAGTCCTTGCCACTCCGTCTGATCTGCTGTGTAGGGATGCTCGGTAATGTCGTTGACAGCGACATCGGCACCCTCTTTCGCCAGGCGCGTCGCAATCGCACGTCCGATGCCGTTCTTGCCACCCGCCCCTGTTACCAAGGCGACCTTTCCGTTTAGGTTGTACATGGATATAACTCCTGTGGATTGAATGGTGTAGAGTATAGCAGATTTTCACGGAGATGTCAAATTTAGCGAGTCAGGAACCTTAGACAGTCCAAAAGTCTTTGATTTTCCGCAGAACTTATGATATACTTGGCAATACACTTCCCACTTTGTACACTAACAGCATCAATCGGAGAAAACAATGAGGAAAGAAGTTTCGACAACGGAATTACATCAGAAACTTGGCGAATTGCTCGACGGGGTCTACCACAACGGGGATAGGCTGATAATCAAACGCGCGGACACACCCCTCGCCGCAATTGTTCCAATCGAAGCATATCAAGAGATGCTTCAACAACGAGAGCAAGCTTTCTCGGTATTGGACAGGATATGGGAAAAAGTGCCAAGCGTAAGTGAGGAAGAAGCACAAGAGGATATTGAACAGGCAATTGCCGAGGCACGCGCCGAGAAAATATCAGATAAACATCGAGCACCGGACGTGCGATAAATCGCACGACTACAAACATGATTCTGGGCACTGTCAGTAATCTAATTTATTCTTGCCTCCTAACCCCAAACCTGCTATCATATCCGCATGCCACAGTTGAATCTAAAACCCACCCACAAAGCGATCCGAGACTATTACGCCACGCTCCAGCAATACGATCAATACAACGCGACACACGAAGGTGCTGTCAGCAACCCTTTTGCCTTCTTATTGGATACCTGTGCAAAACAACGAAACGCCACGCTCATCCCGCAATATGCGATGCGGACTTCAAAGGGAAATCGGATTGTCATTGATGGCGGGGTCCTCGACGAATACGGACTCCCCTTCGCCTATTGGGAGGCAAAAGATATAGATGACGACCTTCTGAAAGCTATCCAAGATAAACGCGAGGCTGGTTACCCTTTTGATAATATCCTCTTCCAAACACCGCAACGCGCCATCTTGTATCAGAACGAGCAAGTCGCATTAGATCTGGACATCACCGAACCGACACGCCTGATTGCGGCACTCCAAAATCTGTTCTCTTACGTCCCACCCGCGCTTGACAATTGGCAGACGGCGGTCTCCGATTTCAGAGCGTATGTACCGGACCTCGCAAACGCGTTGAAGGCACTCATCGATCAACGCCATGAGACGGATCCGGCGTTCAAGGAGGCGTTCACCGATTTTTATGAAATCTGCCGCACCGCCATTAACCCGGAACTCTCACAAGATGCTGTCGAGGAGATGCTCATTCAACATATCCTCACCGAGCGCATTTTCCGTACTGTTTTCAATCGGTCAGACTTTACGCTCCGAAACATTATCGCCCGCGAGATTGAAAACGTCAGCTACGTGCTTATGCGGCATGAAGTGAGTCGAGACGTGTTTCTTGAACCGTTAGATCGGTTTTACGTTGCTATCGAGCAGGCGGCGACACTCTGCAAAGACTTCTCCCAGAAACAGCACTTCCTCAATACATTTTATGAGAAGTTCTTTCAGGGGTTCTCCGAGGATGTAGCAGACACACACGGCATCGTCTATACGCCGCAACCGATCGTTGATTTCATGGTGAATAGCGTTGAACACATCTTGAAAACCGAGTTCGGTCGATCGCTATCGGACACCGGCGTGCATATCATTGATCCGTTTGTCGGAACGGGTAACTTCATCGTCCGGCTCATGCAGGACATCCAAGGCACGGCGTTAGAGGCGAAATATCGCAACGAGTTATACTGTAACGAGGTGATGCTCCTGCCCTACTATATTGCGAGTCTGAACATCGAGCAGGAATACTTTCAACGGACAGGATCGTATCTGCCATTTGAGGGTATCGCGCTTGCGGATACGTTTGAGCTGCTTGAGCAGCAACAGGGTGAACTCTTTACCCGTGAGAACACGGAGCGAGTAGAGAGACAGAAGGCGGCGGATATGTTCGTCGTTATCGGCAATCCACCTTACAACACGCAGCAAATCAACGAAAATGACAATAACAAGAATCGCAAGTATCCGGTAATGGATAAACGGATTGAGGAAACCTATGTGCAAGATTCCACAGCACAACTGAAAAGCAAATTGTATGACCCGTATGTGAAAGCTTTTAGTTGGGCATCAAAAAGAATTGGAGAGGAAGGCATTGTAGCGTTTGTGACGAATAATGGTTTTCTTGACGGCATTGCGTTCGATGGGATGCGAAAACATCTTGTCCAGGATTTCAGCAAGATTTATCACATTGATCTCAAAGGGAATGCGCGTACCTCTGGTGAACGCCGCCGAAAAGAGGGAGGGAACGTTTTCGATGATCAGATTCGGGTAGGTATTGGAATTACTTTTTTCATCAAAAAGGCAAATGTAACATCTGAATCTGCTGAAGTTTGGATATATTCTGTTGATGATTATCTGAAGGCACAAGAGAAGCAGAAACTTTTAATCGACTTCAAAGACTATACAAATGTCCCGATGAAACAAACCGTTATTGACAAAAGGCATACGTGGCTTACTGAAGGGCTTCGCAGCGAATTCGACAGTTTCCTCCCGATAGGAAATGAGGCAGTGAAAAAAGGTGAAGAAGATGCAGAAAGAGCACTTTTTAAAACCTATAGCGTTGGCGTAGTGACTGCCCGCGATGCATGGGTTTACAATTTTAACCAAAACGCCCTCACACAGAACCTAACACAGATGATGGAATACTACAACGGACAGGTATTCCAATGGGAACAGCGAAGCAATAAGGATATTAATGTTAATGATTTTATAGATACCGATGATACCAAAATCAAGTGGACACGGAGCCTGAAGTCCAAATTGAAAACGGGTACAATGGCGGCATTTTCGGCGGAAAATGTTCGGACATCTCTTTACCGACCATTTATGAAATCACATCTCTACTTTCATAGGATGATGAACGAGTGTGTATATGTATTTCCCTCAATTTTCCCCACACCTGATACAGAAACAGAAAATCGGGTGATCTGTGTCAGTTCCCCAAGGACAAATACGTCTTTTCACACATTAATGATCGATGTGATTCCAGATTTCCATCTCACGGGTGATTCTCAGTGTTTCCCGTTCTACACCTACAACGAAGATGGCACAAACCGACAAGAGAATATCACCGATTGGGCATTGTCCGAATTCCGAACCCATTACAACGACGATACCCTCACCAAGTGGGACATCTTCCACTATACCTATGCCCTTTTACACCATCCCATCTACCGCGAAAAATACGAGATGAATCTCAAGCGCGACCTCCCGCATATTCCATTTGCTGAAGACTTCTGGGGTTTTTCCAAAGCGGGTGCGGCGTTAGCGGATCTCCACGTCAACTATGAATCCGTTCCGAAATACGATAAACTCCGAAAGGTTGAAACCCCCGGCATGCAGGTCAATTGGGATGTGGAGAAAATGAAAATCTCTAAAGACAAGACGCAGCTGAAATATAACGATTTCCTAACGTTGGATGGTATTCCTGCGGAGGTTTACAACTATCGGCTCGGCACACGTTCTGCGTTAGAGTGGATTGTTGATCAGTATCGTGTTAAGACAGACAAACGCAGCGGCATCGTCAACGATCCGAATCGTGCCGATGCGCCACGATATATTGTGGATTTGATAGCGCGTGTTATCAATGTGAGTCTGAAGACGGTGGAGATTGTTGAAAGTTTGCCCGAATTGTAAGTGTTTTCATTCAAAGAACAGATAACTCTTTTATCTCCAAATGCTAAGGTGACCAGAGGACATACGTCGGCATATCGAATAGCGTCCCGATGAGTGCCCAGAGTCCTACGAACACGTAATCCCCCATCACCAATCCTAAGAAGAACGGAATCGCACGCTGATGTGCCCGTAGACCGAAGATTGAGACGATAATAAACTTTATCATCCAACCGATATAGACAGAGAACCAGAAATCCGCGAGTCCACCCCATGTTGCCGCTGTCATCACATACCCGATCGGATGGAAGGGCCACCACATAAATTTGTGGCGTAGGAAATAGAGAATCCACGTCATCGCTGCCCCGATCCCCATAGATTGCGTACCATCCCAATTCGGACCGGTCGGGTTGTTGATCCACCGCTCTAAACGTCTCCCGAAAACCTCTTCACCGATCCCGACGATATAGCCGTGTACAGCGAATGCACCCGTCTCATAAAGGAGATAGAGGAACGCCCAAAACGAGGCAAGTGTACCGATGACAATAGCGAACATCATCACCCAGACCAATCTCCGACTGTTTATACCGACGCGTTCGGCGAGTTTGAATCCTTCCAACTGGTTTGGCATCGGATGCGAAACGTTGAGCCGATTGAGCCAGTAATAGAAAGAGATAATCGTGAGATTGCCGGTTCCGACGAACCGGGGTCCGAGGGTGACTGCCATCAACCGTGCTGGGTCAAGTGCGAGAATCTCGTGCGATGGCGGACCGAATTCGGCGCGTACGCGCGTAACACCGAGTGCCATGAGAATAAAAATGACGATAAAACCGAGTACACCCCCTAAAGACATACCCGCCTTTATCGAAAACAGCGTGAGTCCGACGGTCCCGAAGATTATCCCGACAACAGCAACACGGTAAGGCATCGGTTCATTTGAATCGTCGAACGCCTTTTTCGTCATCAAGCAGTTCCGGATGACATCGCGGAGGTGTCGCCGGGTTCCCCACAGCGCGAGGATACCGACGGCAAGCCATGCCCCACCTGCTCGTTCCGCAAAGTAGAGTTCACCTTCTCCTAACATCCCCATACGTACAACGCGTTCCGCTTTACCGAACAGATAGAAGAACCACGCCGACATCGAAATATCCAACGGCACGAAGAAGGTGAGTCCAATAATAAACGGATAGATAGACAGAGGCACCCATCCAACAGCGTCCCACGGTTTGTCCGTGAACAGATGCGTAATAGAGTAGGAACTGAGCTCGATAGCAGGCACTTGCGGAAACAGATAACTCAAGCCTGCGAGGATTTCGATAAACGCAGCGACTGAGAAGCCTATCCACATCGTTTTGTTTCTGTAAAAACTTTTCCGTCCTTGCGCCATTTGAAGTGGTAGCTGGATGATCGGATACGCCAACTTTTCACGTTCTGTCCACTGCACGCGAATAACGGTAATGAAACATATCAGTGTGAACCAGAGGAGCGTGACAAACCCCGTCCAGACAAGGATCGGCATCATCCAACCGCGTAGATGTTTCGGCAGATAAAAAGACGAACCCCCTTTAAAGTAGCCATCCAGCGCGTAATCTTCAGGCACAAACCAAGTCGGGATATACCGCCAGAAGAGGGAGGACCATTCGTTTTCGGGAGTTGCGAACCGGAACGGATGTGCCAATGTCCCGATCAGGAAGGTCATCATCGAGTGTCCACCGATCGTGGATACCATGACGACCATGATGTAGATAACGAGGAGTTCTTGTGTGGTGAGCGCGTTGTGAGGCGAGATCTTTTTCCATGCGAGATTGAAGCCGATAACAACAAAGAGCGTGAAAATAGCGTTGAAAAAGAGGGAGACGAAATTAAGGAGAAACTGCGGTTGAATCATCTCCGCAGCATAAGCGAGCCAATAGGCGTTCCCGATAACAAGGAGTGTGCCAATCAGGAGCGCACGGAACGTGATTCCAGATGCGGAAGAGGCGCGAGATTCTGGCATGTGTTAAATAGGTGTCGGCTATCGGAAACCTTCAGCCATCAGTTTTCGGTTCTGCTGTAAGGGTTGGGTTACCCAACCCCTACAGTATCTTCTTGAAACTAACCAATGACTGACAACTACTTGCTAACGACTGACGGCTAACGGATTTCTACTGTTTCAAGGAGCCCCAGACTACTGCGAGTTTACCTGAAGGTTCAACGGCTAATACCTCGTCGTCAAAAGTGAGGTCGCCATAAGCGAGACCATCCCATGCGCCGCCGGGTATCCACCCGATCTGGTGTTCGCGTTTGCCGTTCTCACAATCGTTCATGTGGAAACTGAGTCCGATCGTTAACCCGTCTTCCGCTTTGAAGTCATCACCGACCCCCGGATTTGCAAACGCGGGATTGCCGCGTGGCTTCGTCGGGTCAATAGCGACTTCGTAGATATAATCGTCCCCATCCTTGATAAGTACCCATTCGGTATTTTCCTCCGATGCCGCTGCGGATAGGTCCTTACCGTTGGCACCGAGCGTCCACTGAACGAGACTGTCCCGGACCATGCCGTTATCGAAATCGAACATAAACTCGACGCTATCATCTTCCCACCATCTGGCATCAGGAGGGTTGATGTCTTGGAGTTCGTCGTCGGTAATCTCAACAGCAAAATAGATACGCGTCGGATCCTGGGCACTCCACGCCACCCTACCTTGACCGGTAAAATCACTCGCTTTCGGGATACCGCCGCCGACATCCTTTAATTCGTCAAAGGCAACAATTTCGGCACGTTCCCATTCGTTAAGGTCCCCGTCTATCTTAATGTTCCTAATCTGTTTTGCAACGTATTCCTTATCGCGTGCCGCATCAACGGGTAGGCTCATTGTGTAGAACAACAGCGCGGCGGCTATTAGGATCACCACAGCAAATTTTAACGTCATAAACTTTGACATTTGAGTACTCCTTCGTTTTCTAACTTTTGAATCAGTTGTTCCTGTGTCTTATTGCTCTCCGTTGAACTGCACACACTACATAACAACTGAAGATTATCAGCGGCATCAGTACCGCCTTCCGATTTTGCTACAATGTAATCGGTTATCATACGACGAAACGGAAATGACGTTTGGCAGCCGTTGCATTTACCGTCCTGAATTCCGAATAGTATGTGTTTATAGGTTTGGTTCTGTTTGTTAAACTTAGGGTTGCCTTTTCGGTGGATGACAGACTCGGTCATACCACTCTGTTCGAGGCGCGACTGTGCTAATTCATAAGATTTGGGACTTAAATCTATACCTATCCATTGACGTTGTAACCGTTCAGCAGCGACACACGTCGTCGCGCACCCACAGAACGGGTCAAGTACCACATCGCCAGAGTTGCTGCTCGCTGCAATGATGCGTTCTAACAGTGCAATCGGTTTCTGGGTAGGGTATCCGATCCGCTCTTTGCTTCTGGCAGTCAAATTCGGGATATCCACCCAGATATTGTTCAGCCGTTTGCCCTTTTGTTCATCGAGATACCGTTTATAGCGCGGCACATTTCCGGGACGCGTCTGAACGATGTGTCCTGCCGCTATCTCTTTACGCATACGCGTTTCTGCCCAACGCCACGTTCTGACGACTCCCATCACGTCATACGTCAGATGCGAATCGGGATCGTAGGTCTGTGCGGTTACGGAAGTGAGTGAAAAACGGCGTCCGGTCTCCGGCTCAACACAATAATACTGGCGTTTTGTTTTCTCATCCAAATTCGCCATATCGTACGGTATCGTGACCGCCTCAACGTTCCAGATGTATGTATCGCTTTTCGAGTAGCGGAAGATGCTATCGGAGTCCCGTGCCAATCCTTTTTTGAGATTTCCCTTGGTGGTTGCCGCCCGTTGCCAGATAATCTCGTTTCTGAAGTTATCTTTCCCGAAGACCGTATCCATCACGGTTTTGAGGTAGTGACTGGCGTTATCATCACAATGAAGGTAAAGCGTCCCCGTCGGTTTAAGGATTCGGAACATCTCCAATATCCGGATCCCCATCATGATGAGATAGGCTTTCATGGATTTTCCGTGACTGAACTCGGCAGCACTGATCACCTGATAGAGTTCCGGTTCCCTGTCTGCGAGTTCACCGTGAGACGTATCATCGAGATCCTCCAATGTCCAGAAATCTTTGAATATTGCGCCTGCAGCTTCGCTACCTATTGACGCTGCAAAGGTTCGATTGGAATTGAAAGGCGGATCGAGATAAATCAGGTCAATAGAATTCGTGTCAAGCCCGCGAAGCACATGAAGGTTATCGTTTTCAAAGATGGTTCGGTTCTCGACCTGCATTCTATCTCCTATAACCGAGTGTGTAGACGCGCTTCGGGAGCGCGTCTACTCGGAGGCTTGCTATTCCTACTGTCGCGCTTTAATAGCACCCCATGTCGCAGCAAGTTTCCCGTTCGGATCAACCGCAAGCCCCGTTTCAGCCTCAAAGTTCTGATTGACTTCGGCTTCCTCAAGTACCCGGTTATAGACGCTGAATTCGTCAATGATACCCGTAAATACGCCGAATTCACCATCCGCTCTGCCATCTAAACCGATGAAGACGTGGTTTTCCCAGTCGTCTTCGGGGAATTGAGCGAGATTAAGTACGCCTTTACCTGTCGCTTGACCATCAACATAGTATTGGACTGCACTATCTTCTGGAATACCGACGACAGCGATGTGGTGCCACTTGTTATCAGCAATGTTTTCTGTATCTGCCACATTACCGACCCAACCGGTATCTAAGTTAAGGACACCGTTGCGAACCCACAAGGTTTTGGGACCCTTATCATCCGTGCCGGGACCGCCCGTTTTCGCAAAGATTACACCGGGGCCTGCCTCGCCGGTCTTAATCCATGCTGACCAGGTGAAATCGCTGTTGAAATCAAACTCTTCGGGTTTGTCGATTTCGACGAAGTTGGTCTCGTCTCCATCAAACTCTAACGCATCACCGATTTTGCCAGCGACCTTTTTGAGGTCCCCGCTGATAGTTCCGTTATAATTACCTGTTCCGTCTGTGACGTTTTTTCCGCTAATTTTGTCTGCATCGAAACTCCAATAACTGACCAATCCATCTTCGACGATTTGGGCGGGGAGGTTCGTTGCGATGAGAGTGATACCGAGAATTAATATCACAAAGATAACTTTCTGTCGCACAATCAAATCTCCTTTGATCGGTTTAAGTGCGCCCCACACGGTTGGAAGTTTACCCGCTGCTTGAACAGCGAGGATCTCATGTTGATAGGTACCCTTTAAATCGATCTGTTTATAGATCTTGGGTGTGGCGGCGTAGGTTTATGGCGTGGCGCGACGTTTGCCACCATCCATATAAAGTGCGGTGCCAAACATGTAGGAGCAGGCTTCAGAGGCTAAGAATGTCACGACATTCGCAATCTCTTCTGGATCAGCGATGCGACCTGCTGGAAGTTCGCGTCCGAGTGCCTGCAACAACTCCTCAACATTGCGTCCTTCACGCGCGGCTCGCGGACCTTGCTGTGTACGCGCTCGACCGGTATTCGTCAATCCCGGACAAACCGTATTTACCAAGATCCCATCGCCGGAAACAGCATCGGATAGGGCGCGTGTTATATTCAGGATAGTAATGTTCGCAGCTCCGGTCGGTATGTTTGCCCGGGTAGGACTGCTACCTGCTGAACCTGCGATATTGATAATTCGTCCCCACTGATTTTTCTGCATATCTGGAATAACCAATTGGGACATTCGTAGATAACTGTAGGTTTTCAATGCAAGCGCGTCATCAATCAGTTCCGGTGGCAATTCCAGAATATCAGCATTCCGAGCGGCACCGACATTATTCACAAGAATGTCAACACCGCCGAAATGATCGATTGTCGCCTGCACGACTCTTTCACAATTCTCCAGCGTGGTTAGGTCGCCGGAAACGGCGTGCCCTTTATGCCCGGTGTGATTAATTTCGCTGAGGGTCTGCTGTAAGGGACCTTGTTTTCGGGCAGCGATACAGACGTGAACACCTTCTCGTGCAAGTGCCAGCGCGCACTGCTTACCAATACCTCGACTGCCACCGGTGACAATCGCACGTTTTCCGTTGAGTCCTAAATCCATGTATTATGCGTCCTTACGCTATATAGGGTTTTGTGGACTATTGACCCGATTTCATCAGTCCCCACGTAACAGCTAACTTTCCTTTTGCGTCTACATCAAGAGTCGTCTCGAAACCGTCGTTCATAACGGCTTGGACATCATTTTCGGTGAGAGCGGTATTGAAGATGATGAATTCATCAATCAATCCTTCCCACTGTCTCGATTGACCCCAATCACCAATTCGGGCGGGGTCAAGGATACCCGGGTTGCCGCCCCAATCGTTTTCGACATCCAGTTCGCCGTTAATGTAAAATCGGATTTTCTCCTCCGGCGCACTATAAGCGGTTGCGATATGCACCCATTTATCCATCTGATCGCCTGCTAACATGTAATTAGCGAAAGTGTCGTTGCCACCCGGATTGCCGTTGATGGAGAACTCAACTTTATTATTCGGGTGCAGCTGGTAGTGGATGTCGCCTCCTTTCCAACCGTTGACGTTGAAGAAAACACGCCACTGTGATTCCCTGCCAGTGGACTTAACCCAATGGGCAAAAGTGATTTCTTCAAACTCGCCGAGCCGTTTCGGGATTTCGACCCAGTCGGTTGTTCCGTTGAGTTCGAGTGCGTCCCCAATTTTGCCAGCGACAAATTTACCGCCTTTTAATTCGCCATCAAACCCGTTTCCAGAAATGTCTGCAGCATCACCATCAAACAACCATGCTGCTGAAATCATATCTTCGGTAACCTCAGCGGAGCCGGTCAGGCTGATACCCAACATAAGCATCAAGCTGAGGGAAATTGTTATAATTCTTGCGTTCAACAAAGGAACCTCCTATGTGTAGCCAGAAGGAGCAGTAGCCCGTGGACATTTTCCAACTTCTGGACGACACATCTATTTTGTGTTATATAAAAAAAATTATAACACAAAAAAAATACAAATACAACACTTTTAAAACAGAAGAGGCACACATAGGACTTACGCATTTTTTTTATCAAATCCTACATAATATGCATGGCAGGCGGGGTTACAAACCCCGCCTGCCATGGGATTTGCGTAAGTCCTGTCCACACAAATTAAACAAATCTATCTTTATGTGGACTGGTTTTCCATTGGGCGCGCCACGTTTGCCACGATGTTGGGCACTGTTGCGTTCCGTTCCGCCGCGCGGGACACGCAATCGCTTCATGCCAGAGTCCGTGCAGCGAGGTACCGGTCCGGCTGTACCGAAAATCTACAGACCAACGGATGATACCGCTTCGGTTGAGTAGGGACCGATGAAAAACCAGATTGTTAAAAACGAGTAGGTCGCCTTTCCGCATCTCCAAAGTATCAATGTCAGTATCGGATGAGGTAGGTGGAAGAACAGGAACAGCGAACGCTTCATCAGGAACGCGATGATAGGTTTGCAAACCTGCTTTGTGGCTTCCGGGTAGGAATTGTAAAGCACCGTTTTCCGCTTTGACATCGACTAAGGGTAGCCATACGGTCAGGTGCGTGTCGTTTTCGGTGTGCGGCATATACGCACTGTCTTGGTGCCAAGGGAGTGTCGTCAGTTTTTCGTTCGGGAGTTTCGGACGCACCCAGAAGTCGCCGTTGAATTGAATATCGCTACCGATAAGGTGTTCCAATACATCCAGGACTTTCGGGTGGGTTATCAGATCAAAGAGTGCCTCACTAAAGACAAGCGTGTGCCAACCAAATACCTCGTTCTCCCTGCCATACGCCTTTAAGATAGCGTGCCAACGACGCTCAAAGGACATCTCCTCGTAAGTGTTAGAAATGATCCCTTCATCATAGAGTTCGGTAGCACGCTTATCAACGGCTTCGGAGACAACAGTAATTAACGGAGCAAGGTCCACCTCACATAATGCCGCTTTCACGACGAGGTAGCCCTGTTCCGCAAACTGTTCAGAATTTGTTTTCATCGTTTTTAGTGTGCCCCAAGCAGTCGCCAATTTGTGCGTCGGTTCCACAAGGAGTGGATCCATCGATGCCTCAACGGATATGGCTTCGTCCGAGAAAGCCATTTCACCAACGAAAAACAAGCGTCTATCCTACAACTTGGCTCTCAGTTGGTCCATCAACCCATCTGGCGGATCAAAGGGGAGATCAATCACCTCGTTGGTGATACCACTGTAGTAGATTCCGAGAAGCAGATTGAACTCAGCAAGCGATTGCTCAAGATGCGTGGGGTGTACCTTACTCTCATCGTCCAACCAATCAAAAACTGCCTCGGTGAGGTTGCCTTGAGCAGCAACATCCTGCTCGCCATAACTCAGGGGTCCGCCTTCATAGCCGCCTTCCGGGGTTGAACGTTCCCAACTGCTGAAACGCCAATGTACAAATCCTTTCATACCGACGACAAAAACGCGTTTGTGGAAAAAGACGACCGGATCATCGGACGCTGTTGGTGCGATGGCGGTACCGAATGCCACGGAAACGTGTAGTCCGTTCTCATACTGAACACGCGCGCTCGCGTATTGCGGAGACGGTTGTGCTGAATCCAGGTGATCGCCACCAGAAATCTGACCGAGGACGCGAACCGGACGTGAGTTGTCGATATAAGACGACACTAACTGCAAGACGTGCGGACCTTGGTCAACGGGTGTACTACGTGCACTCGCATCGATGAACTTAATCTCGCCGATCCGGCCTGCCGCTACATCTGCTTTCAATTCCAAGTTTTGTGGGTGGAAGTTGAGTTGTGTATTAACGACAAACTTTGTCTTTGTTTCCTTGGAAAGTCCTGAGATCTGTTTCCAATCCTCACTTTCAACGGCAATCGGTTTTTCAACAATCGCTGCTGGTACCCCGGCATCGGATGCCTGTTTCATGAGTGGATAACGGATACGCTCGTTACTACCCCGCAGCACCGGTGCGGTGACAATATGAAGCACGTCCGGCTTCTCTTTTTCGAGCATCTCGTCCAAGTCGGTATATCGAGCAGAGATACCGAAGTCGTCTCCGAATTTATTGAGTAGTTCAGTATTCATATCGCAGACTGCGGCGAGTTTCCCACCTTTGACGAAGCGATAAGCATCTGCGTGTGCCCGGGCGCGGCCACCACACCCTAACATTGCGGTTTTATACACAAAAATGTCTCCTTTAATATTTTGATGTAAACCAAAATAAATGAAATTTTGATGGTGATAAAGTCTAAGATAAAGTAGACTCAGTTCCCGTTTTCGTTTAACGCCCGCGTGAAATCTTCCGAGGTTTCCACCCGCATTGCGGCGCGAAACAGCTGCTTAAGGCGTTGCAGATCATCAATTGACTCTAAAGCAGATTTAAAGGTTTCTGCAACTTCAGGTCGTAATTGAAAAGCAAGCGTCTCAAGGATATTTTCACGAATAATTTCTTGAGCTCCTTGTTGGATCCCTTGTTGGATCCCTTGTTGGATCCCTTGTTGGATCCCTTGTTCGTGCGCTTCCGGTGCTAAGTATTCAGCGATAGAAGATTGTTGCATGGTTTCCTCCGAAATGATCTCTAAAATCGTTTGCGCATCGTAGATTAAATTTCCCAAAACAGCGAGACTTCCAAGATACTCCGGCTTGTTGGGGACATCAATATTATCAGCAGTTTGAACACATCGTCGAAGCCACTGCTCGGCATCTATATCTACTGGACGTTTCATGAGCGGCGCGAACGGTATCAATCCCACAAGCTTCAAATCGTGGCTTTAGCACATCGCTTTCTGGAATTATAGCATAGGTTGGAGTGGTATGTCAATCTTCTGAAGGAGTCTGCGGCAGGATGATGTCTTACCTGCCGCTACACCTATGAGAGTTTACAAATTTTCTCGGAGCGAGTCCATCAAACCATCGGGTGGCTCAAATGGAAGGTCAATAATCTCGTTCGTTATGCCACTGTAATATAACCCTAACAGGAGATTGAACTCTGCAAGCGACTGCTTGAGATGCGTCGGATGTACGTTGTTCTCATCGTCGAGCCAGTCAAAGACCGCCTCCGTGAGGTTACCTTGTGCAGCGATGTCTTGTTCACCGTAGTTCAGGGGTCCACCTTCGTACCCACCCTCCGGTGTTGCGCGCTCCCAACTGCTGAAACGCCAGTGTACAAACCCCTTCGTCCCGACAACAAAGACACGTTTATGGGCAACGGTGCTTCCACTGTCGGATGCCAACGTCCCCATACCGGTACCAAATGCAAGGGAGACATGCAAGCCGTTTTCATATATGGCTTGTCCCGCAGCATGCATCGGAGACGGCTGTGCAGATTCTAACTGGTCTCTGCCAGCAATTTGACCGAGCACTCGGACGGGTCGTGAGTTGTCAATATAGGAGGACACCAACTGCAACACGTGTGGTGCTTGATCGACCGGCGTGCTGCGCGCACTGGCATCAATGAACTTAATCTCACCGATTTTGCCGTCTGCGACATCCCGCTTTAATTCCAGATTTTGCGGATGGAAGTTAAGCTGCGTATTGACGACAAACTTCGTTTTCGTCTCCTCCGCTAACCCAGCAATCTGTTTCCAATCTTCACTTTCCACAGCAATCGGTTTCTCAACAATCGCTGCCGGAACGCCGTGATCGGATGCCTGTTTCATCAGTGAGTATCGAATCCGTTGGTTGGTGCCGCGTAGTACCGGTGCCGTGACGATATGAAGAACGTCCGGCTTCTCTTTTTCGAGCATCTCGTCTAAATCGGTGTAACGCGAGGAAACATCAAAATTGTCTCCGAAACTGTTGAGTAGTTCTTCGTTCATATCACAAATCGCAGCGATTTTGCCGCGTTTGACGAAACGGTAGGCACTTGCGTGCGCACGGGCACGACCACCGCACCCTAAAAACGCTGTTTTATACATAAAAATCTCTCCTTCAATATCAAGTTAAATTTTATAGTTTCTCTCGGAGTAAATCAATCAATCCATCAGGCGGTTCAAACGGAAGATCAATAATTTGGTTCGTTACCCCGCTGTAATAAATTCCGAGCAGCAGGTTGAATTCCGCAAGCGACTGCTTGAGATGTGTCGGATGTACATTGTTTTCATCATCAAGCCAATCGAAAACGGCTTCAGTGAGGTTGCCTTGTGCGACGACATCCTGCGCTCCGTAATCAAGCGGACCGCTTTCGTAGCCACCCTCTGGCGTTGCGCGCTCCCAGCTGCTAAACCGCCAGTGCACGAACCCTTCCGTACCGACGACAAAGACCCGTTTATGGGTGTGATTCCCGGCATCCGGTTCTTTAGGCACTTTTTGTCCTAAACCTGTTCCGAAGGCGAGAGAGACGTGAAGACCGTTTGCATAGAGAGCCTGAGCTGCAGCATGCATAGGGGAGGGTTGCGTGGAATCCAGGTCCTGAGCACCGGAAACCTGTCCGAGTACCCGCACTGGACGTGAGTTGTCAATGTAGGAAGAGACGAGTTGCAACACGTGCGGTGCTTGGTCTACAGGCGTGCTACGTGCACTGGCATCAATAAATTTGATTTCACCAATTTTGCCGTCTGCGACATCTCGTTTCAATTCCAAGTTTTTCGGATGGAAATTAAGTTGTGTGTTAACAACGAACTTCGTTTTCGTTTCCTCTGCTAACCCGGCAAGCTGCTTCCAGTCTTCGCTTTCAACGGCGATCGGTTTTTCGACGATCGCTGCTGGCACCCCAGCATCGGATGCCTGTTTCATCAGTGAATACCGAATCCGTTGATTGGTTCCCCGCAGCACCGGTGCTGTGACGATGTGAAGGAGATCCGGCTTCTCTTTTTCGAGCATCTCGTCCAAATCGGTATAACGCGACGAAACCTCAAAGTCGTCTCCGAAACTGTTGAGCAGTTCTTCGTTCATATCGCAGATTGCGGCAATTTTGCCACGTTTGACGAAACGATAGGCATCTGCATGCGCACGGGCACGACCACCGCACCCTAAAAACGCTGTTTTATACACAGAAATGTCTCCTTTAATATTTTGATGTAAGACTTAAGGTAAATGAAAGTTAGCAGGAAAATATTGGATAACTTGCGGAAAACCAACAGTACGGTTCATTCCTTCTGAGATGTTAGTACATCTCTTTCCGTATATTATAGCACGGGTTTAGGAGACCTGTCAATTTTAGGTACAGTTTACGGCAAGCGAGCATCTCGCCTGCCGCTATACCTATCGGTTTACAACTTTTCTCGGAGTATGTCCATCAACCCATCGGGTGGCTCAAATGGGAGATCAATAATCTCGTTTGTTATGCCACTGTAATATAATCCTAACAGGAGGTTGAACTCCGCAAGCGACTGCTTGAGATGTGTCGGATGCACTTTGCTCTCGTCGTCTAACCAATCAAAGACGGCTTCGGTGAGGTTCCCCTGTGCAACGATATTTTGATCGCCGTAGTTGAGTGGACCCCCTTCGTAGCCGCCTTCGGGCGTTGCGCGCTCCCAACTTCGGAAACGCCAATGCACGAACCCTTTCGTCCCAACGACAAAGACACGTTTGTGCCCGAAGATACCCGGATTGTCAGATGCCATCGTCCCCATACCTGTCCCGAACGCGACGGAAACGTGGAGACCGTTCTCATACAAAACCTGTCCAGCAGCATGCATCGGAGACGGTTGATCTGCATCTAAATGCTCTCTACCTGCGATTTGTCCAAGAACTCGTACCGGTCGTGCGTTGTCAATATAAGAGGACACTAATTGGAGCACATGCGGACCTTGATCGACTGGCGTGCTACGTGCGCTGGCATCAATGAACTTAATCTCGCCGATCCGCCCTTCGGCGACATCTCTCTTTAGTTCCAGATTTTTCGGATGAAAATTGAGTTGTGTATTAACAGCGAATTTTGTTTTTGTCTCTTCTGCTAACTCTGCAATCTGCTTCCAATCTTCACTTTCAACGGCAATCGGTTTTTCGATAATCACGGCTGGTACACCCGCATCGGATGCTTGTTTCATCAACGGATAGCGGATGCGTTCACTCGTTCCACGCAACACCGGTGCTGTGACAATGTGAAGGAGATCCGGTTTCTCTTTTGCAAGCATCTCATCCAAATCGGTGTAGCGTGAAGAGATATCGAAATCATCTCCGAACTCATTGAGCCGTTCCTCGTTCATATCACAGATTGCGGCGATTTTGCCGCGTTTGACGAACTGATAAGCATTCGCATGTGAACGGGCACGACCTCGACAGCCTAATATGGCAGTTTTATACATAAAATCTTGTCTCCTCTAATGTTAACAACAGCACGCCTTCAGCGCACCAAAACATAGCGCAGACAAAGGCTGAAGCCTCTGCCTACAAGTCAAATTACAGCCGCTCTCGCAGCGCATCTATTAACCCATCGGGCGGTTCAAACGGGAGTTCAACAATCTCGTTTGTTAATCCACTGTAGTACATCCCTAAAATAAGGTTAGACTCCACGAGGGATTGCTTGAGATGTGTCGGATGCACCTTCTTTTCATCGTCTAACCAATCAAAAATGGCTTCGGTGAAGTTGCTTTGTGCGACGACATCCTGATCGCCATAATTGAGTGGACCACTTTCATAACCGCCGTCCAATGTTGAACGTTCCCAACTGCTGAAACGCCAATGCACGAAACCCTTCGTGCCAGCAACGAAGACACGTTTGTGACCGTAGACACCTGGGTTATCGGATGCCATCTGTGCCATCTCTGCTCCGAATGCGAGAGAGACGTGGACACCGTTCTCATGCAGGACATGTCCGACAGCATGCAGCGGACCGGGGTGTCCAGGAGCAGAATTTAAATTCTCTTCTCCAGAGATTTGCCCAAGAATCCGAACTGGACGGGAGTTATCAATGTAGGACGACACCAGTTGTAGCACGTGTCCTCCTTGCTCGGAAGGTCTACTCCGTGCACTGGCATCAATAAACCGAATCTCGCCGATCCGTCCTTCAGCGACATCTCTTTTGAGTTCCAAATTCTTCTGATGGAAATCGAGTTGTGTATTAACGACAAATTTCGTTTTCGTCTCTTCTGCTAATCCTGCGATCTGTTTCCAATCCTCGCCTTCAATCGCGACCGGTTTTTCAATAATCGCCGCTGGTACGCCGTGGTCGGATGCCTGTTTCATCAACGGATAGCGGAGACGTTTCCCACTACTCGGAATCACGGGTGTTGTGACGATGTGAAGGACATCCGGTTTCTCTTTTTCAAGCATCTCGTCTAAGTCGGTATAGCGTGATGAGATACCGAAATCGTCCCCGAATGTGTTGAGTCGTTCTTCGTTCATATCGCAGATTGCGGTGAGTTTCCCACGTTTGACGAAGCGATACGCATCTGCGTGTCCACGGGCGCGACCGCCGCATCCCAACATCGCAGTTTTGTACATGGAACTGTCTCCTTAGTATCCTTGATACAGCAAATGGCAACCACAGATCACAGAAAATAATAGGTTGCATCAGATTAACAGTAGAAAACGCTTTTGTCAAGCGTTACTTCAGTAGCATCAGGGCCATTTAGTTTTACATATTCACTTTATATATATCTATGTTCTCAACTGTAGGAGCGAGCTGTGCTCGCGATCTTTTGGAAAAAACGTCAACTTATGTAAACGAAAACCAAAATCAAAACCGAGAACTAAATAACCCTGCAGTAGCATCGAGTGCCTAAAATTTCGGCGAACTAAATGACCCTGTGCCCTTGCCGTTTTCGTCTACTCCCATACCAGCAACGGGTTCTCCTGCGTTATTTTGGATAACCAGACGACCGCCATTTTCGTAGCGTCCCATGGCAGCAACGGGGATTCCTGCGTCATTTTGGATAGCCAAAACGCCGTTGCCATCTTCGGATACTAACATGACAGCAACGGGGGTTCCTGCGTCATTTCGGATAGCTAAACCGCTGCTGCCATCTTCGGATACTAACATGATAGCAATAAGTTTTCCTGCGTTATTGTTGACACCGATACTGCCGCCATTGTTGCTCGCTCTCATGTCAGCAACGCGGATTCCTGTGTTATTGTGGATAGCCATAATGCCACCGTCTTTGTTTGCTAACATGGTAGCAACGGGTATCCCTGCTTCGTTGACGACTTTTAGCTGCCGACAGACGACTTCCTCAAGGACAGTGGGTTCGGTTTGTGCGTTGACATTTTCACTCTGGTTGGTTCCGAGGCTGTAGCCGATCAGGGCGATGAGTGCGCCGAAACCCATATACATCAGTTTTTTCAATTTTTGTTTCATCAGTTTCTCCTAAAATTGTGGACGATATTGGAGACATTAGACATTATCTGGTTTTATAGTAAAGTAGGAAATATTTGTACACTATTTGACATGAGGGACAATAATGCACTTCGCATTTGGGGTTTTTGCAAACGCTAAAATTCAATGCGAAGAAAGTGTTTCTTCAAGTACACCGCTGAATTGTTCTATTATAGACTATAGCGCAAGAAGTTTGAGATTGGAAGTCGCTCTGACAACCTGTGTTAAATTGTACTATAGTTTGGACAATTCGGATTGTGTGCAACCTGTAGCATAGGCTGTTAGCCTGTGCATCACAGCGACATGCTATGTCTACCAAGGGATTTTTCTACGAGTTTCACACCTCCCGGAACTTGGTGAAAAATAACCCAAGGTTGCCGAGGATAAGAGACACAATCGAAATATTGCCTCTCCTATGGGGACACAGGCTAACAGCATATGCTACAAAAGAGTGTGTCCCATCAGAAATTCTATGACTATCTTAAAATTGTCCAAACTTTAGTAAATTGTAGCATATCATAATATATCATAAGGATAGCGTCAAGTGGAAAAGTTGAAATGCAAAACGATTTGATTTTTGTCTTGAAATTTGCTAATATGTTGTTATGAAGTTTTGTTGATGCACCAAACCGGTTTCCGAGAAGATGAGTCTATTCCACTGTGTGATTCTTATTATCATTGAAGGTAAACTACGATGAAAAAAATATTGTCAGACTATATAAAATCAGAGGAAGATTTCAATCGATTCTGCAATCTGTTCCTAAAAAAGGAAGTGTCTCCCTTCGTAAAAGTTTACGGAGCACGAGGACGCGATGGTGGAATCGACGCAGATTACACCGGCGTTTATAAAGGAAGGGATGGCACCTGGATCTTCCAGTACAAATTCTTTGATCCAACAATAGATAAAGGACGTGCTCGTAGTCAACTTATTTCCAAAATGAAGGGTGGAAAACATAAAAAAGGCGAACTTGATAAAGCCGATACGCTGCAATGTGATTACTACGTCCTCATGACTAACACCTTGCTTACTGCAGGAAACAAGCGTAAAATTGAGGACGCTAAAAATGAGAAAGGATATGCCTTTTCATTAGTTTGCTGGGATGCAGAAGATATCATCACGATGACCGATGCGTTTCCTTACCTCTTAAATTCATTCCGAGATCCCCATTTACCTGTATTCCTTTCTTGGCAGGACATGTTCCGCGATCAAGCCTCGGGCAAAAATAGGCTTCTGCGATACGACTATGAGACCTTCGGACGCGAGGATGAGATTAACCATTTTCAAACCTTTGTTCAAGACAAAGAAAAAAGACTACTCACGGTATACGGTAGCGGTGGCATTGGAAAAACCAAACTCGCTATTGAGTTTGCAAAGGCAATTGAGCAGCAATACACCGATTATGAACCTCTCTTTGTTCAGATGGCAGGGGACGGTTTTGAGAGTGCTTTAGCAGACATTCCACCAAACAGGAAATACATTTTTTTAATAGATGATGCACATGATTTTATTGACACGCTCGGCGGTATCAAAATACTCCTCAATAGTCCCGGATATAGCGAATCCAAAGCCGTTCTCATAACGCGAAAGCCGTTTAAAGCGTTTTTAGAGGATAGTTTCCGAACTGCCTTACCAGATAATGCGGTTGATGAACTTGAAATTGGCAAACTCTCTCTGGAAAGAACCAAGGAATTTATCCGTAAATATACACATATATCTGATGGATCTCTTTTATCAGGATTAGCACAGATCGGACGAGATACGCCGCTGCTTGCTGTTATGGTGATATATCTGTTCGAGGAAGGAGAGGCTCTGGGCGACTTGACACAAGATAAACTGGTTGAACGCGCCTTTGAATCCTATCTAAACAACAGTTTTGAAAAAAAATATCCAGAATCCAGCGAACGGCGGCGGAAATTGCTTGAGTGGCTTAGCGGGATTGCACCAATTGATATAGAAAACAACCAAATACGCGATAAATTAGCAGAGATTCTCAAAGTGGAACCTTATGAAGTAGAGCAGTATCGCGATGATCTGAAAAACGATGGTTTACTTTTTCAGTACGGGGCGAAACAGCGTGTCTTTCCTGATGCACTCAGCGACTATATTTTACGGAAAGCATGTTTTCTGTCCAATGACAAGAGACCGTCTTCTTTTCACAAAAATCTGTTGAAGGAATTTTTACCACTTCTCCCTGTCAAGGTGGTCATCAATCTTGCCCGTGTGGAAAACATCGCTGGTGAAAAAGGTCTTCTTGATAAACACGTTGATTCTCTAAAGACCCGCGTGCGGAAAGGTGATAACTTTGTTCGGAGGGATATTCTGGAACAGATGGAAGGTATCAGTTATTTTCGCCCAGATGATGCTACCGAAATTTTTAATATTATCTTGGATACCCCTAAAGAAGACTCTGTAAAGGACTATACTGGGTGGACATCCACACGGACCCATCAGGACGTGGTAAAGAGAATTGCTAAAGAAGTACAGAGAACAGTCAATACACTCTCTGGATTCATGAAGACGCTGGAAGTAGTACGAAAACTCCTTCTAATAAAGGATTTGAAACTTCCCAATTACGACTCGCCGCAAGAGTTTTTGAAAAGGATGGCAGGTTTCCAAACGAGCAAGCCCGGCATATTTCAAACGAAAGCACTTGAGGTGTTTGAGGTGTGGAAGGAGAAAGATGAGCCAAAGTTAAGTTTGGCTCTACTCAACGCGCTTGACTCACTTCTCGTGTTGGATTTCAATGAAACCGTCAGTGAAGGCGGTGGTTTGACGTTCGGTTGGCACCATCTAAAATATACACCTGAATTAACCCGCCTCAGAGCGAAGGCAATTGACTTAATTGAGCATTGCCTAAGAATGTCTCAGCATAGTCGCGTCAGAACAGAGGCGATAGGCTCTATCAGTCGAGCAATAAATCCCTTGGAGTTCACATCTAAAAAAGAAATGTCGGAAAACGACCAAACCTTATTACAAGAGGAACAAGCGCGACTTTTCAACATACTAGCCGATCAGATATCAGAAGAGTCTAATTTTACTGTTCTCAATGCGATAGATGGATGTCTGAGTGGATACGCGGAAAACAGATATGTAGATGGTTTTCCGAAAGAGAGGGCAGCGGAGTTACTTGCGAAATTCCGTAAACATGAAAATTATGAGAGGTACTACTTTTATCGTCAATTTACTGGGAAATTCCGTGATTGGGACCTGAGTGAAAGCCCTGAAAAAACCCAGGCATTCTTGGAGAAATATCTCAAGAAATATACACCTCTACAACTCTCAAAATTAATGCAAGAATGTATAGGGATTGCTGAACAAGATAAAGCGTATCAAAGCCCTAGAGACGACATCTGGGCAGAAAAAGGGTGGAATCCTGGAAGCGCGACATCGCTGCTTCAGTCTATCGGTGAACTTACCCCCTCCTACGGTTCTGATCTATTAGACTATATTCTTGCTTGGCAGTCAGAGGAATGTGCTTCAGCGTTGCTCAGCGGCATTCGCTACGTCAGCAAAGATACAGGGAGTGAAGTAACTCAGCGTCTCTTAGGTCAGAACACTATCTTTGCCAAACGTATTGTTGCTCTGAGTTATTTCTGGAGAAGTAAAACAGTTGGCTGCATTGAAAAAAAAGATCTGTCCATTTTAGATCAGTTGTCTGAAACGCCAGACTCACAACTGCGACTATATGTAGCCGAAAGCCTTCCGAATTTCTATGGTGTGGATGTGAACACTGTTCTTAAGATTTTGGTAAGGTTATCAGGTGATGGATCGCCTCGGGTTATGAGGCAAGTTATCCATGCACTTGGTAGTAAAGAACTTATTTCACAACCGCCCTTGGAAAAATACAAGCAGGTGATGCTTAATTGTGTGCATTTAGAACATATTGATTATGAGGCTGAACAAGTACTCCACACCATCTTCAAGCGAGATCCAATCTGGGTTATCAAATTTTTTGAGAAGCGACTTGCTTATAAAGAGAAGGCATCTAACCGTTCTGAAAAATTTGAGTATGATACTGAATTGCTTAAATACAATGCTGTTCCGCATCGACCACACTATCTGTTTGAGGATGTGGACTGGAATGATGAAAAGGCGCTGGCAGCTTTGAAACGCGTGAGAGATTGGGTTCATACCTCCTCAAACCTCTTGAGATTTGAAGCCCCCAGATTGCTTACATCTATGGTCGGTGGCGATGATCCGCGTAGCAGCAAAGTTAAAATTAATCCGCCAATGCAAAGACTCTTTGAGGAATGGATAGACTCAGAAGATTTAGAACTGATGAGGGAAGCTGCTTATCTGATGAGGGGATTCGATGCAGATACTGTCTTTTATGGTCTTGCGGAGTCTTTGATAATAAAAAGCAAGGGCGATAAACAGATGCGAGGTGGAATCACTGCTGCGCTCTCTTCAGGGGTCTCTGCGAGGAGCCTTGGTGAACCGGCACCTCACCTTGTGAAACGTATCAACGACCTCAAGGCGTGGCGCGACAGATCCAATTCAGCGATTGTTATACAGTTTGCTGAAGATATCATAGACATGACACAGCGGGAAATTGATTGGTTAGCACAAGAAGATGAAGAGTTTCTTGAAGGGGAAGAATGGTAAAACTGACGAACGAAAACAGCCTCCTTCAAAAAATTGAGGATCTAGCTGCAAACAGGAAAATCGAAGACTCTGCAGGGTTAACTGCTCAAGAAGCCAAATCAAGTATTGAGAAACTTGTTCAAATAATCCGACAACGGTTCAACGCGGCACAGTTTTATTTTAACGCGATTCAAAACATAGACTCTGATTTTTATCTGCGAATCCAAAACCTTTCACCAACAGAATTAAGATTAGAATGGTCAGCCGCGTCAAAATCGTTTGTCAACTTTACAGATAACGATTTCCATGTTCAAATTAATCCATTGGATAATGATGACCCTACTATGCTGTTTGAAAATTTAGCACTGATCGTTCTAATTGTTTTGAATGGTTTCTTTTCTAATCTCGTTAGTTTAGAGGACTATGTAGCAAAAACCATCAAGGTAGTTTAGGATTTAAAACCGTCTGATGAGCGGCCTTCTTACATACGCCAGGCATTGGATAATAAATGGTCGAATGGAAACTTAATTCCTCATTTACGCGCTTTTCACACCATAGATCAGAATGGAAAGCCTAACGAAACAGGTTCCATTTTCAATATTGCAAAGGAAATCAGGAACAAGTTAATGCATGACGATATAGACGGTGTTGTGGTCTCTTTCTCTGCAATTTCGCTATCGGGTTCTCCTGTAGCCCCCAAATTACATTTTCACAATTCCTTCTTCCCTGCCAACACAGTTCCTGCTAATACCGAAATAATTGCTTTCTGTCAGAATGTTTACGACGAAACAATTAGTTTTGTTGATGAATGTTATCGGTTAATCTGGGACGATCTTCAAAATAGTGGTAGTCTTCCAATTCAATAAGAGGAGATGGCTCTAATGAGAACAAAGTACCTATTTCTCAGTTGCTTATTTTTTACGCAATAAGTAGTTTTGGGATTGA
>JAAXHL010000029.1 GCA_012270865.1 Candidatus Poribacteria bacterium | reverse complement strand
TGTTTTGCAATCCGTTTCTTTTTTGGTGTCTTTGTGTGTGCCTTCTGGTGACATTCACGGCAGAGTGCTGTCAGATCAGATAATTTTTCGTTGTAGATGCGTTTATAGGTTTCGTGGTGGACTTCTGTAGCGCGTGCCCCACAACGTCTGCATTTATATCCTGCCTTTTTAAGAATGGCTGTGCGTTTGTTTTTCCACGTCTCCGATTTTAGATACTGCTGATACTTTTCACGCTCGGCTTTCCCCCAATACTTTTGAGCCCATTTCATCTGATACCATCTCATTTTGCGTCTCGTTCCTTAGGGATCCTTTTATTCTCGTTCCACTCTGGTTAAAAAAACGGTTCGCTTGTGTCTATGCCTAACGACTCCAACTTTTCCAACATTGTTGGTTTTCCGAGAAGAAGACGCGAGTCATGGAATAGATCAGAGCGGGCATTTCGTATAGAACGTTCCGGGGTATCAAGCATCATCTGTTTTGCTTTATCTTTCCATGTTGGATCTGCATTCCAACAATCCTCACATGGAAGTTGGGAATGATGCTTGGGTCGAAGATCATTTACATTTGACTTTAATTGCAAACAATACCCATGACTCTCCATATAGTATTTCGCATCAATTTCCAGACAATATATCCCTTGTTCGCTCAGATAATCCCATTTCTGTTCCTTAACCCGACTTGTTGAAAATATCTCAATGATACCAACAACTTTATTGTCAAGCAATAAAGCGATGTCCGCTCGATACCGTGAATCTGGTAACATGTATTCCACTTGGACATTGTCAAACGCTGTATACTTTATTCGAGATAGGTTCACAATGTTGTTACACTTCTTTTCTGCACAATACTGCTGCAATGCTATCAAAGCATCTTGTATGTGTATTCTCCACGCCAATTGATTTTTAACGACAGCGTGGAGCACACCTTCTGGAGTGCAATCTGTGTTGGCTTTATGTGCAAAATGTGGTTGTCTGATCTCCCCCTTTTTAAAGATAATTTCAGTCTCACACTGTGGGCAGATATAGTCCACACCTTTTTTGGCATTGTCGGGTGTAACATGCCAAGATCCTTTGTGAGTATATGCATATTCAATTAATAACATGGTATTACCTCACTTCTTTTGTGTCATTTGATAAACGCGATGAGGTGAATTCCCACAGAATAGGTAAAGGCGCGGTTTCTGCGTTTGGTGATAAATGCTTTTTTGAGAATGTGGTTCATTTGTGTCTCCTTTCAATCAGCGGTGTCCGAGCGGTGATGCACAAACTAAAGTTTGTGCTAAAAAAGAGAAAAGTCTCCTTTTAATCTGCGGTGTATGAGCGGTGGTCTCCCTTGTAGTCATAGATATTGATGAGACCATCATTGGGGCGGTCTTTGATTGCACCGATATAAACGCGATCTGTCCCGTTACTGTTAAGGAGATGCAAACTGCCTTCCAAACTTCCATTTAACGTCACAACAGGCTTGCTGTCTTTGTTATAGAGAACCAGAGCACCGCCTAGGCCTAATGCATCTCCTAACCTCACACTTTCTTTCCCGTCTTTGTTATAGAAAACCAGGTTTCCACCTGGGGCTATTGGATGTAACCCCACATTCTTTTTTCCTTCTTTATCCCAAAAAGACAGTCCTTCAGAATGTAATAGGACTTCTCCTTTTGAGAGAAGTCCATTTATCTTTAAAATACCACCCGCAAGCTCGCCGGATAACGAGGCTACCTTATGACCAGCTGGGTTATAAATGCCTAAATGTCCGCCGCCTGCAAAATTCCGCATTTTAGCAACAGTTTTCCCGTTATCATTGACCACCTCTAATTCTTTACACACGATTTTGTCAAAGACTTTTGTTGTGTTGTCTTGTGCGTGTGCGTTGGGGGATTGCGTGTTAATTACGGATGCAAGAAAGTATCCTGCGAGTGTGAATAGACTGCCGATGAGCATATAGGTTAGTTTTTGTTTCATGTTCATTTGTGTTTCTCCTTCCTTTTCTTTTTTCAGTATGAACTCATAGCGAGTAAGAGCTAAGAATTCAAAGTAAATAGGGATCTGAAGCGGAAAGAAAATGACACAAATTATCTCCCTTCTTTCCCTATCCTACTACATCCTTATGTTTTACTCAATATCACTTCATTGTATAATGTCAGCAAACAAAAGTCAAGCGGTTTTTTACTCGCGTCCATAGAATTTTACCTCTCGGATGGAAGCACCTTTGAGTGGAATCCACATTTTACGCTCTTCGTCGTTGTGCCGAACGTTTTCTGGGTCTTCCAGGGCATTTGCTGTCAATCGCAGATAGAGAATCTCCCGTCCAATCTGGAATTTCACTGGCAGTGTACCTTCCACTTTTATGCCGCGTTTATCCTCTACAGTCTCGAACGAAAGTTTCCCATCCGGCGGTTTTACTGCAGCATCTAAAATGAGGTTACGGATGGCGGATGCCGGGTAGACTTCGACATACTCAATATAGGTGGGCGCGTCGAGCTTGATTAACGTTTCCGTTTTAAGGCTCCCTTCTATGCGACGCTGGTACTGCTGCGGCGCGTCCGATACTCTTTTCACAAACCCTTTTTTAATGGACCCGCGCGCTACGAAAGTACCTACTGTTTTCAGGTCGCTGTCCACCATCGCAGGGATTTGGTCGCAGGTGAGGCGTGAAGCCGATATTTCGACAGTCGGTGCGTCTTGGAGCATCGCACACCCGATAATACCGAATAACAGAAATAATAGCACACTGAATACTTGCATTCTCACGTTGCTTCTCCTCCTTGGACTGCTTGCAAGGTCAAAGTGAATGTTGTATACCGAAAAATTTAACTTCACGAATCTCAGCACCTTTGAGTGGAATCTCGATGTTCGCGTTCGGGTTTCGGATAGAATTCTGTTTGTCTTCAATGCTGTCTGCACTCATCCGTAGATAGAGGATTTCCCGCTGAATACTGAAACGGACCGGTGTCAACCCTTCTATGTCCTCATGCTGCTTGTCGGACACCCGTTCAAAAGCGACATCGAAACGTGGCGGATCGTCGGTTGTCGTCATCATCGCGAAGTTCGGAATACGCCCTGGGCCAGGATAGACTTCCACATAAGAGACATAGGTAGGTACGTCAAGTTTGATGATCGCTTCCGTGCGGCGATTGCCATCAACCAGCGTTACGTAACGCCGCTGTGCGCTGGAAATCCGTCGAGAGCTATCATCAAAAACTTGATACGCTTTCCGGACGACTCCGTTCACTGCGAATGTGCTAACCGTCTCCAGATTCCCATCTACGAATTCCGGATTAGATGCACACGTGAGACGGGACGAGGGGATCTCTTCAACGGACTGGCTCAACTGAGTCAATATCGCACACCCCGTAACACCGATGAGCAGAACAGTTAAACCGATTAGGATTCTCATCTTTTCCTCCTATTGTATGCCTAAGTGTTTTCGTTTTGATTACAAAAACCACCTGAGTGTAAATATCGCATTAGTACTATAAGGGGACTTCAACGTCGTAGCGTTCCGCGGCTTCAACGAGTCGGTTCCAAGTCGGTTCCTCAATCGGTATACCTTCTCGGAGACGTTTCTCGCGACTCCGTTCCTCGAATTCTCCGGGTACATAGATTTCGTCAACACCGGGTAATCGGGTAGATGATTTCACCCATTCTACAAGATAGGCGATCTCTTGTTCGTAATCCGCTAAGTCGATGAAATCTTCGATTTTGATTGCGAACATAACAATCCCACTGGCACCGCGTGTCGGTTGTTCACGGCTACACCCTGCCCAAGAGAGTCCACCGGCGATGGCATCTATCATCACACCGAGTCCGAATCCTTTGTGTCCGAATTGGAAACCACCGAGCGGCATAACCGCAGTGTCTTGTGAACGTTCTCGGAACGCTTGCGGATCTGTAATCGGATTGCCTTCGGTATCTATCATCCAACCTTCGGGGATGGATTCGCCACGAGCCATCTGAACGAGCAGCTTCCCACCCGCGACAACGCTGAGCGTCATATCAAGCAGGAGCGGTTCGCCACCCTGACGCGGTACCGAGATAGCGATCGGGTTCGGCGGAAGTCTACGCGAGGTACCGCCGTGTGGATGCATGAAACGTCCGCCACCGTTGAGCAAGACGATTCCGATCATACCGGCACGCGCTGCAATCGGAGGGTATTCACCCATCCGTCCGGCGTGTCCGCACCGGTGTAAACCGACCGCGCCGATGGTACAGGTTCGCGCTTTTTCGACAGCCATCTCCATCGCTTTCCGTGCAGCAACCATACCGAGTGCACCGTTGACATTGATAACAGTGGCGGCACCGCTCTCTCTGACGATCTCCATTTTGTCTACGGCGGGGCCGCCTGCCATCCCGCCGATGTAGTTCGGCGCGTTGATGACACCGTGTGAATCGTGACCTGCAAGGTTAGAATCGACAACGTGGTCGCTAACGATGCGTGCATCTTCTTCTGTACCGCCGGCACCACGATAGATGTTATATACAAACGTTCTCAAAACATCATGAAATATTGTTGGCATAAATATTTTCCTTATTGTATCTTGAATTTGTAGGATAGGACTTACGCATTCTGTCTTAAAGTCCCCCTGATAAGGGGGATTTAGGGGGTTAATTCCTACTTTTTGCGTCTAAACGTCCAATATTTTCTCAATTTGCGTAAGTCCTGTAGGAGAAATAGAGACGTTTACAACGGGATTAGTACCGCTGCCTATAGTTGATTTTCATGAAATTCGACACGTCTATAAATATCATCCAAGGGTAATTCACAATCAATTGAGGTAAGCGACACCACATCTTCAAGGGATCGGAATTCGGTTGGTTGCCATTCCATGCCTTGCCTACGGTAACGTTCAACCCCTACTTCGTCTTGTGCAACAAGGATGTATTCTCGCAAAGACGTAAGTTGCTGGTAGTGCTTAAATTTTTCCCCACGATCATACGTTTGAGTTGATGGAGAAAGCACTTCTACTAAAACAATCGGGTTAAGGAGTGTATCAAAAGTGTTATCCTCAAAGCGAGGTCTATCACAAACAACGACAACATCTGGGTAGAAATAGGAAATCTCTGGGCTAGTCCGAACCCGCATATCATTGGTGTGGACAGTACATGCCGTGCCCTTCAATTGGATATAAAGTTCCCCAGATATATTCATCGTTATGAGTGTGTGTTGATAACTTGCACCAGACATGGCGATTATTTCTCCGCGCAAGTATTCATGTTTAGTATCTCCCTTGCGTTCCCAAGCAAGGTATTCCTCGGGGGTCAAATAAGTTTGAGCTGCAATAGATGACATAAGGATCTCCATAAAGATGGTATTATGCATTTTGTCGGAAACGCTTTATAAAGTTACTATGCTTGACGGAATCCGCTCTCCGTGCGATGCCAATTCTGCCCGTGATCCGGATCGCGGAACTGGATACTTCTACCCAGCAGCTGCTTGAGTACATCGCTTTCGGCTGCTAATTCGTCATCGGTCAACTGCCGCGGCATATCTTCTTGTGGATAGATAACCGATCGGTTATACATACCGAGCAACCCGACGCGCGGCGTGTCCGTTCGGTTCGCACGCGACTGATGCCAGATCGCACCGTTTGTGAACATGATAGAGCCTTTCGGCGCGACAGCGATGCTCATCTCAAGTCCTTCGGCTTCTCCCAATTCGGGACGGCGGAGCGTTTTGTGTGAACCTGTGATGCACGCCGTTGCCCCGTTTTCCTCCGTGAAGTCATCCAACATCCAGACCGTCTGTCCGGTTAGTGAACCGGACGGAAAAGGTGCTTGCATCGCCCAATACGGATAGTCGATATGCCAACCGCCATCAGGGGCACCGGGTCCAACGATATTCGCTGTAAATGTGGAGGCGATGACATCTTCACCGAGCATACGTTTCCATACAGCGACGACGGTCGGATGCTGGATGAAATAGCGGAAGATCGGAGATTTCCCGACGATTGCCCAGACGCGCCGGATTTTACCCTCGCCATAACTGTGGTCAAATCCGTTTTCGATGTCTTCTTCGACTAATTTCCAGATCATCTCGCGCGCCGCATCCGCCTCATCATCGGTAATCACGTTTTCGATGATATGGAAACCGACTTCACGGAGATCATTTTCAACACGGTCAAGCCTTTCTGAATCTAACGCCGATCTGATGTGTAGCATATTTTTACCTCTGCTTTACCGGAGACGCGGTAAATTGCGGACTGCTGCAATAACCCGATCTTCCAAATCGTCGGCATCGCTATCTGGAATCAGATTGTGTTTATCCATCCATGCGATGTTTTCTGCGACACTCTCTACAACTGGTACCTGTGGACTGAAGTCAGGTAGTACCGCTGCGAGTTTCTCGTGGCTGAAGATTTGGGTATGTCCGAAGTTGCCGCGTAAGCCACTGAACCGTTCCGGTGCCATGGCGATAAGTGTCTCTTGGGAGACATGGACGATCTCTATGTCAACGCTGAGTGCTTCCGCTGCTGCGCCGTGCCATTCGTCCCATGTTCGCGCTTGTGGGTGGACGATGTTGTATATTTCACCGAAGCAGTCAGATTTACCGAGTATATCTGTAAACGCAGTTCCTGCGTCGCGAGATGACAGGAATTGAAAATAATTTAATCCGTCGCCTGCGGAGAGGATCGGTTTACCTTTTCGGAGCCGATCAATCCAGTTCCCGTCGCCACCGACTTGTCGAAGCAGGTTCATGCCGGGTCCATGTGTATACGACGGTTTAAAGATGGTTACCGGAAATCCGTCGCGTGCGTGTGCCTCTAAGAGGAGATCATCCGCTGCGACTTTGCCGAGTCCGTAGCCGGATATGCCTTGTAAAGGTGCCGTTTCTGGGAGGTTAATCCCACTGAACGGCGGTCCGTAGGTCATCACTGTTGAGCAGTGGACGAAGTGTCCGACGCGTCCTTGACATGCCTGCAGTGCGGAGGCAGCATCATCGGCGTTGAAGCTAATCATATCAATCACCGCATCCCATTCTTCCGCGCCGACTTTCGCCTCAAAATCCTCTCGGTTTTTCCGGTCACCGTGGATGACACGGACATCTGACGGTGGCGGGTCTCTGTGTTGACCCCGATTAAACATAACAACTTCGTGGTTTCGGCTTTGCAACGCGGCAACAATCCCACGGCTAATATTGCCCGTCCCACCGATGACTAAAACTTTCATGGATTGGTTCCTTTCTCTATCAAAGCGATTTCTGCAGGTTTTATAGTAAATTCCAAAAATAAATACACACTTTCAACCTGCGGTAGGTGCGGTTTCCTAACCGNNGATGCTGAGTGTATAAGTAATTACAGGATCCACTATAATTCATACAAATCGTATACCAGTATGTTTATCTCTTCCTTAAGATTGTGAACGTTCGGACTGTTCGGCGCGTCAGGTATTTGATGGACTAAATCCGAAAGTTCTACTTTTTGTGCTTCTGTCCGCGGGGCGATCGGAGCCTTCACTATTGGCTCATGTAAAAAGTATGTGCGATTGTTATCAAAAGTCAATAACCATAAGGGTTCAATTTCCCGTTAGCACTCATTCTTGACATGAGCCGTATTCCAAGAGAGAGAGACCATTAGGAATGTCTTCTGGTGCTGTGTTTAGAATACCCTCACGCTCGTTGTGTTAGTTTTTCTGTCAAGGGAACCGGATGCCCATCATCTACCAGGCATAAAAGAGGTTAAACCCATACTGTCGTCGGTAATAGTAGAGTGCTGTACCGCCGAGTGCGCCGATAATCACGCCTCTGATGGCTGAACGTCTGTAGACAGATTTGTAGGTGGACGTGTAAATCTCTTTGTACCGCGGTGTCGGATTGTCAATAAAACGATGTGCTGGTGGGTCGGGTTGATAATAATAAGCACCACCGAGCGCGGGAATCGAAAAATAAGGTCCTAAAAAGGCGTTTCCTGCGAAAGTGGCAAGTGCCCAAAACTTTTCATCTCCTTCTATTTCGGCATCACGTCTTGCTTGTGTCTCTATTGTGGCAATCTCTGTTTGTAATATTTCGGCTGCTATAGGTAAAGAAACCGATAGGAAACCGACAAGGGGTAAGATTGCCCAAAAAAACTTCATTGGTGTTTCTCCTCTTGGGTGTACATGCCCATTTGGGCAAGTTGTTATTGTTTCTGTCGAGGGAACCAGAGGCTCCCGGTTTCGTCGTATCTCACGCGTAACCAGTTTGTAAGAGAAAATCTCGCAACCTGTTATCGCCGTTATTTTATAGTGGATCTTGTAATTACCTTTACAGTGGCGCGGTTTCGGTTTAGTATTCCTAATCAGCATTACTGCTTATCTTCACTACAGTTTTATTCCGTTTTCTCCGGGACCGTGAAAAAGAGATACCACCGAAACCGCTGATGATGGCGATGTAGAACCCAAAATCGTACCACCATCCGGTGTTTTGCGGTTCATAGACCCGAATATCTGGATTAAAAATTCCCCCAATCAGTGAAATCGGCGCGATCCAACCGTGCCAGATACCCCAGAAAAATCCAGCGGGTTCCTCAGCAGTATGTTTACCATCACCCGGTACGCAGCCTACGAAAGTGATGAGCGTTATCAATAGAAGTAAACAGACAAGTTTTTGAGTGTTCATTTTCTACTCCATGTTCATTTCCGATTGCGGGTGCTTCGTATCAACAATCGCCCGCGTCAATGCCCAATCCAATCGCCGTCGGTAGTGTCCATCCCGGCGTATGCCTTTGAAGGCTGTCAAGAAAACATCGTGGGTTTTCTCGCGAATTGTTGCCAGATGAGCGTTGAGCATCTCTATATCCACACGCCACGGCACACCGATTTTCGTAATCGAACGGCAATGAACTCGGATCGGATAGTCTCCTAATTCTGCCGGTGGACAAAAACGGATAGAGGCGGAGACGGTATTATCTATAGCGATGAGTCCGAGATTTCCGTCCGGGTCATTGAACACAATACTGCGGTTAGCGGAAGGACGCGGAAGATGTCTGCGCAGTTCGTTGAGACCACCAAGGAACCGATTGTTACGCCAAACCTTAACGTCAGGTGTTACATGCGGTGCGAACAACGCGAGACCCACCGGATGTTCGGTATCCTCAAACATATAGGAGGTGTCTCTTGTTTTATTTTCTCGTGACGTGCTGCCCTGTGTTTTGGGGACTAAGGAAATAAAATCGTGCAGCCGTTCCAAGAACAGACCGCTCCGAATGAAAGCCTCCGGGATAATCGCTGCGACCCATCCGCAATGTGTCAAGCACTGCTCAAGGGCGTATTTGTAGAGATCGTCGTGTTGTGTCGCTTCTGGAAAAGGTAAACCGCGACGCGTGGCGGAGTTGCGTGCCAACCACGGCGGATTGGTAATGCAGACATCGAACCCTGTCGGAAAGTCTGCAAGCGTGTCGCGCTGCACGATCCCTTTCGCGACAGGTTTGATGTCAAAGAATGCCCACTCCCGGCATTGCAGGTTTGCTGCGTCAATTAGTTGCGGTATATCCTTAGCACCTGCGAAGGGTTCTAAAGCCACCTGTTGTTCTAAATGAGACGCTTCCGCCCACGCCTGAAACGGTTTCAATTGAAACGGATTCCCGCGCGTGTAGTAGCGTCCACTCGCTCGTTTTTCGTCCATATTTTTCGTTCTTCGTGTTTTTCCAATAGGAGAGTCTCTTGGGTATGCCTATTTTTTCTTTCTTCAGAGGTTATAGACATTTCTTCGCTAACAAATTATTTGAAGTAATATAAGCGTATTTAACCGAAATGTCAAGTGAAATTTTCGTCTGAACGGTAGTAATTCAGTTTCGATTTTCTGCCGGACGCAGAAGTTCAACTTGACCTATCCGTTGAATTTTGCTATAATTTCGGCGTTTTGACAGTCCATAAATTAGCAATCGGTTGTTTGTAGCAACAAGTCAATAGACTGGAGGAACGCATGCGTTATTCAAATATAGTATCTGCCATGCTTATGATGATAATCTTAACTTCCGTTGCTTCAGCCGGGGTATGGCAGGAAAATTTCGATAACGGACTTCCCGATGGTTGGAACGCTGTCAAGGGTGAGTGGAAGATTGAGAAAGATGCTTATGCCGAAACCTCGGGGGCAGAGTACGCCAAGACAATGTTTGGCGATGAAAAATGGACGGATTACACCCTTGAAGTGGATATAACCTTGGTGGAAAATGTGAACGTCAATGCGGCGGGTGTGTTAATCCGTGCCGATAAAGACGGCGACAACGGGATGCGGTTCTGGATTCGCACAGACCAGCATAAATGCCAATTCTCCAGATGGAGAGAGAATCAATGGGAGCACATCGTAACGCCTTTACCCGTTGAACCGAAAATCGGCGAAACCTATCGCCTTAAAGTTGTTGCAGAAGGTCAAAACTATCAGTGTTTCGTCGATGATGAACTCTTGTTTGAGGGAGACGATGACGCGAAATTCCGCGACAGTGGACGCATCGGTTTTATTACCCATACGGCAAACGTCCATTACGATAATCTGGTCATTGATGGCCCAGATATCCCTTCTTTCGCCGTCGAACCGCACGGTAAATTGGCGACGCGCTGGGGACAGCTGAAAACAGATTTTCGGATTCAATCAGGAGATTATGATGATTAGTGTTGAACGACCCTCTGAAATCGGAACACCTCGATGGCACGGTCCGCAGCAACGACACCTCCGTTTTGCACTGGATACCGCTGAAGTTGACGCGTATCGGAAGAAGGGGTTCCTTATTCTCCGAGATGTGTTTCAACCTGACGAGATTGAGATTTACCGTCAAGAGGCAGAACAGATCGTCGATCGCGCCTTTTCGTTGAGTCGTGAATTCCAACTTGAACCGAAATACAATCTCCGGTTCGAGATGCTGGCAGATGGGCAGCCGTGGAAAATCGACCCGTTTGTCAGTATTTCGCCCCTATTTTCTGCACTCGCTCGTGACAGACGGATTATGGATCGGTTGGCATCCCTTTATGACGATCATGCTCCTTTATAGGTTTTCTTATCCATGTGCCGACGTTCCTATATAAATATCCTCTTTATCTTATGGATTTATTCCGAAGACGTGTGTAGAGAAGAACGATCACGAGCAGAACGCCTCCTACAGTTTGAGAAGGATCGGCAGAAAACGACAGATGAACACCGTGGAGTTTGCCTATTACTAAAAGGATAACAAGAAAGAGAATGCCGAATAAGGTTTTGATAATATGCTCCTTATCTTTCTAATCATCGTCATCGCACATATAACACCCATTCGTGCAATGCGAACAATACGGCGTGTCGTCAGGAACAGGACACTTACCACACACTTCCACAGTCTGAGTAGGAGGGATAGTGGGGTTATGTGAACACTTTCGAGCCAAAGGAATGTCGATGGCCGTGACAATCTCTTCATTTTTACAGTTATTGCACTTGACAAGGGTGTGAAATGCTGTCGTATGCAGGAATACACCAAGAGGCCACCAACAGATATCATCCTCTACAAGAATATCTGTCCAATCAAAAAGACAGAGACATTCGTAGCAATAATCACCCATATCTTCAATCCAATCTGTGCCACAATTTCCTGTCATCTTTATTATGCCGGCATCCTTTTCGCAGCACTTATATTTCTTTTTATGCGGACGTTTATGAACTTTCTCCGACACTTTCTCGCCGCAAGTATCACATTTTTCACAGCATTCCCCAGGTCCAGTACCGTACTCCGTAGTTTCATAATACTCCACGGGCGGACACCCAAACTCGGATATTTGAATATCCAGGTCAGTGTCCCTGCGCATTTCAGTATCACAGATACCACACATGACGATTTTTACTTTTTTTCTACGACACCTTTTCCATGTATCATCTCGCTCTCTACCGCAAGTGGAGCACTGCTCATGGTCATAGCAACGTTTCTGTGTGGGGTTCTTATCGTTATGTGTAACATCACACGTCATATTATTATTGGGTGTTCTACTTACTTCATCATAACCGGATACACGACAAGACCATTTCGGGCACTCCCATTTCTGATAAGAAATATCATAATGTTGATCATCCCAATATTTCATACAATGACCACAGTACCCACTGGAGCTTTGTATACTTGGGCCTTGTATCCGTCGGGCTTGCATCTCGATCTCCGCATCACTCACCACTGAAACAAGACATAGCAAAGGGATCGTCATCAACACGATCCCTGTTAAGACTGTATAAAAACGAAAACGCAATGCTTTCATCATTTTCTCCTTTTGTTTACAAATCTCGACCTCTATCGTTTTATGCCCCCGACGAACGAAGGGTTATCGAGCCAGGGATCGATCGTCTCCCTCCTGCGAGCGGTCAATAAAGCTAAAATGTAACGCTCTGATTTCTTCACGCTGTTCAGGCGTATAGAAACATAGCATCGAATCCACATACGATGAAATATTCATTATGTAAACCCTCGCTCTGTGCACTTCAGAGTTAAACACGTACGGGTCCCAGTTCGCCTTGTAGAAGTTGCCGTTCTCAATCATCGCGGCTTTCGTGGCTTCAAAGTCCGAAAGGTCTATAGGAAAACCCTTAAACATCAGTGGGTTGCCCGATTCTTTGGTGTATTTCTTTTGCGGTGCGTTGGAAACAAAAGTTGAAATTTCGGATTCGTTCACTTCAGAAGGGGCAGTGGGTTCATGCGGTTCACCGTGCCTTGTCCCATCCTCGTGGACGTGTCCAACCTGTTCGGGCTGCTCAACAACAGGTGCTTTCGCAGGCGGTTTCTCGTATTCAACAGGTTTGACAATTAAAATCGGCTCTTTCGGCGGGCGGGTCTGTAGGTAGTAAAGACTCACACCCACAATCGCAACGATGAACACCGATAACGGTATCCAGTATTTTCGGAAAAACATTTGAGTACTCCTTAAGTTTCACACCGATACACGTCTGCATCGGCGGATTATTTGACGACTTCAGCACCAAAACCCGCACGCGCTAAGGTGGTGATTAGCACAGAACTTTTGACTTTACTTTTTACAACGACCATTCTATCGGGGATCGAGACCGAGACGATTTCCAATTCACCGTCTACTTTACCAAGTGCAGACCGCACCTGTTCAGCACAACCCCCTCAATCCAGACCCGCGACCGCTAATTTGATTTCCTCTGTCTGCGGCGCGCAACGTATAAAAAGCACGATGGCGAGCAACACGACAGACGATAGACGGGCAACAAACATTCTGACACCTCCATCATCGACCCATCGCACGCAGGAGGTCCAAAGTGGACACCATCGCGACTGTTGAAAGTTTATCATCTTCAAACACAAAACACAACCCTTGCGGACATCTTATCGTGTCTCCGATGAGACGCTTCTGCCACGGACGCTCACACGACCGAGGGAACGGATGCTCCACCTCACAATCGGGCGGTTTCACATCGGGAACACACACACGCGAGGGTGGCGGACAGACATAAGTTTCCGCACTCGCGCGGTATTCCAAACGTACCGACACTATCGTAAGCCCACAAAGGAAAAAAATCAAGAAAAGTGTTCGTAACATCGTCATCCTCCGATAACGGATTTGACATGCCACGGAAGGCGACCCTATAGGGCGGCCGAGTTTAGCATAGAATAGCAAGCCTGCTATATGTTATACTTAACTGAGGGTGTTTCATAAATCGTT
>JAAXHL010000162.1 GCA_012270865.1 Candidatus Poribacteria bacterium | reverse complement strand
TTAAAATTGTCCAAACTATAGTATAATAAATAAAAATGGAAACTGGTTTATGGCAATGTTCTGCAAATTGCATGCCGTTAACGATTCTGTGAATTTCGACCCGTGTCTAACATAATTTGCGTCATCCTATCTATTGATTGAACATTTTTATGAAATTCATTCAAACTGGGTTCGGCTTTGATGGCATGCCTTGCCCTTGCCACGAATAATATCCGTCCGATGCCATGTATGGACAGTCCGACAGATAGCATCACTTTCACCGAGACGTTGCTGTATCTCAGGTTTTGTGAACCAATCGTATCCATCTTTTGCGAGTCTATCAAGGTCAAGGTTTTCATCCGAGAACCCGTAGACACGACAGATACCGTCTCCCGCCTCAACATCTTCAATGTAGGACATCCACGACACCTCTAAATCGAGTTGTGTTTGGGTGAGCTCCTGTAGCGATCCGATCCGTGCGCCGACATCCCAACCGACGAGTTTCTCCTCTTCCCAACCTTCACCACCCGGTAACTCCCAACCGGCTGTTTCAACGTCGCGGTGCAGTAAGAACCGTGATGCTTGTGTTGATGTATCCTCAATGAGCAGGCGTGTCGTCTTAATCGGCTTGTCAAAACAGACAGGTATGAGGCGTTTGCCGTCATCGCTTAATGCATCCAGTGCCGCGGGGTTGTAAGGATAATATCCGGCTGCGGGGGGCGCGTTCACCGCGCAATACTTATTGAAGATACCGCATCGGTCTTCAGTCGTGGTGCCTGCAGGTGCTTTGTGCCAGACATGCTCGTTAACCACAAGCAGATCGCCTGCCTTGAGTTCTGGATCAATGAAGGGTGCCAACTGTTCAGCATCGGGACGGTTGAGGTCCAAAATGTGCGCGTCTGGATCAATCACTTGTGTCAGTTTATGAGACTTAGGGGACACGAGAAATGGACCATACGCTGCATCGAAATCGGTCAGCGGAATTATCGCAAACACCCAATTCATTGATGAACCGACGGGTCGCCAGCGTTTATAATCGCAATGTGCCCCGGCACCTTTATCGCCGGGTGTGCGTAGATAGGCGACGTAAGCAGTGAGATACGCGGGTTGACCGAGTGCAGCTTCCACGGCACCAACAACCGTCGGATGTTCGGCAATAGCGGTGAGTCCCGGATCCGCGAGTCGATTCCCGCTGACGGTGTATTTCGCCGGTTGCGGATACTTAAGCCTTGATGGATAAGCATCGCGGATTACCTCTTGTTGGACAACACGCCGAAGTTCCTTCGTTTCCTCAACTGATAAGACATTGCGGACAATTAGATAACCGTCCTCATGGTAGTTGGCAATCTGTTGCTCGGTGAGAGGTGGTGTTAGCGTGGTAGTCATAACAAAACTCCTTTGATGCATAACAACACAATTCATTAGACGTTTGGACCGGAAATAAACTACTTCACCTTAATAACAACAAGCGTTATATCATCCGCCTGAGGTTCTCCGTCCGCCCATGATGTACTTGCTTTGAAGAGATGATCAATAATCGCTTTTGGGGATTGGTCTGCGACCTCGTCAAACAGTTCCTTTGTTTTTGGGTAATCTAACATTTCGTTTTCAGGGTTCAACATCTCCGGTAGTCCATCACTCATGAGCAAAACAGTATCACCGCTTTGGAGTTGATATGATGCTTCTTCCCGCTCGGCTCCGATGAAGCCGCCTAACGGCATCCCTTCAAGTAGGATCTCTTCAACAAGGTTTTCGTCTGACCGATAGATGAGAACAGGTGGCATTCCGGCAGCTGCAAGCGTTAGTTTGTTGCCATTAAACGTAGCGAGTATCATCGCCATATACAATCGTTTCAGGTTCATACTTTTAACGCCTTGCGAAATCCGTTCAAGCGTTTCTAAGTTCCCTGCTTCGAGTGCCGATGTTTTGAAAAGACTCTTAACTGCAGACACAACAAGCCCGGCGTTCATGCCGTGTCCGGTCGCGTCCCCAACTGCGAGGGTAAGTTGTCCATTCTCAGTGAGATTATAGTCATAATAATCGCCACCGACCTCCGTTGCAGTGCGCATTTCAAAAGCGATATCAAGGTTAGATACTTGCGGATCGGTCTGTGGTAGCATTGATATCTGGAGTTTACGCGCTTCTTCTAATTCCTCCGTTTTACGAGTGTTTTCCACCTCCAAAAGTTGCCGCTCAAGCTCCTCCGTCTCAAGTTTTCGGTGTGTTCGTGAGAAGTTGCGGGCAAGATACACCGACATCGAAAAAAGCGGGGCGAGGATGCTGGCGAGTAAACCGATTCGCCAGTTAATTGTATAGCCTGCTCGTGAAACGATATCCCCAAGCACATACGTTAAGATGAAAGGTGAGAGCGATCCGAGTCCAAAAATCCACGCACCATCTTTTTTCTTAAAGATGGCAACGATAATCACCCGCGCCATCTCTAAAAACGTGAGACATGTAAAGAGAAGGAACAGTAGGAGGGCATCCACCCTCACGTTGAAGTGAATTTGGGTACCATCAAACAGTGTCAGATTCCCCGAAATCGACTCGGTAAAATCAAGGTTAAACAGAGCCACACAACCGGTCGCAATCCACCCAATAAGAAAGAACCAAGAAAGTTTCGGTAACTTTGGATAAAAAAGCGTGTAGAGAAAGAACAGTCCTGATAAAAACATCAACACATAAACGCAAAAAAGGAGTCGAAATAGAAATAGGATTTGCGTTACACTTGTTGCGAACAGAATAAATTGGAAGGTCAGAAAAACAAAAGCGCCGATGCTGCCTGTCGAAATTGCGAAATAGAGATTTTCCTTCGCACGTGGATAAAAGATAAATAGTAATAGATGCTGCAGCATTAGGAAAACCGCGACCGCTGTCCACGCCATCTGAATAGTAGTGCCGTCGCTAACCATGGTAACACGTCTTTTAATGTTCGGATTTAGAGGTGCAAGTTTAAGTCCGAAACCGAACATTATTACCGACTCATCAAAGGAGAAGTTAGAATACCGCACCGCGATGAGATGGTCAGTTTTGCCCGAAAACGAAATTACTTGTGGATCGCGTTCCCAATAAGACTCCTCTTCTCCTTTCCGTGTCCCTACAGTACCAAATTTATAAATCAAATCCCCATTAAGATAGATTTCAGAAGCCCCGACCTGATACGTCACCTGGAGTGCCAACGGCAGATTCTGAAGTTGTTCATCAGGAACGGACAGATGAAGTCTGAACCAACCGATGCCTTCCCACCCACTTTCGGGTAACCTATCTTCTAACAACAATGTATCGGCAGATTCCCAAGTGGCATCATTAAAAGTAGGGCTTGCCCATTCTGGATTATCACCCGGATGATATTTCCAAGACCCTTGCAAACTGGTGCCTGCTTCCACACCTTCTAACGTCAGGATGCGTATAGGGGTTCCGGGTACAGGATCACTATCTTGCGCGGAGGTTTGGTAGATGAACCCGAATGTCGCTAAAATGAGATGAAATATTAAAACTAACTTGTGTTTCATATCTAAAAATTGTACGTTCTCGGTTCTCACAGCAAGTTCTCGCTTTCAAGCTGCGTCAAAAGGGGGTGTTCCAAAACAGATACGACTTCCGCCCACGCCTCTCGACTATTATTCTCACGCGAAAGGTCTGGCACGAACCCGAAGTCAAGATAGATTTTGATTGCGGGGATCCGTCCGGTTGATGTGTCGAGGAAAGAGCGTTCATGGGACTGTTTGAGACGTATCATCGCCACCGACATCATCGGCTTGGAGAGTCCACGTCCTTGATAATCTGGGTGAATTGCCACCCAATGAATCTGTCCCCAATTTTTTCCATCCATGTCCGGTTGCCACCACGCCGTGATTGTGCCGATCTCTTCGCCTGCGTCTGTCGTAAGGAAAAAACTCCGATCATCCATCACCAATAAATCTCGTTTGAACTCGCGTCTAAAAAGTCCATCGTCGATGTTGATATAAGGTTCCGCCGCTCTCTGAATCCGTGTCCATATATGTCCTTCACCTGGACGGTATTTGCGGATAGCGAAACCTTCTGGAATGGGGAATTCTGGAATGTTCTCCATGTCTTCACGGATCATTCTGACGCTGTAATTTTTCATGAGTGGTTGTGCTTTCGGAAGATTGAATTTCAAAACCTATAGGACTTACGCAAATTGAGCAAATATCGGACATTTAGGCGCGAAAAGCGGCAATTTTCGTCCTTTAAACCCCCTAAATCCCCCTTATCAGGGGGACTTTAAGAAGGAATGCGGAAGTCATAACCTATTTGTCGTTAATATAACAAATCTTGCTTGAGAATAGCAAGGATATTTTGATAGTTGGCAGATTTTAGTTGGCGCGGTTAGGAGTTCACCAGCGATGAGCGATGGAGGGGATAGATAAACAGAATTCTATTGTTTTCTGAGAAACTATATGATATTATGTACCTATCATGGAAAAATCACCTACCGCTATCCCAATTTACACGATCGGTTACGGTAGCCGATCAATAGCAGAACTCATTGAAGTGCTACACCAGCACGAAATTGTCTACCTCATTGATGTCCGGTCGGCACCTTATTCCCGTTATAAGCCAGAATTCTCAAAAGACCCACTTGGGGCTGAACTCACAAAACACGGCATCCGCTATGTGTTTATGGGGGACACGCTTGGCGGTAGACCCGACGATGAAGCGTGTTACGTCAACGGAAACGTTGATTACGAGAAGATCAAAGCCTCGGAATTCTATCAGCGTGGGATTCAACGTCTCCATACTGCTTTCATGCAGCAACAACGTGTTGTTCTGATGTGCAGCGAAGGGAAACCGGAAGAGTGTCATCGATGTAAACTGATTGGTGCGACACTCACCACACAAGACATCCCTGTTATACATATTGATGAAAATGGTGAGCAATTGACACAGGAGAATGTGGTTGATCGGTTAACAGGGGGACAATTGTCAATGTTTGGTGAGCACACATTCTACTCGCGGAAGAAATACTCGTGATAGCACCCACTATGCAAATCAAAATTATCACTATCGGTGTGTACGGATTCGACGAACCCAGCTTTTTTGAGGCGTTAATTAAAGCAGAGGTTGACACGTTTTGTGATATCCGAAGTCGGCGCGGTGTACGCGGTAGCACCTATGCATTCGCGAACAGCAAACGGTTACAAGCACGGCTTGCAGAACTCGGTATCCGATACGTCTATCGTAAAGACCTCGCTCCGACGCAAGCCGTTCGCGAGAGACAGGCAGCGGCAGATAAAGCGACGAAAACGGCTAAACGCAAACGGACTGAACTTGGAAAAGAATTCATCGAAGCCTACCATACCGAATGCCTCGCCGAGTTTGAACCGCAAAGCCTATTGGAAGAACTGGAATCGGATGCCAAAGTTGTAGCACTCTTTTGTGTGGAAACGGCACCGGAAGCGTGTCATCGCTCTTTGGTCGCGGATAAATTAGCGAAAACTTTGAATCTGGAGGTCGAGGATATTTTACCGTGAGAGTCTTAATTGTTGCGAAAACCCGTATGGGTGGCGGTGCGTGTATCGGTGCAATTACAGAGAAAGGCGAAAGCGTCCGACTTATCCCGTATAACGCCGATCCGCATGACGGCGCGAACAAAGAATACGAGGTCGGTGAGATTTGGGAGATTTCCGGCAAGCCAGAAACTCCACTGATTCCACCGCATAACGAAAACACTGTTGTCTATAAAAAGCGTCGCCTTCGGACCACGAAAGACACAAAAGATTTAGTAAGTGCTATTGAACTTTTGATGCCGCCGAAAATAGGACACCCGCGTGAACTCTATGACGGTTTGTTGAAGACCACAAGTGGTGGTTCACTTTACATCTCTGCTGCAGGCGATGTCCCCTTTTACAGTACTGTGTTTTGGCGACCGGATCAACCGCTTACCCGCGATGTAGAAGGAAGGCGGATACGCTATCGGTATCCTACCAAAAATGGCGGTTATACGCTCACCTTTGTCGGTTTCCAAGAACCGCTTGAGACAATTCCAGCAGGTATGCTTCTACGCGTGTCGCTGGCGCATCGGTGGAGACCAAAAGATCAACCCGACGCTGAAGAACGGCACTACGCGCAGCTCTCTGGCTGGTTTTTTGAAGAAGTAGAACAGGGACAATCGGAACGTCCCAGAGAACAGGAACAGCCTTCACCTCGAATTTCGACGCAAACCCCGTTAGATATTCTCACAGACGTTTTCGGACACGAAGAGTTTCGTCCATTTCAGGAGACTATCATCAACCATATCCTAAAACGGCAGGACGCGCTGATTGTTTTACCGACAGGTGGTGGAAAATCGCTCTGCTACCAATTGCCTGCACGCATGTTTGAGGGTGTGACCGTCGTTGTTTCACCCCTAATTTCACTCATGCAGGACCAGGTGATGCAGCTCCAAAATCGTGGTATCCATGCCGCGTTTCTCAACCACACCGTCAGCCATACAGAATACGTCGCTACGATGCAGCGAGTTAGACAGGGTGAAATCAAGCTGCTTTATCTTGCTCCTGAAACGCTTGTTCGTCCTGAAATACTTACTATGCTTGAGGATTCAGAAATTGCCTGCCTCGCGATCGATGAAGCACATTGCATTTCAGAATGGGGACACGACTTTCGACAGGAATATCGACAGATGGTTTCCATTCGCGAGCGATTCAAAAATGCCGTTTGCGTCGCCCTAACAGCGACTGCGACGCCACGTGTTCAAGACGACATCAAAAAGCTGCTCAAGTTTGATGATGGAAATGAGTTCATAGGCAGTTTTGACCGAGAAAATCTCTTCATCGCTGTTGAACCGAAAGTTGAGTTGCTGGAACAGACGCTCGCGTTTCTTAATAGGCATCGCGGTGAATCCGGCATTATATATTGTCAAACCAAGAAACAAGTTGAATCGCTCTGCCGTAATTTAACAGCGAGACGGATTTCCGTACGTCCATATCACGCAGACCTTGATAACACAACTCGGAAACAGAATCAGGAGGCTTTCATTAATGGCGAAACCCGAGTGATAGTCGCTACAATCGCTTTTGGGATGGGCATTGATAAGGCAGATGTGCGTTTTGTTTTACACGCCGGTTTGCCGAAAGAACCTGAATCCTACTATCAGGAAATCGGTCGCAGCGGTCGTGATGGACTTCCAGCCGAATGTCTCTTGCTATTTAGTTACGGCGATGTTGACACCATCAATCATTTTATTGATCAAGGCGCGCAATCCGAAAAACAGGGACGACTGGAAAGATCGCAAACCCTGATTTCGTGGGCAACGTCAATAGCGTGTCGTCGAAAAGTGTTGTTGGCTTATTTCGGAGAGCAATACGAGCAACAAAATTGTGGGATGTGTGACAACTGCCGTAAATCAGAAACCGAGCGTGTTGATTTGACGGTACCCGCACAAAAATTTCTTTCTTGTGTCCTACGGACAGAAGAACTATTCGGGGAAGCATATATCATTGATGTCCTACGGGGGTCAAAACGGAAAAAGATTCTTGATAACCGACACGATAGACTCTCCACATACAGCATTGGGATAGAATACAGCAAGACGCAGTGGCGATATTTGTCTCATCAATTCATTCAACACAAACTCCTTGAACGAGATGCACGGCACGGCAGCCTCCGCGTAACTCAGAAAGGTCGGAAAGTACTCAATAGTAAAGATAAGTTTTGGGGATTTTCAGTGGAATCGGTAAATACTTTCACGTCCGAAGTGTCCTCTGAATATGCTTCTGAACTCTTTGAATTACTTCGGACTGAACGAGACAAAATCGCTGAGATGGAGGGCGTAGACGCTAATGCGGTTTTCCACGATAAAGCACTGCAAGCGATGGCGACTTATTTTCCGACATCTGAGGAATCTTTCAGACTGATGCCGGGGGTGGGCCCCTCAAAATCCGAAAAATATGCTGATGTCTTCTTGCCGATCATTCGTGATTATTGCAAGGAGCATGAAGCGAATCCGGTAGAAAACAGAACTGAAGGATTGAATACTTATGTGCCAACATCCGAAGAACCAATCACACACGTGCCGGAACTTTTCGAGCGACTTCGCGATAAGCGCAAAATGGTGGCGGATAAAGAAGAGATTCCGGCGTTTGTCGTTTTCCACAACAAGACGTTACGGGAAATGGCGACCACTTTTCCGAGAACCGAGGAAGCGTTCACGCAGATTCATGGTGTTGGTCCCGCGAGAACTGAAAAATATGCTGATATTTTTTTGCCGATTATCCGCGATTACTGTGAGGAACATGGAATTAATTGAAGTGCCTTTTTTATTGCGTTTCAGAAGTATTTTGAACCTTTGAAGACATCTCTTGCAGCACAGGAATAATATAACTCCGAATCGTTAATCCTTCTATCGTTTCTGTCTCTACGCGTGGTTCCGGTTCTTCCCGATGATCGAAGACGATGTAGTATCCTTCCGTTACGCCTTCAGATCTGAGATATGTTACAAGCTGCTTTTTACCTGCCTGATAACGCCTGTCGCCTCTCCATATTTTCGTTTCGATGATGTACTTCTGTTGATTGTAGGTGATAATGATGTCCATCCTACCACGGCCGGTTTGCACTTCGATGTGCATAAAACCGCCGATAATTTTAACGAACTGGTCGAGATATGCGAGCAGAAGATGTCTGCCCACCGACTCTTGTGGCGTATCAGGGACTTGTAAAATCCTGAATCCTGCGCGTGTGATGAAATCTCTGAAATTATCAAGTAACAACTCCATATTAATCTGTTCATCGGGTGTGAGGTAATCCAGAAAGCCTTCTTTATTTTCTTCGGTTAAATACTCTTCTTCCAAACCGTTCACGATTGCCTTGAATGCTTGTAGAATGCAATACAGATAAATTGGATTAACTATCTCACACATACCGTCAGCACCTCTGGCAATAACCCCGTACGTCGCAAGTTCACTGATAATTTCACTCCGTAGATTGAAATCAACGCCCTCATCGCGCGCCATAATCCGCATCAGCAGGTTTTCAAAACGTGGATCTTTCCGAATATTGGTAAGCAGATGTGTAAAGTTAACGTTATCTTCCTCAAGGAGCTGTGCGTGTGCTTTCAAAAAGTGCGCCATAGTAATCGGCTCACTTTTCGGAATGTCTAACTCTTCGGTGAGAATCTGCGCGAATCGGTTGACAAGGACAGGTTGCCCGGCAGTCTGCTTATGAATAGATGCTATAACTTCTGGAACAAAAGTTTGTCCGACTTCATCTGTATACTGCCCAAGCAGTTCCTGTACCTGTTCAAGGGTAAAGTTGGGTAGATGAAACTCATCTTGAATATTGAATGGAGAAATTGAGCGATCATAGTTAAGTTGTGAAATACTTTTGACTCCGATGATACCGACACTGTGTGGGCACCGAGGTTTACCGGCGATATAGATATGGCGGAGCGTATGAAGAAAATCACTCAGGGCAGCCTGCGGGATACCATCAAATTCATCAATAATTAAGACGAATTTCTGGGGCGTTAGCAAACGATCAAGGGACCTAAAAAACCTTCTCATGTCATGGTGACTCGTTAGCGTTTTATCCTCCAAAAATTGGATTAAAGTTTCAGGAGGTGTAAGGCCGCGTCGCTGGAACAAATGCTCAATTTCTTCGCAAATATCTTGGTAAAGATTGGTATAAAAATCGGCAATAGACGTGTTCTTATACACATCAAAATTTAGTTGAATAGGGAAGTAGGTTAACTTTAAAGCGGATTCCGGTCGAGGGACATCGGTATTATTGGCAGCGAGCATTTCTAAGGCAGCCTGAAAGAAGGTCGTTTTCCCTGTTTGACGCGGGGCAAATAGAACGACATATTTACCATCTTCAACACGGTCGATGAAATCGGCAATTTCTTCGGTACGTGAAACAACGTAGTGCTCTTGAGCATTGACAGGACCCTGCGTCCAAAAACGTCTCATTTTTCCCTCCCCTCCGCGAAATTTATCAGCAACATATTGTATTATATCTTGCTAATGAAATCAACATGGAATTCAACTTTCAATATCGACAGGACTTACGCAATTTTGACTGCAGCCTATTCTGTTAGATCAGATTTCTCGGAAAACCGAGGGTTCTGGGGACACAAACTAACAGTTTATGCTACAAAAGAGATGCATGCGTAAGTCCTAATGGAATCATCGGGACCTGTTATATACCCTGAATTTCCTCTAACAGATACCTAACAAGATCGGGTGTTGAGTTCCGATTTATCCATTCAATGCGGGTGTCTTTGCGGAACCACGTTAACTGTCTTTTGGCAAAACGACGGGTGTTCCGTTTCAGCTGCGCAACCGCTTCGAGATATGTACATTTCCCATCAAGATAGTCTATCAACTCTCTGTAACCGAAGCTTCGGAGCGCGGCAGTATCACGGGCATAACCTGCTGCCAATAGCGATTCCACTTCGGGAACCAGCCCGTTTGCGAGCATAACATCCACGCGCTGCTCAATACGATTGTAGAGCAGTGCACGCGGCATCGTCAGGCAGAAGGCAGTAAAGGGATACCGTTGGTTCTCTTGTTGCCACTGTTGCTGCTGCTCAGACATCGGCGTGCCAGTCAATTCATAGACCTCCAAAGCACGGATAACACGGACAACATTGTTCGGATGAATCCGCTCGGCAGATATTGGATCACAGGTACGGAGCCGTTCGTGGAGTGCTTCGACACCTAATTGTGCTGCCGCCTGCTCAAGCTGCTCTCGGAGTTTGGTATCCGCACCCGGTCCTTCAAACAAACCGTCAACAATCACCCGAAAGTAGAGACCGGCACCCCCAACAAGTAGCACCTGTTTGCCTCTGTTCTGGATGTCAGCGATTGCTGCGTCTGCAAGGGATTGATAGTCTGCAACGGAGAAGGGTTGGGAAATGTCCACACAATCTATGAGATGGTGTCGTGCTGCCTGCTGTTCTTCGGGGGTAGGTTTGGCGGTGCCGATGTTCATCTGTCGGTAGATTTGCCGAGAATCAACAGAGACAATTTCAGCATTGAGACGCTGTGCAAGTTGAATCGCTATCTCTGTTTTGCCAACTGCTGTGGGACCGAGGAGGCAGAGGAGTCTCGTCTTCATTATTCGGGGTTACAAACCCCTCCTACAGTGGGATCGCGGGCATCTACGATCCAACCGCCGCCGAGGACGTATTCACCATCGTAAAAGACGGTGGCTTGACCGGGGGTAATGGCGCGGCGCGGTTCGTCAAATTTCACGACCGCTTCCGTTTCACTGGTAGGCGTAAGCGTCGCGGGCCCGCCGTCATCACGGGATCGGATTTTGACGTGCGCTCGGATCGGTTCCGTTAACTTCTCAATCGCGATGAGGTTGATGCGTTCAACGTACATCGTGTCTTCAAAGAGTGCGTCAGATTCGCCGACAACAACAGTACTCTCTGCTGCGTTGAGCTGCGTTACGTAGAGCGGTTTGCCGACGGCTATGCCTAACCCGCGTCGTTGTCCGACAGTATAAAACGGGACACCGTCGTGCTTACCGAGAACATTGCCTTTTTCGTCTACAATATCGCCACCCTGAATTTTTTCAGGGACCCTGTCTTGGAGGAAACGTCTATAGTTGGTATCAGCAACGAAGCAGAGTTCTTGGCTTTCGATCTTTTCAGCGGTACGTAATTGGTACTTACGAGCAAGGTCACGGACCTCGGTTTTTGTGTATTCACCGAGGGGCATCATAGCGCACCGTAATTGTTCCTGTGTAAGCGCGGCGAGGAAATAGGATTGGTCTTTGCTAACATCAAGTGCTTGGCGTAAGAGATAGCGTCCGGTCTCTGGGTGTTGCTCAATACGGGCATAGTGTCCGGTAGCGATGGCCTCACATTCCAAGGTTTTCGCGAGGTCGAGGAGTTTGCCGAACTTGAGTTCCCGATTACAGACCATACACGGACTTGGGGTTCTGCCGACGAGGTATTCGTCCACAAAGTAGTCAATGATCTGTTCCCGGAAAACGTCTTCGTAGTTCACACCGTAGAAAGGGATACCGAGTTGCGTGGCGACGCGGCGCGCGTCCTCAATGCCTTCGAGTGAGCAGCAGTTGGGACGCTCTGGGTCTACTTCAACCGTATCAGGCGCGCCGAGGCGCATGGTGATGCCGGTGACATCATAGCCTGCGTCAAGCATCATGGCGGCGGTGACGGAGCTATCCACGCCTCCGCTCATTGCAACGAGAATCTTTTTCATGGGACTACTCAATAAGTTAAAAGTATGGTGTAAAGCGTTAGGAAATCTGCCAATCCTCTTTTCCGGCGTATTTGGCATCGTAAACGTCTTGATTGAGTTCTAAACCGAGTCCAGGGGTATCCGGTACTGTAAACGTGCCATCGGTGAAACCGTAGCCAGAGGTATCAACGACATCGCTCGTAAGGGTTGCGACTTCGCCGTAGAGGAAATGCGGAATCGTCTTTGCGAATTGGAGACTGAGGAAAAAACCGAGCAGGGATCCCCAGTTGTGCGGTGCACATAGGACATCATGCGCAGCTGCCATATCCGCGAGTCGTCGCCAGCCGGTAACCCCTAATCCTTTCATATCGTGCTGGATGACATCAATCACGCCGGCTTCAAAGAACGGATCGTAGAATTCAAGTGGTGCGCGGGTGCGTGTTTCGCCATCGGCGATTAATGTCTTTAACCCTTTTTCTTGGATGAAAGCCTTTAGGTTACGATAAAGTTCAACGTCTTCCTCGAACATCTCCTCTATCCAAAACACGTTGCAATTGCTCGTTTCATTTAGGAACGTGATAACTTCGTCGTAGGTATAAGCGTTGTTTGCATCGACGAGGATATTGAACCCTTCACCCGCTGTACGACGGGCAAGTTGGACAAGTTCAATATCACGTTGTAAACCGGCTTTACGTTCCATGAGATGGTTACCGCGTCCCATTTTCATTTTGCATGCGGTAAACCCGTTAGCGACGCTGTTCTTAACATCGTCTTCAATCCGTTTGAGCCCTTCGGCTTTCGTCTCGTAGAGGAGGTCGTTGAAATAGATTGTGCTGTCGTAAGCGGGCAATCCGTTTGAAAACACATCGCTCCCCATGAGTTGATAGGCAGGTTTATTGAGGATTTTGCCGATCGTATCCCATAAGGCATTTTCCAGTCCGCGAAATTCTTCCACAACTCCGTCATCAGGGTTCAAGAGATCAAAAGGGTTTTGATTGAGAACGCCACTGGCATCCTCAGCGGTCGTTGCTGCCCAACTGCCTACGCCCCATCCGAGTGTCCCGTCGTTGGTATAGATACGGATAATGCGTTCGCGCCATTTCCCGTTCGGGTCCGGCTGTTTTATCTCCTTCGCACCGGAGTTACAACCGATTGCAGGTTGGTCAATTTCGATGGTAACCTGCTCAATTTTGGTAATTTTAACATCGGTTGGATAATTCTGCATATCCGTAATCTCCTCTCATCGTGCAATAGGGTAACCTTAGCCTTCCAGTGTCTATGTCTACTTCACACGGTTTGGCTCACGTGATTTGGCTTCGCCGTCCGACCTGTCAGCAGTTCGATGATTTACTCAAGCATCCCGAGGGTTTGATTGAGTTCGTCTTTCACCATATCGTTGGTTTCAGCCTCATAGATCTGGTAAATTTTATGCGGTAGATTATCGTACGGGTCTGCTTCTTCGACCTGCTGAATCAGTACAGGTTTCTTAAGCAGTTGCACGATCCGGAGCCTGTTGTTGTGGTCGGTGACTTTGGAATCGGCTAACAATTCTATAAAACGCGCGGCCAACCCGTCAGCCATTCCTTTTTCGGCATAGAAGTTCAAAGTATCCATAGCGGCTTGCTTGGTTTTAGCGGCTTGATTCGTTTCCGAGTTAGCCCCGCTGTTCAGGATTGCGACGAGATTGTCAATAGCCATGGCATCATGATATTTCTGTAGTGCCTTGGCGGCATACATCCGTACAGTATCATCAGTATCTTTGAGTGCCTCAATTATGTCCGCTGTTGGTGCGTCATTAAGGGATACCAAGGCTTTCGCGGCGGCTCGACGGACAACAACATTCGCATCGCCTAAACCTGCGATAATTTTCTCTTTATACTCCGGATGTCCGAGCAGATATAGAGCGGTATCAACCTCCATCTGCAACCCTTCGTCATTGATTGAATCGTGAAGTTGTTCTAAGCCTGCGGTAGCGGCTGCATCTCCAATTTCTCCGACGACACGAATTAATTTTACCTTAACAGCGATTGGTGTCGTGCTATCGCTGACGGTTTTCAGAATTGGGTCAACACCTTCGCCGCCGATGTGTTTCAGAATATGATAGAAATCATCGTGTGCTTTAGTATTCCGATTCTTGACGAGGTTCTGAATCACAAATGGTACAACCGGTAGCCCCCGATCAATGAGGACTTGCACCGCATCCTTCTGGATTCTGTGGCGTTCGCCGAGGAGATCCAGTATCTTTTTGATTTCAAACTCGCCTAACTGATCGAGAAGTCGGTTGCGCCCAGTCTGGAATCTGGTCTCCACATCGAACATTTCTGCAGCACGCGTCGAAATTGCGTTGCTATAAGCGATAATCAAAAGTGCGCGCGGTTCAACTTTGTTCACTTCTTCCACTTCAGCGCGTTCAAGACTGTCAACGGCTTCCATTGTAAGTCCGGCGAACAACTTTTCTCTACCGACTTCGAGTTGGGTGATGACCTGTTTCTGCTGACAGCCGAAGCTCACAGCTCCTATAAGCAGTAATATCATCAAAGATTTTTTCATGTTCCGTTTACCTTTTCCTCCTAAAATCTCAATTAGACTCACCTGTCCGTATTTCCCATCGCACATAAGCCTAAGATAAAAATAAACACCGAAACGCTTCTTGACGTGGTTTGGCAGCCTTAATTTATAGTTTCGCTTGCTAATCTCTGAAACTTCGGAGCCGCCCACGGTCTTCCAATTATAGATACTCGTGCATTCTGTGGACAGAGACAACTGAAACAGTGAGTACAAATGCAACGGTTATTTTAAAATAAATACATTTTTATGTCAACAATATTGCAGCGCAGCGGTTGAATCTAAAGTTTCCTATATGAACTAAGCAGCGAATTCAGAGTTATGGAAACGCAGCGGAATTGCAAGTGCGGTTGCAAACCGATACACCAGCGGCGTATATCGGTCCGAAACCACATCTACAGAGGGAGTTGTGGGAAGGTTTGAGATTTTTCTGACCCCTTACGATCCGCGAAACCGGCATGGTAACGCGTTTCATCGTCCATTACGCGCTACTGTAGTTCATCAAGGAGTTGCTTAAGCGTGGTTTTGACGAGCGAGCTCTCTTCCTTCTTCTCGTGATAGTCATATAACTTAAATGCGAGATCGTCAATTGACTTTATCGCTCTGATCTGCTTCTTAAAAGGTTCTTTCCTTAAAAGTTGTACCAAATGTAAACGATTGTCTGCATCGCTCACAGTTCCGCCGATAATGAGCGTCGTAATTCGGCTCGCTAATCCTCTGGCGAGTTTTTCTTGTCCATAAAGGTCAAGTGTATCAATCGCAGCCTGCTTCGGATCTTTGTTTAATTCATCACTGGTGATGACACCGATGAGTCCATCCACAGCGGCGGCATCTTTGTGAACAGCGAGTGCCTCTACAAATGCTGTAACGACTTCAGAATCCGTATCTTTAAGCCCTGCGATGAGTGTTTTTGTCGCGACACCGTTGATATTGACCATCGCTTTTGCAGCGGCGCGTCGGACAGCAACATCCTCATGCGTTACGCCGGCAATAATGTCGTTTTTATATGAATCCTCGCCGAGTTGATAGAGTGTTGTGCTAATCTCCATTGCCAATCCGGGTTCCGTAGTGCTGGTATGAAGAGATTTTAAGGCATCTACGGCTGTCGCATCGCCGATTTCAGCCAATACATGTACGAACTTACTTTTCAGAGCCGGTGAGGTGTTTCCATCGGCAAGTTTGGCTAAAACAAGATCTAACCCATCAGCCCCTATGTCAACCAACATCCACTCCGTAAAATCTGCATGAAGTGAGGGGTATCTATTTTTTTCGAGGCTGTCAAGAATTAAGACTGCGGCATCGTGTCCCTTATCCACGAGTACCTGTAAACCGGCTCTCCGTACCTGCGAACGACGGTCATCAAGCACTTGTAGGATGCTCTTCATCTCAGCCTCTGTCAGTTCTTCAATCCGTTTCTTCCGTTCACTTTTGAACTTCGCTGCATTCCCTGACCGGTCGGCATCTTGGGTGGAAATCCCATAAGAATAGGCGATAAGAAGCAAGGCACGCGGTTCGAGTTTATTAACTTCTTCCGCTTCTGCTTTTTCAAGAAGTTCAACGGCTTCCAAGACGTTACCGCTGTCAATTAAGTTGCTCTTACCCACAGTTAGGTTACTGGGTCCCCTCTGTTTTGTTTCACAACCAAAACTCGCGAGCAAGAGAACGAGTAGTGGAATGATGACAACTTTTTTCATTGTGTTCTGCTATCCTCCTAACTTTTTGTAGATACATAGGCGTTTCATAGAATAAATCCCTGAATATAGGTTCGCGCTTTGCATGCACGCCACAGTAGATTACGACTTGATAATATATCACTATTAAAATAACATATAATTTCAAAAAAGTCAAGTATGGATTTGGCTCTGAATAAGGTTGACATGTCCCTCAGTTTTGGCTATACTAACGTTAAAATAAACTCAGTAACCTTCGCCTATAAAAGGGGAAATTTTTGATGAAATTATTGGGATCCCTCTACGTCAACAACATATCTCCATTTCGCCAGCGAAAATCAGATACACAAGAAATCAGAGTACCAACACTCTGGTGCGTTCTCGGTCTCTTGATCCTCTGCGTGATTTCGCTGCCAGGACGAACACACGCGCAACTTATGACACCGGAGGAAGTACTCGGTTTCCAAGTCGGCTCGGATTATCAGGTAGCCGGATGGCAAACGGTTTCCGATTATATGCGCCATGTCGCGGCGAACTCGGATCGGGTTTTGGTGGATGAACTCGGAAAAACGACTGAAGGGAATGACCTTCTGATGTTGCTGATTTCGGCATCGGAGAACTTGGACAATCTCGCACGGTATCAGGAGATTCAGCGAGCGTTAGCAACCGCCACTAAAAGTAGCGAGGAATTGGATGCGCTTGTACAAGATGGTAAAGCGGTCGTACTGATTAATTGTAATCTTCACTCAACAGAGATCGCTTCCTCACAGATGTCAATGGAACTCGTTTATCAATTCGCAACAGAAGAGACACCGGAAATTAAAGAGATCCTTGAAAACGTCATAATCTTGCTGATTCCTTCGGCGAACCCTGACGGGTTGGACATTGTGGTGGACTGGTATAATCGCACCGTCGGTACGCCTCATGAGGGATCGGAAATCCCGTGGCTGTATCATAAGTATACGGGACACGATAACAATCGCGACTGGTTCATGTTGACGCAGATAGAAACGCAGCTACTAACGCGCGTGCTTTATGAGGAGTGGTTTCCGGAAGTTGTCTACGATGTACATGAGATGAGTTATCGGGGTCCGCGCTTCGTGATTCCGCCGTACTTCGAGCCGGTCAACCCGAACATCCCGCCGCTTCTACAACGGACACTTTCGCTCATTGGTGCGCAACTCGCCTTCGATTTGACGAGTGACGGACTGACAGGTGTGCTTTCAAGTGCCGTCTATGATACGTGGTGGCACGGCGGATTTCGGACGGTGCCGTATCGCCACAATATGGTGGGTATATTAACCGAAGCGGCGCGCGTGGAAATCGCAACGCCGATTTTTCAACCGCACCATACTTTAAGAGGTTATCGGCGCGGGCTTGACCAATATGCGCTCCGCACCAACTTCCCTGAACCGTGGCCCGGGGGGTGGTGGCGATTACGGAACATCGTAGACTACGAGAAAGCGGCGGCACACTCAATCCTCGGTTTCGTCGCTAAGAATCGCGTGATGTTGAAAACGAACTTTTACAAGATGGGACTCGATGCAATAGCAAAGGGAGAAGATGAACCGCCTCGCGCGTTTCTTATCCCGACCGCGCAGCGCGATATTCACACGACCTTGAAGATGTTGGACATTCTAAAACGCGGCGGTGTACAGATTCATCAGGCAAACGCACCTTTCACTGCCGATGGTGTAGAATATCCGGCGGACACTTATGTCGTTTTAATGTCGCAACCGTTTCGGGCACACGCAAAGGACCTGCTTGAGGTGCAGCATTACCCGGAACGCCGTCCATCACCGGAATCACCCCCGGAACGTCCGTATGATATCGCGGGTTGGACACTACCCCTACAGATGGATGTGAGAACGGTTGCGGTTGTACATCCGTTTGCGGCAGATTTAAGGCAGCTGCCGAGGCTTCCAGCGGTACAAGGCACACTTGACGGCACCTCCGAACCGACAAGTTTTCTGTTTGAGAATCGAACGAATGTCGAAGCGATTTTTCTGAATCACCTGTTCCGCGCGAGACTTGCAGATAACAGCCCTAAATATAGACTTTATCAAGCGCGAGGCGGTGTAAAGACTACCGGTAAGACGTTCCCCAGCGGATCTATTTTGATACAGACAGTAGAACCACCACGCCAACAAATCGAAGAGATGGCGGCACTTGCGTCAGAATTTAGTGTCCATATCCACGCCGATGCGTTCCTCAATGAAGAGATGATCAGTCGGAAATTCACAAGTCTGCGTGCCCCGCGGCTCGGTCTCTACAAACCGTGGACAGCGAACATGGATGAAGGATGGACGCGCTGGGTCTTGGATACACACGGGTTCGACTACAATAGCCTCATAAATTCAGAAATACGTGCTGGCGATTTGAATGCGCGGTACGATGTGATAATTCTGCCGGATTTTGGTGCTTCCGGTCTCCTTAACGGACATGCGGCGGGGAAATTACCACCAGAGTACACCGGCGGTATTGGGACTGAAGGGTTGGCGAATCTGCGTAGTTTCGTGGAGGAGGGGGGTACGCTTATCTGTTTGAATCGCTCGACAGAACTCCCGTTGAAATACTTTGGACTCGGCGACAAGGGTATCGTTAACGTCGTAGAGAAAAATGATCAACCGAACGAAGACGCGTTTTTCTGCCCGGGTTCACTGCTGCGAGTGCGGATAAACACAAGGCACCCGATCGGATACGGGTTAGACAACGAAATGGCAATCATGTTTAAATCGGGACCTGTTTTCGACAGCGTTCGCGGCGATTCTAAAGCCGTGGCGACGTATCCTGAATTCAACCCGTTGATGAGTGGATGGCTCGAAGGCGAAAAACGGATTCAGCAGAAGGTCGCACTTTTGGAAACCCTGTTAGGCGATGGGCGCGTCATTCTTTTCGGGTTCAAACCGCAGCACCGCGGGCAATCTCACGGGACTTTTAAGTTGCTCTTCAATGCGATTTATTTTAGTACGAGAGAATAGTTCTCGAAACGAGGGATGCAAAATAGACGAGACTTGAAAACGCATCAATAAGACGATTTACCAAACGAAACCCAACACATTCTCACGCCTATAGCGTTTGGATTGTTGGGTTTTATTATTTGGATTCAGGTTAAAGTAATTTGGGGCCCGAGATAATTCAAAAAAATTTCCTTGATGCACTTTTTCTGAGCAGCATTTCGTCTTTAATTGTAGAAGGTGTGAACCAGAGACTGTTACTGAATTTGATTTGCCTCTTTGGCAAATGCCAACACGAAGGAGGAATCTTTTGGAAAAGGAAGACGATGTTCAACTTATCCGCAAAATTTTATCGGGCGACGACGCTGCGTTCAGTATCTTAGTGAACAAGTACCAAAAGAGCGTTCATGCACTGGCATGGCGGAAGATCCATGATTTCCACCACGCGGAAGAAATTATGCAAGATACCTTCCTTAGGGCATACCAGAAACTTCCGACGCTCAAGCGTCCGAATCAATTCGCTGGTTGGCTCCATGTTATCGCAGATCGGCTTTGCATTGATTGGATACGAAGGCAAAACCGGAAGCAAGAACAGGAACTTGTGATGCAATCGTTGGAGGACACACGTCCAGATGAGATCGAGGCATCCTCCTATACACATCATATCTCAGAACAGCGGTTAACAGAAGGAACCGAGTATTGCCATGAACTTGTACAAAAGCTTCTGGAAAAACTGCCAGAGAATGAACGTACGGTTGTTACACTCTACTATCTCGACGAAATGTCGACGAAAGAGATTGGCAAATTCATGGGCGTGTCGGTGAACACGATTACGAGCCGACTCCAACGGGCGCGAAAGCGTCTACAAGCAGATCAAGAACTCTTAGGTCAAGAATTCTTTGGTCATTTACAATTATCAGATAATCTGAAGGAGAACATCATGAGTCAATTAGAGCAACTTCGCAGCAATTTCGACGCATTCATGGCACAGGTGAAGTCTGATCCTGCATCAAGAGAGGATACTCTTAAGGAGGCATCCAACGAGATTGAAGATGCGCTTAAGGGTGGAATCACATCTGAATTGGCGCATCTTGTGGTTGATGATATATACCCGTATATGGGCAAACTCGGAATGGAAAAACGGGTGCCTTTGCTCCGTAAGTATATGACTGACACGTTAGACGATAAGGAGCGTTTCTGGACGCATAGAGGGTTAGTCAATACGCTCGCTTTTCTTGAGAGAAATCAAGAAGCTATTGAGGAACAGACGCGTCTTTACCGTTGGGCATGCCAGCAGTCAGAAAAACATGTGTTAAGAATTATTACTGATTTGACTCCTGCTGGATGCTGGAAAGCAGAAGGGCGGACAGATGACTGGATAAACCTTTATAATGAGGCATCCGAACGCTTAGAAAATCCTGACGTGAGTGACTACAGTCGTTGCGATTTTCTCCAGATAGGAGCAGAAATCTTACGGTCTTTTGATCGGCTTGACGAAGCACTTCTCGGAATAGAAAAGTTGGAACGCGCTAACAAAGAACAGAGACGGAACTATTATTTTCGATTCTGGTTGGCTGTGAGAACGAATCGACTGCTGTTGTATAGCAAAAAGGAAGATTGGGACCATTTCGATGAAGTCTGGACAGATACAAGGGCGTTCATTGAAGGGGAAGTAGAAAAACGGGATGCTGGTTATCCGGTAAACATCGACGACCTTATGTGGGCTGCTCACGATGTCGGTTGTTGTCTGGTGTGGTCGAAGAAGTATAGCGAAGCAAGAAGTATGCTACAAACCTCCATCGATTTGGAAAGTAACAACCATTACTGTCACTTCCAACTTGCTGTGAGTATCTGGGCATCTGAGAAGGATCGAGAAAAGACTTTACATCATTTGAAGATCGCTCAGGACGACTATATAGTAGATTCCTATAATTATCGGGATTCGTACTATCCAGCTTTCCTTGAGACCCCCGAATTTTCGGATGTAAAGGATGATGAAGCGTTTCTGAAGGTTCTCGGACAGACGTAGAACTACAAGCATAGAACTTACGCAGGCAACGCCTTCGCAGGTGGGGTTCCGACTCCACCTGCATTCTATAAACATTCCACTCCGGAAACCCTAAAAATCCAATGCGAAGAAGGCTGCGTTTTCTGTTGCGGATTAACGCCTATGCGTCGGGCATATCGGCACTGTGCCTATCAAGGCGGATAGGCAGATAGGAGTGAATTTTTCCTTTGATAAAAAAGATCAAATGGATTAGAATTGATTGATACCAAAACGAAGTAACACGAACCTTGTTGACTCCATAGTAACAAAACAAGGAAAGCAAAATGGCAGAAACACAACAGAATCAATCAAAATTGCCATCTACCCAACCCACGCTCTTAACAGCTGAGGATCTGTGGAAACAGCCCGATGATGGGTATCGGTATGAATTAGTGAAAGGAGTCATGCGTAAAATACCACCAGCCGGGTTTGAACACGGGATCCGATCGGCTAAAATTGGAAGACATCTCGACGCGCATGTTGAAAAACATAAATTAGGCTATGTGTGTGGTGCCGAAACAGGGTTTAAGATTGCCCAAAATCCAGATACTGTGCGTGCGCCAGATGCTGCGTTTGTTCGTCAAGCCACAATTGATGAACGCGGTATTTCAAAGGGATATTGGGAAGGCGCGCCCGATCTTGCGGTTGAAGTTATCTATCCAGGGGATACTTACACCGAAGTTGCAGAAAAGGTCGATGAATGGCTAAATGCGGGGTGTGCGATGGTGTGGGTTGTGAATCCACGCCGAGAAACCGTAGAGGTGTACCGGTCTCCTGAAGATATGACCGTTTTGCGTGGAGATGACATCCTTGAGGGTGGCGATGTCATTGAAGGGTTTCAGTGTTACGTCCGAGAACTATTCGTTTAAATGAAGTGGATCTCAGCGTTTTCACTCGATATGTAGATATTGGTTTTCTTTGACTAAAAACACAACTTGATCTGCAAAATCTTCACGACCCATTAAGTCCGAAATTTTAACGGCTATTTGGTTAGCACGTCTTTCATGATCAATACTGTTGACAAATTCCAAAACATCTTTATCAGCTTGTTCTGTTGCAATATCAATTGCCTTGTTAGCACCAAACGCTTGGACCATCTCTAACAAATCCGAGTCTGATTTGTCCACAAGCTCAGAATTATATTCATCCATAAAGCGCGCTGCGACACGCCATGCAAGTGGTGACAAGGCGGCATCTATTTTCTCCTTACGGATTCTCTCTTTTCGTTCTCTGAGTGCCTCTTTAGCTAAAATAAATCCGCGCACTGTATAACCTCCTATTTCAATTAAAAGCGTCGCAACTAATAAAAGCAGTGGAAGTAAAGCACTTACGTTGAGCAAGGTGGATTGTACTGATGACTTCTGGTCTATCCATAGCACGTATGGTGGAATCATGAGTGCTACAATCCATATTGCGATTTGCATCCACTGGTTTATGATTTCTCTCGCGTTCCCATTCTCTTCTTTAGCCATTTGCTTAGGTGTTCACTTTTAACGGTTGCAACTCAGTGATGGAACTCCAAATTTGCCCTCATATATTACTATACCACAAAAAAGACTAAGACCTCAAGTTAAAATGCTCTCAGATGTTATTATGGAAAATTGCTTTTCCATAAACTTCTCCACCTATTCCTCAGCATCTACATTGTTGCCGTCTTCTTGTTTATAAGCGTCTAACTTACGATGTAGCGTCCGCACGCCGATGTCGAGAATTTTTGCTGCTTCTGTTTTATTGCCGTCTGCCTCGGTGAGGGTCTTTTGGATCGCTACCCGTTCAATCTCTGCCATTGTCATACCGACCCTACCGATTGCGTCTTCGTCATCTTGTACCGGGAATCCGTAGTCGTCCTGCACCTGCGAACTGCCTCGCGGATCAAATGGTGGACCGATCGGGACAACCCTGTTATCTTGGGTCCGGCTTTCAAGTGTCTTGGCAATTGTTGAAAGCACCTCTAACGCTTTTTTAAGGACAACTGCGGCATCGTCTGTGTCGCTAATTTGCATCCAACTGGTATCTTCATCGGGGATCAGGAACGGTACATCGTTATTAGCGGTCGCGGCGGGTTCTAACAGTCGGATTGCAGCGAGGATGAGTCCGAGAATCGTCTTGTAAATGGAAACCATATTTTCTGTCGCAAGCGCGCCATCTGACGTATCAACAACTTGTAAAGGTTCTCCGGACACATTAAGAAGTCCGCCATCTTTGATGTGTGCCGGTGCAAGTTGTGTCCCGGTCGTTTGTACGGGTACCAGAGGCATCTGCTCATGTTCGGGTTCCATCGGAAAATCTTTAAGTTGAAGTTCATCGGTGGTGGCCAAGATAATAGCGGTTTCGATAGCATTTCTGAGCTCACGGACGTTGCCATGCCACTCAGCGTTCTGAAGATAATTAAGGGCATCTGACGTTATACCGGTAATCGGTTTATCGTGTTCTGCGCTTAATTCGGAGATGAAAGCGGAGACGAAGAGCGGGATATCCTCACGGCGATCGCGTAGTGGTGGGATCTGGATACGGAAGAGGTTGAGACGGTAATAGAGGTCTTGCCGAAACTTTTTCTGCTGAACGGATGCCGCGAGGTCGATATTCGTGGCGGCGATAATTCGGACATCGACTTTAATATTTCGCTCACCACCGAGCCGTGTGAATTCCTGTGTCTCTAAGACACGCAGAAACTTCACCTGTACTTGCGGCGACATTTCACCGACTTCATCTAAGAAGAGTGTGCCACCGTTTGCCTGTTCAAATACGCCGCGTCGCTGGTTCGTCGCACCGGTGAAGGCACCTTTTTCGTGTCCGAAGAGTTCGCTTTGGAGGAGTTCTTGGTAAAACGTCCCGCAGTTGACGGCTTTAAAGGGTTTATCTTTACGGGGGCTGCCTTCGTGGATCGCCTGTGCGATGACATCCTTTCCAACACCCGTTTCGCCTGTAATGAGGACAGTCGCTTTCGTCGGTGCGACTTGGGCGACCTGACGCAAAACCGCCTCCATCGGTGTAGATTCACCGATAATACGGCGCGAACTGTCGCTGGTAACAAGTGTTGGAAGATTCATTATAAACTTAGGTGCTGCTACTGATTACGTGCGATTTCGATTAACTTTTGGGGATCCTGCTTGACTTGCTCAAAGACGTGGAAACCGTCTCGACATGCGGCTTCGCATAACCTTCTCAACACAACGCCTTTCATTGCCCAATTTGTGGTGCGAAGGCTTTTCTGTAGACTGCTTCCGGTCTCAACCACGTGGAGATTCGGCAAGCCTTCATTGACAACATGCTTGTGACTTTTCGCCAGTAAGAAAATTAGGGTCGTTGAACGTTCCACTTCAAAAACACGCTGCAAGGACTGAATATCGTCTTGCCGTAATAGCGAAAAAGCGAGATCGTAACTGTCAATCAGACTTGCCATCTGCTCGGGGACACCGCTTTCACCGTATTCTAAGACTTCAAGCTCGTGAAGGGGTGCGGTATCAAACGGAACGATGATGTCGGTCTCGTTAACTGGACTCTTCTTGCCGTCAACCCGACAAAAATACCACGGAAAATAGAGATCAAGCGTCGTTTCACCGTATTGACTGTGTTCCCGAATCTGTTTTAATCCTTCCCGTAATTGTGCGTTCAAGGGACCGGTGAACATCTCGCCGGCAGGTGCGCTGTAGTCTCGACTTTCGTGATACCAGCCTTCCTCGTTGTAACCACAGAGTTCCTTTATCCGTGCTTCAAGACGCTCAGGTGATGCGCAATCCTCGCCACGGAGCAGGTTATCGGGCTTATGTTTCTGACCGGTTGTGTAAGGACTTAGGATTAATATTTTCATAGAAATGGCTGTCTGAAACCACCAGCTGTCGGCTATCAGCCATCAGTTAAGAGGTCTTTTGATTAGTCATAAGTTTCTTTTACTGACCGCTGATGACTGATTACGGATAGCCATTCTTGTTATGACGCGGTTTGCTGTCCTCGATTCCAGAGATATAGAATCGGACTTGCGACGAAGACTGATGAATACGTACCTACCAACACACCAACGATAAGTGCTAAGGCAAACGTGTTAATCTCCTCACCCGCACTGGAGAGGAAAAATATAACTAAGACAACAAACAGCGTTGTCAAAGATGTGATAACAGTCCGGCTCAGTGACTGGTTGATACTTCGGTTAATGATTTCTATGTAGTCGGTGCCGCGTAAGGTTTGCGAGTTCTCACGGATGCGGTCAAATACGACGATTGTATCGTTGAGCGAATACCCGATAATCGTGAGGAACGCTGCCACTGTCGGTAGGTTAATCTCTTTCGAGAAAACAGCAAAGACACCCAAGGTAATCAGGACATCGTGGACGAGTGCCGCTATTGCGCCGATAGCGAAAGGGAACTCGAATCGCCAAGAGATATAGGCGAGTAAAATGATAATCGACCAGAGCACTGACCAGAGTGCAGCCCATTTAAGGTCGCTGCCGACGCTCGGACCGACTTCAGAGACGTTGACCCCACCAACGAGTGCGTGCCAACCGTCTCCACCTTTGAGGAGTGCTTCTGTGAGACTTGTCCCGACACTCGCCTGGATTTGGATAGTGGCGTTCTCACTCAAGTCGATTCCGAAGGCGTTCTCGAACGTCAGTTGAATGGCATCGCCTTCGGCACTATCTTTCAGGTCAACAATTTGATTGCGTTGTTGCGAACTGCCTTCAATAAGTTGAACAGACTCACCAATACCCAATAAGTGTGCTTTCGGATGGGTTTTATGCACTTGAAGGCTGTTAGCAGTTACGTCGCCAGGATCCGCCACAATCGGGATATTGACGGTCTGTTCCTGAAACTCCTGACGGTACCCCAAGGAGACGGATGCCTCTTGTTCGTCTTCATCTATTTGAATCTTGGCATGATCGTAACCGATTGCAGTGAGTTTAGTTTGCAATTCAGTTTCTGTGACGACTCTATTGAACTTCGCTTGGATTTTAACACCGCCGCGAAAGTCAATTCCGAAGTTAGGTCCCTGATGGATGCCGAGAAAAATCAAGCCGATAAGGATAAGCACAGCTGAAAATATAAAGCCGGTGCGGTGCTGACTAATAAAATCGAAGTTTGTATTTCTAAGTAGTTCCAATTTTCTTGCCTCGCAGTGAGAGTTCCGGTTTCCGTGTTTGTTAGATGCTCAGTGTTTCGACATCCCGGTTGCCAATGATTAAGCCGTATATCTCGCGTGTGACGACGATCGCTGTGAACATACTCGCGAGGATGCCGATACCGAGTGTTACCGCAAACCCTTTAATCGGGCCTGTCCCAAAATGATAGAGGACAAGGGCAGTAAAGAATGTCGTAAGGTTAGCATCTAAAATTGTTACAAATGCGCGCTGATAACCGCTTGTGATCGCTGCCCAGACGGCTTTACCGGTTCGTAATTCTTCACGAATTCGTTCAAAGATGAGTACATTCGCATCAACAGCGATCCCGATTGTAAGGACAAGCCCAGCGATACCGGGGAGCGTCAATGCTGCTCCGAAGCCTGCCAAAGCACCGAGAAGGATCAACATATTAAAGATGAGCGCGACAATAGCAATTAATCCGGAGAGTCGGTAGTAGATGATCATGAAAAACAGGACTATACCCAAACCGATGAGTGCAGCGCGAATACCGTTATCAATAGATTCTTGTCCAAGGGTGGGACCGACGGTATCCTCTTTGGCGATCTGGACACCTACCGGAAATGCGCCAGCCTTTAAGATGTTGGATAAGTAACTCGCTTCCTCATAAGTAAAGTTTCCCTGAATGATCGCATTTCCGACAATCTGGTCCTGAATGACGGGTGCCGATTGGACTCTGCCATCAAGGAGGATCGCTAAGTGTTCACCGATATGGTCGCCTGTAACTTGTGCGAATTTACGTCTGCCGGGCCCATCAAAACTTAGTGAAACGACAATATCAAAACTGGTTCTTCCTGTTGTTGGAAACGCGTCGGTAATCCGGTCACCGGTTAAGAGTACCGGACTTTCCAAAACGTACCAGCTTCCTGTTTCTCGATGATTGCGGATTTCGGTATCTTCTGGGATATTGTCAGGGGGTGGTGTATCCGAGGTACCGCTCCAGAAATTTCCGCCAGTCGGTGATTTCTTGACGAGTTTGAATTCGAGTCTACCCATCTCGCGAACGATCTGTAGCGGTTTCGAGGAGTCTTCAGCCCCCGGTAACTCGACGATAATTCTCGGTTGATTCGCTTCTCGCCGGATAGATGGTTCCGAAACACCGAACGCATCAACACGATTCCGTAGGACGATGAGGACCTGCTCGATCGCCTGTTCACTATACTGTTGAATACCGCTCTGTGTGAGTCTCAACTGATATACAGTCTGTGTTTCGGTTTCGTTGCTGAGCTGCTGTGCGTCTTCAAAAAACTCGATTTCGTTGAGGATACGTTGTGCTTTATCGAGGTACTCCGTCTTCTGGTTTGCGTCGGATCGGAGCCGGGAAGGAATACCGACAAAAACGTTGAGCATGTCTTGTCCATCTACCTGTCTAACTTCACGACACAAAATATCTTCGGTGCGAAGTTGATCCGGAATTGAGATTGCGTGTTCTTTGAAAAGTGCTGCTTTGGAAGCTTCCAAATCCACTTCGAGTACCAGATGGACACCTCCTTTGAGGTCCAACCCTAATTTCAACCGTGTGTCCGGTATCAGCCGGCGGACAAATATCGGGAGGCTCCCGTATAGGTGTAGGTTGTCAAGTGTCGCTTGTGGATTCTGACGCGCCTTTTCTGAGATGAACCGGACGTAAAACTCGCTGGCTTCAGTGGTATCAAATTCATAATCCACCCCTTGTACAAAATCAAGTTTTCCTAAGTGGACGCGGAAAATATCTCCTAATTCACCGGTCGTATCTTGGAAACTAATTCCTTCGGGGTACTCGACCTCTGCAAGGTTCACCTTTAATGCGTTATCCTCGGTGACTTCAAAAGGTGGGAGGTCTTCCTGCATCCAAAGCGGTAGGTTCCCGTATAGCGGATTGTAGAAGCTATCCGGGGTGGGGATCAGGTATAAGATAGCAAACACCAAAACCCCGATAATTAAAACCATTTTCCAGATATTGAATCTGTACATCTTTACTCCTAAGACAATTTTTTAATAGCCGCCAGTGACGAGTTTCCAGTCCCCAGTTAAGAGATGTTAGATTAACACAACGCCTCTTTAACTGACAACTGACAACTGACAACTGACAACTGGTAACTGTTACTCCGACAATCATGCCAGACGCGCCTGGGAGGAATCGAACCCCCAACACATGGTTTAGGAAACCACTGCTCTATCCGGTGAGCTACAGGCGCACGTGATTTTAGTATTTCATGAGCGAAAAAATATCGTAGTTCGGAATTTTCTCTCTCCCGTTGAGTGCTGGTATTTCAATTAATACAGCGACCCCGACGATGTCTCCCTCCAATTTTTCAACAAGTTCGATAGAAGCGGCAAGTGTCCCGCCAGTTGCTAAGAGGTCATCACACATCAGGACTCGACTGTGCTGCGGAAATGCGTCTTTATGGATTTCAACGGTGTCATGACCGTATTCAAGTTCGTAAGTGGTTTCGTGCGTTTCAGCGGGTAGCTTCCCTTTTTTTCGGATGGGGACAAAAGCGGCACCGAGTCGATATGCGAGCGCAGTTGCGAAAATGAACCCGCGTGCCTCGATGCCAGTGACAACATCTATTGCCTCATGTTTATAGTGGCGCACGAACTCATCAATCACCTTATGAAAAGCAGTTGGGTTTCCTAAAAGCGGTGTGATGTCCTTAAACACAACACCCGGTTTCGGAAAATCGGGGACTTCTCGAATAAATTGCGAAAAACCTTTCATTACTAATCTTTACCCTCCTGTAACCTCCTGATGTGGGTGTATCATAATTTTCATTCCTTTTCTGGATTCCATTGCTTCAAACGCTTTGTCAATCTCAATGAGTGGAAAATGATGTGTGATGAGCGGTTGCACACGCACCATCCCCTTTTCAAGGAGCCGAACTGCCAATTCATGGTGGCGCGGTACACACCCGTGCGAACCTGTGACAAAGCACTCTTTATAGTGTATAATATTAGAGAGAACGCTCATTGGACGCATTGTCTTCGGTAATCCGCCAAACAGATTGACGTATCCGCGATGTGCCACCATTTCAACAGCCTGCTCGTGTGCTTCAACGGAACCGCAGGTCGTAATGACGATATCGGGACCCTCGCCTCCGGTCTCCTCCTTGCACCTCTCAATCACATCTTCCTCTTCGGAAGCGATGTAGGCATCTGCCTCGTAGAATTTTGCGATCTCCATACGGAGTTTGCTGCGTTGGACACCGATAACTTGCGTTGCTCCCATCACCCGTGCGAGGTCTATCATCATACATCCTATCGGTCCGAGACCGATAATAACGACGCTTTTTCCGAGCGACATGTTGACGAGTTCGAGCCCGTTGATAGCACACGCAAGCGGTTCAGCGAGCGCGGCTTCATCGAAACTGAGGGTCTCACTGAACGGCGTTACAGGTCCTTCCTCCAAAACGAGACGCGGCAGTTTCATATATTGTGCGAAAGCACCGGGAATCTGGTAGCCGATGGCGTAGTTGATGTCACAATTGTTTCCGAGACCGTCCCGGCACCAATGACACTGTCCACACGGAACATCGGCACCGATTGACACGCGGTCGCCTTCTTTGACGCGGGTTACGTTTTTGCCAGTCCTGACGATGACACCGGAATTTTCATGTCCAATAATGGTCGGGGGTTTAACTCTTGGGTTACCGTGATGGAGGATGCGGACATCGGAACCGCATATACTCACAGCTTCGACGCGCATTAAAGCGGCATCGTCATCAATTTCGGGTTCGGGGACCTCTTGCACGCTTAAATTGTCAAGACTTTCAAGTATAGCCGCTTTCATATTTTTAACTTTCCTTGCGGTTAAAGCAAATGGGTTTGGAATTTGAAGTTCTTCGGTGCATATCCGCCTTCCACTACGTTTCAGGCTACGTTTTCGTTCTTAATGAATTATCAGTTTTTAGTTAGCAAGAGGCATCTGGTCTACCAAAACTACTTTACTGACGACTGACAACTGATGGATGAATTAAAACTTTTGCGTAAAACTCGCTTTTATCTCGCATCTTGTGTAATATGTCTGTACTGTTCGCCAAAGGTACTTTGTGCGTTATTAGAGGCGTGAGCGTTAGCATGCCAGAAGCCATTGCTTGAAGTACCGTGCGCCAGTCGTCGTCGTTGCCTGCGGCACTATAATCGGAATTCCACGTTCCGAAGATGCTCACCTCACGTCGCATCAACTGTGATATAAGTGCTGCGGGTAGGTTCACATCAGCATCAGGATTGCCGAGCAAAACGACACTCCCACCGCGCCCGACACTTCCGAGGGCATCGCGGTAGGTTGCTGGAACACCTGCTGCTTCAATACAGAGATGCGCGCCCTTGCCGTCCGTATGTGCGTTCACAACATCAACGGGTGTCTCGGTCGTCGTGTTGAAGACTTTATCAAACCCGAGCTGCTTTGCTAATTCCAGTTTCTCGGCGACGATATCAAAAAGAAACACAGTCGCCGCACCCATTATGCTTGCCCACTGTGCGGTCATCAATCCGATGGGTCCAGCACCGAAGATTGCAACCGACTTTCCAACAAGCGTGGTATTTGCGCGGCGGACAGCGTGGAGCGCGACCGCAGCGGGTTCCGTCATCGCTGCTTCCTCCAACGTCACACCAGCAGGGACAGCGATCAAATTCTCTTTCGGGGCGACGATATATTCAGCAAAGGCACCGTCGCTACGTGAACCGAGATAGTCGTAGTCGTGGCACTGGACATATTTACCTTGTTCACACGCCGAACACTTACCGCACCAGAGCAGTGGGAACACGACAACTGGATCCCCGGGTGCAAAGTTGTCAACCCGTGGACCGCACGCGTCAACGATACCTGCGAATTCGTGTCCGCAAACGGTAGGGAAACGATACGTACCTTTGACGAAAATCCTCGGAATGTCGGAACCACAGACCCCACAGAACCCGATTCGGACGCGGACATCGCCATCAGCGAGTTGTGGGATAGGAATTTGTTCTAATCGCAAATCACCAACGCCATGAAGAACAAGTGCTTCCATTAATTTTAATTTTCCTTGCGGTTCGGTCAGGCAGGTCTTAGAAAAAACGTCCCGCTCCGTATATCTGTCCACCTAAAAAGCGTCAATTGCCAGCGGTTCGGTCAGATGGGTCTTAGAAAAAACGTCCCGCTCCGTATATCTGTCCTCCACTTCGTTTCAGACGCTCCATCCTAAGAAGCTTAATAACCATCGAAAGAGGGTCTATGCTCGCTGCCTGATTTCTCGTTCTGCAAGCCCAACCGCAATCGCTTTTTGCACCCGTTGTATGCTTTCGAGTCGCGAACCGGATTTTTGGAAAACACTGCTCGTGCCGGCGACCAAGATATCCGCGCCTGCGGATACCATTTTCGGAATATTTTCAAAACTCACGTTGCCATCGACTTCAATAGGTATGTCAATAGCGTTTCTATCCAAAAAAGTGCGACACTCCGCGATTTTTCGGAGAGTCGCTGGAACGACTTTCTGCCCTGCGAATCCGGGGTTCACCGTCATAATCAGTACAAAATCGAGTCGGTCAAGGACATAATCCAATGCGGAGAGCGGGGTTGCTGGATTTAGTGCTGCGCCTGCCTTAATGCCGTGTGCCTGAATAAGCGATAACGTTCTGTCGAGATGTGTCGCGGATTCAACGTGAACGGCTATCTGCTGAACGCCAACCTTTGCGACTGCGTCCACGAAGAAATCGTTGTTTTCTACCATCAGGTGGATATCAAAAGCGCAATCTGTTTTGGGTCGTAATTGTTCGATAAGTGCAAGCCCGATCGGCATATTCGGCACGAAATGTGCGTCCATCAAATCGAAATGGAGCATATTAATACCAGCGGCTTCTAATTCTCGAACATCGGTCTCTAAGTTACATAAATCCGCGCACATCACCGATGGCGCGATGTGGATGTCTGGTTCTGAAGGGACCGTATTTGCATCAGCCAAAATAGTACTTCCTTCGCGTTGAAATTCCCGTGCTTATTCTAAACGACAAAACCATTAACAGTATAGCACAAAATGATGGTTTTGTCAAATTCAAATCGCCCTATTTCTTCAGTAATTTGTGCATTAGATACACAACTATCCACGCGAATTAATTGTGAACCTCATTCAGCGACAGTGTCATTTGCAGCATGATCGTCAGTAGTTTGTTCAACAGGAGTTGATTCCTGTATATTCTGTGGAGTCGGCATAAGTTCGTCAAAATCCTCACCTTTGCTTTCAGCCTCAATTCTTCGGTCATTCCAATTTTTAACCGCAGCGTAGTATTTCGCCGCTCCCTTAGCAAGACCTTCAGCTTCAGCTTCCTTAATACGTTTCTGCTGTCTTTCACTATACCAATCTGACAAAAACATGATAAAATCAACACCTCCTATTAGTGCACCAACGATTACCCCAGCAACAGGAATAAAAGTAGAAATATCTTCTATATCTTGTTTCCAAGTCTGAACTGCCTGAGATTTTACCACAATACATGTGTAAAGTGAAACCACAACCGTAAGTAAAAATAGGGCAACCCCTGTTTTACCAGTTCGCCAAAAGCGTCTTATAGTTTTCCACATTATATCCTCATATTGAGAGGCGGTTGATATTTATGAATTAAATCATTTTCAATTCTGTTTCGATCCCCATCGTTAGATTCTGAATAAACACATACACAATTACCTCTATTTCGCAGAACACCTTCCCATTTATGATGTAATTTTGTGAGTCTTCGCGGAAGCGAATTCGATCGCCCAATGTACAATAGATTATGTATGACTCCGCCCCGGGAATTTATCTCACGCCTTGTGAAGATGTAAACACCTCCAACATCTTTGAACTCTGTTCCTATAGGGTAGACTTGGAAAATATATTGGCATCCAGAAGCACCATAAAAAGCAAAATCTTCTATTTTAGACATTGTGATATACCTTCATTCAGTTCTATTTATGATTTGGATTCACACTGCTTCCCCGACCTCACGCGGTAATGGTAGAGATGCACCAAGCGGTGCCGCAAGATTTTCTACCAGCGATGTTAAAATCATTATATCACAGTTTTTCCACTATAACAAGTAAATTCATTTAGTATGCGCGATAGCACGCGGGGTTAGAAACGCGACAAAACTTCGCGAAGTTGTGACTCCAAATCTACAGGGGGTTCAAAAGGAATGTCAATCGGTTTGTAAGAGATCGCACTTGCATAGATACCCAAAACGGCATTGAACTGATGTAAGGCACGTTTTAAATTGGTTCCGACCGGACGGGTATCGTCTTCAATCCAGTCGAACATCGCCTCCGTTAGTCGCGCTTGAGCGAGGCCGTTACTTTCACGCCATTCATCAGGCATCGTTTGGTGGTTTTCTATCTTTCCTTTAAAAAAGATTTCCCACCCTTTGAATTCCTCAAAGATCACATGACCATTTTCGCAGTATGCGGCAACGCGACAGTGTTTATAGATAGCCTCGTCGTCCATTACTCGTGGCGACGTAAACCCGGTATTCCAGACTCCGTGGACACCATTTTCAAATAGGACCTGACACGATGATGCGTCGGGTGCTGGATAAGTACTGTCCAGCAATTCGGAACCACTCACAGTGCCGAAGACGCGGGTAATCGGAGCGTCATTATTCAGGGACATCGCCCAATCGATGATATGTGTGCCTTGGGCAGAGAGGTTCATACCACACGAGAAATCTAAAAGATGAATCCTTCCTAATTCCGCACGCTGCACTACCTCTCGGCACCTGATAAGTCCGGGATGCCATCGGTATTGTTTCCCAACACCGAATTTTGTAGCGGTTTGTGCTTCCAATTCACAAAGTAAACGCCAATCTTCGACACCACAGGCGATCGGTTTCTCGACGAGGCACGCCGGTACCCCAAGTTCCGACACCATCGGCATGAGTTCACGCCACTGGTCCGGCATTGTAACGAGATGAACCAAGTCGGGTCTCTCTTTACGGAGCATCTCCTCGGCATTCGCATAGCCAGTAATATTGAAGGTGTCAGCAAATTTTTCGCGTCGTGCGACATCTGATCGGTTCGCACACGCGACCAATTCGCCTTGCGAAACTTGTTGATAGACATTTGCATGACCGTAGGCTCTACCACCACAGCCGATGATTGCACTCCGATATTTTGGCATTGTATAGATCCTCACAATTGATAAAAATAAAAAACGACGGCGAAGATGGATTCACATCCCTGAAACTTCCTCCATTCTAACGCAACAATGAAGAAGATGGCAATAGAAAAAATGCGTGCATCTTCACAGTGAATCTGCTAAAATAGAAGGGAGATCTGATACGGAATCACAGAATAATAAGAAATAACACAAGGAGGATTACGCAAGTGAAAAGGATAACTGTCTTAATGCTCCTACTGAGCATTTTTTGTTATTTCAGGATAACCAGTGCTAAGGCTGACGTAATAGGTGTATGGCTCTTTGATGAAGGAAACGGCAAGATCGTCAAAGATGTATCCGGCAACGAACATCACGGCGAAATTGTCGGTGAGGTGGCGTGGGCAGCTGGTAAATTTGAGAGCGCGCTTGAATTTGATGGCGGTCATGTCCTCGTACCGCACGCGGATGTCATGAACCTCCAGCAGTGGACGATGACGGCGTGGATAAAAGTCCCGGAAATCGTTGATCCTTACCAAGTGATTATGGGTAAAGAGGCGTGGCCAGATCGGAACTACACAATGTGGATTCGTCCCGGTGTGATGACGTTTGGGTTCACACTCCCGGGCGGTGCACAAGACCTACAAGTCGGTAGTAAAGAGGTCACGGATAACGAATGGCATTTCGTTGCCGGAGTATATGACGAGAAGAATCTCATCCCCTATGTTGACGGTGAACAATTCAATCCGCGCGGTGCGGCTGGTAAACCTGCGACAAACAACGCACCGTTTATTATCGGTGCGCAAGGACCTGCTGGAAACAACGGACCGTTGAGAGGCAGCATTGATGAGGTTGCAGTCTACAACACGGCATTAGATGGAGATGAAATCGCTGAGGTGATGGAAGGACTCACGAAACAATTTCATGCCGTAGAAGCGACCGAGAAATTAGCCGTAACATGGGGACAGATCAAAGAGCGTGGCAAGTAATCGAGTGATGTTTCAAAACTTAATGTAAACATAATGTCCCGATTTCTCGTTTCAAGTCTCAAGATTCCGAATTGCGGTTGATATACCGCACCGACGAAACGCGAGTCATCGGGATATTTTTAGTAGATTGGACAATTCATATCACATTTCGGTTGCGTTCTCACAAAACTTGGAAACCCAGGAAACCAACAGCCTATGCTACAATGAAACTCACCACAGGAAACCAACAGCCTATGCTACAATGAAACTCACCACAGGCTAATAGCCTATGCTACAATGAAACTCGCCACAGGAAACTAACGGTCTCATAAACTACAAACGAGAATACACGTGCTGAAAAATTTTTTGTTGAAATCCGCAGTTCCTCGCTTTTTAAGATACCCGGGGCTGCTTTTTAAAATTGGGATCCTCCTCATCATCGTCCTTTCTGCAACGTCTGATGTTGCCGTAAGCCGCATCGCTGAAGAGAACGAGGAAACGAAAAAGGAAACCTTAACACCCAGCGACAGCGTCGTCGTTCCCGAACCCGTTGCCTCCGAAACACCGTCAGAAGATGAAAACGATACCGGAATCGGGTTGGTTAACCGAAATCCGTTCGACCCTGATCTTTCTCCAAAACATTTCATCTGGGAAGCAGAAGAAGCGGAACAGCCTGAACAAGAGACGGAAGACAGACTGATCCAACCCTATCTCGACAGTCTCCGTAGATGGCGGAACCCGCCCGAACTGACCGACCTTAGCAAACTCTACGATTGGAAACCGAAGCCGAAGCGCGACGAAGACGGTATCGCGCTCCCTATGGACTCCAACCTAAAAATAACCCTCTTACAATCCGTAACGGTAGAGGCGAACAAAACGCACTATTTCGGGAGCGGTGACCTGAACCGGTACGGAGGCTATGGTTACGGCGGCGGATACGGCGGTTATTCATCCGGTCTTGACTTAGGACTCACTTCCTCTTACAGCTACGAAGATTTCGGCTATGGCGGTTTCGGTGGTAGCGGCTATGGTACCGGTGGCTATGGCAGTGGTTACGGCGGCGGATATGGCGGATACAGCAGCGGATATGGCGGCGGATATGGCGGATACAGTAGCTATGGTAGCGGTGGTATTCCACGCTCAACGGGTTTCAACCTTCGGCAGATACAGCAATTGGGATTACACGGTCGCGTCGGGCAACGGACACATATTGCGGTGGACTATAGTGCTGGTGGCAGCGGTTTCGGTGGCGGCGGCTATGGCGGATACGGCGGCGGTTATGGCGGCGGATACGGACTCGGTGGCGCGAGGGAACAGAAGATTAAAATCTGGTACGAAGGCACCCCGGAGAGCATCATAAAAACGATCTCATTCGGTGACATTACGCTTAATTTGCCGAACACCCGTTTTCTGAACATCAATCGGAATTTGTTCGGACTTGAAGGGGTCTTTGAATGGAAAAATACACGTCTTACGGCTTTCGGTTCTCGAAGTAAAGGGATACGCGAGGTGCGGACTTTTCGCGGTCAGTCGCGGCGCGCCGGTGGTTACGGTTACGGAACGCCAGGCACACAGATTCCTGATACCAACTACATCAAAAATCGGTACTACCATATCCATAAGGGTGAAGACGACTTACTACACGAGGCTTATCTCCCTATCAAAGCCCGGAGTGAACAAATTTACATTGATGACGGCGTTGTCGGCAACAACCAAGGCGGCATACGGACGAGTCGCGGTTATTTTAACCCGCAATTTGCTGGACAAGACTACAACATCGACTACGTTACGGGTGAGATCGAATTTCTTTCATCAATCTCCGCCAACTACACGATCATCGTTGCTTATGAATATGAGGGAGGCGGTGGCGGCACGGTTGGTAACCCGAGCGAAGTCTTTGTCGATGAAAATGGCGATGGGACGATTGATGAAGGCGGTGAAGAGATCGGCTACGTCGTGCTGAAAGACAAAGGTTTTCGTGGCACGGAGGCATCGTATGCTTACTACCTCGGTAGCCAGAACATTAACCCACGCGATTTTCAACTCACAATCCGCAAGCAGGGGCAGAGCGAAACGTTTCAGACAAACGAAGGTCTTGTTCCTTATATAGAAATCTTCGGTTTGGATCAGAACGGTGATGGCAACATCGATTCGGAGTTTATAGATTACGATAGGGGTTTATTGCGTTTCCCGACGACAAACCCGTTCCAAATTACAGACCCGAACCATCCGTATTACGATTACCGAGATTCGCTTAACAACGATGCCCTTTATCTTGAGGGTTCTTTCTCAAATGCCCAAATTTATACGATTATCGCCGACTATACGTATCAATCGGAAACATACAACGTCGGTCTGTTCGTCATTCCGGATAGTGAAACAGTCCGTTTAAACGGGCAACTCCTGACCCGTGACACCGATTATATGATGCTCTATGAGGTCGGTACGATCCGATTTTTCAGGCAACTCGACGAGTTCGACGAAATCGTTGTGGAATTTGAGAAAACACCTTTCGGTGGCTCATCGCAACAAGCGGTCGTCGGTGTATGGTTAGAGTATACGCACAAGCCGAAATCTAAATCAGATAAACAACAGAGCCTTGAGGATAGATTTGACCGACTTGGCGGTCTCCAGTCAATGGTAGGGGATGGGTTATCCGACCCCTACGGCGAAGGGACGGATGCGTTCGGTGAACCATTGTCAGGCAGAAGCAGTGGTTTAGGCGGTTTAGGCAGAAGGGGTTTAGGTGGCGGTTTCGGTAGGGGCGGTTTTGGGGGCAGCGGTTTCGGGGGCGGTTACGGTGGCGGTTACAGCGGTTTCGGGAGTTTAGGTGGTAGGTCCCGAAGGGGCAGCTACTACGGTGCCTACGGTAGCGGGAATTATTTCAACCCGGTTTTCCAAAAGGGGTTCGCGCTTTCAACAGGTTATATCCTGAATACCGGACAACAACCGGCGGAGATACCAGATGTAAACGGCGTGCCGAATCGGTTGCAAGCGTTCAATGTGAATACGAGTTTCGGCAGAGCGTTCAACGTCGCCGGTATTTTTAACCTGTTACCCTTTATTAACACGAGGAACCTTCCGTTCTCGGTGGACTTTAGTGGAGAGGCGGCTTATTCACATAACAACCCGAACAGCATCGGTGTTGCACTTATTGATAGTATGGAAGGCGCGAAAGAATCGACGACTGTACCAACATTAAAATACAATTGGAAACCGAGCAGTCTACCCTACCTTAGGGAGGATACATCTACAATTGACACAGACGCTTACGGCATTATACCGACGAACGAGAATCGTGCGATCTTTAAAGTTGCGCTGAAAGACAAAGACGAAACGACAGCGGTCGGCAACTATATGCGGAACCGAGATGTGCCTGCGTCTTCGATCCAACCGCTGTCACTCTCAACCGAAGAACGGCTTATCATGGAACTCGGCTACGATTTCACAGATGTCGTGGCGGAGTGGGGTGGCTTCTCGAACGGCATCTCACCCTCCGGTGTCGATTATTCCGAACGCGGTTTCGTTGAGATCTGGATGCGTGTTCAAGGCGACGATAACGTGACCTTACACTTAAATCTCGGTGTCGTTAACGAAGACACGGATGCCGACCAACGTTTGGATAGCGAAGACCTACCGCATACACTCACGGATACAAACGGCGATGATAATATCGACGCGTTAGACTTGGACCTGGAGAACCTCGCGGAAGCAAATCGGTATCGCGGAAACGGTGCCTTGGATGCAGGTGAGGATGTCGGATGGAATTACGACGGTCCCATCGAAAGCGCAGCTATCGGTGCTGACAACCAGATTCTCGATAGTGAAGACCTTAACGGCGATGGCGTGCTTGACGGTGTAGATGCCTATTTTGAAGTTTCGATTCCGTTGAACGAAATCCCGAATGAATGGATTAAAAGCAAAAACGCTAACGGTTGGATGTTCCTGAGTATCCCGATTTCTCAATTCAGACCGGTAGGGTCCCGCGTGCCGAGCCTTGTTTTCGTGCAACACTTCCGATTCTGGTTAAGCAAAAACGCTCCGGGTAGTGCAACAGGCACACTGCAATGGGCATCTATTGAAATCGTCGGAAATAAATGGCAACAAGGTGTTATTACCCGAGCAGCGACACAGACAACACCGGCGTTGGGATCCAAGGGTGAGATACTCTCAACAACGACTGTCGTTGAAGATACGATCGAAAAGTTCATCGTCGGTACCAAAGACAACTTCAGTTACGATTCCTATCAGAGTGCTTATCTTGACATTGAGGACAATGAACTCTTCAAGAAGTTGCACCCCTTCACGGCGACCTCGCTCGGTTTCCAAACGCAACAACAGCGTGAACAGACGTTGAGTCTCGAATATTACCTATTCCCCGGTTCTTACGGTGTTACTTCTAAACAGTTGAAAGGCTTAACACAGAGCGACGGACAGGACTTTAGTAAACACGATACGCTACGATTCTGGCTCTATGGCGATAAAAGCGATACGACCTTTGTCTTACAACTTGCACCGACTGTCAGCACGGGTTATCGGAGTTCATTCTATAGTTCAGACCCGTTTGTTAATCAGCCGCGAGAAGAGGATATTAACGTTTTCGAGAACTTGACGGACTATTATGAATACACGGTGAAAGTGGACTTTGAGGGGTGGAAGTTAATCGAGATTGATTTACGGGACCTCCATAGAAATGTTTATCCGGATGTAACCGCCAGCAATCCGTCTTCCGCAACCGGTCAAGGGCTGTTTGTAGGAACCGAAAGTGGGACGACGCAACCCACTGATGTTAATAACGAGGAACTGACAACCGAAGACCAGGGTCCAGATGGACACCCCGATGGTTTCACTGTTAGAGGCAGAAACAGTACGCGGCTGTCTATTAAAAACATCGGCGGTATCCTGCTCGGCATCCGTAATGACACTGGACGCGAAATCAGTGGCGACATCTGGGTGAATGAGATTCATTTGGGTGATCCGCTTGTGCGTGCGGGGTGGGCGCGCCGTGGTAACATGTCAGTGTCGCTCGGCAATATCGTGAAACTGCGAGGCGGATACGCCAGTCAAGATAAAGACTTTGAAAGTGGAGCAGGCGAAGTCGGTAGACAACGGCTCTCTTCTCGCGGGTATAGTACGACGAACAACGATTATAACATTGACGCAGATGTTACCGTTTTTCCGTGGTTACCAATCCGGTACAGTCTCCGGCAGCAAGACACCGAAACCGAGAGTTTGCGGGGCAGTTACAGCAGTTTCCAGAGCGGAAAGAGCGAAATTCGTAATCGAGATTTTTCTGTCCAACTCAACCGGAACCCGTACCCGAACCTCGGCTTCGCGTATAATTATCAAGACTTTTGGAACGAACGTCAAGGTACGCAAATTAGCCACCTTTATACCGGTAGCCTCCGATACGAACTCGGATCAAAGCTGGGCGTTAATGTACAGTATCGCCACGAAGATGTCCTTGCGAATCCGGAGACCGCGACGACGACCTCTACAACATCCTATTATAGTTACGGTAGAAACAGGGACGAAAAGACGGATAGCGGGTCAATAACATTCAATATCAGTCCGACGAGCGTCTTCAGTCTGAATCCGAGTTATGATGTGCGCCGGACACTTGAGAGGCGAGAGGAGCGGAGAACCGGAATAAGCACACTCAACACTGAAACGACAGAGACACCAGCGACGGAAGAAGCGGAACCCGATTTCTCAATCGCAGAACGCGAACATCGGCTCTCGCTTACGCCGCGCTTGAATCGAGATTTTATCGGCATGCGTCCGACTGTGACAAGCCGTATGAATTTCCGAGAGAACTGGTTCAGGGAAGAAAAAAATGCCTCACTTAACGGCAATGTCAGTCTCGGTGTGAACCTGCGCGTCCAAAAATGGTTTGGTTGGTTCTTGGAACCGCAAAAAACGCCGGAGGCGACGAATAGCAACCAGCAGCCAGCGATCAGCAATCAGCAGATTAGCAGTCAGCAGTCAGCAGTCAGCAGTCAGCAAGATAACCGTCAGCCATCAGCAGTCAGCAGTCAGCAGCAAGAGGTTTTGGACACTCCTGAAGAAACACCCAAGCAAAAACACGCCTCTTCGCTGAAGGAAACCGAAAGCCGAAAACCGAAGGTTTCCGAAAGCCAAAGTGCCCGACTCCGAGCAGACGGTATTGATGAGACACAGATCCAAGAATTAGAAGAGAATCGTGGGGATTGGATCGAGCGTGATAAAGCCGAAGCCGGTACCCCGGTCGTAGGGGTGGGGTCCCCGCAGCCAATAGTTCAGGACGGTATCTTGCAAAGAGTTCTCAAGAGTTTTACAATTAGTACCAACGCCAATTTTAACGCTACCGAGTCGTACCGGCAGCTGGAATCCGGGTTGTCCGCATTGGAAATCTGGTCGCTTGCCGATGATGCCAGGGAACGTTCAAACTCCCGACGGAGCAGTCGGTACACGCTGCGGGGGTCCGTAGACCCGTGGACTTGGATGTCCTTAGGCGCGAATGCCAGCACATCCGACAGCTTCTGGAAAAGTTTGGGGAGTACGTATACAACGCACGCGGAGTCGTACGAAGGCAATGTAGACCTGAAGGCACAAGAAGGTCCCCGTTTCCAACTCCGTTATAGTTTCACGAAACGAGATAATTCAACGCAGGGAACAACACTCAGCGACAGCACGGCACATACACCTTCACTCAGCTGGATACACAAATGGGGTAAAGAGACGACGACAGCATTGGGTGTCCGTACAACATTCCGAGACCACGAGCGGAGCGGTATATTGAGTAACGCGTTGATTGTTACGCCTAATTTCAGTATCGACTACCGTTATCGCACAGAAAACGGCATACGGGTCCCGTTTTTCGGTAGGATTCCACTCAAACACGATTTGGAGTTGACGAACACCCTTTCTTGGGCGATTCGTAGAGAAATCTTTGGTGCGAATCGCGAGGAACGTTCAGAGCGTTATGAAACAACGTTGCGCGTCGGCTACAAAATCAGCACACATATCACAGCAAACTTCCATCTCGGTCTCAGCTACCACCACGACAGAGTCGAAGAAGGCAGAGACTTCCTTTCTGTCGCAAGCGCGCTGACCGTCCGCGGTGAAATCCGGTAAACCTCCAAACTATCCAACTGCAAAATCGGCACTACGTCCAATCCGCTATCGGTTGTGTTGACTGCACGACGTGCATCCCCGCTGCCGAGAACTTGGCAAAAGTAGCGTCAGCCGGTTCTGTGTAGTCCACTACGCCGGGGACGACAACGGGTGAGGTCAGATCGTCCACCAGATAGATTTTCTTGGCTAATTCCGTATCGGTCCCCTGAATTTCTGTGAGTAGGTCGTTGACAGTCCACGCGACACAGTGGCTCTTCGCTTGTCCGGCGATAATTACACGATCGTATCCGAGCAGCTTATGAAGGAACGCACTATTTTTCTCCGCAATCGGTTTTCCATCGGCATCGTTAAGGACCTCCGGACGTAAGACTGAATAGTTTTCAGTGAGTGGGTTCTGTCCCTTAAGTTCATAATGTACCTGTGTCTTACGGGTGATTGTATGGAAAAAACAGGCTTCATCAACGGCGGAGACAATGGCATGTCCGATCCCACCGAGCATTGCGTGGTAGGGCCAGATCGCCAACGGATATTTTCCATCGGCAGTCAGGGTCTTGACGTAATGTTCGCTGTATGCCTTGAGCCATGTGTATGCCTCGGATTCTGAAACCTGACTCGGCAGATTTAGGCGACTCACAACAGCGGGATTGACGCGCCATCTCCCTGCTTCAATATCTTCTTGTGTAATCAATGTCTGTAGCGGTAAAGGGTGTTCACCGACATCGTTAAGCCAGAAGATTTCGTGGAATATCTGCATCGCCGTATGCGTATCCATCGTACAAGCGATGTTGGTGATCTGTGATAGATTACGATAAATGAACTGACACAGACGCACATTGTCTTCAACTGCGCCGTTTCCTGACCTTCCACCGACGAACAGTTCATATCCCGGAATACAAAATGTGTTCTGGACATCGACAAGGAGCAGACAGGTACGAAAATCGTCCTCGGATGCCGGCGGTATTGCATGTTGCGCTGCCCATACCAATGCTTCGCTTTGACGTTCTTGATACGGGATTCGCCAGACATGGTCTACGCGAGCGGCATCGAAATGTTCAGGGAGTGGAAGTTGTGATATAGGCATGACATCGCTCCTATGTTGTTAGAGATATTTCAGGAATTTTATAGGATTTCTCGGTTTTTATCAACAAAAAATCAGTGGAATACGTCACAGATATATGATAGAATAGTTTAACGTTGATCGGTTAGCATGATTTAGCATCAAAAACTTTGTAGAGGCGAGGTATCAGATGAACAAACTTTTTAAACCGCAACCGGATTTAGAAGAGCGGCTCAATCAAGTCAACGAGCGGATACGAGGGGCACGGTGGCGGCTCGATTGGCGAGTTCGAGAAGCACGTGTACCGCTCGATATCCAAGAAGACATTGGTGTCTCTAAATTGGAAGGGGACGTAATGTTGGTTTCACGCGACGGTTTTTTACATGACAAAGTCAGGAATCTCATCCATTCTGAAGGTTACGGATGCGATATTTCAGACCGAAGCACGTCAGCCGTCGGTTTGTTGAAACTGGGCAAATATCAGATGATAATTGCGGACTACACTCGACGCTCACGCGGGCGGCTCTTTGAATACGTCAGGCGGTACCAGCCACACGTCAAAATTATCTCAATTGTCCGTAACGACTATGAGGGACGACGTGCCATGAGAGCCGGCAGCTACAGCTACCTGTTAGGGCGTGGTTTTGACCCAGAGCAACTGCGGACCTGTATCATCAGTTCGCTCAAGCACCAGAATGATGTCTGTTGGTTGTTATCAAACGGTGAACGCTGCAACCGATCCTGTGTAGATAACTTTGAACCTGAAGAAGAATTTCGGATCGTTGATTGAAACCTTATACGGATAATAACTCCCAAAATAGGGAGAACTTCCGCACGAAAACTGCACGAAAAATGGCAACCAACTTAGAATTCAAGGCACGATGTCAGTCGCTTGAAGATTTCTATCCGAGATTGAACGAGTTAAAAGCGAAATATCGTGAAACCGTACATCAAATTGATACGTATTTTTATATGTTTAAGGGAAAAGACGCTTTGACACTGGAAGATTGTAAACCGCGTCTTAAATTGCGTGAGACTGATGAAGCAGGTGAAGGATGGCTCATCTATTATGAGCGCCCGAATGAGAATAAATCCCGCTATAGTCAGTATCACCTCAGCAAAACCGATGATCCATTGACGCTCAAAACACTGCTCACCGCCGCGTTAGGCATCGAAACGATAGTCAAAAAACAACGAGAAATCTGGATGTTCCAAAACACCCGTATCCACCTTGATGCGGTTGCCGATTTAGGGCAATATATCGAATTGGAAACGGTGTTTCAGGGACAGACCGAATCCGAAGCGATAGCCGAACATCAACACGTTAAAGATATACTTCATTTAGGCACTGCCGACCCGGTGGCTGTCTCTTATAGCGACCTGATTATGGAAAAAAAGTCGTAACCGATTGCGGCGGCACTTGCCGACAAACATTGGGAGAACTTCAGATGCATTATTCAATATATCAGAAAATTTTGGAAGAGAGTGGGGATATGGATAGTGCCAAACGGCGCAAATTGCTCAGAATCTATCTGCATATCCCGTCGCTGCCGAAATTACTGGCTATTCGGAAATCGTTAGTAGAACTAAAAGCAGCGTGGAAACGTGGAAACGGTTCGCAGCTCGGTTTTTGAAAAATAAAATTCTTTATAGGCGCGACTGAACCGCCTGGACCAGCAGCGGGATCATCAACTCGTGATGTCCTGTGAAGGTGTACCCCTTGCCACCCATCTCCGTTGGACGCTTGACGACATTCTCCACAGGACGATATTGCTGGTTCATATCGAAATTCGCAGCGGTGAAGTTTGAGACAGTGTTCCCTAAGTTCCGTGCGATCGTCAACGCCTTTAAGAAAACTTCCGGTAGAATCACAGCCGATCCGAAGTTTAGCACGACACCTCCACCCTCCAAATCCTTCACCAACGCTGTCAACAATCGGAAATCGGTGAAACTCGCTGCACCGATAGCGGCACCGTCTGCGCTCGGATGCTGATGGATAATATCCGTACCAATGGCGACATGCACGGTGATCGGGACATCGGACTGAACACCCGCAGCGAGGAGGCTATATTCATTATAAGGAGCCTCCATCTCTATCAGTTGCTTACCCAACGCTTCACCCATCCCGATGCCTGTATCCGCAGCGTGCTGGATTGCGGCGTTCATTAATCGTCCAGTCTCCTCCCACATCCCGAACTGACCGTTCTGAAGATAGGCGGAGACATCCTCGGAAGTCTCCCCAATAAGTGCAATCTCGAAATCGTGAATACTGCTCGCACCGTTGAACGCAAACCCAGTAATCACGCCACGTTTCGCCAACGCGATTAAAAGCGGACTCAGTCCACACTTGATGACGTGCCCTCCCATCATCACAATGACAGGTTTCTTTTTTCGGTAGGCAGCAACGAGGTCGTCAACGAGTGCGGGGAAATCTGATCCCTTGAGTATCTTCGGGAGACTCGCTAAGAACGGAGACAGGTCGATCTCTGGCTCCGGCAGTGTCGCAAAATCGTGAACGGAGACTTTGTTGATTCGATCCTGAAGCGGATAGGTGGTCACAGCGGACATATCGACCGGTTTCCAACGTTTTTTCATGTTTTTTAATTTACCTTGCGGAGAAGTTAGGTTCGTTTGATCTGTGAAGTTCTACTCGTAAAATTCGCATTCCACTTCGTTTCATGCTACGTTTTTGGTGCGCCATTGGTGTTGTTTTAAGAAAATTATGCCGACAATAAACCAAAAAAGCAGCACCGTGCGCTGGTGTAGGATGTTATCTGCGAGTCCATAAATAAGTGCAGAAATAAGGAAACCGCTTGCGCCGATGAAAGTACCGCTGCCCCAAAAATCGGTGGCACGTCTTATGCTGTAGACTCTTCGACATAACATTACCACTATCCAGAGAAACAGCAAGAGCGACGGGATGCCGTGCTCAACTGCGATATGTAGATAGATATTGTGTGCGTGGTACGGGATGTTGTATTGCTCAGGCGGTCCACTGCGCTGATATTCATAACGAAACCGACCCAACCCGATGCCGGTCAAAGGATACTTTTTAATAAGTTCCAGCGAGGTCTGCCACCACTGCGGACGTTCCCCCATGAATCCGATAGGTTGTTCAATCATCGTTTGGAAACGCGCCTTGATATGCTGCGGCATCAGAAAGAACGACCCGCCTATAATCAGGATAATGACAGCGGCACCTAACAGAATTCGTCTCCGTAATCCGCCCGAAGATTTGGGTTTCCGTAGGGGTTGGGTAACCCAGCCCCTACGAACAACGAGATAGACACCGAGACAAACAGTCGCGAAGGTAACGCTGATCCAAGCGGCGCGTGTGAGCGTTAGCACGAGGTTCGCACTCATCAGTCCTACAACGGCACCAAGCACTATAATTATCGCTATCCGGTTCCGCTTCTGTTCCGTGTATCTCCGCCAACTCGCCAGAAAATAACCCATCACAAACGGCAGTCCGAGCGCGAGATACGCGCCGAGATCATTCGGCATCTTAAAGGTCCCAGTGAGCCGTTGCTCAATCATGTAGACCCTGAGATGTGTTTCATCTGTCCGAACGACGTAGCGTCTGTCGCGCGCGGGGTCATCAATCCGCCATTCTTCTAACTCTTTTGAAGGCAAAATTGTGGCACTCTCAGAGAGTGGGACACTGCATTCCCGTAACTCGGCATGCAATTCATCTGATATGTGTCCATTATTGAGTTCCTCTTGAAATTGTACCCCGATCCGCCCCATAAAGTCAATCGCTAAACGGGTATCATTGGCATAATACCAGAGTCCGAGTGCGGAAGATAGACCCGCTACGGCGATAAACGCTATCACGATATGCTGCCATCGGGACCCTAAACGACTCTGAATAACGGCATAAAAGAGCAGGATCGCACGGAGCAGCTTCCAAAAATAGCCGAGGCTACTTCTCGCAGGATGCGGTGCAAAGAGACAGGCGATCAGTGAGAGTCCCAAAAATAGAAGGATAGGTAAATCGAGCGGTGTGCGTTGCCAACCGAGTTTCCGTTCCGAAACCATCCGACCTACCCATCCGAGTAGCACAAACGAAAGCCCGATATTGAGAAATGCCGTCGAATAGCCGAAAGGTAAAGCGAAAACAAAAATTAGGAATCCGATGTAGGTGGCGGTATTAAATATCATCTCAGAAGCAGCATATAGAGAAGGGTCTGGTTTCGGGTTCGGCATACACTTGACATTCTCCGACAACTAAAACAGTGGGATTCTTGAATTCCTTAGGACTGACACCTGCTGCTCTTTTGTAGCATAAACTTCCAGTTTGTGCTACCTTACGCCTGCTGCTCTTTTGTAGCATAAACTTCCAGTTTGTGCTATCAGAACGCTGTGTTTTCCGCAAAATCTCATCTAACAGAACAGGCTGCAGTCGAAATTGCGTTCGTCCTGTTCCTTATAGGACACTTTTCTGAAAGAAGTGTCCAGTCAGAAATAGGTCTAATCTCTACAAAACGTTGTGGATTTAGGATAACACAGAATCGTTGACTTGTCCAAAAAATTCTATAGTATAGAAAGCGTATAACATCTTGATTGACAAAATACGGACTTGTGGGGTAAAAATATGCAGAAAATTTTCTAAATTCTGAAAAAAACGCGTTTTTTTCATTTTTAATTTCACTTAACCGTCTTAGGATGGTATAATTAATCTCGTAAGTTATTGAATAATCTCGTAAGTTATTGAATAATCTCGTAAGTTGTCCAGCGCGACCATTTACACATTTCGATTGCGAATATTGCTAACTTTTGTGGAAGGTTAATGAATAGAATGGTGGTCATGAAAAGCAGATTTTTGGATATTTTAGAAAGAAATCGCTTGGATGCGATGATAGATCTTCGTGTGTCCGCGCGATATGGCACGTCTGCTAATATCTCATTGTCGCCATGTCTCTCCCCCCGCTTTCCAAACGTTAAGCGTTTTGCTTCGCAAGGTCCGTCCGGCTACGGAGACCTTTCGTTTCCCGTGTGTTGCCTTTGTCATAGACAAAGCGTTGCATAGTGGGTTTTTTGTGTTGCATCGCAGATGGATCTGCCAAGTGCGTTCTGTCGCGTTGCATCGCATTTTGTTTGACGATAATACTGGAACATATTATACTGTGTTGTCGTCGTAAATATTTTGAAGTGGCTGCCTCTAAAGTTTTTGAGGTGCGCCGAGGGTGATGTCAGCACCCATCGGCGCTGCATAGCCATGACGTGTCCATAGCTACGTTAACCTAAATTGTACTATAAAATCACCTGATTTTTCAACTTTTTAGGTTAGCACCTTATACAGAGGAAGATTGCCATGAAAGTCAAACTGCTTACCATTTCTGTTTGTCTTCCTATAGCAATCCTCGAAAAATAAAAGGAATGAAAGATGTTAACAAAAACATTCGTTAGACTCTTAATCCTGATTCTTTTCGTTGCAAGTGCATTGATTGTCACGATTTCAACACAGACTGAAGCATGGCACTTCACATCCTTAAATCTCACTCCGAATGCCAAGACTAATAACTCCGGATCCAAAATGACGGCGAGAGCTAACGTAAGTTGGTTTCATATGCGTACACTCGTTGGCATGATAATCGTGCATAATCACCATTTCACCTATTCTCTATATGCTCAAGTCGGTGAGAGGGAACACAGGGATCCACCCCCCAATCCAGATGGGACGTATGGTTATGGTAATGTGAGTGTAAGCAGCACAACACTTTTCAAGCCTTTTAAAGAAAAAGTTGTTTTCGTCAAGGAAACACCGCGCTGGGAAAATGACGCTTACGCGAGTGCTGCCGCTTCAGAAACCGGTAACCCCGACAATACGGACGCGGATTTCAACTAATCCCAACCATTGGGACTTCTGCCCGAAACCGTAATTAACCACACAACAGAAATACTTCTCTACTCAGGCAGCGATGGCTTGGGTAGAGAAGTATTTCATCACAAAAACTTGATAGATGGAGGACAAAACAGTGTTGACGAAAAAGAGAATATCTATCGTTTCTATTTTGGGCGTTCTCACAATCGGTCTTGTGATTTTTTTTATTGCCAAACCGAATCAGAGAGACATCGATAAGGCAGCGATACGCGGACATATCGATAAAATCCTCTCGCTTTCCGGAAAGCTCACAGAGGAAGAAAAACAGATCTATTTCGATAACTTTTTCGCCCTCGGAAAATACGAACTTACACCTGATGAAGAATTCACGGATTTTGCGACTCCAGAGGAGCTACAACGCATTCAAGAACACGTTCAGGCACTCTTCCGTGAAAACCCGGATCTGGAGATCCCCCCACACAGCCACGCAAACGGCCAAGGTCATGAACACGCCTATCAAAAACAAGCAGAGAAGCAAGAAGAACTTGCACACATCAACGCCGCCATCGAAGATGTAAAGGCATCAGACGCACCCGAGGGTGCCAAAAACGCACTCCTCAATATCCTGAACCATAGACGCGATGTGCTCATGGATGACGGCACACGCGCCCGAGAAATGGACCAAATCCTCAATGAAATTATGAAAACCGAGCCCGATGTCGTCGGCTTAGAGTGGGATGGACGCAAATATAACAGGGTTTATGCCCATCATCTGGAAGTCGAGCGCCGTCAGTACCATTACCCTGATGGCACGATTGAGACGGAATCTGTAGCTCGGAGTTACGGTTCTACCGACCGCGAACTGGGCCCGGCACTCGACAAGTATGCTGAAGAGTTAGAAAACACACCGCCTTGGGAAACACCCCCTGAACCCCCGGAACACCCCGAATTGCGGTATATGTTAACAGTGAAAGATATCTATCTCGATAGTGCAGGCAAAGAAATACGGAACCCTGCTGAGCAAACATCCGAACCTCTGGACGATACAGGCGACATGTCAGAGATTGTCCAGGCCACGGATACGTCCACGGATATACTATCGGAACTCGCCCAAAAATACCAGGAGTCGCGCATCACAGGAGAAGAAGTTTCGTCATGGCAAGAAGAACTCAGGGCATTAGAGGCTGCCGAACGCGAAGAACTGCGCGCCATTTTTGAAAAGGGTGTCGGTATCCCCCTTGATCAGTTTATGGAAATGAGCGATGCAGAGATCGAAGCCGAATTTCAAAAACAATTTTCCATCTCTCCAAGCGAGACAGACTTTGAGAAAGCACTCGAAGAACGGGCGATGTCTGCACAAACCGCCGCACCCACGCCGGGGAACGACATGGAAAGCAGCCTCCAAGAGAAATATTCAACCTTTCGGTTCCGGCGGGCGATGGCAACGCTGAATCTCCACGGTCCCGAAGAAGGCATACGCAGACTTCAACAAATAGACCCTGAAATCGCAGCAGATGTCAAAAAGTTTCAACAACAGGATCCAGAGGATTAGCAGATGAAACGTTTTTATATTGCCTTCGCTGTCCTGATCATCTTCGCTGCCACCACGTCTCTTTTCGTATTTGTCAGCGGTCAGGTCCGTGCAACACCTTCATCAGAACCCACGAACACACGGGGAGCTGTCGTTAAAAGCACACGCCCTAAAAAAAAGTGCAAGTGCTGCAGCAAGATGCACCCGGAACTACAAGCGATCATGGAAAATTACCATAAGAACAGAGAATCACCGGCATCACAAAGTGGTGGCAAATAAACACGCAGCCTGAGTACATGTTCCGATGTTGAAAACGTTGAAAGCACTCCCCCTCAAACAGATAGGCACCGCACTCCTTTTTCTCAGCATCCTGCTCTTCGCTTTCTGGATTCGCAGCGGGATCCTTCCGAAGATTCCGCCAGGTCAGTTCGTTGGAAATGATAGTTATTTCTACTACGAACAAGCACGAACCATTTCCGAAAACGGTAAACTGCCAGAAATTGACACAAACCGCTGGGTACCCCACGGGAGAGACTTATCACAGACGCTTCCGTTCTATTCTTACGCCCTCGCGTATACCCATAAAGCACTTGCGTCTGTTTTTCCGAATATATCCCTCTATCGTTGGGTGCTTTACGTCCCCGTCCTCTGCTTTTGTATTGGGCTGGGCACGCTCTGTTTCTTTCTACAAAAATATTTCGGCACCGTCTTTTCTATCTGCTTCGGCATCCTTTTAGCAACTTTCCCGGGCACCATCGAACGCAGCGTCATAGGATTTTCTGACCGCGACAACTGGGTACTCATGATCGGCATCCTTGCTGTCATCACTTATCTCACTGTGTTGCAAGCCGAAACGTCACGCAAACGCCTTTTCTGGACACTCATCAGCGGTTTTTTTGTCTTCCTGGGCGGGCTGAGTTGGGAAGGTTTTGGTGTGTTTTTGAGTGTTATTCTCGTCGTAGAACTGTGGCGGTTTCTGACATCCGAAACAGAGGAAGGTTTAGGACTTTATGCCGTGTGGGTGTGCTGCTTTGTGCCGACACTCTATCTCGCTTCGCCTGCGTATAGAAACGGCTACGGCTTCGCAGAACACCTCGCAGTGTTCGTTCTCATGCTACCACTTGTGCTTTTGGCAATGCGTGCCCTTCGATCTCTACTCATTTCAAAAATGGGCTTCTTCCGTCAACATGCTCACACTTTTTCACTCGTCTTAACCCTCGCGAGTGTTACACTTGCCCTCGGCTATGTCTGGACACAACAAAACACCTTTGCCGATACCACCGTCCCGTTCAGCCAAACCCCCCTTATGCAATCTGTCGCTGAACTGAAAGCCCCCCCACTTGAATATTGGAGCGATCGGTACGGGAGCGTTTTTCTCGTAGCAAGCCTCGGTTTCATACTCACATGCATATACCCTGCAGATAAACTGAAACACTTCCTTTTTGCCATTCCTTTAACACTCTTCACGATCACCACCTTTTTCCGCGAGCCGCTTGATAACCTTTGGGGCATTCAACACGGAAACCAGATATTTTTCATCTCAGTCATCTGTACACTTATCGGTTTCCTGATCGTCGCTTGGCGATGTGAGGATAAAACACCAAACGAATTCATTTATGTTGCTTTTGGTGCTTGGTTTCTCTGCTGGACAGCACTCTCGCGGGATGCAATACGTTTCCAATTCTTTATAGGTATCCCGTTTGCTTTCTTTACCATAGGTCTCATACAGAAACTCTCAGAAATACTCGTTGATAAAATCAGAAACGCTCACTATATAACCGACACATTCAGACAAAACGTCTCACAGTCCTTACTCAAAACTCTTCTCACGTTTGCCATGTTGCCCCTTCTCTGCTTCTGGCAGCCCGCCGGGGGGTATGCAAAAGAGTTGTTCAATACTGCAAAGAACATACGCCAGCCGACTCCCGGTATCACGCCGATCACACACGCCTACAGATGGATGACAGGCAGGCTGCCAAACAACGCCGTCGTCGCCGCGAGTTGGAACTATGGCGGTCAACTCAACGTCCTCGGGGGTGTCAAAACCATCACAGACCCCGACCATTTCCTACCCCATTGGATACACCTGTATTACCGACACGTCTTCTGTGGACAATCCGAGCGAGAAGCACTCGAATTCTTGAAAACACACAACGCAACACATCTTATGCTCACGACGAGAGATTTATTTGCAAATGCCAAAATTTTTTCCGGCATCGGCAGTGATAACAACGGAGACCGTGAATTCCAAAGAACTCGTCTCAAAATCTCAAGGACAGCCTCGGGGAAACCCTGGCAACTCTCCGACCCAGAAAATATACCATTCGCTCACATTGAACCCCCGGCTGATAAAAATACGACATCTGTCAAGGCTCGGCTGAAAAATGGTGAAACTGTGAAATTACCCTGCATCGCATTTTCAGACACCCTCGACAAAATTTCACCGTTTTTCATGGATCCGATAGAAAATCCATACGGGGGCATTCTTTGTGTGTATTCAAAACATCATGAATATCTTACTCTTGAAACTGCATCCTATATCTCGCCAAAGAGCTGGAATAGCCTCGCCATCAAATTATTTATGCGCGATACACACTCGGAGGCATTCACACAAATTTACCCCATAGATGAAAACACAAAACCCCACATCAAAATCTGGGAAATCCACTACCCCGCGGACATCCACCCCGCCCCGAAATACCTGAAAACAGGCTTCCCCGAAATAGATAAAACGTTAGGACTTCCATAACCATGCTCACAAAAATGAACCCAACAGACGAAAAACAACGCATCGCCCGCGTCCAACAGGGGAGGCCGAAGTCTTTTCGCCCATGGTCCGCAAATACAACGCACGGCTCTACCGCCACATCCAAAAACGGCTCCGCGACCCCGAAGTTGCCAAAGATTTGACGCAAGAGACGTGGCTGAAAACCTATTGTGGCGAGGACGATTTAGTTCTCGGTTTTTATTTTACTTCTGTTCACAGCCGTTAACATTTTTTTCAGAATATCGCGAGCACAGCTCGCTCCTACAGAGAAAAACACAAACATATATAAAGTAAATCTGTAAAACCAAATGACCCTGAAATTGTGCCAGGGCGATTCAATTGTCCGTTTTTGGCGGTGTTATACTTAATTTATGTTATGTGTTTTGAAAAAACGCAGAAATTTTCGCTAGATTTCGCTAGTAGTCTGTCACAATTAGTTT
>JAAXHL010000074.1 GCA_012270865.1 Candidatus Poribacteria bacterium | reverse complement strand
GTCCAAAGAGATGGCAAACACAGAGCAGAAGTAGCGTCTCGACGACTTGCTGCCTCATCCGGTGAAAGAAAGAAGAAAGAAGGTCTTGAAAAAAGAGTGTAGATTTGCTAATCTTATGACGCATGAGATGTCCTCCTGATGTTGACTCAAAAGTGGTTTTCTGAGTCATTAGGATGCCATCTCATGCTCTAAAAATCAAGAAACTTTTTCAAAACAAACGCATTTTCATACGGCTATACCTACGATCTATTGATGATTACTGACTCCTTGATAGATTTGAGAAATATCAGATTATTAATAACTGTTTAGCCGATTCTTGTCTTTTCTTCCGTTAAAGCACAGAGGCTTAGTTTTCGACAGTTGCTGGTTGCCATCGGTTTTCAAACCAGTAAGCTGCGGTAATTGACGCAAGCACTCACAAAAACGATCGCTTAGAAATTGAGCAATATCTATTTTAGGAGCAAGATTTTGAAACAAAAGATTATCTTTGGACTGCTTTTCCTTATTTTCGTAAGTGTTACAACGGTTTGTAGCGCACAGGACCTTGTTCTTCACCTCTCTTTTGATGCTTTGGAGGGAGACGTTGTAAAAGATTTATCCGAATTTGGTAACGATGCGACCTTTAATAAGGGTAATCCAAAATTGATTGACGGTGTCTTTGGGCAAGCGATGGAGTTTGATGGAAAAACTGCTGGTGAAATCGCCGACAGTCCAAGTCTTGATATTGTTGATGCTATCACGATTGAGTTTTGGGCACTCGTCAAGGGCGGTGAGGCGATCCAGAGCGGTGTTGAGAAAGGAGCCGCCTGGGTCTCCGGTCTATATAATCTCGCAGCACTCTACAACGGTGGGACGATCCTTCAATTCTTTGATCTCCCCGAGCCGTGTAACGACGACAATATTGGTCCGAGCATCCAAGACGGTGAATGGCACTTCCTCGCTGGGACATGGGACGGTAACGACATTAAACTCTACATTGATGGCGAATTGGAAGCAGAGATGGCGTGTAAGGGCGAACTATCGCCAAACGATGCATCCCTCTATATCGGTGCCCGCGGCGCAAGTCAACGCTTTCTTACCGGTGCCTTGGATGAAGTCAAAGTCTATAACTACGCTTTAACAAAGGATGAGCTGCTTCAGGACATGGCGACCCCTGTTACATTGTCTGTTGATGCACACGATAAGTTGGCAACCTTCTGGGGCCGCCTCAAAACCGACTAACTGCACAAAAAAGGAATGTTGATGAAAGCGATTCACCATCTATGGGCACAGCGTGCTACTTACCGAAACTTGCTATACACGAGTCCAATGTTTCTTCTCATATTATTAACGTTAATAACTGGCTGCGCGCTTCCTTTTGGCGGTAACCTAACGCCTGAAGAGCAGGTCGCGGTCGTTACAACCGATAGAGGTATATTCGTAGTTGAGTTTTACCCCGATGCCGCTCCGGTGGCAGTAGACAACTTCATCAAACTAATCAATGAGAGCTTTTACGACGGTTTAACATTTCATCGTATCGTTGAAGGTTTCGTCGCTCAGGGCGGTTGTCCGAAAGGCGACGGAACAGGTGGCCCGGGCTGGAACATCGTTGACGAGTACACAAACCCGAACCAACGTCCACACCTTAGAGGTACGGTGGCGATGGCTCGAACCTCCGCGCCGAACTCATCCGGGAGCCAATTCTACATTTGCTTCAAACCTCAACCCTCACTTGACGGTAATTACACCACCTTCGGCGGCGTAATTCAAGGTATGGATGTCGTCGATCGCTTAGAGATAGGCGATGTCATGACAAAAATCCGATTGGAGGCGAAGTCAAAATATGTTAAGGCAACAGCAGAATAAGCAACGTCGGCAATTCGCATCCGCAGCACTTATGGTACTGGCAACTCTATTTGCTACCTTCGTGTTGAGCTGCGCGCAACAAGAGAAAGAAGCACCCGCCCCACGCGCACGTCGCAGTGGAACAGGGACAACCACAACCTCAGCAAAACCACAGATTGACCCCGCAACATCGGTCGCTGTTATTGAAACGGCAAAAGGCAACATTGAGTTTGAATTTCTCGCAACTGAGGCTCCAGAAACGTCTAAGAATTTCATCAAAAACGCACAGGTGGAGTATTACAAAGGCGAGAAATTTTATCGCGTAGAAGAACTACTCATCCAAGCAGGTTCAAAACTCGCGGCTGGCGAAACACTCGCTATTGAAAACGGCGCGAAAGAGATGTCAAGAGGCGTTGTCGCTATGGCAAAAGAAGAGGGTGCCAGCGTCTCCTATGCGTCCGAATTCTTTATCTGCCGAGATGAAACCATTCTTGACAGTGAGTATACCATCTTCGGAAACGTCATTAGTGGTATGGATGTCGTTGATAGTATCGCGCAAGATGATGTTATCACTAACATCACTATCCGCAATAAGGAATAAATAGTTTTGATCAAGAACTCGAGCCTTCGCAAAAGTATCTGTAGACGAGCTCTTGGTCAAAGTTAAAAGTACTCAGTTTTCAGTTAAGAGGGAAACTTGATTGATAGCGTCTTTCTCTTAACTGACAACTGAAAACCGAAAGATTTTTGCAGAAAAATCCTACTGAAAACTATTATCGGAGAAATCTATATGGCACTAACTGTTATCCGCACAGCTCGCCCGAGTCCCGTTTGGCAGGAAAGTTACGTACGTGTGAAAGAAGGACAACGACTCGTTATTGATGGTGAAGGTGCTTGGTCCCCTGATTTGAAAAATCGAACCGGATGGTGCGGTGCTGACGGCGTTCCCCAAACCCCAGGTTCCGATGGGTACCTGCTCCCCGGTACTAATATTGGCGCACTCATCGCTAAAATCGGGAACACCGTTTTCGCTGTTGGCTCGCGTTATGACAACCCAGCACCGGCAGACGGCGTTATCTTTCTTGCTATGAACGAACATCCAAGCAATAACAATCAGGCAGGTAGCTTACTTGCACAAATCATCATCTTTGACGACGAATAGTACAACTTCTCGCGTAGCGACAGACCCTGTGTATATCAGGCAAATCGGAATCAGGAGTGATATATATGGCAGAGACGACGACTCAGGAAGAAGCACAACAACTTCCACGTATAGATTTTATAACGTACCTTAACAACCTCGTAACAACAGGGCAACTCTATTTAGAAGGAATCCGAGACCCTGAAACAGACGAGTTGGTTATCAATCTTGGTCTCGTAAAAGGTATTATTGATACTATTGAGATGCTCGAAGAAAAGACGAAGGGCAATCTCACCGCCCCGGAAGCCAATTTTTTGGCGAACACGCTCTACGAACTGAGGATGGGTTACGTCCGTGCGATCAGTCAGCAGGAGGCAGCCGCGGAAGCGGAAACTCAAGAAGAGACTTCGGCTGAAGAACCCGAAGGAGAGACATCGGATAACGCACCTGAAGCAGAGGCACCGAAAAACGAACCTGATACTTCTGAACCGTAGGAATGAAATCGGGGACCGGCGACCGTATTGATTGGCATGAGTTTTTAGAAAAAGGTAGGCAGTGGTTACCAGCATTCTTTGACAAGACTCTATTCAGCCTTGAAAGATTCCCTATTTAACATCTTCAGGATAATATGATCGCAGTCCGTGTATGCCTTACGATCCGAATCCAGTCGTCAAACGCCTCGCTAAAAAGCGAATAGTTGTCAGTCGTTAGTACGATTTTTTCTCCGAAAAAATCTTTCAGTTTTAACCATCAACTCGGGTTTCCTTAACATTCTTCTACAACGGGGTCGAGTTGATGGTTAAAGAAAGAGGAAACCTTAGAACTATCACTCTCACTGTGAGGCACTCTTATAACTGATAACTGATAACTGATAACTGACGACTGAGTACTATTAAATGAACTACCAACGCCCGATTATAATCGCTTTAGCGATGCTTGCCAGCTTGCTTGTGATTGGAACCATCGGTTATCTACTGCTTGAAAAAGATAATCCACAAGGAGAATGGTCACTCCTTGACGCGATCTATATGACCGTCATTACTTTGACCACCGTCGGTTATAGCAACATGGACATGAGCGATGATGGACGTATTTTCACCCTGTTTTTGCTCATTGGCGGGTTCGGGGTGTTCACCTACAGCATTACAATCGCCACAGCCTATCTTATTGAAGGACAGTTACAAAGTTTTTTTCGACAACAAAAAATGATCCGAACTGTTGACAACTTATCAAACCACTATATAGTTTGTGGACTCGGTGATACCGGTATACATGTGCTTGACGAAATGCTGAAGACAGATGTAGAATTCGTCGGTATTGAACTTGATGAAGAACGGCTTATACAACTCACGGATACACGAAACTTTCCGTACCTCCACGGTGATGCCACCGACGATGAACTGCTCACCCGAGCAGGCATCACACGCGCACGCGGACTTATCACATGCCTCAGTCGCGACCAAGATAACCTGTTTGTCGTCATTTCCGCACGAAAACTCAATCCGCACTTAAAAATAGCCTCTAAAGCCGTTGAAGACAACTCACCGGGAAAACTTATTACCGCGGGTGCAGATGAAGTCGTACTGCCGGATCATATCGGTGGTATCCGCCTCGCCTCCAGTATCCTCTATCCACATCTTGTAGAGTTCTTACAAAGTATTACCCAAAATCATGATGATACGCATTTCGCAGAGTCTATTGTTCGACGCGATTCTCAACTCGATGGGATTTCTCTCAAAGCCGCAAGTATCCAAGAGCAGACAGGATTAGTTATCATCGCTATCCGTGATAACGACGGCACATTTCTCTATAATCCACCGGGTGATAAGAAACTCCAATCCGGAGATGCCATATTAGTAGTAGCGAACCATAGACAGTTACAAGTATTACACAAGCTTACTGGGGACTTCAGTTTGCCCTGACCCAAAAACGGAAACCGTTGACCGGTTAATGCTATCTGTGATATGATAGTGCCGAAAATAGTAGGTGTAAATTATACCTCTACGATAATACGAACCGGGCAAAAAACATTTAAATAGGACTCGCGCAGCCCCCACTGCAAGCGGGGTTTCAAACCCCGCCTGCAATGCGTTATACGTCTGTTATCATGGAAAATGCGTAAGTCCTGTTAAAATAACGCAAATTGGAAGGAAATATCCGTATGCTCGCAACAGTCCTTAGCAGTGCCTTGCTGGGAATTGATGCCTATATCGTTAAAGTTGAAGTAGATGTCGCAGGAGGACTCCCTTACTTCACCACTGTCGGTTTACCCGATAGTGCTATTAAAGAAAGCAGGGATCGAGTTACCGCAGCGATTAAAAACTCCGGTTTCTACTTCCCACAGACCCGAGTCACTGTGAACCTTGCACCTGCGGATATCCGAAAAACAGGCTCAGCGTTTGACCTTCCGATTGCGATCGGCATTATGGCGGCTACCAATCAGGTAAATCTCGTAAGACTCGAAAACGCCATCATTTTGGGTGAACTGGCACTCGATGGAAACATTCGGGGTATACAAGGCGCACTTCCGATAGCCATTGCCGCGAAAGAGAACGGGATAAAGGACCTTATTGTGCCTGCCGAAAACGCTAAGGAAGCGGCAATCGTAGAGGGTGTGAGCGTCTACCCGGTCACCAGTTTATCAGATGCAATCGCGCTCCTCAATTCTGAGAAAGAGATAACACCAGAGCCGCACACGCTTGACACCGACCCATATACCGGTCGTGCAGAAATGCTCATTGATCTACTTGATGTGAAAGGTCAAGAGCATGTCAAACGCGCCGTTGAGGTCGCCGCGGCGGGCGCACATAATCTGATTATGATTGGACCCCCGGGTTCCGGTAAAACGATGATCGCGAAGCGGATTCCGTCTATTCTACCGAAACTCTCAATGGAGGAATCTTTAGAAACGACGAAGATCCAGAGTATCGTCGGTGTGCTACCGAGCGATACGCCTCTGGTTGTGGCACGTCCGTATCGATCGCCGCATCACACGATTTCGGATGCAGGTTTAATCGGCGGCGGAAATGTCCCGCGTCCGGGTGAGGTGAGTCTCGCACATAACGGTGTCTTGTTCTTAGACGAACTCCCAGAATTCCGACGAAATGTCCTTGAAGTCATGCGGCAACCGCTTGAGGATCGGCAGGTAACGATCTCGCGTGCAGCGGCATCGCTCACCTATCCGGCAAATTTCATGCTCGTCGCAGCGATGAACCCTTGTCCCTGTGGATTCTTCAGCGACCCGAACCGAGACTGTAAGTGTACACCGAACCAGATTCAGACTTACGTCTCTCGTATCTCCGGTCCCCTGTTAGACAGAATCGACATCCAAGTTGAGGTGCCAGCGGTAAAATACTCAGAACTCGCCGCGGATACAACTGGCGAACCGTCGGTGCAGGTACAAGAACGGGTCGAAGCAGCACGCCAAACCCAACATGAACGTTTCGCAGACACAAACATACACGCCAATGCCAGTATGCAGTCAAAGCAGATACGAGAATATTGCAAAGTTGACGACCAAGCACAAGACCTACTCCGAGTCGCGATTAACCAATTAGGGTTGAGTGCGCGCGCTTATGACCGAATTTTGAAGGTCGCACGCACCATCGCAGACCTCGATAGAAACCCGAACATAGAGGCAGTCCACGTCTCCGAAGCCATACAATATCGGAGCTTAGACCGGAGTTTCTGGAAGAAATAACACAATGGAGCAATAGAGATATGCAGCAGCCTAATTTTATTGTTTTTCTAACGGACGATCAAGGATACGGCGATCTGTCCTGTATGGGCGCAACTGACTTCAAAACGCCACACCTCGATAGGATGGCAGCCGAAGGCGCACGGTTCACCGATTGGTACTCGAATTCGCCTGTCTGCTCGCCTTCACGTGCGGCACTCTTAACAGGACGATACCCGTGCCATGCTGGGGTCCGATCAATTTTAGCAGGACATCGCACAGCCACCGGACTGCCGCCTTCTATGCCGACACTCGCAACGGTACTGAAGGAACGCGGTTACTACACCGCAATGTCCGGGAAATGGCACTTGGGTCTCGCGGAAGGTTCACGTCCTGAACACCACGGATTCGACGACTGGTTCGGGTTCATGGCGGGTTGTATTGACTTCTTCTCGCATATCTTCTATTGGGGGATGGCACAACGCGGTATTGACCAGACGCACGATCTCTGGGAGAACGGCGAGGAAATCTACCGAAACGGCGAGTACTTTACCGAACTCATTACAGAATACGCTATTCGGTATATCCGTAAATCTGTTGAACTCGGCAAACCTTTTTTCCTCTACGTGCCTTACAACGCACCCCACTATCCGATGCACGCACCGGAAAAATACGTTGACCGATTCCCGAACCTCCCTTGGGACAGACAGATTATGGCTGCGATGCTCAGCGCAGTTGACGACAGCGTCGGCGAAATTTTCGCAGAATTAGAGCGACTCGGACTCGCAGAGAACACGTTCTCCTATTTCCAGAGTGACAACGGTCCCTCGCGCGAAACACGGAACTGGTTAGACGGCACGCAAGACCCGTATTACGGCGGCACCGCTGGAAAATTGAAAGGACATAAATTCAGCCTCTACGAAGGCGGTATCCGTTCACCGGGTATCATGCACTGGCCCGAACAGATTCCAGCAAGACAGGTTATCGGTGAAGTCGGTGCAGCGATGGATGTGTTCCCGACGTTCCTCGCCGCAGCCGGTGGCGACCCGTCCGAATACGAGTTCGATGGACGCGATGTCCTACCGATGGTCGCAAACAGTGAACCGACACCACACAGCGAAATCTATTGGGAGATGGGCAAACAGACCGCTGTCCGTCGTGGCGACTGGAAATTAGTTCTTAACGGTCAATTGGTAGAGGGCGCGCCCCCGGAAGACGATGTACATCTCGCGAATCTCGAAACTGATATGGGTGAAACAAAAAATCTGAAGGACGCACACCCAGAACTCACCGCTGAGTTGACAGAAGCAGCACAGACCTGGCGCGAAGGTATTGAAACGCATTGGGAGACGCAATGGGTCAATCCAAACGGAACAACCGGCTATGTCAAGGATCGTTAAAGTGCTAAACGATATCCAAGATGCTTATGGTCACCTGCTTTGGGATTACTATAACGGGCAGGAAAACGTCGAAATTGTGGAGAGAGAAGACAGGTTCATTGATACGAGCCGCCTGGGACCTCATAACTATTTCGCTGAATATGAGGATTGGGCTGAACACCAAAAACTCGCAATCAAACACGCCGCAGGGCGTGCTTTAGATATCGGATGTGGCGCAGGACGGCACGCTATTCACCTTCAAGAACAGGGACACGATGTTTTAGGAACAGACATCTCACCCTTAGCGATTCAGACGTGTCAACACCGTGGACTCAAAAACGCACTTGTCGTGCCTGTCACGCAGGTGAGTTCCAAAATTGGCACTTTTGGCACAATTCTCATGATGGGACACAACTTCGGACTCGTCGGAAGTTATAAGAGGGCGAAGTGGCTATTGAAACGCTTCGCTGCCATGACAACAGATACTGCGAAGATCATCGCCGAAACGCTTAACCCTTATCAAACAGAGGAGCCTTGCCACTTAGCATATCATCGATTTAATCGAGAGCGCGGACGCATGAGCGGTCAACTCCGATTGCGAATTCGCTATCGACAGTATATCACACCGTGGTTTGACTATCTGTTTGTTTCAAAAGCGGAGATGGAAGACATCCTTGACGGGACAGCGTGGCGGGTTGAACGCTATATTGACGCAGCCGATACACCGACTTATGTTGCAATTCTAACCAAACGGATACATACCTGATTTTCATAGTCTCGGTTGGCGCGTCACTGGTGAGGCTGAAAACTTGCCCGTTAAGGATACTTTTGCCAGTCAAATTTTGGAGCCTCACTGAAAGACGAGAGATACCATGACATTATTTAAATTTGCCTTCATTACGGATACACATCTTTACCCGAATGCCCCGAGAAATTTCGCCGGTGGACTGCAACAGCAAAAAAATAGCGTTGCACTCTATGAAAAACTGATCGAACAATTAAACGCTTTTGAACCCGCTTTTGTAATCCATGGTGGAGACATTGTGTGTGGTGGTAACAGTTTTGAAATGTCCGCTGAAGAATATGAAATCGCACTTGATAAAGCGCAAGCACTCGGTGAAAAAATGAATGCCCCGTGCTACTACATTCCGGGCAATCACGATTTACATCCCGAAACCGGTTCCAAAGATGCCTACTTAGCACATTTCAGCACCAACGGCATGGGCTCCATCAGTTTTGTGCATGAAAATATTCGGTTTATCCTCCTCGATGCCCAAGAGGTACCAGAAGACCTGACGCACGGGTATATCAGTACAAATCAGTTAGCGTGGGCTGAGCGTGAATTGAAAAGGGCACGGGACTATGATCAAGAGGTCTTCATCTTCTCACACCAACTCCCTTTCCCGAGCGTTGAATTCCAGGGAATTGGCTCAAGAATTGCTAACTCTGCTGAGGTGCTCGAAATCATCTCTCCTTTTGATAAACAGATTTTAGCGTTTTTTTGTGGACATCTGCATCTCAACCGCGTTTTCAGAGAACAAGGTATGTTATGTATCGTCTCTTCCGGCGTTATCTGTTATCCGATGATGTGGAAACAAGTGTTAGTTTACCCAGATAAAGTTGAAGTGAATTCCGTGACTGTTGACCTACCCGATGTCCTCGCCCAATCGGAGGCAGTTCAACCAGACAACAACCCTTATTTGTTGGGTAGAGATCGGGATTTAAACTTCAGCATTCCTCGAAATTCAAAATCCACCACTGATACAAATTGAACCACATGCAATAGCACACACTTGAGAACAGTAACCAGTAACGAGTAACCAGTTAGAGAGGTTTTTTGTGGCAGTCGCAGAAAAAGTAAACACTACAAGGTCTTAACTGGCAACTGGCAACTGGCAACTGGCAACTTCAAAATGATAAACGTTCAAAATATCACAAAAAACTACGGTCCTTTCCAAGCACTCAAAAACATCTCTTTTCAGGTAGACAAGGGACAAATCGTCGGTTTCCTCGGACCCAACGGTGCAGGAAAAACCACAACGATGCGGATCCTCACCTGTTTTATGCCCGCAAGTAGTGGACGTGTTACCGTCGCTGGATACGATGTGTTCAAGGAATCGAGAGAGGTACGGAAACATATCGGCTATCTCCCGGAAAACGTACCGCTTTATCCAGAGATGACGGTGACAAAGTATCTGAGGTACATGGCAAAGATCCGTAGTGTGCCGCGCCGAAATATAAAAACGCAACTCGACGATGCCATTGAAGCGTGTGGACTCACCGAACGCAGGCATCAGATCATCGGGCAACTCTCCCGCGGGTTCCGACAACGTGTCGGCTTAGCACAAGCACTCATCCACGCGCCGGATGTTTTAATCCTTGATGAACCGACCTCTGGCTTAGACCCTCGACAAATTATCGAAATCCGAGAATTAATCAAAACGCTCGGCAAGGAACGCACAATCCTGTTCAGCACGCATATCTTACCGGAAGCGAGTATGACGTGCGAACGGTTGATTATCATCAGTAGAGGCGAAATTACGGGGGATGTTCAGTTGGAAGACGGACGCGCCGTATCAAGCCAAGGCGATACGGAGAGCCTACCGGTGTCGGTTTCCTTAACGCTATCGCTTGAGATCGCGGGCGCACCAGCCGACGAGATACTTCCTGTTCTCACAGATATTCCAGATGTAATTCGGGTTGAACAGACTGGCACTGATATGGGAGAGACCGCAAGATTCTATCTCCACTATACACCGACAACCGATATTCGGGCAGAGGTAGCGGAAACCGTCGTCGGACGGGGCTGGCGTTTGCTCGAAATGCACACAACTGAAGTATCCTTAGAAGAACTGTTTCTGTCTTTAACGGCATAATGGTTATCAGTTAACAGTACTCAGTTTTCAGTTAAGAGATTATTTGTATCGGTTCGCTTTCCTGCTACTGCTACAATGCACCTCTTTAACTGAGTCCTGCAAAGCGCAGCGTGCTGCGTACTGACAACTAACATAGTTAATGGGCTTCGGAAGGTTCAAGTGGTAGTTTCAATTGCTCACGAACCGCTCGCCGAACCTTATCACAAATACGCATCGCGTGTGCTGTTTCGTCCGCAGTCGCGAATTTCCCCGGATAACGCGGATCAACGGCATGTTCCGACAACTTTGAAAAATCTTCGCCCCACGCCTCCGAAGCAGGAAGCGTCGGAACAATCAGGTTCAATAACGCTTTTAAATCGTGGGTCCTTGGAAACGGGATGTTCGCCTCTTGAAGCCACGCCTTTAGATACTTTTCAACACACTGCTGAGCCAAGAAGCAGATAACATCGTTTACCGGATTCTGTCCTTGCGCGGATTGCTGTGCGACAGTATAATCGCCTTCAGCTTTCTGCACCCATTCCGCTGTCAATGGATTCATCGCTTCTTCTTCCTTCTTTGGCGGTTTCAAGAAAAAATTAGGCGTTTCATAAAGCACCTCGCCCTTTTCAGTAATCTCTCGAAGAAACCAGTCGTTATATACAAGGCGATACGCCAGGTCTTCAGGCGAATGCACAAGTACATGCAGGTGGAAAGGACGCGCGAGACGCTCCCGGATCTCTATCTCTTGCCGACGGGTTTCGGATTTCGCCACCGGCATGACGACCAGTAGATCAACATCGGAATATTCCGTCGGCGTGCCGTACGCATAAGAACCGAACAGGACAACCTGTAAAGGCGAGAACTCACGTACGATGTCATCGCATGTCGCTTGAATATCTTGTCGCGTAACCATATTATCACCTTTGCCGTTTCCGGACGTTCATAACAGAACTGCATCGTGAACATCAGCAAACTTATGGTCCTAATTATGCCACACCGTTGTCGTATACACAAGACAAATCTTAAAAGTATTGATTTCTAAACGCATCTATTGTATAATCAACGCTACGCAATCACTTGAATACGGAGGTACAATTGTTTTAAAACGAACCGCTATGAAACTCGTTACTTTTCAAACCAAATCAACAGAGCCAACACCGAAACTCGGCGCATGGATTTCAGGTGACCGAATCGTTGACCTCACGGCTGTTGCCCCGAACATGACCCAATTCTTTGAACAGAATTGCATCGCTGACGCACAAAAACATATCGATCAAACCGTTGACAGTGCCGATACAGTCGACAGTGTCTTTTCGGTTGCCGATGTCCAACTGCTCGCGCCATTCCCACGTCCTGCAAGTCTACGCGATTTCGGCGTATTCAAAACCCACATGGATGCCGCCTCACGTATCACGGGTAAAGAGATTTCCCCGGAGTGGTTCAAATTACCCAACTACTACCGCGGCAGTACGAGTCCATCCTCTATCGCTGGACACGAAGCCGTTGTCACGTGGCCAAACTACACCGAAAAACTCGATTTTGAACTCGAGTGGGGGATCTACATCGGCAAAACCGGAAAAAACATCTCGATAGAAGAAGCACCAGAGTACATCGCAGGTTATACCATTTACAACGACATCAGCGCACGCGACATCCAGTTCCGGCACATGACATTGTCACTCGGGCCCGCCAAAGGAAAAGACTTTGATAACAGCAATATCATGGGACCCTGTCTCGTTACACCGGATGAAATCCGTGACCCCTGCAACCTCCGAATGATTGCCAGAATCAACGGTGAGGTCTGGGCAGACGGAAATACATCGGATATGTATTACTCTTTTCCCGAAATGATCTCGTTCGTTTCACAATCAGAGACGCTCTATCCGGGTGAGTTTTTAGGTTCAGGCACGGTCGGAAAAGGGTGTGGATGGGAACTCGACCGCTGGATCCAGCCCGGCGATGTCATTGAACTCGAAATTGAAAAGATCGGGACGCTTAGAAACCGAATCGGTGAACCAGAAGTGAACCCCGCAGAATGGACAGAGAAGGGACTTTAGGTATAGTCGATCCCTAAGAAACGAACATTAAAAAATGCGACTCAAAGATAAAGTAGCCATCACCACAGGTGCCGCATCCGGCATCGGCAAAGCGACAGCAATCCTATTCGCCGAACACGGCGCGAAAATCGTCGTCGCCGACATCGATGAACACGGCGCGAACCAGACCGTCGCTGCCATACGAGACGCAGGCAACGAAGCAATCTACGTCCAAACCGATGTAACAATCTCAGACAACACCGACCGGATGGTACAGGAAACCGTCGGCAGATATGGAAAATTGGACATCCTTTTGAACAGTGCCGGCATCGCAATGCGACTCCCTGTTGCCGACCTACCGGAAGCAGATTGGCATCGCTGCTTAGATGTCAATCTTACGGGGGTCTATCTCTGTTCAAAGGCGGCGATTCCAGCGATGCAGAAAAACGGTAGCGGTTCGATTATCAACCTATCCTCTATCTACGGTCTTGTCGGCGCGGGTGTTCGGGCAGCGTACGTCGCCTCTAAAGGCGGCGTGACGAACCTCACCCGCGGGATGGCACTCGACTACGCCGAAGATAACATCCGAGTCAACTGTATCTGTCCGGGGTTCGTTGAGACACCGTTAGTCGCCGGTGTCATTAAAACACCAGAAGAATATCAGGTACTTGCGAACAAGCATCCGATGCGCCGACTCGCACAACCCGAAGAGATCGCCTACGGCGCGCTATACCTCGCCTCTGATGAATCCGCATTCGTCACAGGCATCGCCCTACCCATTGACGGCGGCTATACCGCAGGATAACTTAAACCGTTTCTGATTCAAAATCTTTCACAGACTCTATGCCGAAGCCATAGCACAGAAAGGGAGAAAAAATGAATAGACTTTACGGGATTCTATTGATAACCATCTTCGCAATCGGCTGCGCAGTACTGATGACAGAACAGACGTATCTTCGTGTTGAGCTCCCCGTCACAGAAAAGTTCATCCCCACTGGACTCGTGTATTCCATTCCAGAGTCAAAGGAAATCCAGAAGATCATTATTCTTGGCGAAGGAACGGTTCACAATATAGATATTTATGCGCGGGACGGTGAGTTCAATTGGAAGGAAATTAAAAGGTTTAAAGACACTGTTTCCTTTCCAATTGAAATTACGATGGTCGCAAACACGGATGCCATTCGGATTCTCCAAAAATCCTTGACAGGCAAAGGGCAGATCCACACCGTCGAATTCTATACAGTTACATCAGAAACCCAGTAGTTTCCTAACGCCCTTCTCAATACCTTAAAACCGCCTATGGCATTAAATGTCTGAGGAGTTGTCCACAATGTCCCATAGGTTATCCGAGATCTTTGCGGCTAATTATCCGCGAGAATATCGCTTGTTTACCGTCTGGGACAGTTGCACGATTTGAAAGAGGCGGTATATCCGATGTCACTATATCACCGGACGAAAATCTGATCGCTGTAGCCTCCCGCCTTGGTGTATGGCTCTATGATGCCCACACCAAAAATTTCGTGTCATTAACTTTAGACCGAACCGGGGCAATCATGTTTTCCTACCGGTTCAAGATAAAATAAAGAGGAGAAAAAATGGAACAAGTAACGAATCGTATTAGCAACGGTGATGTTTCTACTTGGTCGCTTCCAGAAGGTGCTATTGGTAGGTTAGGTAGGGGAAGCATAGCTGATTTGGCGTTTTCTCCGACTGGCGAATCCCTTGCAGTCGCAACGACTATGGGATGCTGGCTCTATGAACTACCCTCCTTGAAGCCTATCGCATTGTGGGATACGGAAAGGGGATTGGTTTCTACCATCTCCTTTTCGCCCAATGGACAATGGATCGCCACCAGCAACTGGGACAAAATCATTAAGGTGTGGGAGACAGGGACACAACAGGGCACCGCCAAAATACGAGGATGGCATCAGGGCACCTCGCAACTCGCATTCTCACCGGATGGCCAATACCTCGCGGCATCCGGCAAGGGGTACGGCGACGTTTTTGTATGGCACACAAAAACATGTATGCACGTTGCAAGTTTCAGAGTCGCAGGTACTCCGAAAGAAGGCGAACGGTTACCCCCCAGTTTTCCGATCTGCTTTTCACCCGATGGAAAGTATCTCGCCTATGTTTCGGGCAGACTCGCGCTTGCTGTCCGGCATATAGAAACGAAAGAACACATTGCACTCCTGAACCATTCATCCCGAAAACATATACAAGGTATTGCTTTTTCACCGTGTGGACGGTTTCTTGCTGTTGGTAGTCAAAATACATCCACCCATCGTCAGAACACTGACTTGCAGGTGTGGGATATTGATAAAGAAAGCCTTGAAATGACTGATTCGGATTACGGTGGCGATAAGTTGATACCTGCTTACGCGTCTGATGGGACCTTGCGGGTTGCTGACTTATATAAGGATAAAGTAGTGCTGTGGAACGCATCGCGGCGAGAGAAACTTGATGGCTTTGAATATCGAGGAAGTACCGATAAGGCTTTCAGTTTTTCATCTGATGGGCAGCAATTTGCAATCGGTAAGCAAAGTGAAGTGTGCGTGTGGCAAGCGAACACGCCTCTCACGGTAGCACTTCATCTGGAGCATACGCGCACGGTTCGGACGCTGTTCTTTATGCAAGGTGGCAAGACATTGGTGAGCGGAAACAGCGGCAAAAGTGTACTCTGGGACATTGCTCAGAAGCAAGTGCTGCAAACACTAAGTACCTCTTACGGAAGGTGCGCTTTATCCCCGTGTGAAGAGATGTTGGCGACCGCCGTTGGGGAAAACGGTGAAACGATTGAAGTTTTGTCGGCTGCCTCAGGGACACCGATGACAACACTCACGAAACATGAACAGATTGTAACTGCGCTTGCGTTCTCACCAACCGGTGAACACCTTGTGAGTGGGGACGCGGATGGAAAAGTGTCTGTATGGTCCGTTGAGCCGTGGCGCGAGCTGCAAAAACTCATCGGACATCCCCATGCGATTTCAGCAGTGGTATTTCATCCGAATGGTTCGCAAGTTTTCACGGCATGCCACAATGGCGAAGCCCGCGTCTGGGACATTGAGAGTGGAGAACATCTTGCTTCGCTGCCCATGGCACGGGAACCGGATGTTTCTCTGTATAGAGGCGATCCACGGCAAAAACGGCGCCTCTTAAATCGCCTGCGTCAGGGGTACAGTGATAAGTCCACCCTCCATTCAATCCGATTTTCGCCATCGGGTGATATTATCGCTGGTGGGCTGCAGTGTGAGATACGTTTGTGGGATGCGACAACTTATGAGACCCGTATGGCGATAATCCCACCGGATACTTGTCAGCGCTCTAACATCGTGATATTTTCGCCGTGTGGAAGGTATCTCGTCTCTGGCTCTTGGTGGCAAGAAGGACAAGAGAAGGTCTCCATCCGTTTATGGGAAGTTTCAACAGGTGAGAACATTGCCACCTTCTGGAGTCACCCCACAGATATTCATGATCTTGCGTTTTCACCGGACGGCGCGCTCTTGGCGAGTGGCAGTTTTGACGGCACCATCCTGCTCTGGGATATGAAATCCTATCTACAATAGGACTTACGCGCACTAACTTTTTCCATGCTTCCTAAAAAATTATGCACACTTTCCGCTCCAAAATTGTATCTTTAATAATTGAACACCAAAACGCGAGGAAAGAAATGTAAAGAGATTTGGTATACTAATGGAGACTCCTGATGGAAAAAGACGATGTGCAACTCATTCGGAATACCTTGTCAGGCGACGACGCGGCGTTCACCACCTTGGTCGGAAAGTACCAAAAGAGTGTCCACGCGCTTGTGTGGCGCAAGGTCGGCGACTTTCATTTCGCCGAAGAAATTACGCAAGATACTTTCCTTCAGGCGTACAAAAAACTCGCAACACTGAGAAATCCGAATCAGTTTGCTGGCTGGCTTTATGTCATCGCGAATAACCTTTGCAAACGGTGGAACCAAAAGAAGAAACTTTCGACACAATCGCTGGAGGGAACACCTGTGGTAAAGATAGAGAACGCCTCTTACAAACGTTACGTATCCGAGCAACGCGAGACAGACAACACCGAGCATCGGCATGAAATCGTCAAAAAACTTCTACAAAGGCTACCAGAGAGTGAACGCACAGTCGTAACCCTCCACTACCTCGGTGAAATGACAGCCAAGGAAATTGGCAAATTTTTAGGTGTATCGGTAAACACAATCAATAGTCGGCTCCGTCGAGCGAAAAAACGTCTACAGGAACGAGAAGAACTCCTGATTCAGGAGATGCTCGGTAGTATCCAACTGCCTGTTAACCTTATTGAGAGCATCGGGCGACAAATTGCGAATATAAAACCGATGCCATCGCCGCCAGCTGCGAAACCGTTGCTGCCGTGGACAGCTTTGGGGACGGCGGCTATTTTAATTGTGTTAGGACTCGGTGTCGGTAACCAGTACCTCCTCCGCTATCAGAAACCATATAACTTTGAAGCACAATCTGAACATCTCATCGAAATCGTGGATACACCTATCATCCTTGACCTTAATGCAAAACTGGCACTGCGCAACCAGTTCGGAAAGACCGTTATGCCCAGTCAGGACAACCGTACAAGCACATCTACCAACAGCGAAATCCCGAACATCCCGCAACCCGAAAAACGGTTCTTTGGGTTAACATTCGCTGAGATTGAAGCGAAAATTCCCGAACTTGAGGACGAAATCCGAACCAATCTCGCCAAAGCAGCGGGACTCTACACCGAGTTACGAAACACGGATGGCAAGGCAGGGATAGCCCCTGAAATTGCCGCTTGGCGCGACGAAACATGGCAAGAGGTTCAGCGATTATACCAAGATGTCGCGAATACCGGAAAAATTCTGAGATATAGGTCTTATTTAAGAGTGACAGGAGTCGAGAAAGACCCTATACTCCCGGGCGGATGGATATATGCACTGATGGAACCGCTCCCGATGCGAGTTACACCCAACACAACATTCAATGCATCTGCTCAGGAAGACAGTGCGAAGAGAACCGACAATGAAAATTGAACCGAGGAGGAAAACAGTGTCGTTTTTAAAACTGAAATCATATCATCTCCCAATTGCCTGTATTGTGTTTCTCGTGTGCCTCACAACAGCATTCGCACAAGAAGAAACGCTACCCGTCTTACCACAGAGTGCAGTAGAAGCAGAGAAAGACTTCAATATGATTCTACTCGGCATGCGGAATTATGACGGATCCGTTCAATCTGGCGAGGGAGAATGTCTGTATGTCTTTAGACAACCCGGAATACCTGATAACTATAGCACATGGAAGGCTCGCCTTACGTTTGCTCCATCGCATACACGCATGGAATTTGAGGACGGCGTTTCCAACAATAAACAGACACCAAGAGTAACTCTCATTTCATCGCCAAGCGGTACTCTGGAGATAACATACGCTAAAACAGGAGAACAACTTTACATTTTTCGGCGTAGTTCGCAGGTTTCCGAAAACTTGCTATTAAAAAATCGAGATAACACAGAGGTTTCCGAAAACTTGCCATTAAAAAGCCAGACAGAAACCGAATTAGATGTTTCAAGAGACTGGGTGGATCCGAGACGGTGGCTCCGCATCGCCGATGCTCAGAATCTACCGACCTATCTGAAGCAACGCAACTTCCGTATCCTAAAATCCGAGTTTTTCAACGGTTTCCCGTGTTATGTCCTCGAAGCAAGACAACCAGATCAACCGGAAGACAGTTTTGAAAGGATTTGGGTTTCGCCTGAACTCGGTCTGCGTTACCTGCAATATGAAAACAGGACGCTAAGCGAGGCGGATTCCGCAGATGGACACATCAAGAAAGGCACTCCCACTCTCAGGCGCGTTAGACTTTCTTATGGACTCTACGGCGAGGACGCATGGTTGATCACAAATGGCATCGCCGAGACGTTCTGGATTGATTCGGAGGGCGCGGAGCATCTTATCAGTAGAGCCATCATAGAGACACAGAACTTCATAGTGAATCACGAGGTTCCATACAAGGTATTCAGCGTTGACATCCCTGACAATGCTACGATTCAAATAGGAACAGAAGGCAAGAGATTGTCGAAAGAAGAATTTCGTCGGTGGTACGGAGAAATACACGATAAGGGTATGAAACTCATTGAAGACCAATAACGGATCCAACAAGACTTACCAAAAGTTTTTTACTGGCGAGGCTCCTAACCTCGCCATTTATATTTAATAGCAATTCACGAAAAAATATGATAAAATATAAAAAATGTAGGTATCTATCTGGTAGTCGCGCTTTACAAACGCGCCGATTGAATATGTATAATTGATCCTCCAATCCACGAATAATTTAACGATGCGGAAACTTTCTTTAGCTGCCTTTCTCGTTCTACTGCTCAACAGCGCGTACCTGTTCAGTTTTGGCGAACCGACGCTTTTTTATATCTCTAACGTCCTGCTCCACGTTGGACTCGGCATCGTTTTAATATTCCCATTCAGCATCTATGTCTACAAACATTTAAGGCGCAGCTTGCAAGCCCATATTTCAAAGCAGAAAGTCTCAAAACTCGGACAGATAGGGGTTATCGGGATAGGCATCGGTATCATCACAGGTCTGTATCTGATGGTTGTCGGTGCGATAACGCCTTATCGTTGGCTCCTCATTGTGCACATCATCAGTGTAAGCGCGGGAAGCCTTCTCTTTTGCCTTTACCTATTAAGAGACGCGGAATTTTTGACACCCCTATTGCGGAGGATAACTGTCGGTGTATTGGCTGCCGTTGTGCTTTTCCCTATCGGTGCGAAACTTGCACAACACTATCTGCCGGACGAAAAATATCTCGTTGAGAACCCGGCACTACCCCCGACGAGTATGTACGAAGAAGGCGGCGGCACAACAGGACATTTTTTTCCGGCATCCGTTGAAACAGAAACAGGCGCACTCATCCCGACCGATTTCTTTCTGACATCAGAGACCTGTGCCACGAGCGGTTGTCATCCAGATATCTATCGGCAGTGGAACGAATCGGCACATCACTTCTCCTCGTTCAATAATCAGTGGTACCGTAAATCGATTATCTATATGCAGGAGGTCAACGGTATCCAACCCTCGAAATGGTGTGGTGGCTGCCACGACCCAGCAGTTCTACTCAACGGTGTGATGGACAAACCCATCCGCGAGAATCTCCATACACCTGCCGCGCAAGCCGGACTCGCCTGCACGGCGTGCCACTCTATTGAACGCGTCAAAGATACGATGGGTAACAGCGGATACGTAATTAAATATCCGCCACTTCACGACATCGCTGCCAGCGATAACCCGATTATTCGGAGCCTGCACAACTATCTCATCCGACTCGATCCTGAACCACACAAAAAGAGTTTCCTTAAACCGTTCCACCGTCAAAACACCGCAGAATTCTGTTCAACCTGCCATAAAGTACACCTCGATGAGCCTGTCAACAATTTCCGTTGGGTCCGCGGTTTCAACGACTACGATCAATGGCAGAAAAGCGGAGTCTCACACCAAGGCGCGCTCTCCTTCTACTACCCTGAAACCGCGAAGAAGTGTGTGGATTGTCACATGCCACTCGTTGATTCAACAGACGCGGCGAATATCAACGGCAAGGTTCACAACCACCGGTTCCCCGCTGCGAACACAGCACTGCCTTTTGTCAACCAACATCCAGACCAACTCAAAGCCGTGACAGATTTTTTGCAGGATGATGTCGTAACGTTGGACCTATTCACAAACGAAGTACCCATCCCAAGCGATGGTGTTGAAATCGCACGAGACGCAAATACACGGATTGATGTCGTCGTACGCACACGCAACGTCGGACACCGGTTTCCCGCTGGCACGATTGATGCGTTTGACATCTGGCTGGAAGTGAAAGCCACAGACGAAAACGGAAAGATTGTTTTCTGGAACGGCAGAATCGCCGCACCCGATGGCAACGGACCGGTCGATCCGAGCGCACATTTCTATCGAGCCTATATGCTTGACGCACACGGAAACCTGATTAATAAACGGAACGCTTGGGCACTGCGGACCGTGCTCTATTCAAACACAATCCCGCCGGGTGCTGCGGATACTGTCCGCTACCGACTCGAAATCCCACCCGATTGTGGCGATACGCTTACACTGGAGGCGAAACTCAACTATCGAAAGTTCAACTGGTGGCATACGCAGTGGGCTTACGCCGGTGTCCGGGACCCGGAAGACACCGATTTCCAAGTCGATAAAGGCTACGACGACGGTAAATGGGTCTGGACGGGTGATACTTCAGATGTCGCTGGGAAGATTAAGGCGATACCGAACCTCCCAATCACCACAATGGCATCCGCCACAGCAACCTTAAAAGTAGTAGGTACAGTTCCTGTGCTGTTATCTTCACCCTCTGAAAACGCACGCGAACGCTGGAACGACTACGGCATCGGGCTCCTTCTACAAGGCGATCTGAAAGCCGCTGAGACCGCATTCCTGAAGGTAACGGAGATAGAACCGGAATATCTTGATGGGTGGGTGAATGTCGCAAGAGTGAGAATCGAGGAAGGCGATATGCAGGGTGCTGAAACGATGCTTGAAAAGGCATTTGAAATCCAGAGAACGCTGCCTCCCGAAAACCTGCATCGTGCGAAGGTACACTACTTCTACGCGCTCGTTCAGGAAGCGCACGGCAATTACGATACAGCGATTGAGCATCTCCAACGCGCCGCTACGCAATTCCCACGCGATACGCGTGTCCGTAATAGACTCGGACGGATGTATTTCCTAAAACGCGAATACGAGACCGCACTCACTCAATTCCAGAAGACGCTCACCGTTGACCCCGAAGATTTGGATGCACACTACAACATGATGCGTTGTTACCGTGCCCTCAAGAACCCCTCACTCGCCGCGAAATCGCAGAAACTCTATCTACGTTTTAAAGCAGACGAGTCCGTTGATGCGATCACCGGCATCCCTCGCCGCGCCGACCCAAACGTCAACCGCGAACGCCAACCGATCCACGAACACACGAATAGTTATGAACCGCCATCTAACCCATAAGCGTCAGCAATTCTTGATATAAAGAAGTCCTTGAATTTCGTCAGAGTGCTGTGTATAATTAACATAAACTGTATACTATTGTCACATGGGGGACCCCGATGGATTCAACCTCAGAAAACATATTGGAAGCATTTAACCAACTTCCTGAAATTGAAAAACATGCGATCGCCTCTGAAATCATAAAGCGGGTAGCTCTGTTGGATATTCCACCTTTGACAGATAAGGCACTCACAGAAATTGCTGACGCACTTTTTGTTGAACACGACAAAATGGAGACGGCGGATGCCGAAGCAATTATCTGTAGTTGAAGATGCTGTGCGTCAATGGCTAAAACTTTGACAAGGCAAGACACTCACACCCAAGCATCTGAAACAGAAAAATTGTCCAAAGCTTAATAAGTGTAGAGAAACGCGATTATCAACAATCTCTGATATTTCAAAACATTGGTGCCCGTTTATATCTGCAACATAAAACAGTGAGAAAACAAAATTCAGAGACTTGTTTATGGAGACAGAGTTTGAACAGAAATATAGATAAATCCCTTCTCCGAGAATTACCTTCCATCGAAAAACTCCTGAACACACAGGAGATGCTCGACTTGCAAGCCACATACACGCGTCCGCTTGTCACAGAAGCACTACGCGATGCTGTTGCTGACATCCGAAGCGAAATCCTGAGCGGAAACTACACACAATTACCAGAATACGCAGAATACGCAGAACGGACGCTCCAGAAAATTGCAGCGAAAACAGCACCCCGTATGCGTCCTGTCGTCAATGCCACAGGCACGGTTACACATACCAACTTAGGTAGGTCTTTGCTAAGCGACGCTGCTTGTGAAGCCATCCAACAAGCCGCACACAACTACGTCAACCTCGAATACGACATCGAAACCGGTCAACGCGGGCATCGGGATCGGATTACCGAACCGCTCCTGCAGCAGTTGACAGGCTGTGAGGCGTCCACGGTCGTTAATAACAACGCCGCCGCCGTTCTGCTCGCACTTCAGACGATGGCGCGTGGCAAAGAGGTTATCGTCTCACGCGGCGAACTGATCGAAATCGGGGGCGCGTTCCGTATCCCCGACGTAATGGCGGCAAGCGGCGCGATACTCCGTGAAGTCGGGACGACCAACCGAACCCACCTTCGGGATTATGCTGAGGCTATTAATGAAAATACGGGTCTGTTACTCAAGGTACATCCGAGCAACTATAAAATCCTCGGTTTCACTTCGACACCGGCGATGGAAGAATTGACAGAACTCGGCGCAGCTCAGGGCATCCCAACGATGGAGGACCTCGGCAGCGGTGCACTCATTGATATGACACAATACGGACTCCCGCACGAACCACTCGTCGGGGAACGCATTGACAGTGGTGTGGATATCGTCACCTTCAGCGGCGACAAACTGCTCGGCGGACCGCAGGCGGGGATCATCGTCGGTAAATCGGAATGGATTGAGAAGATGCGTAAGAATCCGATGATGCGGGTGCTTAGGGTTGATAAACTCATCATTGCCGGTCTATCAGCGACATTGCAACGCTATCTCACCGACGGTTCTGCCATTGCTGAAGGATTTCCGATGCTTAACCGTTATACCCGATCTATAGAAACGCTCCACGCCATCGCGAAGCAACTGACGGTGCAACTTGAAGATATTTTCGGCGAAAAGATCAATGTCCAAATTTCGGAAACTTACGGGCAGATCGGGAGCGGTGCGCTACCTGTTGAAACGTTACCAAGCGTCGCGCTCGTCCTTGAACCTGCAGAAGTATCCGCTGAAATGCTCGCTGCAGGGTTCCGAAACGCCGCAACCCCGATTATCGGTAGGATCAAGGATGGACTTTTTTGGTTAGATCTCCGTACTGTCTATGAAAGAGAACAGGCGTGGATCGTTGAAGCCGCGACACAAATAGCAGAAACGTTATGAAGATTGCTGACATCCTTCTCATCGGTATTGTTATTCTCGGTATATCCGCCTGCTCGCAAAGCAACGAAAAATCACCCGCCACCGAACACCCCAATGAAATCGTCTCTGAAATTGACGGCACCACAATGGTGCTGATCCCCGCAGGCACATTCGAGATGGGTTCCACCACCGGCGATAGCGACGAGCAACCCGTACATACCGTCACCCTTGACGCATTTTATATGGATGTGTATGAGGTAACGAATGCACATTACCAAGAATTCGTCGAAAGCACAGGCTACCCGCAGCCGTCGTTGTCGCACAACCCGCGCTTCAACGCACCTGATGCGCCTGTCGTCGGCGTGAAATGGCACGACGCTACCGCCTACGCCGCATGGGCAAATAAACGGTTACCCACCGAAGCTGAATGGGAATACGCCGCACGCGGAAATCTCACTGGAAAACTATACCCCAATGGTGATATAATAACAGGTATGGATGCCAATCTCGGCGGCACAGATGGCACAGATACCTGGAAGTGGACAGCCCCGGTCGGCAGCTTCCCACCCAACGGCTATAATCTGTATGACATGGCGGGCAATGCCTGGGAGTGGTGTTTCGACGAATACAACGGCGAATTTTATAATCAGAGTCCACAAAATAACCCACGCTTCGGCAGAGAGATCGCACCAGATAACGAAAACTTCCGTATCCTACGCGGCGGTGGATGGGGTGGCAGTCCTGAAGACCTTCGCGTCGCAGATAGATGGTATCACCTCTCATCTGGCAGCACAATCGGTTTCCGCTGTGTCAAAGACATCCGTCAAACAGGAGAGTAATCGTCAGTTAAATAGGACTTACGCAATTCCTCTTAAAGTCCCCCTGATAAGGGGGATTTAGGGGGTTTAAAACTAAAAAAATCTACCATCACGTGCTAAATTTGCGTAAGTCCTGTTAAAGAGAGGATAAGGTAAACCGCAATACTTCTCGTTCTTGATATAGCAAAGGAGACCGAGCCTGAAACGAAGTGGAAAGCGACTCGACGTAAAAGCACGTCCCATACCAAACGCACTTTACTTATCCGCAGTTAAAAAGAGGATAAGATAAATCGCAACACTTCTCGTTCTTGGTATAACAAAGGAGACCGAGCCTGAAACGAAGTGGAAGGCGACTCGACGTAAAAGCACGTCCCATACCAAACGCACTTTACTTATCCGCAAGGAAAATTAAAAAACATGGCAGTTTCTGTTGAATTAACGCATGTCACAAAAGCATTTGATACGACGCTCGCTGTCAACGATGTGAGCCTGAAAATTGAGAGGGGAGAATTCTTTTTTCTTCTCGGTCCTTCTGGCTGCGGTAAATCCACCTTTCTCCGTATCGTCGCGGGTTTCTACAAACCCGATGCCGGCGAATTACGGTTCGATGATACCGTCATGAACGACGTACCGCCACATCAACGTAATACCGGGATGGTGTTCCAAAACTATGCCTTATGGCCCCACATGTCCGTCGCCGAAAATATCGAATACGGATTAACGCTCCGCAAACTCGAAAAATCGGAACGGGCTGAAAAGATCGCGCGCGCGCTTGAGATGGTACAGATGGAAGGCTATCACGATCGTGCAGTCAACACGCTTTCTGGCGGTCAGCAACAGCGTATCGCGCTTGCGCGTGCGCTTGTCATTGAACCGAGTGTGCTACTGCTTGATGAGCCGATTAGCAACCTCGATGCCGCCCTCCGGCAACAGATGCGTGAAGAGATAAAACAGATTCACGAGCGCACAAATATCACAACATTCTACGTAACGCACGACCAAGTGGACGCGCTCACGATGGCGAATCGGATGGCGATTATGAAGGATGGCGTTGTCGTTCAGGTCGGTACCCCGCGCGAGGTGTACCAGTTCCCGAAAAACGCTTTTGTGGCGAGTTTCATCGGTGAGACCAACTTCATTTCAGGGAAAGTTCAGCAGACATCGAACGGTCATGCCACCATCGAAACGCCGGTCGGGATGCTCCACTCCGAAACCATCTATCACGAATTGAGCGAAGGGACATCGGTGCAGTGTTCCATTCGACCCGAGGCACTCACCGTTGACAGCGCGCAGAACGGTAGCAGTCGCGCCGAAAATCAGATAACAGCGAAGATCACCTCAGTCCACTACTTGGGGAGAATGGAAGAATACCAGCTCGTCGCTGCAGATATTCCGCTCAAAGCCGTTCACTACAACCCCGGCACCGAAATCAAAAAAGCAGGGGACACCGTGCAACTCGGCATCGCAGCAACAGCGGTTATCCCACTCCCAGATTAAAGGTAGTAGATACCCTCCGAACCAAGGATCAAAATAAAAAATGCAATTTACGCCTTCACAACAAGATGCTCTAAACATAGAAAAACACATCTGCGTAACAGCCGGTGCCGGTTCCGGGAAAACCACGGTATTGGTCGAACGCTACCTCAAAATTTTACGTGAAAAAGATGTCGGTCCCCAAGATATTGTCGCCATCACCTTCACAGAGAAAGCCGCCGCTGAAATGAAGGAACGCGTTATTAAGAGACTCAACGAAGCTGAGGATATAACCAATCGTGACCATCTCCTCGATCAGATGAGTTCGGCATACATCTCAACCATCCACGCCTTCTGCTCACGTATCCTGAGAGAATTCCCGTTTCAAGCCGGGGTGCCAGCCAACTTCAGTATCGTACAAGGTATCAAGCAGAAACTCTTGCTACAGGATACCCTCAAGGACACCCTCAAAAAAATCGCCACAAATCCTGACGACCAGCACCGTCCAGAAATGACCCATTTACTACAGCGTTACGGAAACCAGAAAAAACTCGTGGATTTGCTCCGCACGATGATTGACAAGCGAGACATCGTTGCCAAACTTGAGCAGAAAATCTATAACGATCGAAGCAGCGCGGAGATACGTGCGGACTTGGAAAAGCGGATGCTCGAAAAATCAATGTCAGCGATTGATATCCCCGAATTCATTCGATGCCTTAAGACAGTGGCGCAAGTTGCGTCAGGAAGAAATGTGGAAGCCGTTGAAGATTTGACCCAGCAATTAGAATCACGATATACCACAGACCCGAACTCGCCTGAAGTGCCGAGGTTACTCAAACAATTTATTGATCTAATCACAATCAAAAGTGGTGCCATTGCGAAATCCGCTTTCATCGGTACAAGGACTGATACAACAGACATTGAAACCGAGATTAATTTTTTGGTATCAATTGTGAAAAAGATTAAAGTCCTACCAGACCTTGAAGGAGCGGAAGAGAAGGGTAGGATAAGCGATGCTGAGACCGACAATGATGAAGGTGAGACAGGGACCGTTGAAACCGACGACGATTTTCTACTCAACACGGTGTGCCACCTACTCACGCTATACAATCGGGTCTTAAACGACTACGACACCGCGAAACTCTCTCAAAGTATGCTCGACTTCAACGATTTACAACTGAAAACCCGAGACCTACTCCGCGATGACGAAGAAATCCGAGATGAATTAATCAAACGGCATCAGTACTACATGGTGGACGAATATCAGGATACAAACGAATTACAATACGAGTTGGTGATGCTGCTGACAAACAGACTCAAAAGCGCGAACCTGTTCATCGTCGGCGATCCGAAACAGAGTATCTACGGGTTTCGCGGGGCAGATGTCCGTGTTTTTGACAAAACCAAACAAGAAATCGTTGAAAACGGCGGTGAGCGTATCTCCCTCGCAGAAAACTTCCGTTCCCTACGCGATGTTATCGGGTTCGTCAACTACTTTTTTGAACGCTTGATGGGTACGGGAGATGCGAACGAATTCGAGGTAGAATATGAAGCACTTACACAAGCGCGTCACGCTGGGACAAACGGTGCTATCGAAATCCTGATTGGGCAAGTTGGCGATACCTCGGTGAATGAGTATGAGCTCATCGCGCAGCACATCCAAAAGATCGTTGCAAACGAAGCAGAGACGGTATGGGTGCGCGGCGAGGATGGAAAAGTGTCGGAACGTTCGATCCAGTACGGCGACATCGCTATCCTCATCCGGAGCAGAACGCATCTCCCCGACATCGAAAACGCCTTATTTAAAGCAGGAATCCCGTATCTGACCGCAGGCGGTATCGGTTTCTATCAACGACAAGAAATTTACGACATCTGGCACTACCTCGATTTTCTTAACGATCCGTACAAAAACGATGCATCCCTCGCTGCTGTCCTCCGCAGTCCCGCTTTCGGTATCTCCGATACTGAGCTCTATGAAATTTCGCTACAAGGTGGTACAGGACGGGAAAAGAGACCTTTTTGGGAAAAGGCACAAAATTACCAAGCACGTACGGATGAACTCAGGCACGCGATAGATATATTAAAGACGCATACCGAATTCGCGCACCGGATGCCTGTAAACCGACTTATCGGGACAATCGTTAATGAAACAGGATTGATTGGAACGCTGAGAACCGGAAAATATGGGCAACAACGCTGGGCAAACTATCAGAAACTCTTGGACCTCGCAAGAAACTTTGATGGCGAGGAAAACAAGCGAATCCTACCAGATTTTATCGAATTTCTGGACATCCTAATTACGGAAGAACCGCGCGAAGGACAGGCACCAATTGAGGGAAGCACCGGCGCGGTACAGATTATGACAATTCACGCTGCTAAAGGGAAACAATTCCCAATCGTTATACTTCCGAGACTTGATAGGACAGGACAAAGAGATCAAGAACCTTTCATTAATGGGGAATTCGGGATCGGTTTCAGTCCGCTGAAACCAGATAAGGGCTATGAAAAGACCGATCCAGAGATCGTTACACTCATGAAAAACCTATCAAACGAGAGAGAGGTCGCCGAAAAGAAACGCCTATTTTATGTCGGGGCAACACGCGCTGAGGATCGGCTTATCTTATCGGGGACTCTCCCAGACAGTGGCAAGCCACAACAGATGCTCGAATGGCTCCACACATACCTCGACATCACTGAAGAAGATGATCCACTGAGTCTATCGGTTGAACAGAAGATATACACAAACGGCAGTACAAGAGACCAACATTTCCAACTCCAAATCCCGATTTCTCGGACGCTTGCGGAGAAGATAGATACAGACGCGGCTGCAGATGAGAAAACAATCATCGCGTTCCCAGAACCCTTGCCATCGGCACTGCCATTGACCGAGGTTCCCGCTGCTTTCTCCGTTCCTGAACTCGCGAACTACGCGCGTTGTCCGCTACGGTATCAGCTACAAGATGTGCTACGAATTCCGTCAATCAAACAGACAGAACCGGATCCGGATGAAGATAGAATGAAGGACGCGATTGGTTCCGTCCTTGCGCGAATTAGGAAACCATCAGATACGCAATATCTTGACGCGTTAATTCAACAGGCGTGCGAAAACCTTTCAGAAAGGGCGGACGCGGAAACCGAACTTCGGAGACATATCAATAACTTTCTTGATTCTGAACTCGGACAAATAGCACTCTCAGCATCCGAAAACCGAACCAGCCAGCAGATCCACGCCGATGTTGACGGGCATATTCTTAACGGTAGGATTGACAGGCTCTTTGAAGATGAAACAGGGCATTGGCAAGCAATCATCTACGAAACCGGCGATGCTCGGGACCCAGCAATGTACTTGCCAGAGATGGAGCTCTACAGCCTATTGATACATCGGTGTTATCCAGAACACCCCACAGTAAAAATGAATATCTTCTTTACCGAACACGGACAGCACGAGCAGGGACACTTCAGTACCGCAGAATTAGAGGAAACCATGGGACAATGGATAGAAAAAATCGCGGCATTGCAACAAGGCATTTATGAGAAAAATCTCAATCATTGCAGTTTTTGTCCTTACGCCGATGCTGATGATCGGTGTATCGTCACCGATCCACAAGGAGAATCATCGTGAAAAAGTTGATGTTAATGATTGCAGTTGTTACACTCGCTTGCTTCTTAGGAGCAGAATGGCAACGGACGTTTGCGGGGACATGGCGCGACGATTTTGAAGACAACGACACCCGCGAATGGGAAATCTTTAATCTTGACCGAAAGGTCGAAAAATGGTGGATCGACGATGGCGAAGCCGTCGGCGAAATCTTTCTACCCGGTTTCATGAGCCTTTGGCTGACAGGCGAACTCACGTGGAAAAACTACTCCGTCACCTGTCGCGCAAAGTTAGTCGATGATAAGAATGAACCACCGACCATCGGACTGACACTCCACAATAGAGGCGAAGAGGATAGCCAGTACCTCTTTTTTGTTGATTATATCTTCGGCACCGTCCGAATCGTAAAAGCGGTTCACGAGAGATGGAACGTTATTAGATACCTATTTGATGCAGAGATTGATACTTGGTATCAGTTGACTGCCACAGTTCACGAAGAAGGTATCCTCGAATTTCAAATTGACGATGCCGTATTTACTGCTATTGACGAGGATATTTTGAGGGGTGGACAAGCCGGTCTCGTCGTCGCAGACGGACGCGCACACTTTGATGATTTTGAAGTCACAGGCGGAAACGTCTCGAACGGCGGACCGGGAAAACCGCGTCCCGTCGAGCCACGAACCAAACTCGCAACTCTATGGGGGCATCTGAAAAGCAATTGACAAAAATGGAGACCAAACACACAATAGGAAGTTTCCAGTTTTCAGAGGATAAGTTACCAGTTACCAGTTATCAGTTACCAGAAAAAGGCTGCACGGTTAACCTAACTTCTCTTAACTGGCTACTGGAAACCACTGGCTACTGGCTACTGATAAGTTGCTTTCTGCTTGTTCCCTTAAACGCCACCGCACAAAACCTACCGCAATTCACCGACATCACAGCGGCAGCAGGCATCGACTTTATTCATAATTCTGGTGCCTTCGGAGAGAAGTACCTCCCGGAAACGATGGGTTCAGGGTGTGCCTTTATCGACTATGACACGGATGGATGGCAAGACATCCTCCTCGTCAATGGAAAGGATTGGGAAGGCAATCCGACTGGGAAACGGCAAACGATGGCACTCTATCGCAACAACCGAGATGGCACTTTTACCGATGCCACCGAAACCGCAGGGCTTGCCGTCCCGCTTTACGGTATGGGTGCCGCAGTCGCCGATTATGACAACGATGGCGACCCTGACCTCTATATTAGCTGCCTCGAAACCGATCGCCTCTTCCAGAATCGCGGAGACGGAACTTTCGTTGACATCACAGAAACCTCCGGTATCCACAACCCGGGTTTCGGTACGAGTTGCGCCTGGTTCGATTACAACAACGACGGACACCTCGATCTCTATGTCGCAAACTACGTCGAATGGAGCAGAGAGAACGATCTATTTTGTACCCTTGACGGTACCCATAAATCCTACTGTACGCCTGAATCCTATCAAGGACAAGCGAGCAAACTCTTCAGAAATCGAGGAGACGGCACCTTTGCCGATGTCTCGCGTAGCGCACGTATCGAGGACAACAACAGCAAATCGCTCGGTGTCTGTATCTTTGATTACAACAACGACGGATTGCTGGACATTTTTGAGGCGAACGACACGCAGCCCAATAAACTCTATCAGAACAACGGGGACGGCACCTTCATCGAAACTGCACTGACTGTCGGGGTTTCTCACAACGAAAGTGGGATCGCTACGGGTGCGATGGGGGTTGATGCTGCCGATTATGATCGGAGCGGTAAGGAGAGCCTCGTCATCGGTAACTTCTCCAACGAGATGCTCAACCTCTATCACAACGATGGCGACTTTTTTATCGACGATGCCCCGGCTGCACAACTTGGGAATGCCACTTTGTTAACGCTTACCTTTGCATGCTTTTTCTTTGACTTTGATCTCGACGGAAACCTTGACATCTTCACCGCTAACGGACACGTCGAAACCGACATCAACGCCATCCAGAGTCAGGTCGCCTACGCGCAACTCCCACACCTATTTCATAACGATTCCCGCGGTAGATTCACCGATGCTCTGAAAAAAGTCGGTGCAGATTTGGCGACACCGATGGTTGGGAGAGGCGCAGCCTACGGCGACATCGACAACGACGGTGACTGGGACCTCCTGATTACGACCTCCAACGGACCGGCATATCTTTTCCGAAACGACAGTGGCAACCGTAACGGATGGATCAAAATCCAACTCGTCGGATGGACAAGCAACCGGGACGGTATCGGCGCGCAGATCCGGGTAACCTCCGCACTCGGCACACAGACATCGAGGGTCAAAAGCGGTTCCAGTTACTGTTCACAGAGCGAACTGACAGCTATCTTCGGCGTAGACAGCGACACCACTATCGAAACCGTCGAAGTGAAGTGGCCCAGTGGTGTTGTCAGTACACGCAAGAATATCAAACCGAACCAACAGATTCGCATTGAGGAGACTTCACCGTAATATCACCGTTGGCGGAGATGGTAAGGGCAGCATTGAATTGACGACGGATCTCTGGGAAATAAGTACCGGTTCTGACGTAGATGTTGTCGGCAGAGGTATCATTGTCCATGCTGGTGCAGACGATTTCATTTTGCAACCTTCAGGCAATGCTGGTGCCCGCAGCGGTTGTGGTGTAATCGTAGTGGCTGGCGAATAGTGAGTGGGGTTTCCCACCCCTTACTGGGGATGGGTTCAGTGCTTATAGCGTCCTTAATCAAAAGGGTCCTCTATTTGGATATCCGTTCCGTTCGATAGAAGGGACACTAAAAGTTCGCGCTACAAACACATCTACAACACTTCACGTAAGAAACGTGCGGTGTGGGATTCTTGGACTTTTGCGACATCTTCGGGGGTGCCCATCGCTACGACTTCTCCACCGCCTTTGCTGCCTTCCGGTCCTAAGTCAATGATCCAATCTGCGGATTTGATAACGTCGATGTTATGTTCTACAGCGATGATCGTGTTGCCCGCATCGACGAGACGGTTCAGGACTTTGAGGAGTTTCTGGATGTCGTCGAAATGGAGTCCGGTCGTCGGTTCGTCCATGATATAGAGCGTTGAACCGGTCGTCCGGCGTGCTAATTCTTTCGCAAGTTTGACGCGCTGTGCTTCACCCCCAGAGAGCGTCGGTGCCGATTGTCCGAGTTGGAGATAGCCGAGTCCGACATCTGCTAACATCCGGAGCGTCCGACAGATACGTGAGTTCCCTTTAAAAAATTCGAGTGCCTCATCTACCGTCATATCTAAAACTTCAGCGATATTTTTGCCGTTATATCGGATTTCAAGCGTATCCTGACTGTAGCCGGTGCTATTACACGTTTCACACGGCATCCATACATCCGGTAGGAAATGCATCTCAACGCGGTTGAAACGGTGTCCTTCACAGACATGGCACTGTCCAGAAGCGAGATTGAAACTGAACATACCGATACCGAAGCCTCGCATTTTTGCGTCGTTTTGCTCGGCGAAGAGCTCTCGGATTTTCGTGAACAGATCGGTGTAGGTCGCCGGGTTGGAGCGCGGTGTTTCGCCGATCGCCTTCTGGTCAACATTGATGAGACGTTTGATATGACTAACGCCGCGTACGCTTCGATAATCCAGTTTGCCGTAGTCGTTGGACACAGGTTCACGTTCTCTATCGCTGATAAAGTGTGTATAGAGGCGGTCTTTGGCATTGTCGGAAGCCTTGATAGAGTTGCTGCTTTCGAGTGCTGGTTTTAGGGTGCCTTCAACGAGCGAACTCTTTCCGCATCCTGAAACGCCGGTTACACAGGTGAGCGTTCCAAGCGGGATTTTAACATCAATGTCCTTGAGGTTGTTCGTCTTTGCGCCGTATAAGGCGAGTTGTTTACCGATGCCTTCGCGTCGGGTTTTGGGAACAGAGATCTCCACTTCATTAGAGAGATACGCCTGTGTCAGTGATTTGATGGGCGATTTCTCTGTCGCAGGCGGTTTGTGTGTGAAGGTTTCCGGTGCCCCGGTTGCGATAATCTCACCACCGCCTTTGCCTGCGTTAGGTCCGAAGTCGATGACGTGATCCGCGGCTAATATTGTGTCGCGATCGTGTTCAACGACAAGGACACTATTGCCGATGTCGCGGAGTTCCTTAAGTGCGGAGATGAGGCGTTCTTGGTCGCGTGGGTGTAACCCGATGCTCGGTTCGTCAAGGATGTAGGTTACGCCTGTAAGACCGCTACCGAGTTGGCTCGCGAGTTGAATCCTGCGCATTTCGCCACCGGAGAGTGTCGGCGCCCCGCGGTCCAACGCAAGATAGCCGAGACCGATATCCTCTAAGAACTGCAGCCGTATCTGAATTTGGCGAAGGACTTCGGCTTCAAACTCAGGTGAGGTATGAACATGGAGTGCGGGATGCGTTGCCCTGGAGGTTGACACACCTTTCGCCGCAGCGGGATCGTCTTTACCGTTTCGAGAACTATCCGCGATTTCCGTTTCAATCTGTTTCAGGCGTGTGTTAAAGAATTCGATGGTTTCAGTGATGGACAACTCCATCAATTCGGAGATGGCTGTGTCCTCAAACGTTACGCAACTCGGAAACGGTTTCAACCGTGTGCCGTGACAGTTGCGACATTGGTCGTATGGCGGGTGTATATTCGTCCCACGTCCGTCACAAACATCACATGCGCCGACTTTGTTGTTAAACGAGAAATGCCGTGGTGTGAGTTGCCCGAAATTATTTCCACAAGAAGCACACATCGCGTGTTCGCTGAAGAACTTTTTGACCTTGGATTCCTGCACCGGTTGCTCCGTTCTTTGCTGTCTTGTAGATGTCCGACGCGGGGAAAGCGTCTCTTGGATGAGTACAAACCCGCCGCTTTGGACGAGTGCCAACTCGACTGCCTCTGTAAACCGGCTCTTTTCTTCGTCAACAAGTTCAACGCGATCAATGACGATAAAGATTTCATGTCGAATGGTTTTACTCAGTCTCGGTACTTCGTCAAGTCGGTGAATTTCGCCATCAATCTGGACGCGTGCGAAGCCTGCTCTCTGTAATCGGCTGAAAACATCGGCGTAATCTTCGTTGCCTTTCAATCCGTAGGCGGATTCGCTGGCGTTGATGTCAATAATTTTACCGCGGACCGCGCCTTCCTCGGCTTCTGGAAGTAGCATAAAGTTTGTGAGCGGCGCGAGGACATCCACTCGCTTTTCAGGGAATAGTTTGAAAACCCTCTCTGTAATTTCTTCTGCACTCTGTGGTCGGACCTCTTCGAGGCAATCTGGACAGTACGGTTTACCCCATCTGGCATAGAGTGTTCGGAGTCCGTCGTGTATTTCAGTGATTGTTGCGACCGTTGAGCGCGGGTTTTGACCTGCGTTGGCATGCGAAATAGCGATAGCCGGTGAGAGTCCTTCAATTTTCGAGACCTTCGGTTTCTCCATCTGCCCAATAAACTGTCGTGCGTACGTGCTAAGGGTTTCAATATAACGGCGCTGCCCTTCGGCGTAGATCGTGTCAAGCGCGAGTGATGTTTTTCCTGAACCGCTGACACCGGTCAACGCTGTCATTCTACGATGCGGGATGTCGATATCGACGTTCTTGAGATTATTTTCCGTGGCACCTTGCACAGCGATTGCTGTCCGTCTCTCTTGTTCTTGCCCGAAAACATCTTCAATTTCCGGTTTCATGAGTCGTCGCTTGGCATCACGCCAAATGTCGAAATCGCCGCGGAGTGCTTGTCCGGTGTAAGATTCAGGTGTCTCTGCGATTTGTTCTGGTGTGCCTGTGGCGACGATCGTACCGCCGCCGACACCGCCTTCTGGTCCCAAGTCGATGAGATAGTCTGCGGAATTGATGACCTCAAGGTTATGCTCGACGACGACAACGGTATTGCCATCATCTACGAGTCGGTGAAGGATCGTCAACAGTTTATTTACATCGTCAAAATGCAGCCCTGTTGTCGGTTCGTCAAGGATATAGAGCGTCTTACCGGTTCCGCGTTTGGAGAGTTCTTTTGAAAGTTTGATGCGTTGTGCCTCGCCGCCGGAGAGTGTCGGTGCGGGTTGTCCGAGTTTGATGTAATCGAGACCGACATCGTGGAGGAGTCGCAGCCCTCTTGCGATTCTTGGAATATCGGCGAAATGTTCAAGTGCGGTATCGATATCCATTTCGAGGACTTCAGAGATGTTTTTGTCCTTATATTTTATGCTGAGCGTTTCGCTGTTGAAGCGTTTTCCTTCGCAGACTTCGCATTCTACCCAGACATCGGAGAGGAGTCCCATATCGACTTTTTTCGCGCCGTTGCCGTTGCATGCTTCACATCTGCCGCCGCTAACGTTGAAGCTGAAGCGTCCGGGTTTATAGCCGCGTAGCTTCGCGTCGGGCAAACCGGCGTAGAGCGATCGAATCGCGTCAAACACCTTTGTGTAGGTCGCAGCGTTGGAACGCGGTGTTCGTCCGATGGGTGCCATGTTGATGTTGATGATTTTATCGATGACGTTGGAAATAGGAACGTCTTTGTCTTCGATGACACCGCGAATATCGTCGTAGTCGCCGGGTACAGTTTTCGCTTTCATGAGGTCGCGAGCGAGTGCGTTGTAGAGGATATCGTGGATTAAGGAACTCTTCCCGGAACCGCTGACACCTGTCACACAGCAGAGGGTGCCGATCGGTATTTTCGGATTAATCTCTTTAAGGTTGTTTTGCCGTGCGTTGCGGATCTGTATCCATCTATCGCCTGTAGGACGACGGGACTCCGGTTGGATAATTACTTTATCGCCGCGGAGGTATTGCGCCGTAAGCGAATTGCTCTCCTTGATGAATTGTGCAGGGGTTCCGATGTCGGTTATTTTCCCGCCTTTAATCCCTGCCCCAGGTCCGAAATCGACGATCCAATCGGCGACTAACATGGTTGCTTCATCGTGTTCAACAACAATAACGGTGTTGCCTTGGTTGCGTAAATTTAGGAGTGTTGTGAGAAGCCCGGCGTGGTCGCGCGGGTGTAACCCGATACTCGGTTCATCAAGTACATAGGTGACATCTCGTAACCCTGCGCCGACTTGGCTGGCGAGGCGGATGCGCTGTGCTTCACCGCCGGAGAGTGTCGGTGCCGGACGCGCAAGCGTCAAGTATCCCAATCCTACACCCATAAGGAAGCCGAGTCTGCCTCGGATTTCTTTCAGGAGTTCTTTGGCGATGAATGTTTCACGTTCTGGGAGTGTTAATTTGTTAAAAAATTCGGTCGCATCCTGAATAGACATTTCGAGGATGTCGGTTATCGGTGTATCCGCTATTGTTACAGACTTTATCCACGCGTTCAACCGGGTGCCGTCGCATTCTCTACAGGTCATTTTGGCGAAGTGGTCGGGAAAATCGTCTTCGTCGGCTTCAGCATTGTCCTCAAAGTAGTGTTTCTGTTCTTCGGCGGGGATGATACCACGAAAATGGACGCGATGCCGTCGTCGCTGTTTTCGCCGCTTGTGTTTGCTTGTACCTGGGGTCGTAATTGTGAGGACAACGTCGCCGGTGCCGTAAAGGATAGCGTCTTGCTGTTCCTGTGTGAGTTCGTTCCAAGGTGTTTTGATGTCGAATCCGAGGTGTTTTCCGACGGCTTCAGCGATGGCTTTTTCTGTGGCGCGCTTCTGTTTGTTGAGGGGTCCCCATAGACTAATGGCACCTTGCATAATGGAGAGCGTTTCATCTGGAACGATTAACTTCGGTAAGATACCCATCTGTACGCCTAAACCTCGGCAATTTTCGCACATTCCGTCTGGATTGTTAAAAGAGAAATGGCGGGGTTCCGGCTTCACGAAACTAATTCCGCATTCTAAACAGGTATAGTTTTTACTAAAGAGGAGGTCATCTTCTTTCGGCAGGAATGGCGATGCGTGGCCTTCAGTCGGAACGGTTTGAACCAGCATGATTCCCTCTCCACGCGCAAGTGCTGTGTCTACTGCTTGAGCGACGCGTGCCTCAATGCCGTCCTTAATAACGATCCGATCAATAACGAGATCGATATCGTGGCGTCGGTTGCGACTCAGGGCAAATCCTGGACGGAGTTCGTGTATCTCGCCATCGACTCGTAATCTCGCGAAACCTGCTTTTCGGAGGTCCTCAAATTCTTTTTGGTGTGCCCCACGAGTGCCTCTGGCGATGGGTGCTAAGATGATGAGTCTTGTCCGGTCAGGATAGTCGAGGAGCGTTTTAACGATATCTGACTCGGTTTGTGAACCGATTTCACTTCCACATTCAACACAATGTAGTTGACCGACACGGGCATAGAGGACGCGGAGATAGTCGTAAATCTCGGTTACGGTGGCGACTGTGGAGCGCGGGTTGTGTCCTGTTGACCCTTGACTAATCGCGATGGAGGGGGAAAGTCCGACGATTTCGTCTACGTCCGGTTTTCCGAGCTGCCCTAAAAATTGGCGTGCGTAAGCGGATAGGGATTCGATGTATCGCCGCTGTCCTTCGGCATAGACGGTATCAATTGCGAGTGAAGATTTGCCGGAGCCGCTAACGCCGGTAAAAACGATGAGCTTATCTTTAGGGAGTTGGATGTCAATGTTTCTTAAGTTGTGTTCTCGCGCGCCTTGGACGTGGATTGCTTCTTCTGTCATTTTTTAATTATTCCTTGCGGTTCGGTCAGGGTGGTTAGGACGTTCTTGTTCCTTTTTTCTGTAGGGTCTGGGTAACCCAGCCCCTACGGATGTAGGGACCTGCAGGACGAAGTTAAATATCCACAAAGCCGCCTAACTCCTTAAGTTGACGGACATCTCTGCGCCAGTCGGCTTTGACTGTTACGTACAGTTCTAAAAAGACGCGGGCATCTAAGAATTTCTCGATATCAGGTCGCGCGAGTTGACCGATTCGTTTGATGAGTTTACCACTCTTCCCGATGATAATTTGCTTCTGTGTCTGTCGTTCTGCATAGATGACAGCGCGGATATAGGTGATGTCTTCCGATTTATTTGTCTGACGTTTTTCAAATTCTTCGATGACGACAGCGGATGCGTAGGGGATCTCGCGTTTCGTCAGAAGCATAATCTTTTCACGGACGGTTTCGGCGATGAAAAAGCGTTCAGGGAGGTCGCTGAGTTGATCTTCAGGAAAATAGAGCGGCCCGGGCGGCAAGTAGTCTTCGATCTGCTCAAGAAGTACCGGGACCCCGTCAGCGTTTAGAGCTGAGATCGGAATTATGTGTGCGAATTCAAATTTTTGGTTGTAGTCCTCAAAGAGCGGGAGCAGGGTCAGTTTATCAACGATGTCTACCTTATTGAATACGAGGATTGTCGTCTGTTTCGTGCGCTTGAGACGTTTTAGGATTGTGTCTTCAATGTCTGGGTCTCGGTGCGCGGCATCAACGACGAAAAGTACGACATCGGCATCTCCGAGGGCACCGTAAGCGGTTTTGACCATTTCGCTCTGTAGGCGGTACTTCGGATTCATCAGTCCGGGGGTATCGACGAAAATGATCTGACAGGTGTCAGTGGTATGGATGCCACGTATCTGGTTACGGGTTGTCTGCGGTTTCGGGGTGACGATGGCTAACTTCTGCCCCAGAATAGTGTTCAGCAGCGTCGATTTCCCGACGTTTGGGGCACCGATAATGCTAACGTATCCAGATTTGAAGTTTTGTGTTTCGTTCATAATTTTTGAAGATAGAGAGCGTTGTGATGCCTTTCAAAGCAGGTTCATGTACCTCTTCAAGTTCGTCCTCAAAATCAGTTAAGTCGTGTGTATCCCAGAACTCGGCGAGTTCCCGAGTTGAATCTGTTTGTGGAATTTTTTTAGGTTTCATTCCATTTTATAATAGCACAGTGTACATCGTTAATTCAAATTAAAAATTTATCGAAAATGCTCTTAATCATTAGGTGTTCTGTTCTTCGATTTGATGGAGTGCTTCGCTAATGTAGCGTCGGATCCATTCGCTTTCGGTGGTTTCTTCGAGGGCTTTGAGTGCGGAGACGGCTTGCGGGTTCCCGATTCTACCTAAGGCGACAATCGCTGCGGAACAGACCCCTCTATCGCTGTCTGTTATGCTGTGTATGAGTGCCTCTATGATCTGGGTCGGTGGCGTTGAAAATCTGTCTTCGCTGAGTCCTAATTCGCCGAGTGCGACAGCGGCGGCGCATCGCATGTCTGCTTCTTCATCTTGTAGAAACGGGATAAGGACATCAACGGCCCGGGTATCACGGATATGTCCGAGTGAGGAGATGGCGAAACGGCGGACGGTCGAGTTGTTATCGGTTAAGGCGTTGATGAGCGGATCAACAGCATGCACATCGCCGATGCCTCCTAATCCTTCAGCGGCATAAGCGCGCATTTCGGCGGATTCTGATCGCAGTTTGCGCAATAGCACGTGCGTCGGAACATATCGCCAATTCCGAAGGGGACCGTCCCGATGTACGAGCCAACCGATAAATTTACGGACTTTTTGCTGTGGCGACTGGTTTGAGGCAGAGCCTGCGGTTTCGCTGGTCATGGTGCCACCTCATTTATTTATACGTATCTGGAGCAATTCGTTGATTTAAAATTCGTTGGTGAAATTGTTTTGTGATACTGGATTAGGATTTAATCAATCTCTCGTATTCGTCGTGTTTACCGATCCAAACCCAATTGAAATCACTTCCGTCTTTAATTGCAAGTGCTCTATAATCTTGTCCGACTCGCGCTGACCAATACTTGCCAACTTTCTTAAAATGGAGAGATAAGTGCCTTGGATTCGTTAAGAGTAGACCAAAATTCTGCCTTACGACTCTTTTCACAGGTTCTGGCAATTGCTCAAAATATCGCCAGAAGCGCGGTGTCGTTCTGTGCACTTAAAGATCCTCAAGATTTTTAAGCGTCCCTTTTTCTTTTGCTTCAAGTGCCTCAGCCATTAAAAAATCCAATTTTCCGGCGTTTGAATCGGCTTCGATTTGCTGATCCCATTCGTCTCTATCTAATTCATTGAACCATTGTCTCAATTGTTGATAATCGGTTTCGGAGAGTGCCAGAATCGTTTCTTGAAGTTTCGTAATGTTTGCCATTGCGTTCTCCTTTGCCATAATACTATAGGTGTCAATTTAGCGATTTTGGACAATTTTATAGACCATTAATATAAACATGCCGCCCTTACAGGGCTGAATCCTTCTTTCAAACGCATTTCTATAAACATACGTAAGAAATACCCAAGCAAATAAACCTTACAGGACTGAAGAGATTTTGAAATCTTTAATGTTTCCGCGTAGAATCAGGTTCCGTTAGGAATTGGAAAACCTTCCATGCTTCTGAAAACGTACACCTTGAGAAAGAGTACCGTTTAGGTTTTACTACAAAAACTGAACAAAATAATTATATCATAGAAGGCATCAAAATAGCAATTTTTTTATCACGTTCACGTCAGGCGTTCCCTGAATAACAGCGTCCCAGATGGGTTCGGACGAAATTAGAGACTGATACCTAATTCTTTTGCGATGGTATAGACATCTTTATCGCCTCTACCGGAAAGGCATACGACGATGACTTTGTCTTTACCGAGTTTCGGTGCGAGTTTCCGCAGATAGGCGATGGCGTGTGCGGATTCTAATGCGGGGATGATACCCTCTGTCTCCGATAAGAGTTGGAACCCTTCTACCGCTTCGGTATCGGTGATCGGGACGTATTCTGCTCGACCGGTTTCACGGTAATAACTATGTTCGGGTCCGACACCGGGATAATCTAACCCGGCAGAGATGGAGTGTGCGGGGGTTATCTGTCCGTCATCTTCTTGTAATAGGTAGCACTTGGCACCGTGGAAGACACCGACACTGCCTGCGGTAAGCGGTGCGGCGTGTCGTCCGCTACGGATGCTTTCACCGGCGGCTTCTACGCCGATCATTCGGACGGATTCATCGGCATAGAACGGATAGAACATACCGAGCGAATTGCTGCCACCACCGACACAGGCGACCACGCAATCCGGTAACGCGCCTTCCTGTTCTAAGATTTGTGATCTCGCTTCTTCACCGATGACGGCTTGGAAATCCCGGACGATCATCGGATAGGGGTGCGCACCGACAACCGAACCGAGCAGTAGGTACGTCGTGCGGACATTCGTGACCCAATCTCGGAAGCAGGCGTTGATCGCATCCTTGAGCGTACGTGAACCGGAGTTAACAGGCACGACTTTTGTTCCCATCAACTGCATCCTGAAAACGTTGAGTGCCTGCCGTTCTATGTCTTCCTCACCCATATAGACTTCGCACTCCATATCGAATTTTGCGGCGACTGTGGCTGTTGCGACCCCGTGTTGTCCGGCACCGGTTTCGGCGATAATGCGTTTTTTGCCCATCCATCGCGCGAGCAGGATTTGACCGATTGCACTGTTAATCTTATGCGCGCCTGTATGGTTAAGGTCTTCGCGTTTGAGATATATCTTTGCACCGCCGAGGGTCTCCGTCAGGCGTTCAGCGTAATAGAGCGGGTTCGGTCGTCCGACGTATTCTCGGAGGTAATAGCGGAATTCTTGTTGGAAATCCGAGTTATCTTTGAGTTGGTCGTATGCGTCTTCAAGTTCTAAGAGTGCTGGCATTAAGGTTTCGGGGACGTATCTGCCTCCGAATTGTCCGAAATGACCCGTTGCGTCAGGGAGTTTTTTAATTATACCTTGCGGTTCGTTTGGGTGGACTTGTGGTTTCATATTTATCTCCGTATATCCGCCTGCGCTTGCTTCGTAGTGAGAAGGCAGGTGATACTTTTGGGTTTAACAGTTCATCAGAAATTTGCGCGGAGGTTTGGTTGCTTTAAGACCGATGGATTTACGATGGATTCCGGTAGTTGTCCGGTTAGTACCTGCGCCACACATCTGGCAGCGGTGACCTCCAAGTCAAGAATTGATTCTTCTGAGATGAAAGCGACGTGCGGTGTAACGACGACGTTTTCAAGCGTTAGCAGTTCAGTGTCCGATTCAGGGGGTTCGGTTTCGAGTACGTCTAAACCTGCCCCGGCGATGTCTCCGTTTCGGAGTGCCTCTGTGAGTGCGGTGGTGTCTACGATACCGCCGCGCGCCGTATTAATTAAAAATGCTGTCGGTTTCATGGCACGGAATTCGGCGACGCTAAATAGGTGTTCTGTTTCCGTTGTCAACGGCGCGTGGATCGTGATAAAGTCAGACCTTGTAAGGAGTTCCTGAAACGATACCTTCTGTGCGCCGTGTTGCCGAATGCGTTCGGGGTCCGTGCGCGGCGAGCAGACGTTGATTGTAAGTCCAAACGCTTTGGCTTTAGGAATTATGGCTTGCCCAATCCGTCCGAACCCAATGATGCCGAGTGTTTTGCCTCGGATTCTGTGCATCGCTGGTCCGATATTCTGGTCCCATACACCGTCCCTGACAGCGCGATTGAAGCGTGGGATTTTTCTGGCACACGCCAGTAAGAGTCCCATGGCGTGGTCGGAGACTTCATCAACACAGTAAGCGGGAACGTTCGTAACAACGATGCCGTGTTCGGTAGCAACCTCTACATCAATATTGTCGAGTCCGATGCCGCAACGTCCGATAATCTGACATTTTGTGGCGGCGGCGATGACAGGTTCACGGAGAGGTTTCCAGCAGGTCAGGATGCCATCCATTGTTGGTGCAAGCGTTAGGAGTTCTGCTTCGTCGCCAGTCTCCGCAGCGATGAGTTCTGCCCCGATTTCGGCAAGTACTTGGCGTTCCGGTTCTATAGAGTGCCAAGCGTAATCGGTGATGAGGGTTTTCCAGTTGTTTGCCATGCTTCTATTCTGAAATCGTATCTACAAAAAGATTTTGCCGGGATTCATTAAATTTTGCGGATCCAAGGCGTGTTTGATGGCACGCATCAAGTTGACGGCTTCTCCGTGTTCCTTCTCCAATGCGTTGCGTTTCCCGATGCCGACCCCGTGTTCACCCGTACAGGTGCCGTCCATCTCTAAAGCGATGTCTACAATCTGATCGCTGAGTCGTTGTGCCTCTGCTAATTCGTCTTTGTTATCGGGTTCAAGCGGAAATACGACGTGAAAATTGCCGTCGCCGACGTGTCCGAGGATTGATGGTGTAAGGTCTGATGTTGTGAGACGTGCTTTGGTTTTCGCTATACATTCCGCGAGTCGAGAGATCGGGACACAGACATCGGTGACATAGCCGACGGAACCCGGGCGGCGGTTGAGTGCGGCGTAGTAGCTATCGTATCGTGCTTGCCAGAGCCGTTTGCGTTCGGCTTCGTCTGTTGCCCACCGAAAATCGCCGCTCCCGTGTCGGGCTGCGATTTTACCGGCATTCTCGGAGCTCTCCGCGACGGTGTGTTCAGACCCGTGGAACTCAAGGAAGAGTGTCGGTGCAACTTCGTAATCCAACCCGGCATATCTGTTGACGGCATCCATTTGAAGTTCGTCTAACAGTTCGATGCGTGCGATGCTGATACCTGTATCCATCATTTTGATAACGGTGTCTACGGCTGCGGCGACGCTCGGAAACGCACAGACGGCTGCGGCGACTGCTTCCGGTAACCTTGTCAATTTTAGCGTGATTTCGGTGATAACTCCGAGGGTGCCTTCCGAACCGATGAGGAGACGGGTGAGATCGTAGCCTGCGGCGGATTTCCGTGCCCTACTCCCCGTCCGGACGATGGAGCCGTCGGCAGTGACGACTGTCAAACCGAGGACGTTATCGAGCATTGTCCCGTATCGGACGGCACTCGTGCCAGAGGCACGGGTTGCGACCATCCCACCGAGTGAAGCGTCTGCCCCCGGATCAACAGGAAAATGGAGTTGCGTGCCGATATTTTCAAGGTATGTGTTCAATTGTAAGCGTGTCACGCCTGCTTCGACGGTGGCATCTCTGTCGTCTGGATTGACACGGAGGATACGGTTCATTTCGTTGAGTGCGATACAGAGTGCGTCTTCGGTTGCGACGGCTGCGCCTTCGACACCGGTACCGGTGCCGTAAGGGATTATCGGTATCTTGTGTTTCGCACAGATTTTGACGATCTCAGAAACTTCGGCGTTGGTTTTCGGGAAGGCGACGGCATCCGGGAGCGCGTCTCGGTGATAGGAGGCATCGCGTGCGTGTGCGTCTCGGACGGTGTCGTCTGTGCTAAAACGTGTTCCGAGCAGGTTGCGGAGTTCTTTGTGTGTGTGTTTTAGAGTATGCTGGTTCATGCTACGTGCATTTTAGCATAATTTGGGGATGGATGGCAAAGTAAAATTTTATGTAGGCACAAAGGGCATCATTGGAGTGCCTCCCTACAAAAGCGGTTAGCGATACCAACGCTATGGTAAAGTGCAAGCATCTGATTGCATCATTTTTTACGAGCATTGAGAAAATCCACCCATAATTTGCGTACTTGTGGTGCTGACTTTACAGTTCCATAAAAACTCGATGGAAGCCGGCCACAGATCAGTGCCAAAAAAGCAGAAGCAAAAAAGCGACTGCGATCACAAAACCTGTTTTGAACATCGTATCTCCTTGCGTTAGGATATGCGATCCTCCTCAGATAATTCGGAGAGAATATCTAACACTTTGTCCCATTGCAGTGAGTCCTCAGGTTGTAGCAGATAGGTGAGTGCGTGTGTGCTGAGGCGTGTCCACTTTGTAAGGTTTTCAGTACCACCTTGTGCTTGTGCAATATTTCTAATAACAAGCAACATTATTTCGAGATTACCATCTACATAGAAATCTTGGAGTGCTGTCTTCAAATACCCTTTTGCGAATTCAGGTTCGGCGAGGTCTTTTAGCAGAAAGTCTTTAAAAGGGATTGTGCACTGTTGGATTTTCGTGTCTATGCTCATTGCGACTGCTCCTTTGTTTGCTGAATAAAGTCGTTCCAGTAGTTTTGTGCTCTGGTGATGTCTCGTTGTTGTGTGTCTTTTGTTCCAGCACATAGTAGAATAACAACGGTATTTTGAAGGCTGCCGAAGTAAATTCGGTATCCGGGTCCATAATGTATCCTCAATTCGTATAAATCCTGATTCAACCGTTTAAAATCGCCAAGGTTCCCGGTTTCTAAGCGGGTAAGTCTGGTAGAGATGATTGTCCTCAATTTTTCATATATTTATTTATTATAATGGCATTTCAAGAAGGTATCAAGGGATTAATTTATTCTCTTATGGGTTGTCATTTTTTGGGGTTTTTGACAATAACGAAGGAACAGAAATTAGGATACTGGCGTTATAGCGTTTTGGACTTCGGTGACGACGGTGTCGGGTTCGATGCCTTCGCCTTGTCCCTCGAAGTTGAGGAGGATACGGTGGCGGAGTGCGGGGCGTAACACGGAGTCAATGTCTGAAAAGGCGACGTTGTAGCGTTCGTCAAGGAGGGCATTGATTTTAGCGGTGAGGGCTATCGCTTGCACGCTTCGGATACCCGCCCCGAGGTGGACGTAGCGTTTTACGATGTCCGGTGCATCCTCGGAATCCGGGTGCGTGGCACGGACGAGTCGGATGATGTGCCGTTCGACATGCTCAGCAATCGGGACTTGCGGGACGAGTCGGCGCATCTCGTTGAGTGTCTCAGCGTTGGCAACCTTTTCGATGGTGATGTCGGTACCGGATGTCGTGCGGCGTAGGATTTCGACGATTTCGTCTTCGCTCGGAAAGTCGATGAGGAGTTTGAAGAGGAACCGGTCGAGTTGCGCCTCTGGGAGCGGATAGGTACCTTCCATTTCCAACGGGTTTTGCGTTGCCAAGACGCAGAACGGTTCTTCTAATTTGTGGCTGTCGCGTCCGACGGTGACAGTCCGTTCCTGCATCGCTTCAAGGAGTGCGGATTGGGTGCGCGGTGTGGCACGGTTAATCTCATCTGCGAGGATGAGTTGTGCGAAGATGGGTCCCTGTCGGAATTCGAGTTGTCTGCTGCCGCGCTCGTCTTCGATAAGGAGCGTCGTGCCTGTGACATCGGAAGGCATCATATCGGGTGTGAATTGGATACGCTGGAATTTGAGGTTGAGTGCTTCGCTGAGTGTGTGAATCAGCTGCGTTTTGCCTAAGCCGGGGATACCTTCGAGGAGCGTGTGTCCGTTGGCGAGTAGACAAAAAAGTACGCCTTCGATGATGGCATCCTGACCGACGATACGTTTTTGTACCTCGGCTTTGACGTTGTAAAAGGTTTCACGGAATTGATGGATTTGCGTGTCTAAGTTCATATTTTGTTTGGCGAGGTTATCTGAAGATTAATTTATCTGATATTTCTCAAATCTATCAA